>JALHJL010000038.1 GCA_022839625.1 Phycisphaerales bacterium
CAGATCGTTCGCGCCCGTGAACAACTCCGTGAAAAAGTCCGGCACCTCGGGCGTGGTGAAGCTCCGGCAGGTCGGGTCCACCGTGGTGTTGCCGGCCTCATCGAACGCCTCGACGGTATAGAAGTAGGTCGTGTCGTCCTGGAGGCCGCTCAGGTTGACGGTCGCGTTGACGGAGTAGCCCGTGCCTTGCGCGGTCCAGATGAGCGCGCCGCAGCTCAGCCCGTAATGCACGACGCCACGCACCGGCTCATTCGCCGTGATCGTAACCGTCGCACTGCGGGGCTGGACGTCGGTGGTCTGCACGCTCAGGATTTGCGGCGGTACACAATCCGCCGTCGCAGTGTCCGTGACCGTTACCTGCTGGCCTTGACCGTTGTCGGCATCGACGTACGACACCGTGATCGTTTGACCGTGAGCCACCTGCAACCAGCCATCGCCCGCAACGATGCTGCCCGCCATCGTGCCGATCGAGCCCTGGAAGATGCCGGTGCCTGAGCCCGTTTCGGTGAGGACGACCGTCTCGGCGTCACCGGCGCTGGTGGTGACGCCGACGGCGTGCGTTCCGGCTCCGAGCAGGTCTCCGTCGCGGAGTTCGATGCCAACGGAGTCGCTACAGCCGTAGAACTGCTTGTCCAGCGCGACGATTCCGGCCGGCCCGGGCGTCAGGAACTGGGCCACCTCCGCATACACGAGGTTGATGGGGACGCCGCGGTTCGGGCAGTTGGCACAGTGGTGCAGGGCAATGACCTTGTGGCTGGAGCGGGCCAGGACGGGTGAGCCCGACGAGCCGCCTTCGGTGTCGGCGTAGTAGCCGACGTCGTTGTAGCCGCTGCCCTGACAGGCGGGCTGAGTAATCGAGTAGACCTTGGCAATGCCGCCGTCGTTGGGGTGTGTGCTGTAGATGCTGAATTCCTTGGCTCGTCCGCCGGGATGTCCGATGATGTACATTTCCTCGCCCGGGATGGCGACTCGGTTGTCGATCTCCAGGTAGCCGAACTGGGCGGCGGGGTTGCCGCTCGAAATCTGCACCAGGCAGTAATCCAGGTTGTAGCTGAGCTGAACCAGGGTCGAACCGGAGAAGATGGTCCCGGAGCAGCCGGAGCAGGGCGTGCCGCACGTCGGGGCCTCGCCCATGAAGTCGAAATCCGTGTTCAGAGCCTGCGAGGCACTGCCGATGCAGTGCTGGTTGGTCATCACGTGGTTCTGGGCGGACACCAGCCAGCCCGTACAGAACCCGCTGCCGTTGCTGAGCAACCGGCACACGGCCCGGCCGCGGTTGTACTCGGTGGGGTGCGAATCCTCGTAGCACTTGGCGTTCTGCTTGTCGTCCGTGCCGCAGATGGCGCGGTCCTCGCCGGGTTTGCTCAGATCGAGGAACCCGGCCACGTACTCGTCGATGATGAAGCCGCGGCCGCCTTCGTGCCCGACCTTGACGAGGTCCAGCAGAGCGGTCTCACCCTTGATGTGACGGGCCCAGAACGTGCCGGCGTCCATCTTGCCGCGGCCGGACATCGTGTAGATCTGCGTGCCCGCGTCGTCGGAGACGACCAGGTAGTCTCCGGGGCCGAGGTCGAAATCGACGAAGTGCAGCGCGATGTACGTGGCACCGGGGTGGTGCAGGCGGTAGCTCCACTCGACTTCCGGCTCGTCGCCGGACGCGCCCTTGTAATTCTGGGGCGTGTCCAGCGTGAGCGGAATGTGATCGCCCGCCACGAGCGGGCTGTCGGCATAGACGGTGACGGATACCAGCCCAAGCAGAGCCAGCCCGAGACAAAGGGATCGACACGGGTGCGAGGTGCGCATGGAGAGGTCTCCTAATCTGCCGAGTGGCATCGTCCGGGCGGGAGCACGAGTCGAATTGCGTTCCTCAGTCGTGAGGAATGCCGCTCCTCCAGTCGCATCGTACCTGGACAGCGGGTCATTCTCCAAGCCTCGTCGGCGCTGCGGGACGGGCGTCCTATAACTGAGCGGTCGAACGCCGTAACGACGGAACGCCCCCTGCACGTCGCGCATTGCGGCCGCAACGTATCGGCGGGCCACCTCCCGCGAGTTTTCTTCAGCCCTGGGCCGTGGTAACGTTCGGTGCCCTGGCAGGACTGAGAGGAGGAACACACGTGCCCGTGACCCGCAATCACGCCGCTCGGGGGACCAACCGGGCGAGTCCCCTGATCGGGATGGTCCTGGTATGGCTTGGGCCGCTGTCCAGCGCGCAGGAGCCGGCGGCGCCGGCGCAGCCTGTCCAGCACCTGGTTCCCGCGGACAAGGGCTGGTCGCCGGGGCAGCTTGCGGGCCTGCTTACGCGCGGGCAACAACGCATCTACACGGGCGAGGCCCGCGCGACGCTGGGCATGCCCTGCGGCGGAATCTGTGCCGGGCAGCTCTACGTGCTGGGCGATGGGACCCTCGGTTGCTGGGAGATCGACGGGAGCCGCTACTTCACCGGCGTCGGCCACACAAGCTACCGCACGTATCGCCCGGCGCAGCCGATTGCGCAGGGATTCGCCATCGCTGCGCGCGAACCCGGGAAGCGTCCGACGCGCGTGACGCTGGATGATGCGGGGTACGACGCGATCGAGTTCGTCGGAGAATATCCGCGGGCACTCATCCGCTATCGTTCCGCGAGCGGGACGGAGGGCCCGCGGGATCAAGGGGGCGAGGGGCACACGCGGCTGCCGGTGAGCGTGGACCTCGAAGTATTCAGCCCATTTGTGCCATTAAGCGCCCGGGAATCGGCTTGGCCGGCAACGGTCCTGCGTTTCACCGTGACGAATCCGACTGATCGTGACCTGGAGGTGGCGCTCGGCGGCTGGCTGGAGAACATGGTCTGCCGCGAGCGCACCAGTGCCATCACGGTGCAACGCCGCAACCGGGCCGCGGTCGGCGAGGGGCTGACGACCGTCGTGATGGAGGCGGCCGCGCGGACGCCGCCCAGTCCACCGGCCCTGATCGGAAGGACTCTCGCCGATTTTGAGTGCGGCACGTACGCCGGCTGGACCGTTACGGGGAAGGCGTTCGGCGAAGGCCCCGCCGCCGGCACGCTGCCGGACCAGAACGAAGTGTCGGGTTTTGGCGGCCGATACCTGGTGAACAGCTTCGTGGGCGGCGACGAAGCCACCGGCCGGATGGTGAGCGCACCGTTCAAGATCGATGTGCCTTACCTGACGTTCCGCATCGGCGGCGGCCGGCACGAAGGCAAGACGTGCCTGAATCTTGTGATCGATGAGCAGGTGGTGCGCACCGCGACCGGTCGGAATTCGGAGGTGCTCAAGCCGCACGTCTGGGAAGTCAGCGAGTTCGTCGGGCGCGAGGCGCGCCTGGAGATCGTCGACGAGGAGACCGGCGGGTGGGGTCACATCAACGTGGACGACATCGCCTTGACCAACGCCTTGGGCGACGAGTTTCAGGAATACGACGAAGCGGCGCTGGGCTTCGGCAGCCTGGCGCTCAGCCTGGTGGGAGACGGCGTGACCGGGTTGCGCTGGGTGAACCAGGAGGCGTTCGTCGCAAGCCTGCTGGGCACCAAAGTGATCTCGGTGGGCGGGGCGCAGGTCGAGCCGGGCTTCGGCCGCCCGCTCGTGGGAACGGTGACTAGCATTTTCCCGCTGCGGCCCGGCGAGTCGCGGGAGGTGACGTTCATCATCTCGTGGTATTTCCCCAATCTGCACACCGGCCACGGACGCATGTACACGAACTGGTTCCAGGATGCGCGCGACGTGGCCGTCCAGTTGGCCCGCGACCTGGACCGCCTGCGGGGCGAGACGGTGCGTTTCTGTGACGCCTACTATCGTCAGACGACGCTGCCGTGGTGGCTCGCATCCCGGCTGCTGATGCCGGTTTCAAACCTGGCGACGGGTACGGCGCAGTGGTGGAAAAACGGGCGGTTCTGGGGCTGGGAGGGCGCGTATTGCTGCCCAGGGACGTGCACGCACGTCTGGAACTACGCCCAGGGAGAGGCGTGGCTCTTCCCGGAGTTGGCTCGCACGGTGCGCAGCATGCAGGACCTGGGCGAGGGCTTCGAGGAGATCTCCGGGCTGGTCGGGTTCCGGTCCAATCGCAGCTTCGCCGCGGACGGCCAGGCCGGGACCGTCCTCAAGTGCTACCGCGAGCACCTGACCTGCGCCGACGACCGATTCCTGCGCCAGCATTGGTCGCGCATCAAGGCCGCGCTGGAGTACCTCATCAGTGAAGACGGCGACGACAACGGGATCATCGAGAACGACCGCCAGCACAACACGTACGACATCAACTTCGTCGGCCCGAACACGTTCGTGGGGGCGCTGTATCTGGCGGCGCTGCGGGCCGGGGAGGAAATGGCCGGGCACATGGGCGACGCGGAGGCCGCCGGGCGCTACCGGGAGATCTTCGAGCGCGGCCGCGCGTGGACGGCCGCGAACCTGTTCAACGGCGAGTACTTCGAGCAGCGCGTGTCCGCCGATCCGCCGCCCCCCTGGCAGTACGTCACCGGCTGCCTGAGCGACCAGGTGTTCGGACAGACGTGGGCGCACCTGTTGGACCTGGGGTACGTCTATCCGCAGGAGCAGGTTCGCAGCGCGCTGGCCGCGGTGTTCCAGTACAACTGGGCGCCGGACGTCGGGCCGCTGAACGCGGCGTTCCCGCCGGAACGCTGGTTCGCGCGGCTTGGGGAGCCGGGTCTGTTTCTCTGCACCTGGCCGCGGGGCGGACGGCCGCCGGAGCCGGTGCGCTACCGCGACGAGGTCTGGACGGGCATCGAGTATCAGGTAGCCGCGGGCCTGCTGTGGGAGGGGCTCGTCGAGGAGGCGCTGCTGATCCTGCGCGGGATCGACCAACGCTACGACGGCGCGAAGCACAACCCGTGGAACGAGGTCGAGTGCGGCGATCACTACGCGCGGGCCCTGGCCTCGTGGGGTGCCCTGCACGCGCTGGCGGGCTTCACGTTCGACGGTCCGGCGGGCCGGCTGAGCCTGGCCCCGCGGATTCAGCAGGACGATTTCGGTTGCTTCTTCACCAGCGGCACGGCTTGGGGCAATCTCAGGCAGGAGCGCTCGCCGAACCGGCAAAGCAACGCGGTCGCGCTTCAGCGGGGAACGCTGCGGCTCGCACAGGTCCGGATCGCGGTGCCGCAGGAGGCGCGCATCCAAGACGCAACGGCGCGGCTGGCGAACACGGCCGATCCGGATTCTGAGCCGCGCTCCCTGTCGGTCACCATGGTCCAGCGCGCCGCCCAGTGCGAGGTGTCACTCGACGCAGCGGTGGTCCTTGAGGCCGGCGATGAGCTTCAGGTGACCCTGTCCTGGTGACTGACCATCAGAACGATGCGAGCAGCAGAGAGCGCCTCAGGACTCGAGCAGCGAAGCGTGGTGCGGTCTGTTCAGAACCGGGTCGGCCGTGCCACGAATGCTCGCACCCCGCGCCTTCTGGCCAGGCACGCGCCAGACACCAGCGCAATCCCGACGCCGCTGGCCGCCGGGCACAACGCGCCGCCGAAGGGCCGCACGATGGGCAGCTCCGTCGGCAGCTCGCCCAGGTCGCCGCGGGACTTCAGCGGCAGGTCGATCCACGACGCGTACTGCGCGTTTCGCTGGACTCGCAGGACCGGCGTTCCCTCCGCCGGGTAGCGGACAAATGTGTCCTTGTCATGACCGGCGATGGCGACGCGGATGCGGTGCCCCGCACGAACGATCGTCGAGATCGGCAGCAGGTCGAACGTGATCTCCGCCACCTCGCCCGGCACCAGCGGCTGTGCGTCGGCGCGCCGAAACGTGTGATAGGGTCCGAAGATGGCGACCGGCGGCGGCTCGTCCGAGAGCTTGCGGTGGATGGCCCGCAACTGCCCGTCCGCCAGGTAGACCACGCGGCCATCGGGAAAGACGTCCTCAAGATAGACGTAGAACGCGCCGTCCTCATGGGTTGAGCTGACTTGCAGGCTCACCACGGGGTGGCCCGTCAACTCGACATCCTCCGTCATCTCCGGCGTGTCGTACGTCAGCAGCCGCTGGTCCTGCCGGGCGCGGTCCACGTAGCGGATCGGCAGGCCCGACATGCCCGAAAACCACCGATTCTCCAGCCCGGTCGTGGCCTCGAAGTCCACCGTGTAGATGTCCTCCCCGGTGCTGTCGGCCGGCGCGCTCCGGCTCAGGCGACTCTCCTCCGCAAGGTACCAGCGCTGCGTCTCGAAGCCCTGCGGCGGCCAGACGGGCGTTTGCTTCCACTGCCGTTCGACGTACGTGTAGTAGTGGACCTCGCGCCGCGCCTCGGCCGTGGAGCCCTCCTTAAGGAAGGCGTCCAGGAACGGTATGGCTTGCCAGATCTCGGCGACGACCTCGCTCTTCTGGAGCGGCAGCGGGTCGTTGAAGTCGTACGGATCGGCCCGATAGTCGCCCGTATGCGTCTGGGGTGCGATGACAAGCACGTGGTACGGGGCGTCGAGCGTGTTGAAGCTGCTCAGGGCCCCGCGCGTGCTGCCGGCATCCAGCCAGCCCACGACACGGCGGATGGCGGCGGTCCGCCGGTGGTCAACGGCCCCGAGCAGCGGGCTCACGCCGTCGACGGTCACGTCCTGAAAGCGGTCGTCGCGAAACTCGATCTGTCGCGCCGCGTCGAAGACGCTGGGATTGTCCTGGTGTTGGGCGACCGCGTCGGCGAGCACGTTGCCCGCGCCGGTGATCGGCCGCACGCCCAACAGGGACGCTGCGACCACGTCCGCGAAGATCGCGAGGAGTGAGTTGGGGTTGGCCGCGGTGACGATATCGAGGAAGCTCGTGTCGTTGCGGTCCATGAGGGCGGTCACGTCGCCCCATGCTTTCAAGAAGCGCTCGTTGAAGATGCCCCCCGGGTGACTCAGGTCGAGGTACACGTCCGAGTAGCCGTAGGTCGGCAGTACGGCCTTGACCGCGGGGTGCTGCAACGCCGCCAGCCAGTCGGCCGTCACGCCGTCGTACGAAACCCCCAGCGCGCCCACTTGGCCGTTGGACCACGGCTGGGCGATGACGAAATCCACGAGCTGTGGGAAATCGCCGACCTCCTCGGGCGACCACGGCGCCGTGGACACGCCGAAAGACGCCCCGGTCCCGCGCACGTCAACCATCACCACCGCGTACCCGGCCTCGTTCAGCCAATCGACGTTGCCGAGGTACTTGCCGATAAAGGGCGGCAACGCCGCCGGCAACTGGTAATCGCGCCAATAGCGCCCCAGCCGCAGAATCGTCGGGGCCGTGCCGTCGGCGGCCCGGCTGCGCGGCAGCCAGATATCCACCGCCAGCTCGGTCCCGTCGTCCATGGCGACGTAGAGGGACTCTGGGGTGGGGACTCCGCAGCCGGGCAACACCGAGACCGCGCAGGCCAGGCCCGCCCAAAGCCAGAATGTGGCTGAGATCGTTCGCGTCACTTGTCGGATGTCGTCATGACGGACACGCATGTACCCCGTCCTCCAACCTACACAGGCAATGGTACTCGCGGCCCGTGTGTCCACATATCAGGACTCGCGCTAACCATCCTGCAGCAAGGTAGTTATCGAACAAAGCCGGACCGCCCTTAGGTCCAATTCGCACAGAGGACGAGCGCATGCAACTCTGGCAGTCCGCCGCAGAAGCGTAGCGCCGGACCTGAGCCTGCCCGCGTGATTTGGACTCCGACGAGGCGACAGCCGGTAACACGTCGCGAGCCGGGGAACCCCTGCGGCGCGACGCCTCGGCCCCGGACGCAGTCTGTGAACCCCGTCGCCGGACGCGTCATGGACCCAGTGGGCCAACGCTCGCAAAATATAGTTGACGCCGATGCGGTTGAGGTGATAGAAGTAACATTGAGGTTTGTATTCGGCTCATTCGTTCCGCACCATGCCGCGCTTGCCCACCGATCCGCGCCAAGCGCAACCGAGACATGGTTGGGCAGTCGTTCCGGTGTGTGGCGCGCGCCGGACTGGGTGATCAGCCTCGACGCTGACCCCGGTGTTCGGCGTTGGCCATCGGGGGCCAGGAGGGTTGGAACATGTTGCTCCATCGCGCTGTTCTCGCTCTGACCGTGTCCGTCGCATTCAGCCTGGCGGCCGGTAACGCCTCCGCCCAGTCCACGTGGTACGTCGATGACAATGCCCCCGGCGACCCCCTGCCCGGCGATCCGTCCGTCAGCGATCCACTCGAAGACGGTTCGGCAGCCCATCCGTTCGACGCTATCCAGGAAGCCCTTGATGCCGCGGAGGACGGTGACACGGTCCTCCTGCTGGACGGCACGTACACGGGCGCACCGAACCGTAGCCTGGACTTCGGCGGTCGGCGCATCGCTCTGCGCAGCCAGAATGGTGCGGCCGCCTGCGTCATCGACTGTGCCGGCGCCGGCCGCGCGTTCTACTTCCACAGTGGGGAAGGCGCGGAGAGTGTTCTGGAGGGCGTCACGATCAAGCGGGGCAATGCGTTCGGCAGCACGGCGGAGCCCGGCTTCGGGTGCGGCGTATGCGTCAGGGACGCCAGCCCGACGATCCGAGACTGCCGGTTCACCGACAACGTCTGGGACACGAACGGTGGGAGCTACGGAGGTGCAACACCGGCCGGCGGCGGCCTGTATGGCGCCAACAGCAATTCGCTCGTGGAGAACTGCGTCTTCTCCGGCAACGCATCCACCACGGGCGGCGCAATGTACTTCACCGGGGGCACCCCCACGATCGCGCAGTGCACGATTCGGAACAACCGGGCGGACACGGGGGGCGGGATCGCGACGTCCGGGGGAAGCCCGAGCATCACGGGCTGCACCATCTCTGGCAACAAGCTCGCTGAATTCGGGAGCGGCGGCGGGTTGCACTGTAGTGGCGGCACCGCGCAGATTAGCGAGTGCACCATCACTGACAACTCCGGGAACCCGGCCTTCGCCGGCGGCGTGCTCTGTTCCGGCGACGCCACGATCGCGCGTTGCCGCATCGCGGACAACCGCGTTGTCGAGGGTTCCGGCGGCGGCATCCACGCTTCCGGGAGCGTCGTGATCCGCCACTGCCTGATCTCCGGCAACCGCGCGGACAACGCCGGCGGAGTCTATCACACGAGCGGGTCACTCACGATGGTGAACTGCCTGATTGTGCGGAACTCGGCGCCGGGCTTCGAGGAGCCGGGCAGCGGCGGCGGCATACGATTCCAGGGCGACGAGCTGGCGTTGACGAACTGCACGCTCGCCAGCAACAGCGCATCGTCCGGCGCGGACGTCTACGGCCTCGGGACCCGCACCTTGACGGTGGCGAACAGTATCCTGTGGAGCCAGCCCGCCGCTGTACTGCCGGAAAACACGACGGTCACATACTCCGATGTTCGCGGCGGCTTCCCGGGACCGGGCAACATCGACGCCGATCCGAAGTTTCTCGCGGCGGGCGCTGGCGACTTCCACCTCGCGCAAGACTCCCCGTGCATCAACGCCGGTTCGGATTACGTCGCGGATCTGCCCGCCGACGATCTTGACAGGGAGGCCCGCCGCCAAGTCTGTCGCGTGGACATGGGGGCGTACGAGTCCTCGTTCTCGCCGCCGATGACCGACTGCAACCAGAACGGCACACTGGACGACTGCGACATCGATTCCGGCGCGAGCGCGGATGAGAACCAGAACCACGTCCCCGACGAGTGCGAGTCCGCCCCCCTCGATCCCAATGCGCCGGAGGACCCGAACGAACCGGCAGACGCCGGGAACCCCGACGAGCCGGTCGAGGGAAACGACCCGGCGGGCGGCGACGAGCCGAACGACCCCGCTGACGCCAACGATGCCGGTCAGCCGAACGGGGCCGCGGACGGAAATGCGCCGAGCGCCCCGGCCTGCGGCGCGAACGCGTGCGGCTCAGGCATCGTGGGTTGGGTGCCGCTGACTCTCCTGGGGCTCGGCGGCTACAAGCTCGCCCGCACGAGGTCTCGCCGGTGTTCGGTGTAGGTGGCGCGCAGGCCAATGTCGCGGGCGGTCAGGCCGACCGGCCGCAGTCACAGGGGGCTGCGACCGGCCGCCGACCGAACTCCTCAACGGGCCCGCGCCTCCCAGGTCGCGGACTACAGCGATTGCAGCTTCTTCAGCAGCCCCCGATAGCGTGCGACCTCCTCGGCCGGACCACCCGACTCGAGCGCTTCCAGACGGCGGGAGACTTCCGCCTGGAGCTTGCCCGTGATTTCCGTGGCGTACGTCTCGAGCTGGGCGGCCTTGGCTTCCAGCTTTGGCTTGTCGGCCGCGCTCGCGGTGGCGGCCTCGGTATGCAGCTTCTTCGCCTCCTGCTTCAACTTGCTGACTTCCTTGGCCTTCTGCACAAGCTGATCGAACTCGCTGTCGGCCAGGAGGTGCTTCATGTCGTTGTCGAGCACCTTGCGCACGAACTCCGGCGAGGGCAGCGTCTTGGCCGAGTCAATGAGCTGCGCGCGTCGGTCGAGGATCACGTGCCAGGTCGCGTACTCGGCCGTCATCACCTGCTGCTTGAATTCCTGCTGCCTCTGCTTGTCCTCGAGCTCGCTGACTTTCTTCTTCTCCGGGCCAAACGTCTGGTGGAGCTCCTGAAAGTCGTAGTCGCCGCGCCCGAAGAAGAACGCCTCCTCCGGCTCAAGCTGGTTGTTGTGGTTCTGGTCGGCCCAGGGGTAGGCTTCCAGAATCGCGCCCGGCTGAGTGAGGATCACGGCCATCACGTAGGCCCAGCATTCTTCCTTCGTCACCTCGCCGTCGCCGTTCACGTCGCCGCCCGGCAGCTCTTTCACCCGGGCGAAGAGCACGTCGGCGTGCTGCCTCATGCCGACCTCAGTCGGTTCGTACTTGGTCGTCGTGCCGGGGGCGGCTTCCTGCGCCCCCGCCAGCCCGAAACCACACCAGGCGATCAGCAACACACCCGCGCCCAGGCGGCCCAAGACTCCTCGTGGCGCGCGGTTCGGTAGCTTCAGAATCACGTCGATTCTCCTTTCAATGGTGCTAGGATGCCCGGCCATGCACGCAGGCGCGTAGCTCCAGCCTGACCGCTGCCGCCAGCAGGCGGCCTCGAACAGGCAACGCGCATACTGACCCGCGGAGAGCTTGCCGCGCCGAAGGGCCCATTCGTCGCACGCGTACTCCCGCGCCCGGTCAATCCGACGGTTCACCCACGCCACGACCGGCCAGAAGAAAAACAGCAATCCGGCGACACACTGCACACAGCGCACGAGCATGTCACCCCGCCGGAGGTGGGTGATCTCGTGAACAATCACCGTCTCCAACTCGTCCGGCCGAACGAGTTGGCGACGCGACAGTACCAGCAGCGGGCGGAGAATCCCCATGACGAAGGGGGCCCGAGCATCATCGCTGATCCGCACCAGCGGCGCCTGCCGCACGCCGAGGCGGTCGCAAACCGAGCGCACCAGCGCGCGCGTGTCCGCCCCCGCCTCCGGCAGCACCAGGTGCACCCCTCGAAATCGCCGGTAGGTCACGGCGCGCCAGCCGCCCAATCCCAACACGGCGGCGGCGTAGACCGCAAGGCTCAGCGTGGCCCAGCCGGGCTGGAACGTCGCCGCCTGCCCGAGCTTCAGGGCGCCTGCGTCCGCCAGCGAAAGGCCATCGGGTCGCACCACCGGCGGCAGCGGCTCCCGGTCCGGCGAAACGCGCGGCGGATCGGGGACGAATTCGGCACACAGATTCGCGAGCGAGCCGGGCCAGCCGGGTCCGCCGGGAACGACGAACCGCAGCAGAACGACACACCAGAGTGCCATTTCCATGGCCGGCGAAATCCGCTTCTGGAACACGCGGACCACCGTCCACGTCAGCACGGCGAGCACGCTGCCCAGGAGCAACGCCCGCCCGAGTCCCGAGAGGACAACGAGGCAAGCGGCCTCCACGTCCAGTGCCATCCACGCATCGAACATGCTACTCCCCTTAGTCGGCGGGCCTGTTTCGCTCCACCTGCTCGCGTTGCCTGACCTTGGCTTCGATCTGCCGGAGGTCCTCGACCGAGAGCTGCTCGTCTTCCACCAGCCGCAGCACCAGATCCACCGCCTGGCCGTCAAAGACCTCGTGCAGAAACTCGGATACGCGGTGCCGAAAGACCTGGTCGCGGCGGACCGCGGGTTTGTAGACGAACGGTTGCCGCTCCCGATCGACCACCAGGGCGCCCTTGTCGGCCAATTGCTTCATGAGCGTCATCACGGTCGTATAGGCCGGCCGGTCCTCGTCGGACATCGGGAGCGACTCAAGCACCTGCCGGACGGTGCTGGGCCCGTGTTGCCAAAGGAGCTTCATGATGCGGAGCTCGGCCTCGGTGATGTGCGGGATGCGCTTCGCCATGCGGGGGCTCCATTACTATGTTCGTAGGAATTATACTATGGACATAGTAGAACGTCAAGGCCGCAGGCCGCCTCGCCGCAAGCGCGGGGGTTGAGCACGCCGCAAACCGACAAGAATCCACAAATCGGCGGTGCCGCTTCTCAGCGCGCCGGGCACGGTCACGGTCGGCCGAACCCCTTGCACGTCGTGCCGCGGGCAGGGCGGAAGCCGCGCCTTGGACCCGGAGGATTGCCTGATCGTGGCAGCGTGCGGGTCGCGATCTTCGGTTATGCTACGCGCCCGGTGCATTGGTTTGGGTCAATGGCATGACTCCCGCAACGTTTACGGTGATCGTGGTCGGCGCGGCCCTGCTGGGGGTGGGGCTGCTGCTGATTTGGACTGCCTTGCAGCCGGCGCGTCGCGGACGCGTCTGCCCTGCGCGCGGTTGTGGTCATCGCAACCCGTCGGCGGCCCAGTACTGCGCTCGTTGCGGTGCCAGGCTCAACGCGGACGCGGATTCGAATTCGCAGCCTCCGTCCGATAAGGTGTGAAGTCGTTCAGGCAAAGGAGAACGCTCATGGCCGTGATCACGCCGCCGCCGCCACGGAGAAGCGAGCGCGACGGGCCCGCGGCGTCGCTGTCGCCCCCGCGGGCCGCGTTGTGGCTGCTCCTGTTGCTCGTGCTGGTGCTGTTGGGCTTCGGCTACTGGTGGTTCATCCAGCGCGTGGAGGTCCAGCCGGGGCAGGTCCTGGTGCTCATTCGCAAGGTTGGGACCGCGCTGCCGGCGGAAGCGACACAGCAAGTCGTGCTGTATCCCGGGCTGCTCAAGCAGCTTGGTGAAGCGCCCGACTCGACGCGGTACAAGGGCATCGTCTACGAGCCGCTGCCGGAGGGGCGGCATTTCTACGATCCCTTCTTCTGGGAGCGCATTCTCGCCCCGGCCGTGGTCCTGCCGCAGGACGAGATCGGCATCCGGGTCCGCAAGTACGGGCGCCCGCTGCCGCCGGGCAAGACCGTCGCCACGGAAGAGGACGAACGCGGCCCGGAAGCGGAGGTCCTCAAGCCCGGCCGCTACAACATCAACCCGTTCGCCTACGAGATTCGCCGCGTGAAGCCGGTGGTCATTCCCGCCGGCCAGGTCGGCGTGGCCACGCTGCTTTCCGGCCGCGAGCCCGCCAATCCGAATCAGTACGTCGTGTCCGAGGGCGAGCGCGGCGTGCAACCGACCGTGTTGCCGCCGGGGATGTACTACAACAACCCCTACGTGCGGCGGATTGACACGATCGACGTGCGCAGCCACACGGTGGAGCTGCACGGGGACGAGGCGATCCGCTTTCCGTCCAACGACAGCTTCGAGATCCTGGTCGACTCCACCGTGGAATACGCGATCCGGCAGGACATGGCGCCGTACGTCATGGTCGCGATCGGCGAGCACGATGACATCCGCGAGAAGCTGATCCTGCCCTACGTGCGCTCGCTGTGCCGGATCGAAGGCTCGAAGCTCCTGGCGCGCGATTTCATCGCGGGCGACACGCGCACGGTGTTCCAGAAACGCGTGTTCGAAGGCCTGCGTGAGCAGTGCTACGCGCAGGGCATCGAGGTGCGGGCGACTTTGATCCGGCGGATCGTGCCGCCGAAAGAGATCGCCGACCCCATCAGCGATCGCCAGGTGGCCGGGCAGCAGATCAAGCAATACGAGAACGAGATCAAGCTCGCGGAGGCCGAAGCCAGGCTGGTCGAGCAGCAGGAGATGCAGAAGCAGAACCAGGCGATCGGCCAGGCCAACCGCGAGGTGGTTTCGGTGATCAAGGAGGCCGAGCAGCGCAAGGCCGTGGGCCTGACCGGAGTCGAGCAGCGGCTCGAAGTCGCCCGTCTGAATCTTGAGGCCGCCAAGGCGAACGCCGCGGCCATACTGTCGCGCGGGCAGGCGGATGCCGAGGTGCTGCGGCTCGAGTACGAGGCGGAAGCGCGGCCGCTACGGGACGCGGTGCGGGCCTTCGGCGACGGCCAGACGTACGCGCAGTACTTCCTGTATCAGAAGCTCGCGCCGGCAATCAAGTCGGTGCTGGCCAGTACGGACGGGCCGTTCGCGGACATCTTCCGGGCCCTGACGCCGGCCGCACCGGCGGCGGCATCCCTGCCGGGCTCGGGCACCGCAGAAGGAGGTCGGCCATGAATCCCGCGCGCATCCTTGCCGTCGTGGTCGGCGGCGTGCTCGTGCTGGGCGCGCTGGCGTTGGGCGTGGTATGGGGCACCTGCCGTGCGTATGTGCCGCACGACCAGTGCCTGGTTCTGATCCGCAAGAGCGGGGCACCGCTGCCGGCCGGCGAGACGATCGCCGATCCGGGCCAGAAGGGCATTCAACGGGACACGCTCGGACCGGGCCGGTACTTCTTCAATCCGTGGGTCTGGGACTGGGAGCTGCACCCCCTGGTGCAGGTTTCCGCCGGCGATCCCGCTTCGTGGAGGGAGTACTACGCCGAGGCCGCGACGGACGTGGAGTTTCCGTCGGTGGAAGGCACCTGGCCGGAGGTCGGCATTCTCGTCAACAAGGTGGGCAAGCCCGCACCGGCCGAGACCGAGGTCGTCGAGGAGGGGTTCCAGGGTATTCAACGCGAGGTATTGACGCCCGGCACGTACCGCATCAACCCCTATGTGTACGAGGTGCGGACCGTTCTGGCCACCGTCGTGCCGCTGGGCTGCTGCGGGGTGGTGACCTCGCAGCTCGGCGAAATGCCGGGGGTCGAGACCGTCGAAGAAATCAGCATCGGCCCGGACGGAGAGCCGGTGAAGGGACATCCCAAGGTGATCCAGAAGCTCGCGGAGCCGGGCCAGCGAGGTGTCGTCAAGCAGGTTCTGCCGCCGGGCATCTATTACCTCAATCCATATGTACACAAAGTGCACATCGTGCAGGTGGGCTACAACCAGATTTCGCAGCTTGCGGTGCGCATGAAGGGAGCCAGGGGCCTGGAGCCCGTGCAGGTGTCGTTGCAGCAACTGGCCGAGTCGGTTGGTAAGGGCACGAAAGGCCAGCCACCGCCGCGGCCCGAGCAGCAAGTGGTCCAGGTGCAGCAGCAAGAGGCCCAGAGGTTGAGCCCGGCCGAGATCGACACGCACATCACGTTTCCCTCGAAGGACGGCTTCACGATCGACATCGAGGTGACGGTGGTGTGGGGCCGGCACCCGGCGCACATCGCCGAGATGCTGAACCGGTTCGGCGATGTCGCCAAGATCAAGCAGATCATCCTGAGCCAGATGCGCAGCATCTGCCGCAACGTGGGCTCGGAGTACGAGAGCACCGACTTCATCCGCGGCGAGAAGCGCGAACTGTACCAGCAGGAGGTGACCGAGACGCTGCGGCGCGTGTGCCAGGAGCGCGACATCGAGATTCTCATCGCGCTGATCCACAACATCGCGGTCCGCGGCAGCCCGGAGGCCGAGCAAGACGGCATGGACCTCAAAGGGACCATCCAGCGCGGGTACATCGCCCGCGAGCAGGACCTGACCAAGCAGGCCCAGCGGGAGACGGCCAAGGTGCGGGCCGACCTGGAGACCGCGAAGGTGGCGGTGGACATTGCCCGCGAGCAGATCAACGCCGAGACCCGCAAGAAGGTCGCCCAGATCAAGGCCGAAGGGGAGAAGCAGGCGCAGGAGATCAACGCCCAGCGCGACCTCGAGGTCGCCGAGATCGAACGGCAGATCGCGGAGCTCGACGCGGCGAAGACCCGCCTGCTCGGCAAGGCCCGGGCCGACGTGGAGCAGTTGCGGAATCAGGCGGAAGCGGACGGCAAACGCCTCATGATCGAGGCATTTGGCACCGGCAGCGCGTACAACCTGTACACGTTTGCGGAAAACTTTGCGCCGGAAAGCATCCGGCTGATCTTCGCCGGCCCGGGCACGTTCTGGACGGACCTGACGCGCCTCCAGGACGCGGCGGGAATGAAGTTGCTGGATTCCACGGAGAAGCCCGAGCAGCACCCCCAGTAGGGCGAAGCTCCAGTTCTGCCCCGACGGCTCGCAGTAGGGCAAAGCTCCAGCTTTGCCTGCCATGCCCGGCGTGGTGCGAAGCTCCTGCTTCGCGTCGCCGAGTCAGAGGTAACCGCCGACGATATCGACCACTTCGCGCATGCGGTGGGCCCAGGTGTGCTCCCGCAGCGTGCGCGCTTGGCCGGCCCGGGCGATCGCCTCGCGTTCCTCGTCGCGCGTGAGATAGTGGCTGGCGAGTTCCGCACACTCTTCCGGACTGTCGTAGGCCACGACCTCGCGGCCCGGGTCGAAGAGCCGGCCGAGATTGTCCTTGCGGTCGGTCAGCAGCAGCGTGCCGACGCCGGTGGCTTCGTAGAGGCGCATGTTGTTGGCGTAATTCGCGGCGATGTTGATGTGGCGGTTGAAGACGATGCGCGCGGCATGCAGGGCGCGGTACATCTCAAGGCCCCACAGCGGCGGGTGGCAAACGGCGCGCAGCGACGAGTCCACCGGCAGCCGCTCGCGCCCGTAGCCCCAGACGCGCAGCGCGTGGTGGCGGGCAAGCGCCTCGAGCAGTTGCGTGCCCTGCTCGTGCGGGCCGCCGAGCCCGCCGACGAAGACCACGTCGTATTGTTTGTGGCCGTTGTGAAGGTGCGTGAGCACACGCGGCTCGAAGGCCAGGCGCACGAACTCGCTGCGCAGACCCTGGCTGCGGAAATGGTCGACCAGGTTGGGCAGCGACGACAACATCAGGTCGTACGCCCCGATGTCCTGGGACGGCAGGGGGGCCGCGTGTTGCCCCACGGCCAGGCGGCAGTAGCGTTTGGCCCGCCGCACGAAGTCGCTGCCCAGCGTCTCGATCGCCATGCAGTAGAACACGTCCGGGCGGTACGCCTTGAGCTGCGCTTCGAGAATCTCGTACAGCCAGCGCCGGTTCGGCCGGCGCGACAGCCACGGCACAACGCCGCGCCGCAGCCGAAACTCCCAGCACGTTTCGCCGCGCCACGCGGCGTGCTGCTCGCGGGCCCACTGCTTTTGCATGGGCTCGCAGTTCGCGATCACGTCCCACGCTTCGTGGCCCAGTTTCCGCAGATGCGTCGAGTAGAAGTCCGCCACGCCAAACAGGCTGTCCACGCGCGCCCGCCACTGCTCGGCGTAGCTGCGGTGCTCCAGCCCGGGATGCCCGGCATACAGCCGCCGAAGGAACTCCGGGTAATCGGTGTTGACGATGAGCCACCTCATGCCGGCGCCTCCGCGAGCACGGGCTGCGGGCGCGTCCAGGACATCCGGCGATCGACGAGGGTCGCGGTCTCCGGCGTGCGCAGGTCGGTGAGCTCGCCGCTCAGTACGCCGATCGCCGTGGCGATCGAGTCGTGATGGGTCGCGCAGGCGAACAGGTGGTACCACAGGCGCAGGTCCTGCCGCGAGGCCTTGGGCGGGCGGCCGGCGCGATTCATGCCGGCACACCAGCGCCGCCAGGCGGCCGCGCTTGTCTCCGGCGAGGCTGCCCCCCGCTCGTGTGGAAATCGCAGCCAGGACCGGTAGTACGCCTCGTACGCCCGCAGCGCAACCTCCTGCCAGAGCCCTTCGAGCAAACGCCGGTCGGTAAGCGGGCGGTGGCAGTCCTGCCAATAGGCCCGGTGCTCAGCAAGATCGGTGGGGCGCAGCTCGAGGTGCTCTCCCTCGCCGGAGACGGCGTATGGCTGAACGCTCCAGCGTGGCGGCCGCGCCGCGAGGTCAACGTCAACGGCCAGCGACCAGAGCGCGTTGGGATGCGTCCGCCAGGCGGCCGGATCGACGGCGAGATTGCCCGGCCCGTACAAGATCAGGCCGTCGCGGTACTCCTCGATACCCTGCGGAACGTGCGGATGATGCCCGTGAATTGCGGTCGCTCCCGCATCGATCCACGAGCGATACAAGTCCTGAAGCGCCGGAGCCGGCCACGGCGATAGCTCGGCACCCGCGTGCATCGAAACGACGACGGCGTCGGCCCGTGCGCGGCATGCGCGGACCGTGTCGTACACCCACGGCCCCACCGCCGCGACGCCTGCCCGCTCCACTTCCGCCACGCCGAACTGCGCTTCGCAGCAGGCGATAATCCCGACGGTCAAGCCGCGGTCCTTTACGAATGCCGGCTGCCGAGCGGCGGCCTGTGTGTCTCCCGCTCCGACGCCGACGCCCCCGCACTCGTCCAGAGCCGCACGCGTCGTCGCCAACCCCGCCGCGCCGTAGTCCATCAGGTGGTTGTTCGCGAGGCTGCACAGGAGCAGTCCGTCTGTTCGCGGCAGGGTCGTGGAGCAAAGGCTGGGGCCGGCCTTGGGCGCGGCAGCCACCGCGTGGTCCGTCGGCAGAATCGGACCCTCCAGGTTCACGAGGGCGCACTGGCCGGGCAGCCGCGTCTCGCAGCGCAATGGCCCGGGCGCCCAGTCACCATAGAGCATCATGTCGTGCGCTCCCGGTTCCGGCGGCGCAGCGCGCCTTCAATGGGCCGCAGCGTGAGATAGGCGAAGTACGCCTGCATTCGGCGGTCCCGCAGCCCGCGGCGACGCAGCGAACGTCCCCAGGGACGGTGCATGATGAGCTTCCACAGCAGGTCCCAGCCGAACCCGTGCCGGCGGACGGACGCGTTGATCCAGCGCACGTAGTCGAGCCGTATCACCTCGCTCAGCAAGCGCTCATCGAGCGGCGGTGGCGGCACGCGCCGCAGCGCCTGCTGGTTCAGCGTGTTGCGCCGGTCGACCCGCAGGCCCTTGGATTCGACATCCAGTCCCTGCTGAGCGAACAGCTCCTGTTGCCACCGGCGTAGTCGCCGCCGCTGGTCGGGCAGCAGGAGCATCGCCAGCGCAATGTCAGGCAGCAGGAACGGCGACCACGGCGCAAGGCCGTAGTGGGCCGGAACGCGCAACAGATACCCCAGGAGCATCATCTTGAAGCGCATGGCCTCGACGACGCGGAACCGGGCGTCTTGCAGCCGCGCGCGGTTCCGCTCGAAGTACTCCTCCGCCAACAGGTCGGCGGCTGACTCCGCGGGCAGCAGGCTCATCGTCTCGTCGGCGTGCATGCCGTGTGTCCAGCCCAGGTGCGTCAGATCGGCGGGGGAGTCGATGGCGGGAACCTGGACCGCGCCGGCCCACGCGTCGCCAATGATGCCACTCAGCAACGGCGACTGCGGCGGGCAGAGCCCGGCCACCTGCCGGTAGAACTCGAGCTGGTACATGCCGTGCGCGTGGGTGGAAAGACCGAACAAGGCATCCCATTCGTCCAGATAGCGGTGAAAGTCGCCGAGGGGAATCTGCTGCCAGCGTGTCCCCAGCTTCTCCGAGACCACCCGCGCATACACGACCTCGTGCGAAATCTGCTGGCGCGACGAAAGCCCGAAGCTGAACGAGCGGATGCGCCGCTTGTCGCGCACGAGTAGATTGAGCAGGCGGGAGTCGTACCCGCCGCTCGTCGGAAGCACGATGTCGCCTCCGACCTGCTGTTCCCACTGGTGGACGACGTGCTCCAGCCGTGCGAGCACGTCGCGTTCATCGCTGACGCCGCCGAGCCCGTCCTCCACGGGATCGGCGAGGGCAACGAGCTCCAGCCGTTCGCCCGGCCATACCTGGACCCGTGTCGCCTGCGGCAGGAACTTCACGTCGCGGACGGGCGTCTGCTGAAAGACGGAGTATCCGAAGCGCAGGTAGTTCCTGAGACCCTCGGGGTGGAACTCGAGATTGGCGAAATCGACCACGTCGTTGAGGTTCTCGCTGACGCGCTTCGTGCGCTCGTTGTAGAACACGGGCCGCGAGCCGAGCCAGTCGGTTTCGAAGACGGCCGGAACCGCGTCGCCCGCGCTCGCTTGCGCCGGGCGGTCCGCCCGGCGGTCGGGAACCGAACAAACAGTTGCACGCATAGGCGTCCTTTCAGCACCCTGCCGGCGCCGGCTCGACCGCGGCCGGTTGCGCCGCGGCCGCGCGCGGACGCGCGAATCGCTGGTGCCACAGGAAGACGTTCAAGCCTTCCCAGATGCGCGTCGTGTCGTGCCAATTGAAGCCGTCGCGGACACAGCGCTCCACGTCCGCGCGCAGCCGCTGGCCGTCGATGAACTCGCACGCGCGAAACGCCGCGCTGCCGCACAGGTCCAGCACGTATTCGTGAACCACCGGCGCGTTGAACCACTCGCGCTCCGCGATGGCGAAGCCCAACTTCGCCCGGCGGCGCCGCACCGCGCGCGGCACGACATCAGCGACCGCCCGCCGCAAGATGTGCTTGGTCTCGCGGGCGACGAGGTCGTGCTCCGGGAGCGAGAAGGCAAACTGGACCACCCGATGGTCCAACAGCGGGGCGCGCGATTCGACGCTGTAGGCCATCGTCGCGCGGTCCACCACGCGCAGCACCATCGGCAGGATGCGCTGGGTGAAGGCCTCAAGCAGCGCCGCGCGCAGCGGAGACAACCCTTCCCCTGCCCCCTCCCCAAGAAGAAAGGAGATTTCGCCGGCGATTTCCGGCGCGAGATACGACCGGGTAGTCGGCGGCGCGGTCACCTCCGTCGGCCGGCGAGAGAGGTGCGAGAAGGGATTCTCGCCCCAGCGAAACGCATTCTCGCGCAAGCGGCGCGCCTGCCAGGCCACCCAACGGCGCAGGCCGGGCAGCCGCGGGAACTTGCGCAGGAAGATTCGCCCGGCCGACGGGCCGCCCTCGCCGATTGCCGGATTGCGCGTGTCGGCGAGACAGCGGGCGGCCTGCCACGTGCGCCACCAGTCGCCGCGCGCCGCGTACGTGTCCACCGCCGCCGCCGCGAAGTACGGATAGCCGCCTAGCAGTTCGTCCCCGCCGTGGCCCTCCAGAATGACCCGCGTACCCTGCTCGCTGACGTGGCGGTACATGATGTGCAGGGCGAGCACCGACGAGGACCAGACCGGCGCCTCCTGGTGCCAGACCAGCTCGTCGAGGAGCGCAGGGAGCAGGCCCGGCTCCGGGCGGACGACGGACACCGGCTCGTCATCGCCCCAGTGCCGCACGCAGCGCTCGACCCACGGGAACTCGTCGACGGCGGTGCCTGGATGCGACACCGAGAACACGCGGAATTCCTTCATCTGCCCGGAAGTCGCGCAACGGACCTCGCCGGCCGCACGCAACTTGCGCGCCAGCCCATACACGGCCGATGAGTCCATTCCGCCGCTCAGACAAACGCCCGTCTCCACGTCGTTGCGCAGCCGCAGACGGACCGCATCGGTGAGAAGCTCGCGGAAACGGGCCACCCGGTCGCCGAACCGCCGCGGCACGGAGACGCGCCGCTCCGACACGTCCCACCACGGCGTCAGCGTCACACGCGCGCCGGAGACCTCCACGGAATGTCCGGCCGGCAGCGCCTCGATCCCTGCGAAGACGGTCTCGCCGCCGGTGTCGCAGCCCCAACCGCGCGCGAAGCGCGCGACCTGGCCCCAGTTCGGCCGGCTCGCCGCTCCCAGTGCCAGCAATGCCTTCATCTCCGACGCGAACGAAAAGTGCCCGCCGGCACGCGCGAAGTAGAGCGGCTTGACGCCGTAGCGGTCGCGCGCCGCGAAGAGCTTGTGTTCGCGCGTGTCGTAGACGGCGAACGCAAACATGCCGTTCAAGCGCTCCAGGCAGCCCGCGCCCCAACGCCGGTAGGCTTCCAGGATGACCTCGGTGTCGGAGGCCGTCCGAAACAGCGCCCCCTCGTCCTCGAGTTCCCGCCGTAACTCGGCGAAGTTGTAAACCTCGCCGTTGAACACGATGCGGTAGCGACCGGAGCGGTCGCTCATCGGCTGGTCGGCCGACTCGGACAGGTCCACGATCGCCAGCCGCGTGTGCCCGAGCGCGATCCGCGGGCCGTGCCACACGCGCGTGCGGTCCGGGCCACGGTGCGTCAGGAGCGCGAGCGCGCGGCGAAAGTCGGCCAGATACTCGGGCGTGGTCTCGCGCTCGTACGTTCCCAGGATTCCGCACATGGCCGGTCTCGCACCGCTCACCGCGACCAGGCGACCTGCGTCAGCGGAAGCCAGAGCCGCCGGTTACACCGCCAGTAGGCACGCCCGCGCTTCCAGAACTGCCGCAGTCCTTGCCCGTACAAGCCCAGCGGCACTTGCCGCAGACCGACCGGCGGCCCTTCTGCGTAGCCGAGCAACTTCATCAAGTCCGCCACGCCGGCGTGCGACGCCCGCAGTCGACGGCGACCCCACGGCGAGAGCCGCATGCGCCAGAACAGGGCTTCGGCCGCCGGTGTCAGCTCGCGCCGGTAGCGGCCGACGGAGCGGGCCGACACGGGGCCGTCGAGCGGGCTGTTTCCCCACGAGGCGTGAACGCTGTCGGCTGCGCACTGGCGCCAGTACCCGTTCTCCGCCGGCTCGAGCATCTGTGGCTCGAAATCGACTCCCACGTGCGCGCAGATCGCGCGCAGCGCCGCCTCGGGCTGAGACACCAGCGTCTCGTAGCGCACCTCGAGGTACGCCGGATGTCCCCGCCAGCCCAGCGCCGCGGAGACGTTGTAGAGCCAGTGGCTGACCGCATGGTAGGGCCGTGGGTCGCGCCTCAGCAGGGAGCAGACGACGTCGCGGCCGTCACGCACCAGATGGACCACCCGCGCCAGCGGGTACAGCTTGAGGATGTTGTCGAGGTAGTACGCGTTCGACCCGGTCTTCTCGACCCAGCGCGGTTTGCCGCGCTGCCGCAGATAGTTGTCGAAAAACGCGTCGAAGAACGCGCGCAGGCTCTCGGCCTCGTGCATCAGCCGGATTAACCTCTCCGCGTCGCAGAAGTACGCCGGACGACTGTGGAAGAAGTCGGGCGTGTCGATCTGGCCGTCGGAGACCAGCCCGCGCCGCAGCCAGCGTGCGAAGTCGTGCTGGACCAACGGAAACGGCTGGTAGATCTGCCGTTTGTCGAACGCGTACAGCTCGGGTCCGCACGCGAATTGCGGGTGCCGGTCCAGCATGACGCCGAGCAGCGTCGTGCCGGAACTGGCCGAGCCGACGATGAACACCGGACGATCGACCTGTGTACCCATCGTCATTGTGCCTCGCGGCGCACGACCGCCATGTTCGGGTCCTCCGCCTCAATCGCACCAAATCCCCCGAGTTTGGGCAGATGGTCCTCTACCGCCCGGCGCACCTCGGCCCAGTCGTAGTCGTGAACGACGATCCCCCCCCCGGGGCTGACCCACCGCCCCCACGCGAGCATGTCGCGGCTGCACTCGTCGTAGTCGTGCCAGCCGTCGATGAACAGCAGGCGGACCGGCCGCCCTGGCCACACCTCCGCCGCCCGGGCGCTGGGCAGGACGAGCGGTACAATCACATCTTCCAGGCCGAAGCGCACGATGTTCTGAAGGAACGGTCCGAGCGACGAGAACGACTGCGCCAGCGGGCCATACTGCTGCGCCAGCCCGATACCGCCGGTGTGCGGATCGACGCCGTACACCTTTCCCCCGCCCCGCGCGCGGGTCCCCAAACCGAGGGCCACCGTGCTGCGGCCGAACGCGCTGCCGATCTCGACGACCTCGCCAACTGCGTCGAGGCCTCGGGCCAGGTCGAACAGGCGCGCCCCCTGCCGCGCCGACAGCCAGCCCGTGATCCCGTTCCACCGCGGCAGGTGGTGCTCAAACCGGCTCGACGGGTACCGAATACGCGCCACCATCGCCGCCGCGCGCTCGGCGCGCGTCTGTCCGAAGCCGGCGATGGCGAGGCGGGACGCGCCGGTCCGGGCGTCGCGCAGGATGGTGGTGCGCGCTTCGACGTTCATCGGTCAGTTCCCCACCACGGCGGGCACCACCGATCGCCCATTGGCGCGCGGCGTACACGGGGTCACGTTCATCTCCCAGCGCGCGTCCGGGACGTAGTAGCCTTGTCCATTGGTGTCCGGCAGCACTCCTGTGCCATATACATCACGCGGCAGGATCGTGAGCGTTCGGCATTCCGGCAGGGTTTCGATTTCGCTGGATGCGCCCCACAGCGCGACATCCACGCGGTAGCGGCCCGGTGTCAGGCGGTTGTTCCGCCACCGCGCCCGCACCGTCCGCGCGCCGCTGAGTACCCAGCGCTCGTTCTGTTGAATGTCGGTGTGGATGGTCACGAGGCGCTGTCCGGCCGGGTTGGCGACCCCGATGCCCAGCCGCGGACGCTCGAGGGCGGGTTCATGGAACAGGTCGATTTCGAATACGATCTCCTCGTCGAGCGCGAAGCAGTCGCTCGCGGCGCCCCCGGCCGTCATCACGCGCACGGCGCGGATGTGCCTCGTGCGGCCCGCCTCCAGCGCCCCGCGCGCCTGCTCCAACATATCGGCCATGTAGCGGGCGGCAACTCGCGCGGCGGGCCCGGCGTCGGCGAGTCGTCCCTGCTCAAGCAGCAGGGCCCGCTGACAGAGCGCTTCGACCGCCAGCGTGTTGTGGCTGACGAACAACACCGTGCGCCCCTCCGCGGTCACGGCCCCCATCTTGCCCAGGCACTTGCGCTGAAAGGCGGCGTCCCCCACGGCCAACACTTCGTCCACGAGCAGAATCTCCGGGTCGAGGTGGGCGGCGACGGCAAACGCCAGCCGCACGTACATGCCGCTGGAGTAGCGTTTGACGGGCGTATCCAGGAACCGCTCGATCTCGGAGAAGGCGACGATCTCGTCGAACTTGCGCCGGATTTCGACCCGCGACATGCCCAAGATCGCCCCGTTCAGAAAGATGTTCTCCCGGCCCGTCAGCTCCGGATGAAAGCCGGTCCCCACCTCGAGCAGGCTGCCGACGCGCCCACGGATCACGGCGCGCCCGACCGTCGGGCAAACCACCCGCGAGAGGATCTTCAGCAGAGTGCTCTTGCCCGACCCGTTGCGACCAATAATGCCGACCGCTTCACCCGGCTGGACCTCGAAGCTCAGGTCCCGCAGCGCCCAGATGAACTCATCCTCGTCGCCCCGGTCGCTCAGCAGGCGCAGACGCCGCAGGTGCGCTCCGAGGGCGCTGCTGAGCGTCGCGCTCCAGGTGCGCGCGGCGGGCGCAACGCGCCCGATCTTGTAGCGCTTTCCGAGGCTCTCGACGCGAATGACGGGTTCGCCCATGCGCGCAGTTCCTGCGTCAGGGTGCTCGGTACGTACCGCGGCGCGACCCCCACGGCGCGCCATTGCCTGCAACGAGTGAATATCGGGGATTCCAATTCAGGCCCTGAATGGGCGGATTCGCGCAGGAGTTGCCGACCGGCAGCGCGACGGCGGGGAGTTGTGCTGGCCGGCGGACGCCGGCACAGATTCCAGCCTGGACGCGGGCCGCGGAGGATTCTCGCACCAGCAGGCCGGCAGGACCCGATAGAAGTGAGCGAGTAGGCCCATGAATACGCCATCTGTTTCGACAGCCCCGGCGCTGTCGGGCCGGGGCTCTGCGCCCGCCGGCTCGATCTGGCACCGGCAGTACTGGAAGCTGCGCGGCCGTGGTCGGCGCGCGCTGCGCGACTGGACGATGGCGCGCCGCCTGCGTCATCTGCGTCGCGAGGCGCTGGCGGCGGAGCGGTTCCGCCCCGGCTGCCTCGACCTGGACGGGTACCGCATCCACTACGACGATCTGCTCTCCTTGTACATGGAGTACAAGCACATCTTCGCCTGGGGCATCTACGACTTCCGGCCGCAGACGGCGGAGCCGTTGGTGCTCGACTGCGGCAGCCACATCGGCCTGAGCGTCCTGCGCTTCAAGCGGCTCGCGCCGGCGGGTCGGGTGATCGCGTTCGAGCCGGACGCCGGCGTCCGCAGCCTGCTCCAGCGAAACATCGACGACAACGGCCTGGCAGGCGTGCAGGTGGTGCCCGCGGCGGTCGCCGGCCAGCGCGGCATGTCCTGCTTCGTCGCCGACGGCGCGGACGGCGGGCGGCTTGCGCTCGAGGGCTCCGCGCCGCCATCGTCCCACAGCGTCCGGACGGTCCTGCTGTCCGACTACCTCGACGAGCCGGTCGAGTTGCTCAAGCTGAACATCGAAGGCGCGGAATGGGAGGTCCTGCGCGAGGCGGCCCACAAGCTGCACCGCGTCCGGCACCTCGTCGTCGAGTACCACGGCTTCCCCGAATGCGGCCAGCACCTGCACGGCATCCTGGCCCTGCTGGATGCCTGCGGATTCCGCTACCTGCTGCACCATTTTGACTACGAGACCAACGGCGCGGTGCGTCCGCCGTTTCGGGTGACGGGCCAGACGCGCTTCTGCCTCCTGATCGCCGCCACCCGCCTGTGGGAACGGTCCTCGCCCGTGGTGAATGAGAGACCGGCCGAGACCCCAGGCGCGAACGAGGCTGCCCCAACACCGCTGAGCCGCCAGTTCGGCCTGGATCGCGGCCTGCCGATCGATCGCCACTACATCGAGGACTTCCTGCACACCTGGCGCGACGACATCCGCGGCCGCGTGCTCGAGGTCGGGGGCGACGAGTACACGCGCCGCTTCGGGGGCTCCCGAGTCGCCGAGCACGACGTGCTGAGCCTGGTGGACACGCCCAGCACAACCATCGTCGGCGACCTGACCCGCGCCGCGACCCTGCCCGAAGCGGCCTACGACTGCTTCATCCTGACGCAGACCTTGCCGTTCATCTTCGATGTGTCAGCCGCGCTGCGCAGCGCGTGGCGCGCCTTGAAGCCCGGCGGTGTCCTCCTCCTGACCGTGCCAGGCATCAGCCAGGTTTCGCAGTACGACTCTGAGCGCTGGGGCGATTACTGGCGTTTCACGCCGCAGGCAGTTCAACGGCTGCTGACAGGTCCATTCGCCGCCGCGGAGGTCGCGTTGCGGACCTACGGCAACGTGCGTTCCGCCGCGGCACTCCTCGAAGGTCGCGCTGCGCACGAGCTGCGCCCGATTGAGCTGGAGCACGTTGACCCGGACTACCCGGTGATCGTCGCGGCCCGGGCCAGCAAGGCGTGTGAGGACCCCGTTTCTGGCGACTTGCCGCGCGCCTGGGACGCCGCCGCGAGACACCTGGACGAGTACCCGGTTGCCACGGAGCGCTTTCGATACGCGGTCGGCATCCAGCCGCTGCTGGAGCTGCCGAAGGACGCGCACATCCTCGAAGCGGGGTGCGGCAGTGGACGCCTCCTGCGGACGCTGGCGGACCTGGGTTATAAGCAGCTCGCGGGGCTGGAGATCAGTCCGCAGCGGCTGGAGTACATCCGGCAGCGCGGTCCGGCCGGGGCACGGCTCGTCTGTGACGCCGACATCCCCTTCGAGCCGGCCAGCTTCGATGCAGTCGTCTCGACCGGCGTGATCGAGCACGTCCACGATCCGCGCGGCTGGCTTGCGCGACTGGCCGAGGTCCTGCGGCCCGGCGGCATTCTGTCGCTGACGTCGGATACGTACATGTGGCGCTGGCTACAGCAGCTCGGCTGGTACCGCAGCGCGCAGCCGCTCGACCGGGCCCTCTGGCCGGGCACGCTCATCCGCTGGGCACGGCAGGCCGGCCTCGATCTCACCGCCTGCGGCGGCTTCTACAACACACCCGAGCAACGGCGCTTCCTCCTGCGGGAAGTGGCGCGGCGGTGTCCGGGCGGACGTCGCTGGCGCTGGTACCTGAGTCGGGGTGACGGCGGTGCGGAAGTACCTGCCGGCGAGGTCGCGGCGATTCGCGCCGCTCTGGCCGAGCTGCCTGCGCAAATGCGCTTTGGGCGCTGGTGGTGCGTGTGGTCGTACGAGAGTTTCTACTGGTTCCGCAAGAACGCGAAGAGTCGGCGCGACCGCCGAGCTGCCGATGCTCCCTGGGCGAGGGAGGCACAACTGTGAGCGGGCCCTGGAACGCGGGGCCGGCGGAGCAGAGGCCGTCACGGCTGCGGGCGACGTTGCGGCGACAATTCGCGCCGCCCACGATCGTACTGCTCTACCACCGGGTCGTGCCGGAGGCAGGACGCGACGTGAACCTGCTCGCGACGAGTACCGCGAACTTCGTCGCACACCTCGATTGGCTGGCTGCCAACACGCGGCCGCTGCGCGTGGCCGAGTTTCTCGGGAGCCTGGGCCGTTCCGGCGTGTCGCAGCTCAGCTTCGACGGCGGCAAGCCGCGCGTGCTCATCACGTTTGACGACGGGTACGCGGACAACTTCCACCACGCGCTGCCGTTGCTGGCGGAGCGCGGCCTGGAGGCGATCGTGTTTCCACTGGCGGAGCCGATCGGCACGGGACAGCCATTCTGGTGGGACGCGCTCGAGCAAGTCGTCTTCGACGGTCAGCCGGCGTCCGGCGGCTGGAAGCTGCCCAACGGCACGCTCGTCCCGGCCCACGCGGACCGGTCCATCACCTATCGTGTCATCCACGCGACGCTGAAGCCGCTGCCTGACGACGCACGCCGAAAGGCGCTGTCCGACCTGGCAGAGCAGAGCGGCCTGCGGCCACAGGCCACCGCGGACTCGCGCCCGATGAACTGGCGGGAGCTGCGCGGTTGGGCGGCTGCCGGCTTGTCCGTGGGCGGGCATGCGTGGACGCATTCGCAGCTCTCGGCGCTCAGCGTGGACGAGATCTGCGAGGAGATCGCGGGCTGCAAGCGGGCGCTGGAGCAACGCCTGGGCCTCCCGGTGGACACCTTCGCGTATCCGTTTGGCGGCAGGGACGACTTTGATGCCCTGTGCGAAGACGCCGTACGCAGCGCCGGATTCTCCTGCGCCTTCGCCAACCGCCCCGGCAACGCCCGCTGGGCCCGCAGCCGCTATGCGCTGCCCCGCTGCCTCGTGCGCAACTGGACGGGCGATGAACTCGCGGAGCATATGCAACGATGGTGTCGCCCATGACGCGCAGTACAAACCGCCGGGCCGCCTTGAACGTGCTGATGGTGAACACGCACCAGAGCGGCGGCGGCGCGGGTCAGTTCGGCGGCCTGCTGGCCGGCGTGCTGCGCGCCGCCGGCGACCATGTTTCCGCGTTCGTTCGCACCCCGCGCCGCGACGAGCACGACGCCCAGCCCGCAGGAAGCTGGCGGGAGACACGGCTGGCACTCTGGCTCCAGCGGCATGGTCTCAGCGACCTGGGGCACTTCAGCTCGTTGCTCTGGCGGCTTCGTTCGCAGTATGCCGCCGCCGACGTGCTGCATCTGCACAACTTGCACGGCGGGTACGTTTCGATCGCGGCGCTGCCCCTGTGGGGCTTCGACAAGCCCGTCGTGTGGACGCTGCATGATTTCTGGCCGCTGACCGGGGGCTGCGCCGCGCCGCAGCAGTGCACGCGCTGGCGTCAGGCCTGCGGACGTTGCTCACAGGCAGGCGTATACCCGGTGGGCCACGTGGACCGCACCCGTCTCTATCGCCAGCTCAAGCCGCGGCTGATCGCGGCCGCTCACGCGCGCCTCGTCACGCCATCCCGCTGGCTACTTGAGCGCGTGGGGGAGCTGCCGGCGCTGCGCCGACTGCCGCAGCGCGTGATTCGCCCGCCGATTGACTGCGAGACATTCGCACCGCGCGACGACACCGCGGCCGTGCGCCGGCAGTTCGGCCTGGCGCCCGACTGCTTCACGGTCATCGTGTCCGGCAACAACTGGTCGGATCGGAGCAAGGGGGCGGAAGATGCTGTCGCGGCGTTACGGGCGGCCGGTGCCGCGGTCCGCCGGCTGCAAGTGCTCGTCGTGGGACGAGACGGCGATCGTGTGCTGACGCCCAGCGGCGTGCCGGGGCAAGTCCTGCCCTTCATCGCGCAGCGTGAGCGGCTGGCCGCGGCGTACGCCTGTGCCGACGTGTGCCTGTTTCCGTCCCGAGCCGAGAACTACCCGCTGACTGTGCTGGAGTCGCTGGCGTGCGGCACGCCGGTGGTCGCGTACGCCGTCGGCGGCGTCCCCGAGCAGATTGAGCACCTGCTCACCGGCTACGTCGCGTGGAACGGTCAGTCTGTGGAACTGGCCCGGGGGCTCGTGCTGCTGGCCCGCGAGGGCCGGCGGGCACGGGCAATGGGGCTGCGCGGACGTGAGTTCGTCCGGCGCACTTCGGCGCCTGGCGACGTGGCTGAGCAGTACCGCGACGAGTATCGGCGCGCGATCGCGTCCTGGTGCCGGCGCCGAGGACGCGCGTCGCCCCGTTACACGCCGGGTCGCTGGGCACGGGGCATCGCCCAGCGCCTGGGTTGGGAGACGTGTGCAGCGCCGCAAACATCCCGTCCCGCACCGCGGATCGGGCAGCAAGCCGACGCGATCCCCCATCACGCCGCGCAGCCCTGTGCGGCGGCAGCGACAGAGAGGTGAACGGCTCTTGGCACGCGTGCTCTTCGTGTACTCGATCGACGGCCACCGGCGTTTTGACCGCCGGCCGATTTGCGCCGCGGCCATTCAGCTCGGCATCTCGTACATCTCCGCGCTGCTTCGGCAACATGGGCATCAAACGCGGCTCGTCGTGCTGGAGAGCAAGCGGGGCGAACAGGACTTCCCCCTGCTCGAGCGGCCGTTGCGCGACTTCGCGCCCGACCTGCTCTGCTGCACGGCCGTGGCGACTCAGTATCCGTTCATCGCTCGCGCCGCCGCGCACGTTCGCCGTTTGCAGCCCGGCCTGTTCCAGCTCATCGGCGGCGTACATGCGTCGCTGAATCCGAGCGAGCCGCTCTCGGACGGCTTTGACGCCGTGTGCGTCGGGGAGGGCGAGTACCCCACGTTGGAGCTGGTAACGCAGCTCGAACGCGGCGTGCGTCCGGGCAAGATCGCAAACCTCTGGTGCCGCGCCGCCGACGGCGTCGAGCGGAACGCGCCGCGCGATTTTCTCCAGCCGCTCGACGGGCTGCCCTTCGCGGACCGGGAGCTGTGGGACGAGTGGCTCGACCGGGCGCGCCCGCCGATCCACACGGTGCTGCTGGGCCGCGGCTGCCCGTTTCAGTGTACGTATTGCTGCAACCACGCGTTGCGGAAGCTGACGGGCGGGCGCTATGTCCGGATGCGCGACCCGGACGCGATTGCCGATGAGATCAGGTCGCTGGCCGCCCCGCCGGACACCGACCAGGAGATGTACCTCGAAGTCGAGACGCTCATGCTCAACCCGGATTGGACGGCAAGTTTGTGCCGCAAGCTCGCTGCCCTGAACGCGGGCCGCCGCCAGCCGATCCGTTTTGGGGCCAACATCCGCGTCACTCCGCACGCGGACGTCGAAGCCTTCTTCCAGGCCTTCGCCCGCGCGAACATCCGCTCCGTCAACATCGGGATCGAGTCCGGCAGCGAGCGGGTGCGGCGCGAGGTCCTGAACCGCTATTACAGCAACGACGACGTCCTGCGCACCGTCCAGGCCGCCCGTCGTCACGGGATGCGCGTCGCGTTGTACAACCTCATCGGTCTGCCCGGCGAGACGCGGAAAGAGTTTCTCGAGACGGCACGGATGAACCGGCTCATCCGCCCGGACGCGGCGCGCACGTCGATCTTCTTCCCCTATCCGGGAACGGTCCTGCACCAGCGCTGCCAGGAGGCCGGCCTGCTGCCTGCGAACTTGCCGGTCGACCGCGAGCGACGGCAGGCCGTGTTGGATCTGCCGGGCTTTTCCCGCCGCCAAGTCCAGGAGTGCTTCGACCACTTCGAGCTTTACGTGGAGTGGGAGAACCCGGTCGTCCGACGCGCGTGCATCGCGGCGACTGTGTGCCTGCGCGCGTTCGACGGGCTGGCGCGGCGCGTGCGCGGCTACTGGTTTGTGCGGCGCTGCTTGGTGGGCCTCTGGCGGCGGTTCGGGCACAGGTCCCCGCCACGACCGCCGTCAGCCGCGCCACAACACGGGGGCGCCCCGACGGCGAGCCCGCGCGCGACCCAGGAGGTCTGTCCGTGAAGGCGGCCGTGCTCGACATGCCGACGACCGCCGCGACGGAGTGCCCGCTCGCGTCCGCCCGGGCTCCGCTCGGCGCACGCCCGCTGATCTCCGTCGTTACGCCGTCGTACAACCAGGGCCGCTTCATCGAGCGCTGCATCCAAAGCGTGCTAGCGCAGGATTACGCGCCGTTTGAGCACATCGTCGTCGACAACTGCTCCACCGATCAAACGCTGGACGTCTTGCGCCGCTACCCGCACGTGACATGGGTCAGCGAACCTGACCGCGGGCAAAGCGACGCACTCAACAAGGCGATCCGCAGGGCGCGCGGCGAGATCATCGCCTGGATCAATGCGGACGACTGCTACGAGCCCGGTGCGTTCGACCTCGTGGCGCGCGAGCTGCGCCGCGGGACCGGGACGCTGGTGCTGCTGGGCCGGATCCACGTGGTGGACCCGGACGGGCGAATCCTGAACACCACGACGCCGTTCTTCGAGGACCACGAGTACCTGGTCGATGTCTGGTCGCACGACCACGGGCTTTCCCAGCCGGGGATGTTCTTCCGCCGCGAGGTCCTCCAGCGGGTGGGCCTGTTCGACCCGCGCCTGCACTACGCGATGGACTACGATTTCTGGCTGCGTCTGACGCAGCACTTTCCGATTCGCGTAATCGACGCGGTGCTCGCGCGCTTCGTCGTCCACCCCGAAAGCAAGACGGGGCAGGCGCGCTACTTCAGCGGGTTCGGGCGCGAGGCGGAGCGCGTCTCGCGCCGCTACTGGGGCTCGCCCCTCACCCGGCGCCACTGGCGGCTGGCGCGGGCCTGCAATCGCTCGGCGGCGGACGCTTTGCTGCGGGAAATCCTCAACGCGCACAAGTCCGGGCACCGTGTGCGATGGAAGCTCGTGGCCGAGCTGCTGTACCGCCGCCCGCTGGCACTGGGCAACCGGCACGTGCTGGCAGTGCTCGGCGAGCAACTCGGCGGACTCCGGGTTTGGGGCGCCCTGAGATCGCTGGTCGGGGGCCGCGCGCCGCGCCGACTCCCGGCCGCGCCGGCGGCCCCGGTGACCAGCGGCCGTGTGACGGTCGTGATCCCGACGTACAACCGCGCCGCGTGGGTCACGAGGGCGATTCAGAGCGTGCTGCACCAAACCGCGGCCCAGTACTGCGACATCGTGGTCGTGGATGACGGGAGCACCGACGACACGCGCGCCGCGCTCCAAACATATGCCGGCCGCGTGCGGTACCTGTACCAACCCAACGCCGGCGTATCCGCCGCCCGCAATACCGGCCTCTGCGTCCGGCCCAACGAGTTCGTGGCCTTCCTCGATTCCGACGACCAGTGGCACCCAACGAAGATCGCGCGGCAGCTCGACACGCTGCAACGGTATCCCGAGGCGGTCTTCGTCGCCTGTCACGGCGGGCGGCGCGCCGCCAATGGAGCCGAATGGTCGCCGGCCCTGCCGGACGTGCCGTATGGCCGGCCCGTCGATCTGGCACCTTTTCTGTTCGACGGGCTCTTCCTGCTGACGTCGGGCGTTATGGTGCGGGCCGGGCACCTCCCGCGCGCCGGGCCGTTCTGCACGAGCTTGAAGATGTGCGAAGATTACCTGCTGTGGCTACGGCTGGCCTGCCGCGGTCCGGCGATCGTGCTCGACGAACGCCTTGTGACCTGTGGCTGGGACGCCCCGGCCAGCCTTGCTGCGGACCTGCGCCGCGTGCGGGAGGCCCAGCTTCGCTCACGCTACCTGGCCCGGCGCGAGCTGCTGCGGCGGCCGGATTGCGCGGCGGCGTGGCGCGCCGGCCTGGCCCGTATGCTGGCGATGCACCGGGACGTGGCGGAGCGCGAGGGCGCGCACGGGTTGGCGGCGCGCGCCGCGTTCCGCTCGCTGATGGTCGCGCCGCGTGGCCGGGACCGTTGGGAGTGGGGCCGGCTGCTGTGCACCCTCTTACCGCAAAATTGGGGACAGCCACGTATCTCGCATCGGAGCGCATGAACACGTGCCCGCTCATCTCGGTCGTGACCCCGTCCTTCAACCAGGGACGCTTCATCGAGCGCTGCATCCGCAGCGTGCTCGACCAGGAGTACCCCAGCTTCGAGCACCTCATCTACGACAACTGCTCGACCGACGGCACGCTCGACATCCTGCGCCGCTACCCCCATCTGACCTGGGTGAGCGAGTCGGACCGCGGGCAGAGTCACGCCCTGAACAAGGGCTTCCGCCGCGGCCGGGGTGAGATCATCGCCTGGATCAACGCCGACGATGCCTACGAGCCGGACGCCTTCCGCGTCGCGGCCCGCGAGCTGCGCGCCGCGACCGGCGTGAAGGCAATCGCCGGGCGCGTGCACATGGTCGACGAGTCCGGCCGAGTGCTCCGCACCAAGACCCCCAACGTGGATACGCTCGCGCCCATGATCGAGTTCTGGACGCGCGGCTTCAGCCTGGAGCAATGCGGCGTGCTGTTTCGCCGGGAAGTGCTGGACGAGATCGGCCTGCTCGACGAACGCCTGCATTACGCGATGGACTACGACTTCCTCCTGCGGCTCGTCGCGCGGCACCCGCTGAAGCTCGTCGATGAAGTCCTCGCCCGCTTCACGCTCCAGCCCGCGAGCAAGACCGGCCGGCTGCGGCACACGGCGGCGTTCGTCAACGAGCGGCGGCGCGTGTCGGCGGCGTACTGGGGGCCGCGCGGCAGTAGCGCATACCGCCGCCGGCGCGCCGCCTGCGAGCGGCACCTGGCGGAACACTTCGCCAACGCCGTCCTGCGGGGCCACGAGGACCGTCACGTTCTTGACTGGAGCGCCTTCGGGCACATGCTCCGCCACGGTCCACGCTGGCTGCTCAACCGGCACGTGCTGGGCGTGTTGGCCGAGCGCACTCTGGGGCAACGCGCCGTCACCCTGGCGCGCCGGCTGGCGGGACAGCGCGACTCGCGGAAGTGCTCCGCGGCGCGCCACGACCCGTAGCGAGCCGGGCCGGCCGTTCGCGGGCAGCCCCCTTTAGCAATCCGCTGAAAAGGATGTTCTCTGTACTGTAAGGGGCCGACCGGCAGATCTTGTTGACATGCGGGGTACTCGGAGCGCCTTGCGGCGAGCCGCCGACCGGATGAGTCACCTTGCCTTCTTCCAGCACGCCGCCGGGCTTCCTCCAGGATATCGAATCGACAGACCTTATCGTGGAGTAGCGTGAACCTCCTTTCGGGTTGCGACTTGGTCACTCGATATAGCGTCCGCTGCAATTTGCGGGCTGGGTCCAGGCGCGTCGGTTGCTGGGGCCGCGGCGCCTTTGGCCGGGTTAGAGCCTTCCCTCGCGGGGCAGTCCGGCAGCCGGTCCTCGCTTTGGACATGTGGTGAAAGCGGCGGTCCTTCCCTCCACCCGGTCGTCCCGGGTCTCTTTGGTACTGCGCCCACCTCCGACTCCCTGCTCGGCGTCGTTCCTGCGATTTCGGGTTCGCCCCTTATTCGCCCCCCGACCGGTCGCCGAAGTCCCGGGGACTTGGGCCGCCGGACCGAACAGGGTCTCTCCGGTTATCTCGGTCTCTGTCTCCGCCGGCCGCCGCCATCTACACGGCCGAGACCGACGGCCACCTGAACACGTACAACCCGCGCGGCATTGTTGAGAAGCGCTACCCCATCGACACGACGAACACGCTGCCCTGGCAAGTGTTGGTCCACCCGCAAGAGCGCCGGTTGTTGTTCCTGACCGCGAAGCCTGCGTACTGGATCGAGCTGCCGCAGTCGTCGCGTGCCGCGCGGCGAGGCCCTTCGGCGCGGTAACGCAGCCGTGCGCGTGCACGACCGGCGTCGGTCTGCGAACGGCGCGGTCGGATTATTAAGGGTGGCAAGAACCAAACCGCTCACGACGGTGCGGATGACTGGTGCAAAGGCAGTGCACAAATTGTCGATGGACAAATTTCCGCGAAGAATTTGCGCGCGCTGACATGCCCTCTGTCATCGAGCGCACAATAAGTTACTGCTTATCGGCCGTTCGTAAGTGGTCTGTGACACGCTGTCAATTCCCTAACATTGGCGAGTTTTGTTGACGCCTGCGCGGGTTCGTGCTATATTACTTGTGCGACGTGAAGGTCGCGTGAGGCTCGGCACCTCAGGCGTATCCCGAGCTACTTCGGTCGAGCGAGGTGTGGCCGTTTTAAGAGCGTCGGACTGTCGGCAGTGATGCACGGCGCGGCGCGAGGCGAAGCAATAAGCCCGAACGGCGGCTCGCTCAAATGCCCGGGAACGTGCCGGTGCGAGAACCCTAAAAGGGTTGTCCCGTGCGGCGGCCGGTTCGCCGGCTGTTTGGACGGGGCCAAGCGGTGACCGATTGATACTCCGGGGCGCCGGCGGGCGCTGGTCGCAAGGCTGGTGTTCGCAAAGCGCGTGGGAGGAGTTTGGGCGAAAGCCCGGACGAGGTCATCGCTGGGAGGCCCTAGAAGGGTGAAGCCCAAGGGAGCAACCAGCGGCCGGTGTACTAACCCTGCCTCGGTCGCCAGGGACTCCTGGAAGGGTCAAAGCCCAGAAACCGCGGCCCGTTGGGCCGGCCCAGCCCGACTTGTCGGGACGGGAGCACCGATGGGTTAAACGGTATGTGGGTTCTGCCGTTGCGGAAACGCGGCGGTTACCTTCCCGGAGGAGAAAGCTCCGAAGGGCGAATCCCAAGAGCGCCGCCGGTGTGAAAAAAAACCGGCACGGGCTCGGAGGGAGTAAGCCGCCAAGAGGGTAGGCAAACCCTGAAGGCGGAACGTAGCGGGCGCTGGCACCGCCCGTGGCAAGTGGACCTCCGAACCCTCGAGTGCTGTAGGGAGCGAAAGCCCATGAGAGGAGCCTGTCGGCTGCGGCCGGTGGGCTAGGATATGTTGGGCAATACTCTGGAGGAACGCGGAACTCGAAGAGAGGATGCACTGGTTGCTTAACGTGGCCAGCGCGGCCCGGCGAGAGAAAACCACAAAGCCGAGGAAACGGCCAACGGCAAAGTGGGATCGCAGAACCAATAAGTGCGGTATCTCGCGGGACTCAAGACTCTGGACGAGCAGCGAATTCCGAGAGGACGCTGTCAGACGGCAACGTCGCGCGGCGAGCAACGTATCCGAAGACTCTGAAGGGCACCACGGGCCTGCTGATCCTTCACGTCGCTTTTTTTGCGCCTAGTGGCCGGGGGAATATCCCCAAACCCCTCTTCCTGCCGGAGCAATCTGCACCAGCGTGCCCCGGCCGGCCTCCTGGTTCGGCCGTGGAGCGTGCAGCGATTCTCGACGACCGACCCGGTGGTCGGCCGCTACGGTTGCACGCGCCGATCTGCCAAAGTCGGGCTGGCAGTCCGCCGCACAAGTCTCCGTGGGCCGAACACCGGCGAGACGCCGATGCGACCCGGTAGCGTCGGACCTCAGTGTCCGACGTTTCTCGAGCCGGATGAGATCCTCGCCGGACACCCGCCACGGCGGGCAGGTCGCTGCAGGCGACTCGCTGCGGCGAGCTCAGGCCCGGCGCTACACTTCTCCGGCGGACTGCTAGGGGGCCAGTGTGAGGGCGTCCCCTGCCGCCGACATCACGCGCTGCATCGCCTGCGACACCCCTGTGATCGCCCCGATCAGGGCGACGACCACCAGACAAAGAAGAATGGCGTACTCGGCAGCGGTGGGGCCCTCCTCCTGCCGCACCAGTTGCCGCACGCAGGTCAGGAGCTTGCCCGAAAGTACCATAACATTCGCTCGCACGCGGCCGAGCGGTCCGTGCCCCGGTGAAACCGCGCAATACGAAGGAAGTGTACGAATCGCAGCGGGCAAGTGGCAACCGGGAACGAGAAATCCTCGCGGCCGCCCGGCGAAATTCGAGAGTTCCCCGCGCGCCACGCCGCCACGCGGGCCAGACGGCCACGTCCCCGCCGCGCGGCCGAAATCCGGCGGTCCGTTGAAAAGGCACACAGGCACCGCGAGAGTCCCACACAGGGCCACCGCGAAAACCCGCCGGCGCGGACCCAGCCCCCCTTTTTCAACGGACATCCAGGGCGGGTTGCGGCCAAAGCCCGTGCCGTGATTTAGTATGTCCGCGCCGACGGGATCAGAGAAGGAGCCATGGCGCCTGCGCTGGAGATCATCAACATCGTGCTGTTGAGCGCGGGCGGGATCTGCGCGCTAGGCGTGCTCGCCTGGCTGCTGCGCAGCGGCCAGTGGAGGAACCCGCTGGCCGGAACGGCGGTCCCGCTGGGCGGCCCCACCATCGTCGGTCTCGGCACCGTCCTGCTCGCTTACATGGCTCTGCTGAGGATCGCGGTCATCCTTTTCGGGGGCACGCCGTCGGGCGACGCACCGACCCCCGGCTCGGATACATGGCATCGCCTGGCGCTGGTCGAGCACGTAGCCCGCACACCGGTCCTGTTGCTCATGGTAGTGCTGCTGGTGCGGGCGCGGCGTGCGGAGCCCGGCGGTCGCCCGTCCCGGCCCGCGACCTGTGTCCTGGCCTGTGTGCTGGCACTCCTCGTGCTCTTGCCGCTCACCGCTCTACAGGCCCAGATGGGTCGCATCGTGTGGCATTGGTTCTACCCCGACGAGTCGCCTCCGCTGAACGCGGTCCTCCAGGCGCTGGGGCGCGGCGAGTGGGGCGTGGGCGGCGTGATCCAACTCGTCGTCGGGGCGGTGGTGGTCGCCCCGCTGACCGAGGAGCTCTTCTTTCGCGGCATGCTGCTCCAGGCGTTGTGCTTTCACCTCCGCCGGGCCTGGCTCGCAATCGTGGCGTCGGCCTTCATCTTCGGCCTGGTTCACGCGCCGCCGCAGGACGTGTTGCCGATGGTGAGCATGGGCGTGGTCCTGGGGTACTTGCGGTTGCGCTGCGGGGTTCTGTGGCCCTGTGTGCTGCTGCACGCCCTGTTCAACGCAAGGACGATGGTGTTTGTCCTCCTGGCACCCGAGCTCCTGAATGAGGCGTGACGGCCGCGCGCCGGACGGGCGCGAGAAGGGATTCTCGCACCAGGACGCCTGATCGTACCGATCGTCATTTTGGAGGAAAATGGGGTGCCGGCGGCGGTGGCGGCGCTGAGGTCGGCTACTGCTTGGCGTCGCGAGCCCGTGCACCAGGAGGACCCGAACGTCTGCAGGCGCCATAGGCGCATGCGCCCTCTTGCGGAGATTCGTGAGCGGCTGGACGCAGTGACCGGCATCGGTCCAGAGGTCGCCACGGTGTATCTCAGCGAGAGGGGCGCGGACGTTTCGCCGTGGC
>JALHJL010000097.1 GCA_022839625.1 Phycisphaerales bacterium
TAACCATTACGTGTCAGGGTTAGAGTTTTACCGTTTATTACTTTGTATAATGGTTTTACCGATACTCCGTCAGGGTTGGTGACTTTGATACTAGTAAACACACTACCAGCCTTGATATTCTCACTAAAAGTGATCACTATCGCCTTATTAGCCGTATTGATCACCTTGTTGTTGGCCGGGTTGGTACTGGTTATGGTAGGTGGGTTTCCTACGCTGAATTTGGTTGACATCACTGCTACTGGGTTACCAGCCAGATCAGTCACCGCACCAGTATGAATACATAAGGTGTAAAGTGACTCAGCCAGGTTACTCTTCGGATCGATGGTTAAAACCTTACCACTAATGGAATAATTGAACGGCACCGCTTTACCGCTGCTATTTTTAAGATCCACCCAGAAGTTACTGCCTGCTTTGATGGTTTCACTGAAGGTGACCTTAATGATTTTACTTGCAGATACTTTAGTTGTACCATTGGCTGGGTCAATTGAAGTGATGGTGGGTTTAGCAGTGTCTATGGTGTAAGCCTCAGTCTGCACTGGACTAACATTACCCGCACTATCCACGGCAATGAACTTCAATATAGTTGTTTTACTAATACTAATAGAACCTTTATAAAATGTACTTTCAGTGGTGGGTGTGGTGCCATCAGTGGTATAGTAGATTTTAGGACTGGAATCCTGATTATCAGTAGCAGTTAAAGTCACCTTTTTCGTGGTATTATACAAACCACTTTTTACATCTGCATTAGGCACCGGAGCAACCGCGTCCAACAGGAAAACTGCATAGTTATCCGATGGTAGGTAAGCTTCAGATCCAAGATACCGGGCATTAATCTCATACTCACCACTATCACCATCAACAACCCACTCCTTAACAGCCTTACCATCTACAACCTGAACCTTACCTATAGACGTGTTTCCAATAAAGAACTCAACCTCACCATCATTTATAGGATCACCATTTTCATCCTTAACATCCACAGTAATGACCACCTTATTTCCCACTTTACCCGTGGAATTCGATAAATTAACCGTGGTAGTACTATTCACCTGGAACAACTCAAAAACACAACTCACAGTCTGATTATCAACAGTCGCATTCACCGTGTAATTACCATAACTACTCGCATTAAACACCGCATTCACAACACTATCGGTCAAATTACCAGATACAGGATTAATAGTTCCATTAGAAACACTAAATAAATATTCCCTTACCGGTAAATAACCATCAAAGGCATAATTAATCACACCATCAGTATAGTGATCAATACCCGCCTTGATATTCTTACTAAAACCGGGTTTATTGTCAGATTTCAAAGTCATAACCAGCCAATAATTCAAAGTCAGATTATCAGGGCCTGTAATAACCGGCTTATCATTACTACCCCACCAATTATAATCAGCAGTTACATTGAAATTTGAACCAGGAAGTTGGACCGGGGATAAAATCACACTGTTTGTAACGATTAAATTACAATATCCTAAATTGTTAGCGTATAAAGCGTAGGTATCATTTTCAAACAAACAGCCCACAACAGATATATTCATGTTAGTTCCCTGCATGAAAACTGCTTGATAAACATTTGTGAAGGAACAGTTGCTTATGGTAGCATTAGCGTTACCACTAATAAAAATACAGTTATAGTTGGTGTTATTGTAGAAAGTGGAATTATAAACATTCCCCGTGTTACTGGCAAAGTATATATCGCCACGTTCATTGTTGGTGAAAGTACAATTATATATATTTATTAAACTGCCAAAACCATAGATTGCCTTACCTTCACCAGTAAATCCTGCAACACGGAAATTATCCTTAAACAGTGTGTTTTTAATTAATAAAAAGCCTTCATTATCTAATGCTGTTCCATATTTAGCTGTGTTATTTATGAATGAAGAATTATAAACCTCTAAAATGCCTGTTGCACCATTATAAATGGCACCACCATAGTAGGATTGGCCGTTGTTTGAAAAGATTGAATTATAAACTGTCAAATTTCCATTATTATTGATAGCACCACCATTGTAACCGTGACTGTTACGGATATCCATATCCTGAAGGATCACGGTGGAATTAGCAGCGATCATTATAGGACTATTTTTTTCTGGGTTAGCAGTGTATACTGGAGAACCATTAATAATCTGGAAGTCTTTTAAAGTGATTAAACCATCACCCAATGTTACATTAAATATCCAATTAGTATTTTCACCATTTATAACAGTCTTACTTATTCCTTCACCTATTAGTGTGATATTCAGGGCTCCGGGTAAAGTTACATTAGTGTTACCTGCTCCAGAATAGGTCCCCTCCAATAAGTGAATAGTTATATTTCGGCTTATATCACATGCAGCTGTTAAAGCCTTCTGGATAGTTGCATAAGGATTGTCTTTTGATCCATCACCAATAGTGTCATTTCCTGATTTAGAAACATAATACTCCACACTATCATTAACATTCTTAATCGTGACATTAACCATACCATATTTGCTATAAACCGGATCTACAGCATAATTATAAGTACCAGTTAAATTATAAGTCCCATTTTTAAAGCCGATATAAGTTAAAGTGGATAATCCATTAATCACATCTGCCTGGCCAATATACGTTCCATTCAAATAGAAAGACACATTTCCACCACTAACACTATTACCCTGATCATCAGTAACTGTAGCAGTCAAATTACCAGTAAGTTTAGTGATATTAATTGTACTATTACCTACAAAAGTCAGGTTAACAACAGAAATAGCGCCAATATAACTACCACTACTATACATGTATATTTCGTTACCATTAGTTCCGGCGATGTTATTTGTAAAAGAGCAGTTCGAAATAGTTAATTGATTTGAATATATGGCACCACCATATATACTGGCAGTGTTATTGGTGAAAGTAGCATTGGTTATGTTTCCACTACCATAGAATGCACCACCACTAACTGTTGCAATATTATCGTAGAACTTGTCATTTATACTAGTTATACCGGCCATTACTGCTCCATATCGACCATAGTTATTGGAGAATATGTTGTTTGTACTTATTAAATTACCATTTGTCACATATAACGCACCTGCATAGGCGGATCCAAAAGTGAGACTGTTAGTATTATTTATAAATTTTGAATTTCTTAAAACCAAACCATCAGCAGATAAAGCACCTGACCACATGGCCCCACCAGATGTCCCTGTATTACTGTTATTTATAAAAATAGAGTCCTCTATTGTCCCATTTTTAATATAGAATGGTCCATAATAAGAACCGGAAACCTGATTGTCTCTAAAAATAAGATTTCTAACAATATTAACTGGGCCGCCAGCATAAATGATAATAGAGCTTGTAACGTAATTATTTTTAAATATACAATTTGTCATGTTCAAATTAGCGCTTGATTGTAAAACAGGATAACTTGAAGTGCCGTTACCATTTTGGATGGTTAAATTAACCAGATTAACCTGGGTGTACTGTCCGAAGTTGAATATCCAGTTTACATTTCCTCCATCAATTATGGTTTTATTATATTCACCGATTAAATTTAAAACACCTAGATCAGTAATGGTAATATTATTATTACCAGCTCCTGAATAAGTTCCATCCAAAATATAAATTGTAGGATAAATAGATTTATAAAACCCTTCATGAATCGCCTTAGAAATAGTCCGATACGGAGTGCTTATAGATCCATCTCCTGTATCATCACTACCATTTGTTGCCGAAACGTACAGGTAAACCGGAGTCCTATCAATATCCACAGTCAAAGTTCCATTTACAATATTAGACAAACTAGTAAAGTAACTAGATCCTCCCGTTAAATTGTATAAACCATTACTATCCAACAATTTAGTATAGGTTAATGTAGCCGTACCGTTTACTACATTCGCACTGCCTAGTGAAATCGTGTTAGCATAGAAGTTGATGGATCCACCATAAATAGGATGTCCCATATCATCAGTTACCGTGGCAGTTACCGTGGCCGTAGGTTTAGTAACCGTCAAATCAGCGAAAGTTATATTCGCATTAACATTACCTGATAAATAAATGTAGTTACCCTTTACTGCTGTACAGTTGGTCATTGTGTTATTTTTTAAATAACTGATTCCTGAAAGATATACTGCTCCTCCCTGGCCAGAAGTACCAGTTATAGTACTGTTAATAATTGTATTGTTAATCAGTGATCCATAATTCATGCTTATGGATCCACCATAATTACTGGTAGCATAGTTATCAGCGAAATAAGAATTCTTAACAGTAGAATTATAATCCGAACTACCACCGAGAGATACTGCTCCAGCATATTTGGCATAATTACCTATAAAACTGGAGTCTGATATATTAAATAATGTGGAAGTTGCATAGATAGCTCCACTATATGATGCTGCTGAGTTGTTTTTGAATTTACTATCAGAAATAGTTAAATTTCCACCAGTACTGTATATAGCTCCGCCCTTTGATGTGGCGTAATTATTCTCAAAAATACAATTAGAAATACTCAAATCACCGGCATTGATGATTGTCCCACCATTTGTGTTTTTTCCATTGATAAAAGTAATGTTCACCAGTTTAACGATGGAATCAGCTTTAATATCAAACATATTAGCACTGCTACCTGCATCGATGAAAGTGTTATTATAACCCGCACCAATTATAGTCAGAGTGCCGCCTTGACTTTGGTGCGCCTTATTAATCTCCACCAAAACATTACCAGTACCCGTGAATGTCCCTTCACTCAAATGTATCGTAGAATTGAGCGATTCATTCACATTCGACACACCCTTCGCAATAGTAGCATAGGGACTACTCGGGTTTGCCCCAGTGTTAGAAGTATCATTACCATTAACAGACACATATATATCCTGACTTGGCGCAGCACTAACTGCACCTACAAAAAGAAAAGATAACAACAAAATACTTATCAATACCATTTTTCGCATTTTAATCTTCCCCGTCCAATTTTAATCCATTTTTCCAAACGATAGATTTAACATGATCTTAATAAAATTTGGTTTACACAATAGGCTATATAAATATTTCCATTTTACTTGAAATATTTTCAAGTAAATCTGAATCAGTAGAAAATAGACCACCTACCCCTCCCAAAACATGAATATATGCAAAAAAACAAAATTTTATAAAAAAAGTTATCTTTAAAGATAAAGCTTTAAAGATAAAATAAAAAGTAAAAAAGCAACGGAAAATAATCAGGAAACACTGAATAAAATTATTTAATATTTTTACCTATCTTATCGAGTATCTGCCCCGCAATCTCCCTTTTGGAGGTTAAAGGAACCTTCAAAATATTATCATCAATAATTAAAACTTCATTACTATCGGAATCAAAGCCAGCACCCTCTTTAGAGACATCATTAGCTACCATGAAGTTTGCTCCTGATTCTTTCATC
>JALHJL010000039.1 GCA_022839625.1 Phycisphaerales bacterium
CTAGCAGTCCGTTGAAAAAGTCGCTTGACAGCGTGGGCTAGGAATGCTAGAATGCGGCTCATTGACGCGGCTGGTCACGGAGGACGGCGTGATGGCGATGGGACAGCGGCCCGCGCAACGGCAGGCGGACTTCTGGATCGCGACCGACCGGCTGGCCCCCGCGCCGGCCCACCCCTTCGACCAGAAGCTCAACGCCCTTCTCGCAGCGGCGGGTTTCGATTCGTTCTGCCAAGCAAGCTGCCAGCAGTGCTACGCGCGGAAGATGGGCCGCCCCTCGATTCCGCCGGGGGTGTACTTCCGCATGCTGCTGCTGGGCTACTTCGAGAAGCTGGACAGCGAGCGCGAGATCGCCTGGCGCTGTGCCGACTCGCTGGCGTTGCGGGCCTTCCTGGGCTACCGGGTGGACGAGGGCACGCCGGACCATTCCAGCCTGTCGCGGACGCGGAACCGGATCGACCTGGAGACGCACCAGGCGGTCTTCGACTGGGTGCTCAAGCGGCTGACCGAGCAGGGTTTGCTGAAAGGGCAGACGTTGGGCATCGATGCCAGCACGCTGGAAGCGGATGCGGCGCTGAAGTCGATCGTGCGACGGGACAGCGGGCAGAGCTATCGGGAGTTCCTGACGGAGTTGGCGAAGGCGTCGGGGATTGAAACGCCGACGGCGGAGGACCTGGCGAAGTTCGACCGGCGGCGGAAGGGCAAAAGCGCCAGTAATGACGACTGGTTCAACCCGAACGATCCCGAGGCAAAGATCACCACGCTGAAGGACGGCCGCACGCATTTCGCCTACAAGAACGAGCACGCGGTGGACCTGGACACGGGGGCGATCGTGGCCGCCGAAATTCACCTGGCCAACGAGGGGGACACAACCACGATGTGGGGTACGCTGGAAAAGGCGGCGACCGCGCTGCAGGACGTCCGCGCAGACGCCCAGGTGCAGGCGACCTGCCAGGCCAACGGGGTGGCCGATCCAGAAAGCGAACTCCACATTGAAGCGACGGTGCAGGACAAGGGTTACCACAGCGCCCAGACGCTGGTGAATCTGGAAGAGCTGGACATCCGCGGCTACATCGCCGAGCCGGACCGCGGGCGGCAGCGCTGGACGGCGGACGATCCGGATGAGCAGGAATACAAGCGTTGCGCGCAACAGGCGGTGTACCGCAACCGCCGGCGGCGAAAGGGGGCGCGTTCCAAACGCCTGCATCGCCGGCGTGGCGAATATGTGGAACGGACGTTCGAACACGCGCTGGACGATGGTGGCATGCGGCGGGTCTGGCTGAAGGGGCGGGTGAAGATCGCCAAACGCTACCTGATTCATACGGCGGGCTTCAATCTGGGACTGCTGATGCGGAAGTTGACCGGCCACGGCACGCCGCGCGGCTGGGTGGATGCCGCCCGGGCGGCCGCGGAGGCCTGCGCCGACTGGCTGCGCACCATATCGCGCTACTAGCGCCGCCGCTTCGCGCTGCGCGTGCCGCATGAACGGACGCGCAAAACGGTGTTCTGCAACGGACTGCTAAACTGCACCGGACGGCGGGGTGCGGGTGCCGGAGCCGGTTCGATGCCCGTATAATGCCGGCGTGCGGCTCATTCGTTCGTCTGACGGGCCGCCGGTCTATGTGACGTTACCTTAGACGGAGTGCTTGTCCATGATTCGTCCCAGACTCACCAGCATCGTCTCCGGGATTCCGCTTCTGGTTGGACTGCTCGCTGTTGCTGGCTGTGCCCAGAAGGACCGCACGGCCGCCGGCCCGGCTCCTTATCCCGATACGTTGCAGGGCCGCCTGGACTTGTACCAGAGCGAGTCCGTCCCGCCTCCGCGCACCAAGTTGCAGGACGGGCACATCGCCGAGCTGCGCGACACGGGCGTTGCCGAACGCGCTCTGAAGGTCGGCGCCAAGGCACCCGTGTTCGAGTTGCCCGGCGTCTCCGGGGAGCCGGTTCGCCTGGGCGACCTCCTGCGCGAGGGGCCGGCCGTGCTCGTGTGGTACCGCGGCGGCTGGAGCCCGCAGTGCATGATCGCGCTGCGGACGTACGCCGAGGTGCATCCACAGATCCGCGAGCTCGGCGCGACGCTGGTGGCGATCAGCCCGCAGACGGCCGACAACTCGGAGCTGACGCAAATGCTCGGGCAGTTCGAATTCGAGGTGCTCAGCGACACGGGCAACCACGTGGCCCGCCAGTTCGGCCTCGTCTACAAGCTCTCGCCGGGGGCGGCCGCCGACCTCCGCCAAGCGGTCAGCCTGCGCGAGTATAACGGCGACGACTCGGGTGAGCTGCCGCTGACGGCGACGTATGTCATCGACCGGGAGGGCGTCATCCGCTATGCGTTCGTGGACCCCGACTACCGCAGGCGGGCGGAGCCGGCGGACGTGCTGGCGGCGTTGAAGGAACTCGCCGCCAGCCCGGAGGAGCAACCTGCCACGGAGGCCCGGTAGCCCGTCCGGCTGCACTACGACCTCGCGCTGGCGCCGCCGGCCGAGCGCCGCGTGGACGTGGTTGCTCGGATCGAGGGGCTGGACCCGGCGGCGCGGGTGTGGCCGCTTCAGATGCAGGAGGGCTGCGCGTGCGCGCGAATGACCGTCTCGTCGAAGTGAACGGCCGGCCCGTGACCGAACCCGCCGACGTGCAGGCCGCCTGGCGCGACCCGCAGGACGGACGCGTGCGCGTCGTACTGCTGCGCGGCGAACAAGAGCTTCGACTCGACGAGCCGCTGCCGACGGTCCTGGGCTACGAGGTCGCGGCGGCACCCTGGCGAGCGCACCTCGCGGGCGGCGTGGCCCTTGCGGATGACGCGGCCATCGGCGACGATTGATTGTCCTGATCGAAGCGCCGGCCGCGGGCCGCCATTTGCCCCACGCGGCTGCGATTCGAAGTGTAGCTTTGGGAGTGTCCGGCGACCTGGTGGCGCCCGCGGCCTTCAAAGCCGTTGAAGCGTTGTACAAGCAGCGCTTGGTGGGTTCGATTCCCATCCGCTCCCGTCGGCGCTCCCGGCGGACTTGCGGTTGCCGAAAGACCTGTCGAAAACTCCCACGACTTCAGCAGCGCTCAGCAGTCCGCCGCAGAAGTGCAGCGCCCGACCTGAGCCTGGCCGCCGGTGCGGCGCGTGCGCACCAGCTCGTCGGACCAGGCGGGACGCCCGCCTTGTCGCCGTGCGTGCGGGGGCCTATTCTGCCTCTTCGTGGGCCGAGGGCGGTCGCCGAGACCTCTCTCGTTAGCCGGAGCAGGGGCGCCACGGGCCTGAACGCCGTCCTCGTCGGCGCCGTGGCAAGGAGCGTCAGATGACCGTCACGAACGGGAAGTCCGGGACGAACGTGCATGAGGTGGCCGATGGGATCTATCGCATCAACACGCCGGTTCTGATCGAAGGTGCGGGCGGGTTCTCCTTCAATCAGTACCTCATCGTGGATAATGAGCCACTGCTCTTCCACACCGGCCCGCGCAAGATGTTTCCGCTCGTGCGTGAGGCGGTAGCGAGCGTCTTGCCGGTCGCGAAGCTCCGCTACATCGGCTTGTCCCACGTGGAAGCCGACGAGTGCGGCTCGCTCAACGAGTGGCTGGCCGCCGCTCCGCGCTCCGTACCGCTGTGCGGCACCGTGGCTGCCCTGGTGTCGATCAGTGATCTCGCGGACCGGGCGCCCCGCGCGCTCGCCGATGGAGAGTTGCTCCCGCTGGGCCGGCACGGCGTTCGTTGGTTCGACACGCCGCACCTGCCGCACGCGTGGGACTGCGGCTTTCTGATGGAAGAACGGACCACTACGTTGCTCTGTGGCGACCTGTTCACCCAGGGCGGTGCGGACCTTCCACCCATCACAGAGTCGGACGTTCTTGGGCCGAGCGAGGCTTTCCGCCACGAGCTGGACTACTACTCACACACGAAGAATGCCCGGGCGATGCTGGAGCGGCTGGCCTCGACGAACCCAGTCACCCTGGCGTGCATGCACGGCAGTGCATGGCGCGGCGACGGGGCGAACCTGCTCCGTGCGCTGGCGGATGCGCTCTCGGCGTGATCCCGCCCAGGTTCAGCATGGACATGTCGCTCACCGAGGCGGTCCGGCGAACGGCCCCGCGTCGCCGCCCGCCGCTGATGCACACCCCTGATGGCTCCCGCAAGCTCTGGCGCAATCGCGCACTTTCGAGAGCTTGATCTCGGCGCGTCCCATTTGTCTCGCTGAGGCCGGCCTGAGGGACGCGCTACCGCATACACCCCTGCTGGAAGCGCGCCCTGCCGCGGTACGCAACCGGCCGTGCACGCCCTAGAAATACAGGTCGCGCTCGCCGCGGTCGCGAATCCGCCGCAGGCGGTCGAGCAACTCCGTCTTCAGCGGGCCGTCCTCCAGCTTCGCGACCTCCGCCGCGATGAGCTTCTCGCCCGCCGCCCGCGTCTGGGGCGAGGCGTAGTCCACCAGGTATTCCAGGGCGGTCGTCAGGGCGTTCGGCGTGCAAAAACGCTTGATAAAGCCCGGGATCGCGAACTCCATGAAATGCTCGCCGGTGCGGCCCAGCCGGTAGCACGCCGTGCAGAAGCTGGGGATGTAGCCGTCGGTGATCAGCTCTCCCATGACTTCGTCGAGCGTGCGGACGTCGCCCAGCTCGAACTGCTCGCGCTCCATGCACTGGGCGTCGCCTGCCTCGGTATAGCCGCCGAGCTCGATCCGGGTGCCGGCGTCGATCTGCGACACGCCGAACGACAGCAGCTCGCGGCGCAGGGCCGGCGGCTCGCGAGCCGTGAGAATGAGTCCGGTGTAGGGGACGGCCAGCCTCAGAATCGCCACGAGGCGCTTGAAGTCGGCGTCGCCGACGAAATGGCGGTCGGACAGGTGTACCCCGGCGGCCGGCCGCACGCGCGGGAAGCTGATCGTGTGCGGCCCGACGCCGTAGCATTCCTGGAGGTGCAGCGCGTGCGATACGAGGCCGAGGACCTCGAACCGCCAGTCGTAGAGCCCGAACAAGGCCCCGATGCCGACGTCGTCGATGCCGGCCTCCTGGGCGCGGCTCAGCGCGTCGAGCCGGTAGAGGTAGTCGCCCTTGCGCGTGTGGCGCGGGTGCACTTCGGCGTAGGTCGCGTGGTGATACGTCTCCTGGAAGATCTGAAAGGTGCCGATCCGCGCTTCCTTGATGCGGCGGAAACCATCGACATCCTGCGGGGCGGCGTTGATGTTCACCCGCCGAATCTCGCCGTGCCCGACTTTCACGGCGTAAACGGTCTGGACGCACTCGTGGATGAAGTCGGCGTTGTAGCGGGGGTGTTCGCCGAAGACGAGGATCAGCCGCTTGTGGCCGCGTTGCTCGAGGACTTCCACCTGGCGGCGAATCTCGTCCTGGTCGAGCGAGCGGCGAATCTCGGTGCGGTTGGAGCGCCGGAACGCGCAGTACAGGCAGTCGTTCACGCAGTCGTTGCCCACGTAGAGCGGCGCAAAAAGCACGATGCGGTTGCCGTAGACGTCGCGCTTGAGCTGCCGGGCCGCGGCGAGAATCTCCTCGCACAAGGCGGGATCGGTGCAGTTCAAGAGCACGGCGGTTTCTTCGACGCTGAGCGCGGTCTTCGCGAGGCTCTTAGCGATGATGTCGCGCACCCGGGCGGCGTCCGGGGGGGCAGGCGCGAGCAGCGCCTCCAGTCGGCCGTCGTTGATGAAATCCACCGCCCCGGGGCTGAGGCTCGATGCACACACGCTGCTCATACTTCCTTCCCAACTGCGTCCGGACCCGGTTTGACCGCGCGCGCCAAGCGATTGGGCGAGTCGCCGCGTCCGACGCCGACCGTGCGCCCTAACGCCAGGATGCGCTGCTTGAGGCCCCCATGGCACTGTTCCGGCGGTTCGTAGAGGCACGCCTTCTCGGGATAGATTTCGTAGTGCCGACGGTAGTTCACCGGCGTGAGGTTGGGCATGACGACGTTCGCGCCGCGCGTCAGGCCCAGCTCCCGGCCGCTGCTGCGGTTCAGCGTTGCCAGGGCCGTCGTGCTGGGGATGTTCGCCCGCGGACACAACAGCCGTGCAAGCGCCAGGGCCTTGTAGGTCATCAGCTCCGAATTCGGCACCTGCTGGCCGTTGCCCGCCGGCCTGGGCAACTGCCCGAGCGGTGTGTCGGGGTGCGGCAGGAAGGGACCCACGCCGATCATGTCCAGATCCAGATCGCGGAATAGCTCGAGATCGTTCGCGAGGTCCTCGAAGGTCTGGCCCGGCAGGCCGATCATGACGCCGCTGCCCACCTCGTAACCAAGCTGGTGAAGCTCCGCCAGCAATGCCAGACGATCCAACTCGTGCGGGCGGCGCCCGGGATGGACCCGCTCGTACAGCGCGGGGTTGGAGGTCTCGAACCGCAGGAGGTAACGGTCCGCCCCGGCGGCGCGCCAGGCCCTCAGCTCGTCCGGCGTGCGCTCGCCGAGGCTCAGGGTCACCGCGAGCGGGGTTTCCTCCTTGATCCGGCGGATCAGGTCGGCCACCCAGGCTTTGTGCAGCCGGTGGTCCTCGCCCGATTGGAGCACGACGGTGCCGTAGCCGAGGGACGCCGCCAGCCGGGCACAATCCATGACCTCGTCGGCAGTCATCCGGTAGCGCTTGACTCCGGTATTCGGGGCCCGCAGGCCACAGTACTCGCACTTCCGGACGCAGTGATTAGAGATCTCGACTAGACCGCGCAGGTGGACCGCGTCGCCCACGTGCTGGCGGCGGGCGGCATCGGCGCGGGACCAGAGCAACTCGAGTTGCTGCTCGTCAGGCTCGCGCAGCCAGTTGAGTACCTCTTGACGCTCCATCATCGGCCGTCGCGGGCTTGAAGTCCCGTTGCAAGACCACCGTGAACGTACTGCCTTCGTCGGGCCGGCTGCTGACGGCGACCTCGCCGCCGTACATCAGCGCCAGCTTTTTCACCAGCGACAGTCCCAGCCCGCTGCCCAGGATGTCGCGGGTCTTGTCATTTCGGATGCGGACGAAATCGTTAAACAGCTTCGCGGCTTCCTCGGGCGACAGTCCGACGCCCGTGTCCGCGACGCTGATCGTGACGCGCGTGTCGTCGAAGTGCAGCTTCACGTCGACGCGCCCGCCGTCGCGGTTGTATTTCACCGCGTTCGACAGGAGATTGTTGAAGATGATCTCGATCTCGCCGCGGTCGGCCGTCATCGGCACCGGCTCCGTTCCGTGCAGCTCGAGGGTGACGTGCCGGGACTCGGCGGTCGGGCGCACCGTATCCAGCGCGGTCCGCGCGATCTCGCGGACGTCGACGCGCGCCAGCTCCCGCCGCTTCTCTCCCGACTCGATCCGCGTCATGTCCAGCAGGTCGAGGATAAGCTTGCGCATGCCCTCGCTGCGCGTCAGGCAGCGCTCGATCACGGAGGCATAGGCGGTGACGCTCTCGCCGAGTGCCCGATCGCGCAGGATGTTCAAGTACCCTTCGACCGCCGCCAGCGGCGCCTTCAACTCGTGCCCCAGCACGGAGATGAACTCGAAGCGAACGCGGCGCTTCTCGGCGGCCAGCTTGCGGGCCTGCCGCTGCGTAATCAGATGGACCGTCGCCTTGCGGATGGTCTCCTTCAGCTCATCGGGCGTGAACGGCTTGGCCAGGAAGTCGAAGGCCCCGGACTTGGTGGCCCGGATCGCCGTCTCCAGCGTCGCAAACGCCGTGATCATGATGGTGAGGATGTCGCGCTCCTGGCGGCGCAATTGCTCCAGGACGTCCACGCCGGTCATGCCGCCCATTTTGTGGTCCAGAAGCATGATGTCCGGCGCGCGCACGGGCAGCAGGGCCAGCGCTTCTTCGCCGCTCGAGGCCTGGTCCACCTCGAAGCAGACCTCGCCCTCCACGTCCGGCAGGTGAACCTGGAACGGCCGCAGCGCCCGCGTCACCGCGTGCCGCATGCCGGCCTCGTCGTCCACCACCAGTACACGCAACGTGTCCATCGTCAGTCCTTCGGACGGGGTGAGAGGGGGCCGAGGGGGAGCCGAGCGGAGGGCACCGCCCTCGTACCGCCTGTGGGTTGGCCGAACAGCACCGTGGGTGGAACCCTCATCGCTTCGTCACCGGCTCATTACTTGTTCTGCACTCGGGGCCCGTTGCCGCGGCAGGGTCACGGTGAACGTCGTCCCCGTCGGGCCGGCGCCCGGGTCCACGTTCGATTCGACGCGCACGTCGCCGTGGTGCATCTTCACGATCCCGTAGGTGACCGACAGTCCCAGCCCCGTACCGCGGCCGGCCGGCTTCGTCGTGAAGAACGGCTCGAAGACCTTCTTGCGGTTCTCGGGCGGGATGCCGCAGCCCGTGTCGCACACCTGAATGTGCACGTCGCGCTCGTTGCCCCCGGTGCGGATGGTCAGCTCGCCGCCGTCCGGCATCGCGTCGACCGCGTTGTTGATCAGGTTCGTCAGTACCTGGGCGACCTGATCGCGATCGACTTCCGCGCGCAGGTCCTGGATCGCGTGCTCAAACTTGACGGTGACGCCGGCCGGGATGCGCAGCATGCGCACGGTCCTTTCGGTCAGCCCGCACAGGTTCGTGGCCCGCGTCTCGACCTTGTTCTTGCGGGCGAATTGGAGCAGACCGGAGACGATCTTCCGGCAGCGCTCGGCCTCGGCGGCGATCATCGCCAGGTCTTCGTGCAGCGGACCGTCGCGTCCCAACTCCTCCAGCAAGGTGTACGACAGCATCAGCACGGTTCCAAGCGGGTTGTTGACCTCGTGGGCGATTCCGGCCGCCAGTTGACCCATGCTGGCCAGCTTCTCCGACTGCATCAGTGCTTCCTGCGTGCTGGCCAGCCGCTCGTTAGAGACGGCCAAGTCGCGGCACGTGGTCTTGAGCTGCTCAATCGTGTACGGCAGGCACATCTCGCTTTCCGCCAGCCCCTTGTAGATCGCGACGGCGTGTTCCCGGCACGTCTCGTAGCCGCACGCCCCGCAATTCAGCTCGTCCTCCGGCTCGAGCTTGCCCAGGCGGACCATGATCTCGGCCAGCTCGTCCTCGGAGGGGATCTTGATCCGCTGGTCGTAGACGGTGAAGGCGCGGCGGAGGTTCAGGTCGCTCAGCGCCGACCAATGCTCGTGCCAGCGCTCGCGGTCCAGGTCGGCCATGCGCTGCTTGGCATACCGGCCGACCTGCGCCCGGCGGTTGAACAAGGGTGCGCGGTTGCTGATGCCCGGTCCCATGATGCACCCGTTGCAGCAGAGCACTTCGAGCAGCCGCGCATTCAGGTCCCCGCGCTCGAACTCCCGCAGCGCTTCGATGAACGCACTGCGGCCGTCCGCCACCACCACGTCGCCCGACAGCAAGTCCTCCGGGAGCTGCGCCGCCTGAAGCAAGCCGCGGCTGATCGGGAACAACGCCCCGAGACCGGCGTGCGGCGGATCGAAGTCGCTGGGCGTCACGGATTCCGGCTTGATCGCGTGCCGCCGGAACATCTCCTGCAACTCGATATAGGTCAGTACGGCGTCGACGTCGCCTTGGACCCTTGCGCTGCGCGCCTCCCCTTTCTTGGCGATGCACGGACCGATGAAGACCACCTTCAGGTCCGAACCGTAAATCCGCCGCAAGGCCCGCGCAGTCGCGACCATCGGGGAGACGATCGGGGCCAGGGCCGGAACCAAGTCCGGGTGATAGCGCTCGATATAGCCGATGATGGCCGGGCACGTCGTGGCGATGAAGCGTTGCCCGTTGTTCCCTTGCAGCAGCCGCTGGTACTCGGCGGCGACCAGATCGGCCCCGAAGCCAACCTCGTTGACCAGCTCGAAGCCCAGCGCCCGGATCATGCTCACCAGGAACTCGTAGTCCACCTCGGTGAACTCGGCCGGGAAGCTGGGCGCCACCAGGGCGGCGACCCGCGCCCGTGACCGGAGCAGCTCCTCCACCATCTCAGTTGCGTCCAGGACCTTCTTGGCCGCCTGGCTGCACACACGCACACAATTCCCGCAACCAATGCAGCGGTCGGCCAGCACTTCCGCCTGCCCGCTGGCGATCCGGATGGCCTTGGCAGGGCATTCTCGCACACACGTGTAGCAGCGTCGGCAACGTTCCTTGATGGTGGTGACGAGAGGTGCGCTCAGCGGATCCATGCCAGACCTTTCGCGCCGGCACACGGGACGGTGACCGCCGGGCGGCCCGCCGCATGCCCCCCTCCCTTTATCTATCGGTGGCACGCCCAACTCGGGTGTGCGGCGCTTCTCCAAAACCGATACGCGGCTCCATTATGATATGCGCGCCTCCCGGCGTCCGCCACGCTGCCGGCCCGCGGGCCGCTGCGTCCGAGAACTCGCGGTCCGCCGGCGGGGACCACGCCGAACCCGACAGGCCGGGGCTCGTGTCGACCCGGCCGGGCTGGGTCACGCGGCGGAAACCCTGCCCTACTCGGGGCTCGGCGTTGCCTCCACGCTCATCGGCGGGGCCATAGGTTCTTTGTCCTTCTTGCCGAGCAGATACCGGTCGAACCACGCCACGTCCCAGTCCAGCTTGCCTTTGCGGTGATCGGAGATGCTCAGCCCATGCCCGGCACCCGGGTACACGAGCAGCACGGTCGGCACGTTCGTGTACTCCTTCAGGCCGCGATACAGCGCCCGCGAATGAGCGGCCGGCACGCGATCATCGTTCTCGCCCACGTGAATCAGGGTCGGTGTCGTCACGTCACCCAGCTTGTACCCCGGCGACGCCTTCACGTACGCCTCGGTCCGCTCCCACGGCAGCCCGCGCATGTAGTTGATGACGTGGCCCGGCGTGTCCTCCAGCCCCCATTGCACGAACTGATCGAGGACCCCGGCGCCCGTGCTGGCCGCCTTGAACCGCTGCGTCGTCGTGATCAGGCAGTTCACCAGGAAGCCCCCGTTGCTCCAGCCCATGACGCCCAGCCGCTGGGGATCGGCGATGCCGCGCTCGATCATCGCATCGACCCCGGCCAGGATGTCCTGGACCTCGATGTCGTTCTCGCGGCCGATCAGGTCGGTCATGAACTTGTCGCCGTAGCCCGTCGAGCCGCGGTAGTTCGGGCTCAGCAGCGCGTAGCCCTTGGCCGCGAACAGCGTCCGGCCGTAAATCCAGTAGCGGAGGTAGAACAGCGTCGCATCCGTCGGCCCGCCGTGCAGCTCGACCACCAGCGGGAGGGCGCCCTGGTCGGGCGCGTAGTCCGGCGGCAGCTCGAGGATGCCCTCCACCTCGACGCCGTCCGGAGCCTGCCAGGTCACGAGCGAAATCTGCGGCAGCTTCCAGGTATCCACCTGGGGGTTCATGTTGGTGAGCCGCTGCGGCGTCGAGGTCGGCTTCGTCGCGGGCTGGCAATATACGTCGCCGACCATGGTCGTGTCGGCCCGAATCAGGCCGAGCATCTTCCCGTCGGACGAGAAGTCGAAGCGCTGCACGACGACGTCGCCGGGCGTAAGCACTTCGACGGCCGTGGGCGGCTGGTCGCCGACCGCGAGGCCGCAGACTCGCCGCCGGGCGCGCTGCTCGCCCAGGAAGCAGATCGTATAGGAGTCAAACCGCCACTGGAGCGGACCGTTGACCGTCACCTCCTCCGGGCGAAACAGCTTGCGCACGCGCGGCGCAGGCTGGTCCCAGTCGGCGACGATGATCTCGGTCGGGTAGCCGTCGAAACTGACGGTGAAGGCGAGGTAGCGCCCGTCCGACGACCAGGCCGGGTTCTCGAGCCAGCCGTAGGGCGTCGGTGCGTCGGCGCGCCAAAGCTGGTCGGGCAGTGTGGCGGTCTCCTTCGTGCTCACGTCGAACACGTCCATGCGCGACTGGCCTTCCTTGGTGATGAGCCGGTCGTCGGGCGTGGTGACCATCGCGATGCGCGATCCGTCGGGGGCCACCCGGAACTCCGTGATCACGCGCTGCGGCGCCACGACCTGCTCCTCCCGCCAGGATTGCAGGTCGAGCTTCCATAGCTCCGTGTACTGGACGGCGCCGTCCCCGAACTTGATGTCGCCGTACTTCTTGCGGAGTTCCTTCCACTCCAGCTCGGCCTCTTCCCCCGCCCGGGTGTAGTAGAGCGTGCGGCCGTCCTTCGAGAGCTGGTAGGCCTGGACGCCGCCCTTGACCCGCGTGACGGGGAAAGGCTCGGTGGACTGTGCCGGCTGGGTCGTCATGCGCCAGACCTGCGTGGATCCGTCGTACGGCGGCTTCTTGTCGCCCCGCTTGCGCCGGGTCGTGAAGTACAGGTACTCGCCGTCGGGCGACCACTGCGGCGAGCCGTGACTCGTCTGCTCGAACGTCAGGCGTTGCGGGCGCGGGTCGTGGGTGCCGACGACCCACAGGTGCGTGGCGCGGGGTTCGTCGCGGTCCGCCCAGCGCAGCTCGGTGTACGCCACCTGCCTGCCGTCCGCCGAGACGGCACAGTCGGTGATCAGATGGACCGTCAGGTAGTCGTCGACGGTGATGTCGTGCGTGCGCTCCGGCGGTTCGGCGGCCCACGCCGGGGATAAGAGAACCAAGAGTGCGACCAGAGCCACTGGGCCGCGTCGGCACTCCGCCAGCCGTGATGCGTACATCGCGCGCATGAGTCAACCTCCTCAATCAGAGTGCTTGAAGCCAATCCGTTCGCATTGTGGACGTGGGCTCAGCTCCCGGCAAGCGGGCTCGCCCGCCGGCGGTCGGTTGCCTCGGTCACCAGTTTGAAGAGCACCAGCGCGAAGAACGCCACGAAGCCCACAACGGTGAAAGCGTACCAGAGGTAGTGCGCGCGGTCGTAGACCGTGGGCACGGGGGGCATCTGTTCGGACGGCCGGGCCTCATCCGAGCTGACGGTGCACTCGATCACGTGCCCGCGGCCGTCGGCGCGGGCCACGACGACGTGGGGCTGGTCCTCCGCCTCCAGCGCATCGACCAGTTCACTGGGCAGGTCCTGGATCCGGAACTTGATCTGCTGAACAGTGAAGCGGCGCTCGCCCGCCCGAATGACCCAGGCCCTTTCCGTCCGCGCCGCCCAACGGCTCGTGGGCGCGTCCGGGACAAGCTCGGCGTCCGGCGGCAGATCAAACCCTTGCTTCGCAAACGCCGTGCGGAGCGTAGGACCGACGGGGCCGGTCCGTACGTCATCAAACGCGTCCCGTTCCAGGGCAAAACGATAGTGCGGGTCCACGGCCCGGCGCCACTCGTCGCGGACCTCCGGCCGCAGCGTCTTGGGGTCGGGGCAGAAACCGGCCAGCAGGTAGCCCGCCAGGACGAAGCCGAACAGCCAGGCGAAGAAGGTCGTCAGGTGCGAATAGCCGAGGTATAACCCCACCTCGCCCTTCGGCGCCTGTTTCGAGGCGAACTCGAGCCACTTCGGCGACAGGAAACACTCGGCCAACCCCTGAAGCGCGATGCCGATGATGAACATCAGGACCAGCGGGTGCAACGCGGCGGCGTAGAGGTAGGGCATGCCGGTCCGCGTGTGGAGGAGGAGGCCGACCACGAGCAGGACGACGGCCAGCACCGCCGCCCCGACCGCTCCCCGAACCCCGCCGCGCCGCAGCAGGACCACCATCACCACCACGGCGGCGGCGCCGAGCGCGACCAGGAAACCGGCGCCCGAAGGCATTGCGAAGGGCACCTGGCCGCCGATCCACTTCTCCGCGTAGGGCCCGAGGGCAACGATCAACGCGGTGAAGGGGATGATGAGCAGGCCGATCCCGATCGCGCTGGCCGGCTTGAAGTTCCGCACTAGGTGCGTGATCGGGAGGACGAACAGGACCACGATCAGCGGGTTGATGTTGGCGAGCCACTCGGGCTTGTAGCCCTTGCCGAGCAGACGCTCGATGTACGTGGGCATGGAGGCGTAGAGCTGCCCCTGAATCGCCCAGAACCCGCCGATGATGAGGATCAGGCACAGGAAGCGGAAGTTCACGATGACCTTGCCCAGGCCCCGCAGGGCCTCGGCGACGGTCTTGCCGGTGCCTTCGATGTCGGGGTCGCGGTAGAACGCCACGATCAGCAGCAACGCCAGCAGCGACATCGTGGCGGCGTAGAAGTTGATGTATTGCAGCCCGATGAACTCGTTCAGGGGGGCGGCGACCGTCTTGCCGGTGAACGAGCCGATGTTGACCACCATGTAGAAAATCGACATCGCGCGGGCCCGGTGGGCCGCGTCGCTGCACTTGGCCACCGTGCCGGAGATGACCGGCTTGATGATCGCGCCGCCCAGCACGACCAGCGCCAGCGCGACCACCGCGGTCGACTTGAGCTGAAACGCCCCGAGCAGCGCATACCCGGCCGACAGCAGCGTGAACGCGATCAACAGGGCCTTCTTGAACCCGATCTTGTCCGCCATGATGCCCATGAAGGTGGGCATGAAGTAGAGGCTGGCGGCGAAGGTGCCCGTGATGTAGCCGGTCTCGACGTCGGAGAACCCGACGGCGATGTTGAGGTAGCGAAAGAGCGTGATGAACATCCCATAGAAGGCCGCCCGTTCACACAGCTCCGCTCCGTTGGCGAACCAGAAGGTCCGCGGGAACTTCCAGCTCAGCTTCTGCGGGGCTTCCGGCAGCGCTTCCGCCATCGGGACTCAACTCCTCTCCTCGTCGCGCGGGCGCGCGGCGAATGCCCAGGGTACCCGGGCCGGACGAAACGACCGACCCGCCGGAGCGACCGCGTTCTCAGGCCGTGCCCGGACGCGTCCACCGCCGGCAGCCCGTTGAAAAAGGGTACAGGCACCGCGCGCGGCCCACGCAGCGCCGCCGCGCAAGCCCGCCGGCGCAGAGCCAGTCCCCTTTCTCAACGGACACCTAGCCGTGCAGCTCGGCGCCTTCGCCGAGTTCGGCCTTGGCCCGGCGGCAATCGAAGTACACGAAGATGCAGAGCACCACGAAGAGGATGCCGCCCAGCAGGTTCTCGGTGCGGGCCAGGCCTTGCGGGTCCACGCCGCGGTCGATCATCCGGCGGGCACAATCGAGGAAAGGCATGACCGTCTTGTTCCACCACAGGTCGTCGAGCGCACTGGTGAAGTTGACGAGCACCTCCATGATGGCGCCGCCGGCGATCAGGCCCGAAGCGATCAGGATACCCTTGTTGGTGCGGGCCTTCGAAAGCTTCTGGTCGCTGGTGCTCTTCTTGACCAGTGCCGAGACGAACGCCCCCACCAGAATACCCGTGTTGATGTACATGGGCAGGTACATGCCCAGACCGAACGCCAGCGGCGAGATGCCGAGCAGTTGCATCGTCAGGGCGATGACGACGCCGACGCCATAGAGCAGCCACGGCACCTCGCCGGTCCCCAGGAAGCTCTCGAGGGCGCTGGCCATCATGTTGGCCTGGGGGGCGGCCAGCGGCGCGGGCGTTTCCGGGGACAGGACGTACCCGGGCTTGTAGGCCAGCACCATGATCGTGGCGCAGACGAAGATCGCCGAGACCAACGACCCGACCAGCGCGTTCCACGTGATCCGCTTCGGGCTGGCCCCGAGCCAGTAGCCCATCTTGAAGTTCGTGATCAGCCCGCCGGCCATCGAGAGCCCCGTGCACACCACGCCGCCCACCAACAGCACCGCCAGCATCGCCCGGTCGCCCTTCGGCAGGCCGGCGGCGGCCATCAACACCGCGGTAATGATGATCGTGGTGACGGTCATGCCGGAGATCGGCGTGACGGAGATCATCGCGATGGCCCAGGCCGACACCGTCGTGAACAGGAAGGTGATCACCAGGGCCAGGACCACGGAGATGAACGTCAGCCAGGCGGCGTTGTCCAGACCGGCCAGGGCCACGTTGCGGAAGAAGAGGGTCATCGCCACGACCACGATCAGGCCAAGCCCGAATACGACGCCGTAGCTCAGGTCCTGGTCCGTGTGGTCGGTCGCGGACCCCGCGCCGCGCTTCTGCATCAGGCTGCCCAGCGCCTGGCGCAGCGCGGTGACGATCACGCCGCTCATCTTGAGAATCGAGAGCAGGCCCGCCGTGAAGATGGCACCGATGCCGATGTTCTTGGGGATTGCCCCGAACAGCTCGTCCACCGAGGTGCCTTTCAGGGCCGGATTCAGCACCTGCAACTGCTCCAGGTTGAACTGGCCCAGCAGCGGGATGATGGCGAAGCACGAGAGGAACGAGCCCGCGCAGATGATCGAGGCATACCGCGGGCCGATGATGAAGCCCAGCCCCAGGTAGTACGCCCCCGCACCCATCGAGAACACGGCCTTCACCCGCGTGGTCAGGTCGGCGAACAAGCCGGTGGCCCCGAACGACAACGTGCTCACCGCCTCCTGGCCGGCGACCTCGAGCTTCGTCATTCCCGTCGTGAACTTGTCGCTGAAGAGCCGCAGCGCGGTGGCCGCAAAGGTGTACACGGCCGACAGGACGAACGAGTAGATCAGAATCCAGGCCTGGGTCGTGCTGCCCGACGCCCCGGTGACGAGAATCTCGTTGGTCGCCGTCGCCTCGGGGAACGGCAGCTTGCCGTGCATCTCCTTGACGAAGTAGCGGCGGAAGGGGATCAGGAACAGGGCCCCGAGGATCGCACCCAGCAGCGGCACCAGCGCGATTTGCAGGAACAGCGCGAGGTTGCCGATGTTCAGTTGCTCGGGCTGATTGAGCTTCAGAATGTAAATCGCCGGCATCGTGAAGCACGTGCCGCCCGCGACGTACCCGGAGGTCGTGCTGATGGACAGCACGTACATGTTCTCCAGGATCGAGCTGGCCCGCCCGACCCACTTGGCCAGCAGCCCCGACAGCCCGACCGCCAGAATCGAGATCGGAATCGCCGTCTCGATCCCCTGCCCGGCCTTGAGGGCCAGGAACGTGGCGGCGACCGAGAAGACCACGTTCATGATGAGGCCGAAGATGAACATCCGCGGCGTCAGTTCCGGCACGGTCACGCCGGGCGGGACCATCGGCACGTACGTCTCGCCGGGCTTGAGCTCGCGATAGGCATTCTCCGGGAACTTGAAGCTCGTGGGCTGCTCAGGCATGGGATTCCCTTTCGGTTCAGAGTCCAGGACCAACGATCGCCCCCCGCGCGCCGCCGGGGGACCGTCGAGCCCCTTGAAGCTACCATGAGGTCGGGGCGGATGGAAGAGGGCGCGGAGCGCTACCGCGGATGGGGTTCGTGACAGATTCGGCGGAGTGTTTCGTCGGCCCCGGAGGGGGCGAGTACCCAGCCCGTTGTAAAGGGGGATTGGCTCCGCGCCGTTGGGCTTTCGCGGTAGCGCTGCGCGGGTCTCTCGCGGTGCCTGTCCCCCTTCTCAACGGACACCTTACGTCTGCCGCCCCGTCGGCCGCCCGCGCCGCGGCGAGAAACAGGTGGCTGTCCCTGATTATGTGGGGAAAAGAAAGGAGCCGGGCGTTTGCCCGGCTCCCAACGATCTTCAGATCAATTCAACTACGCGTCGGATTACCGACGGCGGATCAAGAGACCCGCGAGACCCAGCAGCAACAAGCTGGCAGGCTCAGGCAGGAACTTGAACGCACCACCGGCCAAGCCACCGGGCTCGCCACTACTATAGTTGATGTTGGTGATGTTGATCTCGTACACCGATCCGTCATACGGGGCCGCCACGGCACCCAACAGCGCGATGCGGTTGGTCGGATCCCACAGGTTCCAGAGCTGGGCAACAGCCGTGTTCTGGAGCCCGAAGGCAACGATGGCAACCATCGTCTGCGGGTTGTTGTGCCACTCCGGATAGGCCGGCGGCGTCGCAGTGCCGTCCCAACGCTTGTTCGGCTGAGGCAGCCCCATGTTGTTGCAGACGTAATAGTTGGTGTAGATCTGGCCGGGGCCAGGATTCTCAACGCTCTCCGGCACAACACCCGTGCCGCAGAAGCTGATCTCGACCATCAGGCCGTTGATCTTGACGCCCTTGGCCTCGTTCTGGAACTGGAGCCAGATGTAGGCGAAGCCGCCCTCGGGAATCTCGACCGGGTCTTCACAGGTGCCCGACGGGGCGTCGCCCGGCGGGAAAGTGCCCGGACGAATCGGGCCGGGGGCGCCATAGTAGTCAGAGTAATCATACGCGTTCTCATTGTCACCATTCGCATAGGAGGTGCTAATGGTGGGGATGAACGCGTTCGCGTGGTTCTCGAGGCCGTAGTCAAACGTGGGATACGGCGTCACGAACACGCGGACAGTTGCACTAGCGGTGCCCACCATTGCAAACATCGCCAAAATGGTCACTAGTTTCTTCATAATCTCCTTCTCCCTTTGTCAGGACTGCTTGTGGAAGTTTGCTTCCAGCCTCCAACTGCCGACTGACTGACTCAATAACGCTGTTGGGTGACGCTCACCCTTCCTCTCACAAGTTCCCTTATACCCCCCGAGCAAGGCGATTGCAAGGGCAACTTGTGAAAAAATACGGTCAGCGTTTCATGAAGCGGGCCCGCTCCCGGACAGCCAGGTCCAATAACCTGACCGCCGCCACCTTGTAACCCATAAGTGCATGTAATCAAGAATCTTACGAGAATGACGTCAGCCAGCTTCCCAGCCCTGCTTACGCCGGCTCGGAGGGTGGCGGCTGCACCCTCGCTGGAACCGCACACGGCGACTCAGCGGTCCGGCGCAAAGGCGTAGCGCCGGCGTCTCGCCGGATGTCCCCTGTCCGACGCCACAGGGTAGCACCGGAGTCTTGTCGGTGTTCGGCTCACGGCGACTTCTGCGGCGGTTCATTCAACGGACACCGGACTACTGAAGGGTGCTCCCGCTGTGCCTGTACCAACTTTCCACGGATGGTCAGGGCTCCGCCTGGCCCCGGGCCTCGTCCAAAGCGGTCAGCCGCTGCCGCCATTCGTCCGCCTGGCCGGGCTTGTCCCAGGCTGCGTAGAGCTCGACGAGCCGCTGGAGGGCTTGGCGCTTTGTGCCCGTGGGTGTTCGCACATCTTCCGACAATTGGGCGAAGCCCTCCAGTAAGAGCGATTCGGCTTCGGCGAACATGCCCTGCGCCGCGAGCGTGGCGCCCAGGCGGCTGAGCGTGTCGGCGATCTGCCAGTGGCGCGCGGGGAGGGCCTTCTCACGCATCGCCAGACAGCCGCGCAGCAGCGATTCAGCCTCGTCCCAGCGGCCTTCGCGTCCCGCGGCTTCGCTCTGGAGAATCAGGGACTCGTCCTGCGCGGTGCCGGGCACGAGCACCCCGCGCATGCGCGTCGCCATGTCGCCCCAGGACACGCGCGCCGCCTCGAACACGTCCCCCTTCTCCACGAGGTAGTCGACCAGCCGCGCTTCCGCCGCGGCCCGGTCCTGCGGTGCGATCATCTGCGCGCGGGCCACGGCGCGCCGCTGCGTCTCGACGGCTTCTTCGAGCCGGCCGTTCGTCCGGTAGGCGAGCGCCAGCGTCTCCAACGGCTCGACCTCGCGTCCGCCGTCCAGCTCCACGGCCCGCGCGGCCAGCGGGAGCGCGGCCTGCGGATCGCGCAGCTCCGCGGGCTCGCAATGCAGGAGCTCCCAGGCACAGGCCCGCAGCGCGAGCGCATCGGCGTCGGGGCGCTCAGCGGCGCGTTTCAGGCGCGCGAGGCGCTCGATCACCAGCGGCCGCGTTTCGGCGGTCTTGCCCTGCTTCTGCAACACGCGTACCAGGTCGTTCATCGGGATGAGGGCGTGCGGGTGATCGGGGCCGAGCACCTGACGATCGACGTCGTACGCCCGGCGATACAGCTCTTCGGCCTGTTCATACCGCTGCTGGTTCTCCATCACGCGCCCGAGGTTGTTCAGCACGAGGCCGGTACACGGATGCTGCTCCCCGAGCACCCGCTCGCTCATTTCGAGCGCGCGGCGCAGGATCGCTTCGGCCTCTTCGATCTGGCCGCGGGCGTAGCAGACCGCGCCCAGGTGCGCCAGGGACTCGAGCGTGGCGGCGTGCTCTTCCCCCAGCGTGCGGCGCTGGGCATCCAGCGTTTGCCGGTGGACGGCTTCCGCCTCTGCGAGGCGCCCGGCGCCCTGCAACGCCAAGCCCAGCTCATGCAGCGTGGCGAGGGTGTCGGCGTGCTCGGGACCGAGCACGCGGCGCTGTACCTCGGCGGTCTGACGCAGAAACATCTCCGCCTCAGTACACTTGCCCTTGGCCCGCAGCAGCGCGGCGAGCGCACGGTTCGAGCGCAGCGTCTCGCGGTGTTCAGGCCCAAAGAGGCGGCTGTGCATCTCCTGCGCGGCGCGGAGGTGCGCTTCGGCGGCCGTGTAGAGGCCGAGCGCGGCGTACGTTTCGCCGAGCGTCGTGCGGACCGCCGCCTCCACTTCCGGCTGGTCGGCGAGCGCGCCCTCGTGGATTCGGTGGGCCGCCTCGTCGAGCGCGTAGCGCATCGTGACTTCGCGGCCGAGCGCCTGACTCGGATCGACCGAGCGCAGCATCTCGTGCAGGAACTCGTTGACCGTCGCCGACCGGGCGGCCTGCCGCCGGGCTTCGTCGGCGCTCGCTTCGGCCAGCGCGCGGTGCTCCTGTTCGCGCGCGCGGGCCTGTTGGGCGGCATCACGCTCCGCCTCCAGCTCACCCCGGGCGCGGTTCACCTGGATCAGGCCCACGGTCGCCATCGACAGGCCGCCCAGCAGGGCCAGGACGACGACCGCGCTCGCCAGTGTGCCCACGTAATGCCGGCGGACGAACTTGCGCAGACGGTAAGTGGCACCGGGCGGGCCGGCGACGACCGGTTCGTGGCGGAGATGCCGCTCGACGTCGTCCGCCAGGTCTTTGGCGGTCGCATAGCGGTGCGTGCGGTCCTTCTCCATGGCCTTCATTACGATCGAGTCGAGGTCGCCGCGGATGAGCTTCGTCAGAGCGGCCGGCTCGCAGCGTCGCCGGGCGGCGATGGCCGCGTCGGACCGCAACAGCTCCTGGACCCGCGCGGAGGGCCTGGGCGGCTCCACCTCGCGGACGATCCGCCGGATTTCGTCGTACGGGGCCTTGCGAAGCGCGGCGCGGTCGAACGGAGTCGCGCCGGTCAGAAGCTCGTAGAGCAGCACGCCGAGCGAGTAGACGTCGGTGCGCGTGTCGATGTCGAGTCCGCCGCCGACCTGGTCCGGGCTCATGTATTCGGGGGTTCCGAGGAACTGGTGGCGTTCGGTGAAGAGCGTCTTGTCGGTCAACCGCTGGCTGGTGGCCTTGGCGATGCCGAAGTCGATCACCTTGGGCACGGGCCGGCCGTCCTGGAGCGTGACCAGCACGTTGCCGGGCTTGAGGTCGCGGTGGATGATCCCTTTCTGGTGGGCGTGCTGGACGGCGTGGCATACGGACAGGAGGAGCTTGAGGCGCTCTGGCACGGTCAGCCGCTGGTCGTCGCAGTACTGGGTGATCCGCACGCCGCGCACCAGCTCCATCACGAAGTACGGCCGGCCCGTCTCCGTCGCGCCCGCGTCGAACACGCGGGCGATGTTGGGATGGTCCATGAGCGCCAGGGCCTGCCGCTCGGCCTCAAAGCGGGCGATGACCTCCCGTGTGTCCATCCCCAGCTTGATGATCTTGAGGGCCACCTTGCGGTGGACCGGCTCCTCCTGCTCGGCGAGATAAACGACGCCGAAGCCCCCCGCACCGATCTCTTGTAGGATCTTGTAACGTCCGATCTTCGCTCCGGTCGCCGCGGCAGGTGCGTCCGACGCGGTGGCGATCAACGTCTCGTCGAGGTCGAGGGGCGGCGTTTCGAGGAAGGAGCCGGCGCGGCCGTGGACGTTGAGCAGACCCTCGACGTGCCCCCGCAGCTCGGTGTCGTCGCCGCAGGAGGCCTCGAGAAAAGCAGCGCGCTGGGCCTGCGAATCCAGCTCGAGGGCGGAGTGGAAGATCTGCTCGAGTTTCTCGTGCCGCGCACTGGCCACAATGAGGGTCCTGAAAATCCGGTTCGCGAGCCGCCGGCTCAGAAGACTATGCGCCAACCACGGCGGAAATGCCTCGCGGCGCCGCGGAGCAACGTACGCCGGTCCCTGCTTCCTGCTCTCTGCGCCCTCATGCTTGATCCCTCATCCCTCATCCCTCATCCTTCATCTCTCATCCCTCCCCGTCGGCCGCCTTCGTGGGCTCCTCGCCCTTCATGACCTCGTAATACAGCCACGTGCGGGCAAACGTCCAGTACCGATCGGCCGTCGCGCGGGAGACGCCGAGCACGCGCCCGGCCTGTTCCACCGTGAGGCCGGCGAAGTAACGGAGCTTTACCAGCTCGGCCTTTGGCGGGTCCGCCGCGGCCAGCTTCTCCAACGCCTCGTTGAGCGCGACCAGGTCGATCGAATCGGGCATCGCGATCGCATCGGACTCATCGACCTCACGAACCGGCCGCCCCGCGCCGTGCTTCAGCCGCATCTTCCGCCGGGCGGACTCCACGAGGATGCGGCGCATGGCCTCCGCGGCGGCGGCGAAGAAATGCGCGCTGTTCTCCCAGTGCGCATCCGCTCCCAGCAGCCGCAGGTATGCCTCATGGACAAGCGCGGTGGGTTGCAGCGTCTGACCGGGACGCTCGTTCGCGAGCCTGCGGGCTGCCAGCCGGCGCAGCTCGTCGTAAACGAGAACAAGCAGGCGATCCGTTGCCTCGCGGTCGCCGCGCCTGATCTCCTCGAGAATTCGGGTCACATCGCTCATGTCCGCGGTGCGTCAAGAGGCTCCCCGCGTCACGCTCGGCGATGAAGGATCGAAGACGAGGGAACGGGGAGCAGGGACCAGGGACCGGGCATCGACCTTCTTGGCTCCGGGGCAAGCCGGTCGGACACGAAGGTCCGACGTTGCCGCCTTGTCACTCCAGCGACCACACGTGTACCACCGCGGCGTTCGTCTCGCCAGGCCCCAGGCCGCGCTCGACCATGAACAGCCGCCGTGTTGCCGTATCGAACGCCATTCCGCCGACGTTCCAGCACGGTGCGTCCTGCAGGTAGAACTCCGCCGGCCGCCAGATCGCGTAGGGCAACACCACCCACGGGTCCTGCTCGCCGCGCGCGCTGCGGCCCAGGGCGTGTACGTCATAGAAGATCACCTGTCGCTCGTAGGGCTGGCAGTGGTAACCGTGGAGGTCGCTGCACGGGTCGTGACAGTCAACCGGCGGCTCGTCGTAGCAGTTCGGCCCCAGGCCCTTGTAGCCGAGCAGCAGGATCGCGCTCGCCGTCGCGTTCTCGACGAAGGCCCCGCCGCTCCAGTCGTCGCACATCGTGAAGCCCGGATAGTCACACTCGTTGGGATCGCCCACATTGGGGCCGCCGCAATCCGGAAACGCCACGCGGTAGTACAGCACGGGCAGGGCATCCAGGTTCCCCGTCGCGGTGTCGCTGTCCCACGGGCGAAACGCGAAGAGCGTCGGCCCTTGCGAGCCGCCGCGGGTCGTCAGCGGCTCCAGCCCGCTGGCCGGTGTACCGCGCGACCGGCCGGTGATGAGCGTCCGGCCGCCGAGGTACTGGTCGGCGTACCAAGCGGGCACAGAGAAGAGGTACGCACCCATCTTGCGGCCGTGGTACGGCGACTCGTCCGGGCCGACGTGGAACACGCCCTGCACGCCGGTCCCATCCAGGTTTGCCATCCAGATCGTCGGGAAGGTCGCTTCGCCGACCACCCCCTCGGCGTACCAGAGGACGAGCGAGCCGTAGAGCTTGTCCTGGGTTTGCGACCCGCGGCGGGGCACGTACTGGAGATCATCCACGAAGATGTACTCGCGGTGCACGGTGGCGGCCAGTCCGGCGTCGAAGGCGGTCAACGGGTTCAGGAGTGCTGCTTCCGGGAGATTCTCCCAGTTGTCCTCGCGGGCGGGCGGCGGGATCGCCAGTTCGCCGTAGTAGGCCTGGCAGTTCCACGCGGGATCCCAACACGATTCGCCGGGGTGCGCCGGGTCGGACGCCAACTCGAACCCCGTCACCAATAACGAACCGACGCCGCCATCGCCGGGAGGATAGAAAGAGAGCCCCCGCGCGCCCCAGTCGAATTCCGCGGGCAACCGGAAGGCCCCCTGGTAGGTGAAGTCAGCGGGCTGGAGCCGCTCGCTGGTGCCGCCGTCGCCCGGGCCGTCCGCCGTGGTCCCGTTGCCGTTGGTGTCACCGTTTCCCTCGCCGTCCGCGCTCACATCGTTGTTGTCTTGAATGTCGCCACCGGTGCCCGCTGGCGGACGACACGCAAGCATGAAGGCGAGCATCAGGGCCGGCGTGAAGACAGACAAAACCCGGAGACTGGATCGCGACATGGTGACGACCTCCTTGTGTCAACTGCCCGATGTCCTTGGCCGGAGCGGACGGAGCAACGTGCACGCACACGTTCACGCCCGACGCTCATCGCGACTGCGCCGCGGGCGCTCCGGTCCGGCTTTCGGCCGAGCATTGTAACCGATGTGACCGCGCTTTTACTCGCGCGAATGGCGGACGATGGTCCCCGTCGCCAGGAAGATCACGTCCTCGGCGATGTTGGTGGCGTGGTCGGCGACGCGCTCGAGGTTCTTGGCGATCGAAAGCAGGTCGAACAGGCCGGCCATGTGCCGGGAGTCGCGCGGGGCGGCGGCGACGACGCGGCGGACGATCTGGCCGTACGTGGCATCGATGGCCCCGTCGTCGTGGATGACGCGGCGCGCGACGTCGGCGTCCTCCGCGGAGTACGCCTGGACCGCGTTACGCAGCGCACGGCGCACCAGCGGGAAGAGCTGCTTCAGCTCCTCGGTCTCGTTGGCGAGTTCCTGGACCTCCAGGTGGCGAGCACGCTCGGCGATGTTCACGGTGCAGTCGGCCACCCGCTCCAGATCGCTGTTGACCTTGAGGATGGCCGCCAGCAGGCGCAGATCGCGCCCGACCGGCTGGTACAGCGCCAGCAGCCGGATCACCTCGGTCTCGACGCCGACCTCCTCCGCGTCGATCTCCTCGTCGCGCGCCGCGACGCGGCGGGCCAGCACCTCGTCCGCGCGGAAGACGAACTCGTCGCATTCCTGGAGCATGTCCTCGACCTGGGCGGCCATGCGCAGGGACCGGCGCCGCAAGTCATCCAGCAGGTTGACGAAGTGTGCGGTCATCGCGCGTCCTTAGCCGAATCGTCCGGTGATGTAGTCCTGGGTACGCGGGTCCCCGGGCGTCGTGAACAGGCGGCTGGTCACGTCGACCTCCACCAGCTCGCCCATCAGCATGAACGCCGTGCGATCGGAAACCCGCGCGGCCTGCTGCATGTTATGCGTAACGAGGACGACGGTGTACTGCGATTTGAGCTGGTCGATCAGGTCTTCGATGCGGGCCGTGGCGATGGGGTCCAACGCCGAGCACGGCTCGTCCATCAGCAACACTTCGGGCTGCATGGCGACGGCCCGCGCGATGCACAGGCGCTGCTGCTGGCCGCCGGACAAAGCCAGCGCGCTCTTGTTGAGCTGGTCTTTGACCTCGTCCCACAAGGCGGCCTTGCGCAAGGACTCCTCGACCAGCTCCGCCAGGTTGCCGCGGTAGCCGTTCACCGCGGGCCCCCAGGCGACGTTCTTGAAGATCGTCTTTGGGAAAGGGTTGGGCTTCTGGAAGACCATGCCGACGCGCCGGCGCAGCTCGACCGGGTCCGTATCCGGACCGTACACGTCGCGCCCGTTGAACAGCAACCGGCCGCTGACCCGCACGCCGTCGATGAAATCGTTCATCCGGTTCATCGCGCGCAGCAAGGTGCTCTTGCCGCAGCCGGACGGGCCGATGATGGCCGTCACCTGCTTGGGCGGGATATCCAGCGTCGTGTCCCGCACCGCGGCGAACTCGCCGTAGCGGATCGTCAGGGTCTCGGCCCGAATGACCGGCTCGGCCGCGGCGAGTTCCGGCGCCGGAGCACGCTGCGGCAGCGCGGGCACCAGGTGGAGCGCACTGCCGGGCACGGCGGGTTTGCGCGCGGCTACCACAGCTTGTGCCTCTGTTGCCACGCTCGGATGCCCGTCGCCACGGCGTTCATGGACAACAACACCACCAACAACACCAGGATTCCCGCGGCCGCCAACTGGCGAAACACGTCCTCGGGCTGGCTGGCCCAATTGTAGATCTGGATGGGCAGCGCGGTGAACTGACTGTCGAGGGCGCGCGTAAACCACATCCACAAGCCGGCCGGCGTGAACGCGTGCTCATCGCTCCATTCCCCAGGGGCGAACCGCACGAAAGTCAGCGCGCCGAGCATGATGAGCGGGGCCGTCTCGCCGATAGCACGCGACAGAGAAAGGATCATGCCCGTCATAATGCCCGGCAGGGCCGCCGGCAGCACGTGGTGCCGCACCGTCTGCCAGCGCGTGGCGCCCACCGCGTAGGCCGCCTCGCGGATCGAGCTCGGCACGGCGGCCAGTGCCTCGCGGCTGGCGATGATGATGACCGGCAGGATCAGCAGACTCATGGTCAGGGCACCCGCCAGGAGGCTGCGGCTGCCCAGCAGCCAGCGGACAAACAGGGCCAGGCCCAAAATGCCGTAGACAATCGACGGCACGCCGGCGAGGTTCGCGATGTTCAGATTGACGAAGCGGACGAAGCGGTTGCGCCGCGTGTACTCCTCGAGGTAGACCGCCGCCCCGACGCCGGTGGGAACCGCGATGAGCGCGGTCAGCACCATCAGCCAGAGCGTTCCCAGCAGCGCCGGGCGAACTCCGCCGCCTTCGGGGTTGAGCTGCGACGGCGGGCGGGTCAGGAAGCCCCAGTTCACGTACGCCCAGCCCTGCCAGGCAACGTGGATCAGCAGCACCGCCAGCACGCCGACGCTGATCAGACCGGCCAACAGGCAAAACCCCTGAAAGACGCGGCCCATCAGCCGCCGCCACCGCACGCGCGGCCGGAACTGGGGCGCCGCCGGGCTCATTCGTACTGCTCCCGAAACCGCCGCAGGACGCGTTGGGCCAGCAGGTTGACTCCGAGGGTCATGGCGAACAGGGCCAGGCCCACGCCAAAGATGCTGTGATACTCGACCGTGTAGGGCGGCGTGTCTCCCAGGCTGACCTGCACGATGTAGGCCGTCATGGTCTGAATGCTCTCGAGCGGGTTGAGCGTAAGCTTGGGCGTCATGCCGGCGGCCAGCACGACCGCCATGGTCTCGCCAATGGCCCGCGCCAGCGCCAGGAGCACCGCGGCCACCACGCCCGACATCGCGGCCGGCAGCACGACCCGCGTGGACACTTCGAGCTTGGTCGCGGAGACGGCGTACGCGGCTTCGCGCAGGCTGCGCGGGACCGCCCGGAAGGCGTCATCGCACAAGGAGCTGATCGTCGGGATGATCATGATGCCCACGACGATCGACGCGCTGGCCCCGTTGAAGATCTCCGTCTGCGGAAGCAGGCGTCGCAAGACCTCCGGCGTAATGAACACCAGCGCGAAATAGCCGTACACGACGGTAGGAACGCCCGCGAGAATCTCCAGGAACGGCTTGCCGATCTGGCGCACCCACCCGGGCGCATACTCGCTCAGGTAGATAGACGTGCACAGGCCGACGGGCACGGCAATCAGCAGCGCTCCCCCGGCAATCAGCACCGTGCCCGCGACCAGCGGCAACACACCGAACGACCGCGGCTCCAGCAGCGGCGCCCAGCGGCTCCCGGTCAGAAACGCCCACAGCGAGACCTCCCGGAACAGCGGGATCGACTGGTGCACCAGGACCACGATGATCCCCAACGTGGTGGCCACCGACACCAGCGCGCAGGCCAAGAGCAAGACGTGGATCAGCGCTTCCTTGGCTCGGCGAACAAGAACGACCATCGTGGTTCGCGCTCGCTGCGGCGGCTCGATCGACCGCGCCGCGTGCTATTCCGTGCGGCCGTACAGCTCGTACAGGTTCTTGGCCTGCGCATCCGGCGCCCCGTAGACGGTGCCCGTCGTCGCTTCCTCGAGGCGCTTGCGGACGGTCGCGTAGAGCTCATTGCTCAGCGCGACGTAGTTCACCTTGGGGTGCTCGACGATCTTCGCCGCGTTGTCCAGGTAGAAATCCAGAAACGCGCGCACCTGCGGCTTGCTCAAGGCCGCCTTATTCACGTACAGGAACAGCGGCCGGGCGAGCGGCCGATACACGAGTTTACGCACGGTCTGCTGATCGGGCTTGATCGCCTCCCCGCTGCCGCCATCGATCGCCAGCAGCTTCAGCTTCGCCCGGTTGGCCTCGTAATAGGAGAACCCGAAGTAGCCCAGGGAGCCCGCGTCGCCCTCCACGCCCTTGACCAGCACGTTGTCGTCTTCGCTCGGCGTGAAATCGGCGCGGCAGGCCTTCGCCTTGCCCACGACTGCTTCGGTGAAGTACTCGAACGTCCCGCTGTCCATGCCGGGGGCATACAGCTTCAGCGGCACGTCCGGAAAGCCCTCCCGCACGTCCTTCCAGCTCGTGATCTTGCTCGCCGGCTCCCAGATCTTCTTGAGCTCCTCCAGCGTCAGGTAGTCACAGAACTTGTTGCTCGGGTGTACCACCACCGCAATGCCGTCGTACGCGATCGGCAGCTCGATGAACTCTACGCCCAGTTTGGCTGCCCGTTCCAGCTCGCCCGACGTGATCGGCCGTGAGGCGTCCTGGATGTCCGTGCGCAGCTCGGCCTTCTCCTCCAGGAACTTCTTGAAGCCGCCCCCGGTGCCGGAGATGCCGACCGTCACCTGGACCTTCGGCTGCACCTCGCTGAACAGCTCGGCCGCCGCCGCGGTGATGGGATAAACGGTACTGGAGCCGTCCACCCGCACCATGCCGGAAAGTGCCGGTTGCTTCTGCCCATACGCCAGGGACGCGCACAGCGCTGCCGCAACGGCTGCCACACCTAGTCTCACACCGATCATATTCGTCATCGTCGTTCTCCACGGGCTGAGCCATCACCACCCTGTATGGCAGGGACACCAGGTGCAATCGTGTTACCAAATCATTAAGAATGTGTTAAGGCCGCTTCAGCTTCTCTTGAAGCCTGCGGATCAGGCCGTGGACTCGTCACCAGCCCTCCGCTCCATTCCCGGAGGCCGGCAGCGTCACCGTCACTCGAGTTCCGACGCCGACCGTGCTCGACAGGTGCACCGCGGCCCCCATTGCCTTGGCGGCGTCGCGCACGATGGCCAGCCCGAGGCCGGTGCCGCGCTGCGCCCCCGAACGGGCCCGCTCAACCTGGTAAAAACGCTCGAAGACCCGCTCCTGCTCCGCTTCCGGGATTCCGCAGCCGTCGTCGTTCACCTCGAACACCGTCGTGCCTGGCTCCGCCCGGCACGCAACGCATACGTGCCCGCCCGGCGCGGTGAACTGGATCGCGTTGTCCACCAGGTTGTCCAGGACCAGGCGCAGCAGATGGGGGCTGGCGACCAGCGTCGCCGGCCGTCGCGGCTCCCAGCTCAGCTTCCAGTGCAGCCCCTTCGACCGAACGGCCTCCGCGAAGCGCTCCGTCAACTCGCGGAGGAACTCGTCCAGCTTCAGGCGTGCCAGCCCCCACGGCGCGGTCGGCGATTGCAGACGCGAGAGGTCCAGCAGGTCCGTCGTCAACGCGGTCAGACGAGCACTGTGCCGGTCAATGACGTCCAGGAAGCGGCCGGCCGCGTCGCGCTCCGACACCACGTCCATGTGCTGGAGCGTTTCCACGGCGGCCCGGATGGACGACAACGGGGTCCGTAGCTCGTGCGACGCGTTGGCCACGAAATCGCTTTGCAGCTCCAACGCCCGCTGCAACGGAGTGACATCGGTCAGCACGACCAGCCTCCCCGCTGACGTGCGACGGGCACCCTGGGCCGGCTCCGGCAAGCGCAGGTCCGTCGCCCGGGCCAACAGGTGGACGACCCCCTCCGGCGTTTCGATGCGCAGGCGCGCCTCGGCGGCGCGCGGCGCGCTCGCCGCGTCGTCCCTGGGCTGGGGGCGCAGTATCTGCTGCAACTCGTGCTGCGGCAGACACTCTTCCAGCGCGCGCCCCAAGAGACCGGTCTCCTCCGCGCCCGGCGCATCGAGACTCAACAGACGCTGGGCGGCGGGGTTGAGCAGAATGATCCGGCCGTCGGCGTCCGCGGCGATCACCCCCTCGTTGAGCTGATCGAGCAGGGCTTCGAGCGTGCGGCGCTGGCGGTCGATCGTGTCCACTTGCGCCAGCAATCGGCGGCGCATTTCGTTCAGAGATTGCGCCAGCAGCGCGAACTCGTCGGCACCGCCGATCTCCGCCCGCACGGCGAGGTCGCCTTCGGCCAGGCTCTGGGCAGCACGCCCCAGCCGCCGCAGCAGCGCCGTCCAGCGCCGCGTGAGTGCCAGGCCGAGTCCGAGAATGGTGACCAGCGCGATCGCGCCGATGACGGTGGTGGTGCGTCCGAAGGAACGCGCGTGGGTCACGAACGTCCACCGCGGGCGGGCCAGCCACACCACGCCCAGCTCGGCGGCGTCGCGGCCGACTCGCACTGCGACCACCCGGCTGGCGGATGGCCCATGAAGGCCGCTGCGTGTAGCCGTGCCCGTCCCGTAGGCGAGCGCCGCCCGGACCTCGGGCTGCTCGAGCAGGCTTTCCACACCGATCCCGCCGTCGAACGTGTCGACGAGCACGCTGCCGTCGGTTACGAGAACGACCACGTCGGTGCCCTCGTTGTGCAGCGCGTGCGACATCTCCGCCACGGGGTGCGCATCCCGCGCCCCCCAGCTTTCGCGCAGCGCGTAGCTGAGCAGACGTGCCTCCGCCAGCAACTGCTCGGTCAGTTCGGCATCGCGCAGCCGTTCCAGCTCGGCCGTGAACAGCCAGAAAGATGCCCCCAGCGCAAGCACCACGACGAGTGCGATCCCCCCGAGCAGCCGCCAGGATAGTCCGCCGAGTTTCATCCGTGATTGCGAGCCCGTTCGAGAATCCTGCACCGCGTCGCAGGAACACTCCGTGCTTCCGCGTCCGCCCAGCGCGGTGCGGCTGTTCCCTTGCGCACCGGCCGCTACGCCTCGTCCGGCTCCGACTCCGGCGCACGAAACGCGTACCCAACACCGCGAATCGTCTGAATCCAGCGGCCGGCCGGCCCCAGCTTCTTGCGCAGCGCCGCCACGTGCACGTCGATGGTGCGATCAGTCACGGCGACTCCGGCTCCCAGGGCGGCATCGATGAGCTGGCCGCGGTTGAGCACCCGGCCGCGGCCGGACATCAATGCGTGCAGCAATCGGAACTCCGTCGCCGTCACGGCCAGCGACCGGCCCGCGACCGTCACTTCGTGCCGGCCGCGGTCCAGCGCGATCGGTCCGGCGGCCAATACGTCCGCGGATTCACGCGGGGTCTCTCCGCGCCGCAGGAGCGCGCTGACCCGTGCCAGCAGCACTTTAACCGAGAACGGCTTGCGAACGTAGTCGTCGGCCCCCAGTGCGAACCCGACCAGTTCGTCGGTGTCCTCGGCCTTCGCCGTCAGCATCAGGATCGGGACGCGTGCGCTGCGCGGATCGCTTCGCAGCCGCATGGCCACGTCGTCGCCGGAGACGTGCGGCAACATGCGGTCCAGCAGGATCAGGTCGGGCAACTGCCGGTGGACTTCGGCCAGCGCGCTCCGTCCGTCGCTCGCCAACCGGCAGTCGTAGCCCTCGCGCCCCAGGTGGTACGACAGCATGTTCGCCAGGTCGGCTTCGTCCTCCACCACCAGGATCGACTTCGTCTTGGCCATCTCTTCGCTCGCGACGGCAGCAACCCACTCGGCAGCCGACCAGCCTGGGCGGCACCGGCACCGCGGCGGTTCCCCGACCGCCCATCCCGGCCGGCAACGCGCAGTTGCCGATATGTCACAGCGCACATGTTAAGCGACCGTTAGCGGTACATTAAGCGCAGAATAACGTGCACATGGTGGTCACCGCGGCGGCCTGCCCGGAGGACGAGATGGGTAACGGCACGGCACCTCTTCGGCCCGGCAGGCGCACAAACGTCGCAGCCGACCGAACGAATCCCGGCTCGTTGGCGCGCAGTTTCCTCCGAACGCCTTACCCGCCGCAGTTCCCAATCGCACGTTGTGAATCAGATGCCGGCGGACACTGCGTTCCGGCTACAGTGAGAGTTCCTGCGTGAGCTCCCGTTCGGCCTGCAGCCAGTCCGCGTGTGCGTCGCCTGGGCCGCCGTTGCGCTGCAAGAAGATCTCGTATGCCCGGCACCTGATCTGTTCCTCCGAAAGCACGGCCTTCGTGCGGGCCTTCGTGATGCTCTTGGACGTGGAGCCGGTTTTTGTGGTGGTTCGCTTGGTCGTCTGCTTAGCCATTTGAGCATCTCCAGAATTCTGGGGGTATCTCCGTCCAGCCCACCTCGTGGCAGTCTAACCCCGTCCGCCGGGGCAGCCCGGGTGCCACCGCGGGGCACGAACTCATGCACCGGATTCTACGCGCGCCGCGCGGTTTCATAAAGACATTTGGTGTCCGCCGCGCGCGATTGTACGGGCCCGGCCCCCACGCGCCCGGAAGTACGCACCGTGCGCGGTCACGGTCAGGGGTGACGCCGCACTGCGCTCAGTCGGCCATACGGGTACGAGCCGCCCCTTCCCGTGAGCCAAGATACCAGCGAATGGTCATTGGGACCCCGACCTCGTACGTCACGGTCGGCTCCCACCCCAGGACTCGCCGGGCCTTGTCCGCGGAGAAGTACGACCGCCGCCCCATGAGCCAGACCGCGTACCGCGTGACGAAGGGCGGCTTCCTCCAACCCAGCGCGTGCCCGAGGCACTCGAGCACGAAGCCGGCGAAATAGGCCACGCGGTACGGCACGTGGCGCTTTACCGGCGGCACCCCGATCGTCCGTGCCAGCAGGTCGAAGTACTCCTGCTGCGTAATGCAGCCGTCGTTGCTGCAATTGAACGCTTCGCCGTTGCAGTCGGCCCGTCCGGCGGCGGCGATGGCGGCTTCGGCGATGTTGCCGGCGTACACCACGTTCAACCGGTTGTCGCCGCGGCCGAGGATCTTCGCCCGGCCGGTCGTCACCATGTGGTACAGACGCGCGATGGTGGCGCGATCGCGCGGGCCGTAGATCCAGGCCGGTCGAATGACCGTCACCTCGATCCGGCCGGCCCGGTGCGCGTCCCAGACGAGCTGCTCGGCCGCGACCTTGGACTTGCTGTAGTAGGCCCAGCGGTAGAGCTGGTAGCCCAGTCCGCACGTCTCATCGACGGTCACGTCCCTCGTGTGGTAGCCGTAGGCGCTGATCGAGCTGATATGAACGAACCGCCGGACGCCGGCCGCGATGGCGGCCTCGAGCATGTTCCGCGTGCCGTCGATCGTGATGCGTTGAAACTCCTCCCACGGTCCCCAGTCGCCGACCTTGGCCGCGGAGTGGTACACCGCGTCCACGCCGGCACACGCTGCCGACAGCGACCCAGGCTCCGTGATGTCCCCGGCGGCGAACTCGACGTTCTGCGTCTCGAGCCAGCTCCGATCGCTCCCGGGCCGCACCAGGACGCGCACCGGCTGGCCGCGCTTGCGCAGTTGTTCCACGATGTGGCTGCCGAGCAGACCGGTCGCACCGGTGACCAGGTTCATGCCATTGTTCCCGCCGCCGTTACCGCGGCCATTTCAGCAGGGCCAGGGCGTGGTCCGCGATCTGTGCGGGACCGACGCCGCAGTACTCGAGAATCTCCTCCGCGCTGCGCGTGGACTTCGGGATGCGCTGGCAACACAGCGTGGCGACGCGCAACGAGCCCACCCGGGCCGCAACCTCGGCGACGGCACTGCCGAGGCCGCCGCCGTAGTTGTCCTCCACGACCAGCGCGTGGCCGCCGGCCCGCTGAAGGGCATCCGTCAGCCGCTGGCCGTCGATCGGCAGCGCGTACGCGTCGATCACGGCCGCCCGGACCTTCTGCTCGGCCAGCAGGGCGGCCGTCTCCAGCGCCACGTGCACCATGTACCCGGCCGTCACGATGGCCAGGTCGTCGCCCCCGACCAGCACCTGGAATCCCCCGGGCTCGAACCGCGTCTGGGGGTCGTATAGCAGCGGCATGTCGGGCCGATGCGTGCGCATGTAGCACATGCCCGGCTGTTCGAGCATCAGCCGTGTGCAATGATATGCCGCCACCGCATCGGCGGGATGAAAGAGCCAGCACAACGGGCTCTCCCGGTCGTCGCCGCGCACGGTGCCGAAGGCACGGAAGAACGGCACGTCAAGCAGCCCCATCTGGCTCGGCCCGTCGGCGGCCAGCGAGATGCCCGCGTGTGAGCCCACGAGCTTGAGGTTGGCGCGCGAGATGTTGGCCATCTCAATCTGGTCCGCGGCCCGCGAGAGGAACTTCGCAAACGAATTGACGAACGGGATGAACCCCGCCGCCGAAAGCCCCGCCGCCGCCGACACCATGTTCTGCTCGGCGATCTTGCACTCGAAGAAGCGGTCGGGAAACGCCGCCGCAAACATCTCGCTGAACGTCGAGTTGCTCACGTCGCCGTCGAGCACCACCACCTGCGGGATGAGTTCGCCGGCAGTCCGCAACGCCGCACCGTAGGCCCGGCGGGTAGCGAGCTTGCCCCGCGCCAGCATCGGGCCGAGGCCGGCCGCCTCCATCGCCTCCCCGAATGACGGCCAAACGACACTGAGCGGGTCCTGCCGCTTCGCCTCCGCCGCCGCCGGGGGTTTGGGCGGCGCCGGCAGGCGACCGTCGGGCTCAACTCCCGCGACCGCCTGGTCCAGCGATGCGCCGGCCTCCGCAAGCTCGGACTCGCTGAGCGGCTTGCCGTGCCAGTTGCCCGCCTGAAGCTGCGCGACCCCCCACCCTTTCACCGTCCGCGCGACGATCGCAACCGGCTGCGCGGACTTGCCCACCGGCCGGAACGCGCGCGCGATCGCCTGCGGATCGTGCCCGTCGATTTCTACCGCTTTCCAGCCGAACGCCTTCAGCTTCGCCAGGAGGTGCTTCGTCGATTGCTGCGGCGAAACCGGGCCGGCCTGCCCGTGTCCGTTCGCGTTGAAGATCGCGCAGACGTTGTTCAGGCCGCGTTCAGCGATGAAGTCCGCCGCCTCCCAGATCTGCCCCTCGCGCGACTCGCCGTCACCGACGAGCACGTAGACCCGCCGGTCTGATCCATCCAGCCGAGCCGCCGCAGCCAGTCCCGCGGCGACGCTCAACCCCTGGCCGAGGCTGCCCGTCGCCGCGTCGAAGAACGGCACACCCTCCGCGGGGTTCGGGTGGCCGTCGAGTACGCTGTCGCGGGCGCGGAGCTGGTCAAGCTCGTGGGGTGTGAGTCGAGAAGCGCCATTCCGGCTGCGGCCGACGGTCGCACCGAGGTCGGCGAGGGCGGCGTAGACGATCGGCACCGCGTGCCCTTCGGAAAGCACGAGCCGGTCCGCGGTCGGATGCCACGGGTCCGCGGGGTCGTAGCGCATCTGTCGATACATCAGGTACGTAACGATGTGGGCCAACGAAAGGCCGCTCGACGGGTGGCCGGATCCGGCCTTGGCCGTCATTCGCACCGCCGACTTCCCGAGTTCCGCCGCCTTCCGATGGATGGCCGCCGCCAGCGCCATGATGCTCTCCCGACTCCGCACGCGGGTCGCGCCGGATAAAGGCGGGCAGTCTATCGGGCGTGGTTATCGCGGGCAAGCGACGGTGCGGACGGCCGGGAAGCAGGCATCGGCGGCCGGATTACGCGTCGGGCTTGACGTTGCCCCCGCGGCCCAAGCGGGTTGCCCGCGCGCGGTCCCGTCCCCGCTGAGGCAGAGCCCCCGCCGCCGATGGGCGTTACTACTCGCGCCCATAGTGCTTCAGCTTCCACGCCCGCCGCCGCTCCTTGGCGCGGGCCTTCTTCGCACTCGCGGCCGCCAGCAGCGGCCAGAGGTCCCGCCATCTTTCCGGCGGCTGACCGTAGCGCACGAAGAAGCTCTTCAGGAAGCGGACGCGATCGGTACGCGTCAAGCCGCACACGTTGCGGAGGCTGACGTGGAGGCGTGCCAGTGGACGCACGAAGGAGAGCGGCGTCGGCTGGCCGCGGAAGCGGATCCCGTCCATGTCGATCCACAGCAGCTTCAACTGCGGATGCTGGACAACGAGGATATTGCCGGCCTTGCAATCGCGATGCTCAAAGCCGCGCTCCAGGAGCCGGCGAAGTTGCTGCGCCAAAAGGGGGCACAGCCGCCGCTTCAACCGCGCCCAATCCCGTGCCGACAAGTTCTCGCGCTGCTGTCGCAGGAAAGTCTCCAGGTCGACGGCCCCCGGAATCGCCTCGGTAATGAGCAGGCTGTCGAGCACGAACGGTCCCCAACGGTGCTCCAGCAAAGCCAGGGGCCGCGCGGTCGCAATGTCGCGGTTCAGCAGGCCGTGTCCCATCCGCCAGCCGCGTCGGCTGCGCGAGGGCGGCCACAACTGCGCCAGCCGCCGGTGCCAGTTCCGCGCCCGCGGTCGCTTGATGATGACCGGCAAGTCCCCGGCCGGATGCGCGAGCACGGCGCGCTGGACGAGCGCCGAGTGGGAATCCTTGCAGGCCGGCGCCGTCGCCGCGTCAAACCAGCGCAGCGGATCGTCGAGCTGGCGGCACCACCATGCGCGGTCAAAGAGGACCTGCGAGGCGCGTGACTCGTCGGCCGGGTGTTTGCACGCCGCCACCGCCAGCCCGTTCCAACCCCGGGGTAGCTTGAGTTGCAGGAAGTACCGCCCGTCGCGCCGGCTGTGACGGTCACGGCGCGCCCACAACCGGGCGGCGTGACGGTCGGCGGCGGACTCCAGCGCGCTGACCAGGGCGCGGAAGCTCAACCCCAGGGGCCGGGCATGCTCGAAAACGGGCTCGAACTCGTTTCGCCACCGCAAGTAAGCCCGCAGGAAGCGCAGCCGGTCGCCCACGGAGCTGTGCCGGCGGAACCACTGGTTCAGTTGCGTGAGATTGCGGACCACGGCCCGGTCGCTCAGCGGCCTGCCGCGCCGTGCACTTTGCAGATCGACAAACACCGTGCGGTACTGGCGCGGCCCCAGCGGCTGCACCAGCAGATTGGCGGCGTGCATGTCCAGGTGCTCGAAGCCGGCCTGATGGGCACGGGCGATCATCTCGGCGAGCAGCTCGATGAGCTGGGCGGTATCGTGCCGACGGCGGACCGCATCGTTGTCGGTGTGCAGTTGGAGCCAGAATTCGTTCAGCGCCTGAACCGGCTCGACGGCCTCGCTGACCAACAGCGTGCAGCGCCGGCCGTCGCGCCGCATGTCCAATGTATATGCCAGCGGCCGAACCGCGGGGATACCGGCGCGGCCGGCGAACAAACCGGCTTCCCACTCCGCGCGACAGGGGGGCGTGCGGAACAACTGCCGCAGGCGGCGAATCCCCTGATCGTGAAAATGGTACTTCAGGTAGTAGGGAATGCCCTGGATCGTGGCGCGCCACACCTCGCGCCGGGAATTGTGTTTCACCCGTTGCCAACCCTGGCCGGCCGGATCGTTCCAGGCCGTGCTCGGCACCCGGGCCAGAAGCTCGGCGCCCTCGGCACAGCAGGTCCACCGAAGTCCGTCCGAGTCGCCCTGGCGCGGCTCCATGACGGTGACCGGCGCAACCAGGCAGGCGGCCGGCTCCTGACGGAAACCGGTCAGCGGCGCCGACGACAACGTGGACGGAGTCAGATTGATCGTGCCCATGGCCTTCCAGCACGGTACCCCACAGAGGCTCTGCTCTCTGCGCCCTTCGCGGTCATTCTATCCTGCCGCCAACTGTCCTCTCGAGGGCACAGAATACGTCGGCGAACGGCTGGTGAAAACCCCGCCGCCGCCGCGGAGCCGGTCCCCGGCAGCGGCGCGCGGCGCTCACCGGATCCGCCGATACTCGCCATCGGGGTACTGCTCGTAGTGTGCCTGCGCCCGGCTGTCGTCGTAGGCTTCGATGCTTCCCAGCGGCCAGTAGTCCTGCTGCACCAGCACGCGCGGGTACGGACCGTCCGCCGGCAAGTGCCGCAGCCACGCCGTGTGGCTCGCCGGACCTAGTACCGTCGATTGCATGACGATCGCGCTGGCCGCCTCCCGCCGCGCGACCCACCCCTTCACGATTTCCTCGGCCGGCGGCGGCACAAACGCGGCGCCGGGCGTGAACGTGAAGCGCCGCGGCTCCTGTCCCTCGACCCGGATCACCCGCGTAACGTCGCCGGCGGGCCGCAGGCACTGCTCGGCGAGCTGGATGGTCGTCCTGCCATCGGTGAATTCGGCTTGCCATCGATAGGTGGCGGCACCCGCGTCCAGGAACCATGCCTGCCGCTCCTCGCGATTTCGGCCGGCCCGCCGCCACAGCGAGCCCTCGTACCCCTGGGCCGGATCGCGCTGGACGGCGCCGCGGCGCACCACGATGGTTTCATCCTGGTCGACGCGCCGGTACGTGGTCTCCACGCTTTCCCGCCCCCAGCGCGCCACCGCGCCGTTCTTGCGCAAGTCCGCGGCGAGCTGCGCGCCGGTGGCTTCCGCCGGCGCGAGCTCCGCCAGTTCTTTCAACGGCGCAATCCGCATCTCGGCCGCGAGCCGCTCCGCGACTCCATCGGCGAGTTGCGCATCCTCCGGGCCGGCATAAACGAACAGGATGACTGCCAGCGCGGGTGCGCGCGACACGACCCAGACCGCCGGCATCACGGTGCCCGCGCGTCCGAGCTGCGGATGCCGGATCGTCGCGATCATGGCGCCGTCGGCGCGCTGCTCCTGGCGAATAAGGTCTTCCGTGTCCCAGACCAGCCATTCTTGTGCCGCCACGTCGCGCAGCAGGTCCGCGGGTGTTCGTCCCGCCGCCAGCCAGGTGCGCAGCATGCCGATCGCCCACGCCGGCCCGTCGCGCGTGGCCCCGCCGAGATAGACCCCCGGGACACCTTCAAAGTCGCTGCCGACGACTTGCCAATCCGGCTCGAGCGGCAGCGTGAGGCCGGCCCGCGCCAGGTAGTCCGACGGAGCACCGTTCAGCGTCGCGTCGTCGAGGCGCAGGCTCTGGCAGACCTCGTCCAGAATCTGTGCGTCGGCGGGCCGGAGATCGATCAGCGGCTCGTACACGACTTTGATCAGGTGGCCCCGCGGCAGGCACGTGAACCGCGTGATGATCTGTCCGCGCAGCCGCCGCCAACCGACCTGAACGGGCACAATCTGGTGTACTTCGATCGCGTCGTATCGCCCGAGCCGTGCCCGGCGGGCCCGCACTACCTCTCCCGTGCTCGTCCAGGCGGGCAAGCTCAGAATCTGCGCGAGCGGCTGGAATGTGGGCAACCGCGTGAACTCGAACTGAATCCGCCGCTCGAATTCCCGCACCGCACGCCGACTGCGATCCGCGACCGGCAACACGAAGCTGTGCGGGTCGCGCGGGTCGGCGTGCCAGCCGCGCGGCGGTCGCACGACGAGCGGAGTGTCCCCGAGCCGCCGCTCGGCTCCGAGGGCCCGCGATTCGCGGGTCTGCCACCAGGCCAGGCCCAGAGTGCCTGCCAGCACGGCAGCGTTGACGATCAGGAGCAGCCGCGGCCGTCCAAGCCGGGTGCCGGTGTAGGCCTCAGCGGGCATTGGGGCATGATATGCGCGTTGGGTGCGGTTGGTCGAGCGACCCTCGCAGTCCGCCGCAGAAGTCGGCGTGGGCCGAACACCGGCGAGACGCCGGTGCCATCCTGTAATCCCATGAAAGGCTGTCCCCTGCCGGGCGGTTATGCTGCCCGGTGTGGAATTTCGAAACAGGAGACAGCTATGGGAATGAACGAGAGCGTAG
>JALHJL010000152.1 GCA_022839625.1 Phycisphaerales bacterium
TAAATAATATGCTTAATATAATTAAAACCCTCATCCTGGTGAAAACAGGTTTGTCCAGATATTTCCGATACTGACTTTCCTTACGGGACATAATTATAATTTAACCCCCGTGAATTATTAATTTTACCCCTCTTCTTACAGGGACTCATACCATAAAAGGCAAAAAATAGGTTGGATAATTTAGTAATAGGATAAATCGGGATTAATGGGTATATATGAAAGTCATCATTCTCCTATAAATTAAAGAACATACCCTCATTATCCATACCGGTTCTAATCATCATCCCATCACATAAAATATCTATAACCCATTGTGGCATGTTTTGGGCATAACTATATATAGTAGTTGGTAATACAGATATATCCAGGGTGCAAGGTTTAAGAATAAGGAAAAGTTTTTTATTAATTAAGAATAAGGAAAAGTTTTTTATTAAAAAAGATTGTTTAACCGCCTCAATAGAAACAGAATATAATAAATAAAAAATACTATAAAAAAAAAGTATTCTTAAAAAAAATTGCACCCTACTTCTTTTAGGTTCTTTTAACGCTTTAAATTGTTTATTAGTAAATTATAGAGTAGTATATTAAATTTTTCTAGATCATAGTTTATAATTTAATTTTTTCTAAAAAATTAAAGAAAAAAATGGAGTTAATTTTTTTTTTAGAACCAAAAAGAAAAAAATTGATTATTTTTAAATAAATAAAAAAAAATAAAGGTTGCTAATTTAAGTCCGTTACTTTCTGGCTCTGTAGATAGCTCCGATTATAATTATTATTCCTATGATAATGACCAGGAACTCCCAGAAGTACTCCCAGATGTTCCATCCAAACAATGAAGAGAGCCCGACCAGGATTAATATCACCCCACCAATTACCGGTCCAATGATACCTCCCCATGGAAATACTGATTCTTCTTTTTCATCAGCCACTAATATCACCTCTTTTATTTGCAGTGTATGGTTATTTCAATTATTATTTCATTGCTTCCCGGGCCAGGGCATAAATTATTACCAGGTAAGCCAGGGTCCTAATTACTATGATGGAAATTTCACCACTCGAGGCTCCCAGGAGTGTTGCCAGGTGGGAGATGGCGAAAAGTCCGAAGCCAATGGCTACGAATATTGCCAGGACTATTCTCTTTGCCTGGTAAACCCATATACCAAGGATCAGTATTATCACTGCAAAAATTAAGTTCAGTAAAGTTGTTGGGTCAAATGCCACTTAGTCACCTCCTAAAAATTTT
>JALHJL010000153.1 GCA_022839625.1 Phycisphaerales bacterium
CACTAATGATAGCTGGCAGGTACATGTTCTGGGAGCGGATCTCCAGGTGACCAAAACCGGAACCAGTCAGGTCTACGCGGGCCAACAGGTTAACTACACGGTAACCGTAAAAAACAATGGCCCGGACACCGCGGAAAATGTGAATCTAAAGGATGAATTCGCATCACCATGGTTTGAAAGGCTTTCCAACCTCCAATACCGTGTCTTCGATGGTTCAAGCTGGACCGGATGGACACCAATCCTCAATAATCCCTGGAACATACTTTTAGGTGATATAACCAATGGAAACAGTAAAATCATCGAAGTAATGGGTACAGTTTTATCTTCTTCCCCTGCAGGAACCATAACCAACACAGCCACAGCAAATTCCACAACTCCCGACCCTACACCCGAAAATAAAGATACAGCAAATACCAACGTGGAAACCCGGGCCGATCTGTCCATTACTAAAACAGGAACTCCCAACCCAGTAGTTGCAGGAAAAACACTAACTTATACCATAACAATTCACAACAAAGGGCCATCTGATGCTCAAAACGTGATCCTTACCGATGACGTCACTTCCTTCCTGAACAACCCTACATTCACCACATCGTTAGGTAGTTCAGGAAACTGGGTAGGAAATCTTAATCTGGGCGTCCTGGCATCTGGTAACACGGTTACCATTACCATAACTGGTAAGGTCAAACCTTCTATAACCCAGACCATAAACAACACAGCATATGTGTCATCCCCAACCGATCCTGATGCACAGCCAGATAACCCAAAACAGGATAGTTGGGAGACAAACGTGACAACCACGGCAGATCTTACTGTAGTCAAAACAGGTAATCCTAATCAGGTAGTACCCGGTCCTTCCGATGCACAGGATGTGACACTGACAGATGAGATTCCATCAGTAATCCTGAATCCCCAGTACTCCCTGGATGGTCAGACCTGGCACATATGGACAGGATCACTATCTCCATTCACCTTAGGTGCAAATGAAACAGTAACCATACTGATAAGAGGTACAGTCTCTCCAGGAGCAACGGAAAACTTTAACAACACTGCAGTGGTGACCTCACCAACCGATCCCAACAATCCTAAAGAATCAACAACAGAAACCCATCTTAAAACAGCCGATGTAGGTGTGACTAAAAATGCCAGTAATT
>JALHJL010000040.1 GCA_022839625.1 Phycisphaerales bacterium
GGTAGGGGGCGGTCTCGACCGGAGGCACGGACGAGCGCCTGCGACTGCTCCTCGAACCACTCTTTCGTGCTGGAACGCCCCCGCCGCGGCGCGTTATGCTATCAGCAGCGGGATGGTGAATATTCCCGGCTCAAGAGCGTTCTTCAGGACGCCTTCGCCTTTGACGACCTGGCCGAGGCCGAGCCGCTGTTCAAGCAGTGGTACTTCTGGGCCACGCACAGCCGGATCGCGCGCATGATCAAGGCGGCCAAGACGATCAGGGCCCACTGGGCGGGCGTGCTGCGCTGGTTTACGTCACGGATCAGCAATGGCGCGGTGGAGGCGATCAACGGCCTGATCCAGTCGGCCAAGCGCAAAGCCCGTGGCTTCCGCTCCAGCGCCTATCTCATGACGATGATCTACCTCGTCGCCGGAAAGCTGGACTTCAAGCTCGCGGCGCTGGCTCACGTTACCCACACGAAATAGCGAGGAAGCACAAAAAACGGGTCCCGAATGGTCTTAGTGCCCCATTCGCGAACCCGTGCGCTGGGATGGACTGATTGCGCTTTCCAATCTCTATATACACGGCGCGGCCCGGAAGGTGTCGCGCCGAAGCTGCTTCAGATCGGTCAATCGAATTAGAGCTTGAACTCGCTGCTTCGGCCGCCGCGGCCGGCGGCAAGCGTCAGCCTGTGCAGCCGCTGAACCGTGTTCGCCAGACGTTGCAGCACCAGCCGGCCATCCACCGTCAGCTCCAGCCCAACGAACTGGATCGCGGCACTGATCAGGTCGGACTCGTCGCTTCGAACGCCGCGAAACAATGCATCCAGCAGAACGGGCGCGCGCCCGTCCGGCAGTTGCAGCTCGACACCCAGGGTCTCGTCGGGGGTCCAGTTCGGCGGTCCCGGCTGATGCAGGCGGACCAGCGCGCCGCCACAGGAAATATCAGACAGCTCGCCGGTCGCGACGAGGAGGGCGGAGTTCTGTGCATTGGCGCGTGCCGCGCGGCCGCCCGGCCAAAGGTGGGCCAGCAGCGTCATGCCATCGTGGACCGGGGTGCGGTAGTAGGCTCGCCGCTGAAGCTCGGTGATCGTGTCGGGCCAACGGTAGCGCACCGCGGGCACGGTTGTTTGCCGATCGAGGATGAAGTGCCCCTTGGCCTCAACGACGGTGGCGAACAGCAGCTTGCGGCTCTTCTGCCGGAAGCTGATGCCCAGGTACTGGCCGGGCGTGAGGTTGGGCAGGGGCGTCTCGTCGGCCGCCTGGTAGTCCAGTACGAAGAAGCGGCTCTTCGCATCTCGTTCCAGGAACCGCGACTTGAAGCTGTGCCACTGATGGCCGCTTTGCAGCGTAAGAACGGCGAGCGCGTGCTCCTCGATGGCGCGATCGAAGATGGCGCTCGTGTCGCGCGGGGACACCAGGCGTCGAGGTCTCATGGTTCACCTTCTCGCTCTGTCAGATGGGCGGTCTCGTCACTGAGGGCGACGCGCAAGCGGAGCAGGGCGGCGTCGCTCTCCGGCGCGGCGAACTCAAACCCGACGATCACGTGTCCTTCCTCGCGGCAACGGTTCTTGTTGCAGACGATGGCGGCCAGCGTGTATACCTCATTGGACCACGGCAAGACGAACTCCAGCTCCACCTGGTCCCCGATGTAAAGCAGCTCCCCCGCCTCAGCGCTGGTCATGCGACACGCCAGGCCGGTCGGGCCGATGTTCGTGAGCGTGGCCACCTGCGGCGAGGGCGCATCGGGGGCGAGGAAACGGACCATCACCGGTTCGATCGGGGCCTTGCGCGCAAAGCGACGCCGATTGGCAACCTGGACCGTCTCCGGGACGGCGAGCATGAGCTGTCGCGGCACGGTCTCGTCGCCCACGTCCACTACGAACGTGGACATCAGGCACAGATCGTCGGAGAGGATCATCCGTACGTCGCACATCGCGCCGATCAACGTGCGGAGGGACGCGGCGTCGCACGGATCGTGCAGGTTCACGACCAGCATGTCCCGTTCGCGCGCCGCCAGGGTCCCCCACAGCAGGGCGTTGTGCACTTCCGGGCGCGCCTCGATCTCCAGCGTGGCGCGGGTCCGCAGGGCCTGACCCAGCACCCGCTGGGCCTGTCGCGCACTCAAGTCAAGGGTCACGAGCATCCGCTACGCTCCTTCCCGCTGGTCTGCAGCCGCGTGCGCCGGCGGCCTGGAACCCAGCCCGACGAGGAACTGCCAGAGGCGCGCCAAATGGCGGTTATGCTCCGTCGCGTCGTCAACGGGGCAGAAACGGCAGCCGAGCAAGACCGTCCCCTCGGTCTCGCAAGTGCGGAGGTGCGCCACGCGCGCTACGAACTCCACCGGCCGGAGCGCACCGGGAAGCGCAAAGCTGGCCCAGAACAAGTCCCCGGGTCGTGTCCAACCGGCCTCCCGCACCGACGCGCTGGCCTGAAATCCGCCGCGCGACAGGTCGTGTACCACCGTCGCAAAGCGTCGCTCCCCGCCAAGAACACTGGTACACAGGGCATGAACGGGACGCGCTCCGTCCAGTCTGATTCGGGCGTGCCGGCGCTGCTCACGCGGCTCGACGCACAACGGAATGGCGAGCTTCCACGCCGCCCGCGGGGCGGCCCCGTCCCGCCCGATCGAAACCCGGCCGCGCGTCTCGCTGCGGAAGCCTAGCAGCCGATCCGCGTCGTGAAAGAACACATCCACAGTAGCGCCGTCCGGCGCGACGGAACCGGTCCCGCCAGACGGCCACTGCATCACGAGCGCGTCCGGCTCGAGCGCTCGGAAACGTGTCTGTACCCAGTCGTCGCCCGCGCGGCCGCTTCCCGATAGCGTGATCCGTGCCGCGCACCGCGCGCGGCAGGCCCGCTCGAGCAATGCGAGCTGAGTCTTGCGGCTTGTAAGGGCCAAGGCAGACACGGGTGCTCCTTGCGCGGAACCGCGTGTGTCTTCGTCCCGAGCCCCGCGGGACTTGACCCGCGTGCGGCCGCCCCGGAAGGGGACGTTCGACGACCGCATGTTGCGGCACGCGCCGCGGTGTGCTACGACCGTCGCACACTCCCCTGCACTGCTCCCGATGTATCGGAGCCTCACCGTGCGTGTCCCGAAAGATGGGGGTCTGCCGACGCAGGTCCTAAGCCGGCGGGCGATGATCGGACGGCTGTGGCGGCTGCCCGGCAAACACCGCGGCCGCACTCTCGCCGCCGCGACGCGGCCCGATCTGCCGGGCCGTCCGCATACGCGCCGACGATAAATCTCCGCAGACCGAACTTGCGGCTCGGGCAAGCGCTCATAACGAAGGCGTAGTGACGGCTGATCCGCCGCACGCTAGAATGCCGCCGTCGCTGGAGCGGCACGCACCGGCATCAGCGACGCGGCCGCACCTGCGTGCGTGTGCGGCCGATCGCTTGCGTACTCACGCACGCGCGCCGGGCCGCGCTGCAACGACCGGGCCCGCGGCCGCGTTTCCGTGACGGCGTCCGAGCTGGACGCGGCGAGATGCAACTGATGGGAAATCCGCAATGAAAAGCCGACATGTCAACCTGCTGCGGGTATTCGCCTTCCTGACGCTGGCGGGGTCGCTCACGGCGGGTTGCGTCGAGCGCACGGCCAAGATTCAGACCGACCCGCCGGGCGCCCTGGTTCTCGTCAATGACGAGGAAGTCGGCGTCAGCCCGGTCACATTCAGCTTCCTCTGGTATGGGGACTACGACATCCTGCTGCGCAAGCCGGGTTACAAGACGTTGAAGACCAACCACCGCCTGCACGCACCCTGGTATCAGTGGCCGCCGTTCGACCTGGTGGCCGAAGTTATGATCCCCGTGATGATCCGCGACGAGCACACGCTGCCCGTATTCGTGCTTGACCCGGCGGAGACGCCCGCGTCTGACGAGCTCGTTGGACGGGCGACCGAGCTGCGCGACCGCGCGCTGTTCGAAGGCTCGGAGTAATCCGGGCTGTCGGCGGCCGTCCGCAGATTGGCTGAGAGTATGGTAGCGGCCGAACACCGGCGCGACGCCGCCGCTACACTCCGCGGCGGACTGCCAACTTCAGCGCATGTCTTCATCGACGCTCGGCGGTCCGGGTTTCGGCGCACTGCTCAACCGTCCGGCCATACCTGCGAATTCAGCCGCGACCCGTCTGCCCAAACGGAGCGGCTTCCGTAGTTTCGCGACGCGGGTCCCCATATAATCAGGAGCGAGGTGTCCCATGCTCTCAAGAACGCCGCGCGCCAAGGCGGATCTCGCCAAGTTAGTCGAGAAGCAGATGCGCAACTGGGAGTTGGCCGGCGCCCAACAGGCCGCGCTGCCTTCCCTGACTCCCGCCGCGCCGGTGCTGCACTTCGTCACGATATCTCGGACGGTGGAGTCCGGCGGGACCGAGTTGGCGAACCTGCTCGGGGAACGTCTGAACTGGCCGGTGTTCGACCGGGAGATTCTTCAGGCCATGGCGGGCGACGATCAAGTCCGCGCGCGCCTCTACGAGCACCTCGACGAGCGTGGCCAAAGCTGGATCGAAAACGCGCTGCACTGGCTGATCAAGGGTGAGCTTCAGAAACAGGACTACTTCTATCAGCTTACGGAGACCGTGCTCGCGCTCGCCCGCCAGGGGCCCGCGATCTTCCTTGGCCGGGCAGCCGACCTGATCCTACCGGCCGGCCAGGGTCTGCGCGTGCGCGTCACCGCGCCGCTCGCCCAGCGGGCCCAGGTCTTCGCACGTGAAAGCAACATCCCCGAAGCCGCCGCCCGCGACGAGGTGGGCCGCATCGACCAGGAGCGGGCCGAGTTTCGCCGTCACCATTTCGGCCCTGACGCCAACGCGGACACGTGCTACGACCTCATGCTCAACCTGGCGCATTTCACGCCCGCACAGGCCGTCGAAGTGCTGGTGACGGCCCTGCGGCAGCGCGCCATCATCCCTTGACGCTCAGGCGGGTTGTCATACCTCGCGGGCGGATGGCCGCCCCCGCATCGACTCGTCAACCGACGCCGCGTTCCAGTCAGGCCCCGTCGGGCGGCGCGACGGGAGGGAGTTGCTCGTCCGGATCCAGCGGCACGAACTCGACCCCCACGCGATGCCGGCGGGCCTCCAGATGGTGGCAGTAGCGCACGACGCCCTTCAGTACCGGCCGGTTTGACAGGCACTCAAATCGCGGAAACACGATCGTCCCGACGTGGATGAACTGCTGGCTGATGAACGCGAATCCGCTGCCCGACACGTCGCACGTCTCTACCGTCACTTGACGGCGCTGGACCAGCCCGTCCGAGCACTCCTGGATCGTGAGTTTCATCCGGCAGCGCCAGGTGTATCGGGTATGACGTCGCCCGGGCTTCTGGCCCCCGCGGACGCCATGCCTGCGCTTCAGCGCCTGCAACAACTCGGTGGGAGAGAGCCCCGGATCATCGGCCTCCGGTTTGGATCGCTCGGAGTCCCACTCCGGTCCCCCGTACACGGCGGCGCTGCCGCGTTCCGTCAGGTGGCGCAGGTGCTCGCCGGTAAGTACTTGCCCCCCACGGATAAGGATGCGGCCGGCGCCATCGCGCACGTGACCCGGTAGGAACCGGCCCGGCCACAACTCACCAGGCTCCAGCCGTCGCAGATCAAAGGTCCGGCGACGGTTAAACATCCTGCAACTCCGATCTCGGACGGCTGGCGTTCGGCCCGCTCTCCTCCCACTCCCCGTTTGACCGTCCGCGCGATTGAACTACCGTAGTACCGCCACCTTTACATCGACCAGGCGGCCGCAGGACTGTGTCGGGGGCCGGCTTTTCTCGCCCGGCGACGCCGGCGTGGCACACTATCGGACCTGTCAGCATCCCCCGCCCGGGGGCCGCCCGCGTGCCATCGGCCACAGGCTGCCCCACCCCCGATTACTCGCCCGCACGACTCCCGTCAGCCGGCTTCACCCTCCTGGTCTCGGCGGCGCCCCTCTGCCGATTCCTCGTTCGGCAGGCGCTTCTCGGAGGCCTCCGCGCCGCCGGATTCCGGGCTTCGCAGCTTCGGCTTGGCGTCATCCCGCTCCTGGTCCTCGCGCAACATCTCGTCCTGAACGTCCCGTAACCCGCGTTTGAACTCGGCGATGCCCCGCCCCAGCGATCGGCCGACCTCCGGCAGGCGCTTTCCGAACAGCAGCAGCGCGACAAAGCCCACCAGTAGGTACGTCCACGGATCAAATGCCCACGCCAGCGTGTTAAGCCCGTTCATGGCCAAGCGACCTCCTGGTACGCCCGCTGCGCAGGCGGTCCGCACGGAAGCCCATATTCCGCACCCGCCCATTGTCACGCGCGACACCGGGCCTGTCAAAGTCGCCGACCTCCATCTGTCGTTCGTGATCCGGCCGTGTCCCTGTTATCATGGGGCGGCAAACTGCCGCCCGTAGGACGCATGCTGGATTTCCTCCGCGCCGACGACCTCCCGCCGATGACGCGGCCCAACTACGCCGCCGAGGTGCGGCACGTCAGCCTCTGGGGCGTGTTCGCCAACCTGGTGGACGGGGCCTTCTCCAGCATCGTCGTGGCCAAGACCTTCAACGTGCCGCTTCTGATTCCGGTTGTGTGGGCCACGCCGATGCTGGCGAACCTCGTGACGTTCCTGTGGGGCGTGGTCGTGCGCAGTCAGCCGAAGATCCGCACGTTCGTCGTGCTGGCCTTCTGCGCCGTGGCCAGCGCCGCATCGATCGCCTTCACGCCGAGCGACTGGCACCCCTGGGGCGGGTGGCTTTTTGCCGGCCAGGTGGCCTGCGCCCGGATCTTCCTCTCCGGCTTGATCACCGTGCGCGCCGCGATCTGGCGCGCCAACTACCCGAAATCCCACCGGGCTCGCATCGCCGGCCGGCTGCAGACGCTGTACGTCCTGCTCATGCTGGTGGTCGGCGCGGTCGTGTCCCTGCTATTCGACCGCCACGCCGACTACTACCGCATCGTCTACCCGGTCATCGCCCTGATCGGAGTGATCTCGCTCATCCCGCTGCGGCGGGTGCGGGTGCGCGGCGAGCCGCGGGAGCTCAGCCGGCTACGGCTGCGCCTGGCCGGCGGCGAGGAGCGCGGGCGCTGGGCTCGCTTTCGGCACAGCATGTACGAGGCCTCGTCGATCCTGACGCGCGACCGGGCGTTCGCCCGCTACTGCACGGCACAATACCTGCTCGGCTCGGCGAACCTCATGGTCGACCCCGTGCTGACCATCTTCCTCACGCAGGGCCTGTGCCTGAGCTACTTCGGTTCCTACCTGCTGATGGAACAGATCCCCGCCGTACTGGCGCTGTTGACGATCGCCCGCTGGGCTCCCCTGTTTGATCGCGTGGGGGTCCTGCGTTTCCGCGTTTTCAACACGGCCTTCTGGCTGGTCTCGATTCTGCTTGCGACCGCCGCGCTCCTGGTATACCAGCTTGCGTCGCCACTGGCCGCCGGCGTCGGCATGGGCGTGTTCGTGGTGGCGCGCGTAATCAACGGGATGGCGCGCGGCGGCGGGGGCATCGCCTGGAACCTGGGACACCTGCAATTCGCCGGCGAGCACGACGCCGACCTCTACATGGGCATTCACGTGGCCCTGACCGGTCTGCGCGGCATGCTCATGTCGTTTGTCGGTACGGTCGCGTATAAGTTCTGTGGCGCCTGGGCGCTGCTGCTCGGCATCGCTCTCGTGGTCGCGGCGCAGATCGCGTTCCGCCGGCTGGCCCGGAGCGCCCCCCCCACGCCTGAACCGGCCGCGCGCACCCCGGAGATCGCGGGACGCACGGTTGTTCCGCAACCCGTCGAGACGACGTGACCGGCAGCGCGCTCGGACAGACGCGAGGCCCGCGCATCTATGCATGCGGGAATGGATCTCAGCCCAGGTCGCGCACGGCGCCCGAATAGAACTCGTAGGCCGCGCGCACTTCGCGCAGCGTGTCCCCGGCGAACTTGTCGAGCCAGGCCCGCGCAATCTCAAACGCCACGACGTTTTCCGCTACGACGCTCGCCGCCGGCACCGCGCATATGTCGCTGCGCTCATGATCGCTCCGCTCGGGCCGGCGCGTCTTGAGGTTCACGCTGTCCATCCCCTGGGACAGCGTCGCGATGGGCTTCATCGCCGCCCGAACGACGATCGGCATGCCGTTGCTCATCCCCCCTTCCAGTCCCCCGGCGCGGTTCGTCCGCCGCACGAAGCCGAACGTTGCCGTCGCGCGCTCGGCCGGCTCGAAGTACAGGGCGTCGTGCACCTGGCTCCCTCGACGCCGGGCCGCTTCGAAGCCCAGTCCGATCTCCACTCCCTTGATCGCCTGAATCGAGCCCACGGCCTGCATCAGGCGTCCGTCGAGCTTGTCTTGCCAGCGCGCACACGTGCCGAGCCCCGGCGGCACGCCGAACACCCGCACCTCGATCACACCCCCTACCGTGTCCTTGGTCTGCCTGGCGTCCCGAATCGCGGCGGTCAGTGCGTCCACCGCAGTCGGATCCGGCGCATACAGGTCGTTCGCATCGCGCGCTGCTCGCAGCTCATCCGCGGTTGCCGTCTCCGGGACCTCGGCGCGCGCGCCGCCGATCTCGACGACGAACCCGACACAAGTAATGCCGAACTCGCGAAGCAGGCAGCGCGCCAGTGCGCCGGCCGCCACGCGTGCGGCGGTCTCGCGGGCTGACGCGCGTTCCAAGGCGTCGCGGCAGTCCGTGGTCAGACACTTGATGCTGCCCGCGAAATCGGCGTGTCCGGGTCGCGGGCGACTGAGTTCCCCAACTTCCTCAATCCGCGCGTCGCGATTGGCGACCTGGAGCACGACCGGCGCTCCGGTGGTGCGACCCCGCCGGACCCCGCTCAGGACGTCCACGGCGTCGCGCTCGAGCTTCATACGGGCGCTGCGGCCATAACCGCCTTGCCTGCGGCGCAACTCGCCGTCGATCAGGCCCACGTCTACGCACAGCCCGGCGGGCAGTCCCTCCACCAGAGCGGTCAGCGCGCGCCCATGGGATTCGCCGGCGGTACGATACGTGAGCTCACTCATCGCTTTCGCGGGCGCATCGTATACGGGCACCGGTGCCGGCGGAACCCGGCGAAGCCGCGCGGCGGCCCGCAGCCGAAAACAAATGTTGTGCCAGACGCCCTGGGCTGATAGGATACCAGTGTGCCGCCCGCGGGCACCGGAGCGGTAGTCCTGGCAGCGACGGGCGCGGGCCCGTCGCGTTGCGACTGAGAATCAGGCTGCGTGACTCGGCTGGGAAGGAGCACCGAACCAGCAAGGGTGGGGACGTGCCTGTTTTCCAATTCCATACCGGCAGGTTATCGGAACTTCGTGTGCCGCGATGAATGCAGGGCTTGTGGCCGATTGCATTGGCGGGGTAGTCGCAGTGTTGCTGACCAAGGAGAAGCATGATGTACAGACGTTGCGTGGTGTGCGGGTGGGCCGTGCTCGTGAGCAGCACGGCGTGGGCGCTTGCCGGGACAATTGACCCCGGCTTGGAGGACATTCTGGCCGTCAAGCGGGCGGACGAGGCCGTCTCGACCCTGGTGTACCTGAAGGACCGCGTCAATCTGGACGTGCTGTCGTCGCAGCTCGATCGCGAGCGCGCGTCGTTTGCGCGCCGGCACGAGACCGTCGTCCGTGCGTTGCAGGACAAGGCCAGCGCCACGCAGGGTCGCCTGCTCCAAGACCTGGACGCGCTGTTCCTCTCCGCACGCGCGGAGTACTACGAGTCTTTCTGGGTGGCGAACGTACTGCGGGTAGACGCGCCCGCCGCTACGATCCGCGAGCTGGCTGAGCACCCCGACGTGGACATCATCTATTACAACTACGACATCGAGCTGGTTCGGCCCGTCGGCGATCAGCCCGCCGCGGCGGAAGCCAATGCCAACGACGCGGGCCAGCGGACACCGGAGATCGGCTTGGTGGCCATCCGGGCACCCGAGGTCTGGGCGCTGGGATACACGGGCGAAGGCATGCTCACCGCGACGCTCGACACCGGTGTCGACGGCAACCACCCGGCGCTGGCCAGCCGCTGGCGCGGGCTCGACCCCCAGTACCAAGGCCACCCGCAGTGGGCTTGGTTCGACCCCGTGACGAACACTACCTTCCCCACCTCTTTCGGCTCTCACGGTACGCACACGATGGGGACCGTTTGCGGCGGCGCACCCGGCGACCAGATCGGCGTCGCACCGGGCGCGAAGTGGATTCACGCCGCGGTCATCGACCGCGTGAGCATCCCGCAGACCGTGGCCGATGCTTGCGCCGCGTTTCAGTGGCTGATTGACCCGGACGGCAACCCGTCCACGAGCTTTGACGTGCCGCACGTATGCTCCAACTCCTGGGGCGTGACCACCTACCACGGCTATCCCCCCTGCGACCAGACGTTCTGGAGCTTCATCGACGCCAACGAGGCCGCCGGCATCGTGCAGCTCTTCAGCGCCGGCAATGAGGGACCGGGCGCATCGACCCACCGGCGGCCGGCCGACCGGGCGACCACCGATTACAATACGCTCTCCGTCGGAGCGGTGGACGCCAACAGCTCCTCCTGGCCCATCGCCAGCTTCTCATCCCGCGGGCCCAGCAACTGCACGCCGGACGGGAGCCAGGCGATAAAACCCGAAATCGCCGCGCCCGGCGTAGACGTGCGTTCCTCGGTCCCCGGCGGCGGCTATCAGCAATGGGGCTGGAGCGGCACCTCGATGGCGTCGCCGCACGTGAACGGCGTGCTCGTGCTGATGCGGCAGGCCTGCCCCGATATGCCGGTCGATCAGCTCAAGCAGATTCTGTTCGACACGGCCTACGACCTGGGGACGGCCGGCAACGATAACTCGTACGGTTGGGGCATGGTCGACGCCTACGAGGCGGTGATGATGACCCTCGACCAGTGCGTTCCCCACCCGCCGACGGCCTTCGGCGCCCACCACACGACGAACGTCAACACCGGCCTGACGATCACGCTGACCGCGGACGACGACGGCAAGCCCGACCCGCCGGCGGCGTTGACCTATGTCATCGTATCGCTCCCCGCCTACGGGCATCTCGCCGACGCGAACACGGCGACGGCCATTCTCAGCGTGCCCTACACGTTGTCCGGCCACGGCAGCCAGGTCTACTATCAACCGAACGCCTACTTCGTCGGCGAGGACAACTTCGGGTTCGTCGCAAACGACGGAGGCACGCCGCCGGAAGGAGGTGACTCGAACGTCGCCAACATCCGGATCACCATCCAAGGTGTGCCGGAGCTGGTCTACAGCTTCCCGCTCGACACCGACCCCGGCTGGACGACCCAGGGACTCTGGGCCTTTGGCCAGCCCACCGGCGGCGGCTCCCACGGCCTGGATCCGGTCAGCGGCTACACGGGCAACTTCGTCTACGGGTACAACTTGTTCGGCGACTACTCGAACAACATGCCGGCCTACTACCTGACCACGACGCCGATCGATTGCAGCCGCGTCGGCGGCGCGCAGCTTCGCTTCTACCGCTGGTTGGGAGTCGAGGCCTTCGACATGGCCAGCGTCGAGGTTTCCAACAACGGCACCAACTGGGTAAGCCTGTGGCAAAGCTACGGCTCCAACGTGAACGAGACGTCCTGGACGCTCCGAACGTACAACATCGCCACTATCGTCGACGGCCAGCCCACCGTCTACATCCGCTGGGGCATGGGGCCGTCCGACCATTCGGTCACCTATCCCGGCTGGAACATCGACGACATCCAAATCTGGGGCCTCGCGACTCCGGAGTGGGTCCTCGGCGACCTGAATTGCGACGGCGTGGCCGACTTCGGCGACATCAACGCATTCGTCCTGCGGCTCAGCAACCCACTGACCTACTGGACGACGTTCCCGGGCTGTGCGGACAGCAACGGTGACATCAACGGCGACGGCGTGGTCAACTTCAGCGACATCAACCCGTTCGTCGCGCTCCTCGCCGGTTCGTAAGACGCCGCGCCTGGCCGGCCTCGTCCTCGGATGAGGCCCGCCGAAAGCACGCTCCCGACAATCTCGAAAGCCGCGGCTGGCAGCCGGCCGCGGCTTTTTCTTCTCGCTTTCTTTCAGGAGGACGCCGCCGACCCCGCGCCGAAGTCGCCCGGCGGGCGGGCTTCCTATAATCGCACAGTATGTCGTGCGATTCTGCCGGTGACGATCGCGGCTTGGCCGTTTGCCGAAACTGCTCGCCCGCTGAGTTCGGCGCGCTCTTCACCGCCTCGTATCGTTCGCTCCGGCTGATCGCGTTCGGCGTCGTGCAGGACTCCGCGCTGGCCGAGGACGTCATCCAGGACGCCGCGCTCATCGCGCTGACGAAGATCCAGGAGTTCCGGCCCGGCAGCAGCTTCTGTGCCTGGATGTCCCGGATCGTCCACTTCGTCGCCCGCAACCAGGCGCGCACTCGCAGCCGCCGGCGCACGCTGCCCCTGGCTCACGCCGTCGCCAAAGCCGCTCCGACCGAGGGCGGCCCGGCAACCGACGCCGCGGAGTTCCTGGCGGAGGGCCAGCTCTCGGCCGACCAGCAGCATTTCGACGACCAAATCATCGCCGCCCTGCGCCGCGCGGCCCCGACGCCGCGCACGTGCCTGCTGTTGCGCGCAGTCGAGGGTTTGGCGTATTCCGAGATCGCCCGGCGGCTCTGCATCCCGGTCGGAACGGTCATGAGTCACGTGCACCGCACACGCCGACTCCTGCGGCGGGAACTTGCCCGCTCCAGACCTGCGACACCGCCCGAGCGCGCGGACGCAGTGGACACGAAAAACACGCCGTGGCGCAGCCTCGGCTGGGAATGCCCCACCGAAGCCGCCCAAGAGCACGCCTGAAAAAAAACTCCTCCGCTGCAATAAACGCCCGGCCTCGGGACATCCTGACTGACAAACAGCCTGCGGGCCGTGGGCGCAGAAGACGAGAATGTGTGGCGGGCCAAGCAGCCATTGCGCCTCTTCAGGGCCTGTGGTGCGATGATAGATTGCTCTTGGCATCGGCATCGGGCCGACGAGCCTGTTCAGCACAGACAACCTGTTAAAAGTCAGGAAAGGAAGAAGAGATGCAGAATCGCATTGCATGTGTGCTACGCGCCGCTTTCGCCGGCGCGATTGTGGGCGTTACCACGCTCGTCTCCAGCGCGACCACGTGGACCGTGAACGCGAACGCCATGACCTTCGACCCCGCAAACATCACCGTGGCCCCCGGCGACACGATCCACTGGGTGCGGGTCAGCGGCGACCACACCGTGACGTCCGGCACAGGCTGCACCAACAACCTGCCCTACTTCAACGCACCGCTCAATCTCCTGAACCCGACGTTCGATTGGGTCGTTCCCACCGGCGTCGGGCTCGTTCCCTACTACTGCGCCCCCCACTGCGCTTTCGGCATGACGGGGCTGATCACGGTCCAGTCCGGCGTCACGCAGGATTTCATCATGACGCTGGACGGTAACCAGGAGAATCCCGTGGTCAACACTGCGGCGACCGGGAGCGGGACCGCGACCCTGGACCTGGTGACGAACCTGCTGACCTGGAGCATCAGCTACACGGGCTTGACTCCTACCGTGGCGCACTTCCACGGCGCCGCGCTCCCCTGCGCCAACGCGGGCATCCAGATCACCCTCAACACCGCCACCAACCCCATCGTCGGATCGGCCTCGCTCACGGCCGGCCAAGCCGCCGATCTCTTGGCGGGTCGCTGGTATGTGAACATCCACACGGCGGCCAACCCCGCTGGCGAAATCCGCGGGCAGGTGATGCCGGCGCCGCTGGCCGACGCGCGGCCGGCAAACATCCCGCAAGGCGACATCCCCATTCGGCTCGTGCCGCTGGCCACCGGTCTCACCGCCCCTAATTGGGGCACGTCGGCCCCGGGCCAGGCCAACCGGATGTTCGTCACCGACCAGGACGGGATTCTCTGGGCCATCAACACGCAAACGGGCGCCAAATCCGTGTTTCTCGATGTAACCTCCCGGCTGGTGCCGCTGGGGATCTTCGGCCCGAATACATTCGACGAACGCGGCCTGCTGGGCGTCGCCTTCCACCCGGACTATGCCACCAACGGCCTGCTCTACACCTTCACGTCCGAGCCGGTGAGCGGGACGGCGGACTTCTCGACGATGCCGCCCAGCACCACTCCAAACTGCCACAGCGTCATCCTGGAATGGAATGTGCCCAACCCGACGAACCCGGCCTCGGTCGTTGACCCGAGCAGTGCCCGCGAGCTGATGCGCGTCGACAAGCCCCAGTTCAACCACAACGGCGGCGGGCTCGCCTTCGGGCCCGACGGCTACCTGTATGTTTCGTTCGGCGACGGCGGCGGGGCGGACGACCGCGACGGGCAGATGTTCATCGGTGCCCCGATGATCGGTCACGGTTGCGGCGGTAACGGACAGAACAACAACGTCATCCTGGGCAAGATCATCCGCATCGACCCGCTCGGCAACAACTCGGCCAACGGCCAGTACGGTGTGCCGGCCAGCAATCCGTTCGTCGGCATCGGCGGCCTGGACGAGAACTGGGCGTACGGCTTCCGCAACCCGTGGCGCTTCTCCTTCGACTCGGCCACCGGCACCCTCTACTGTGCCGACGTCGGCCAGAACGACCTCGAAGAGATCAACATCGTAATCAGCGGCGGAAACTACGGCTGGCGTGCCAAGGAAGGCGCGCTCAACTTCGTCTTCAACGGTGACCAGGCCGGGTACGTCACCGACGTTCCCATCGACGTGCCGCCCGGATTGATCGACCCGATCGATGATTACGACCACGACGACGGCACCGCGATCATCGGCGGCTTCGTCTACCGCGGCAGCAAGTTCCCGCAATTGGTGGGCAAGTACGTGTTCGGAGATTTCGCGCAAACGTTCAGCAACGACGGCCGCCTTTTCTACCTGGACACCATGACCGACACCCACGACAGCCAGGAGTTCCACCTGTACGTCAGCCCGCACGAGCTGGGCTACTCCCTGCTCGGGTTCGGCGAGGACGCCAACGGCGAGATCTACGCCCTGGTCAACAGCACGGGGACGCCGTTCGGCACAACCGGCGCCGTGCTACGGATCGCTTCCGGCGTGGGTGACCTGAATTGCGACGGCCTCGTCGACTTCGGCGACATCAACCCGTTCGTGTTGTACCTGTCGAATTTTGGCGCGTGGCAAGCCGCATACACGGATTGCCCGCCGACCAACGGCGACATCAACGGCGACGGGTTGTACCCGGACTTCGGCGACATCAACCCGTTCGTCGCGCTCCTGAGCGGCGGCGGCTAAGAACGCCGATCACAACCCGCGGCGCGGGCCTCCGGGCCCGCGCCGGCAGCCAGAGACGGCTGCCCCACCGCAGGTGGTGATTGGCGAAACTCAGTCACGCCGGCGGCTCGAACGCCGGCACCGGAACGCGACGCGCAAGCAAGTGCCTGAGCGGCGACTTCTGCCGCGGCGAGCTTGCGCGGCGCGTTCCGTCCGTGGTCGCCGATTCTCCGTTCTCGTCAGAACCGGCCATGCGGGATCTCCGGCCGCCCAGCGGCGACGCCGGACGACAACTGGAGCGGTTTCGCATATTCGCCGGCGGGAACCGGCGGCGGCCTGCTGCCAGCGGGGGCGGAAACACGGGCGGACGAGCCGCCCGCAGCACCCGACCGAAAGCGAAACTGTTCGGAACCGTGACCGGGCGGCGCCTCGCGTCCCAATTCGGGGTGCCGCCACACTTCAGAATGCAGGGGGGCTCTCGATAGAATATGCTGCGCCGGCGCGGAGCGGGCGGACGCCGCGGGTCGCGCGTGGGACATGAACGGCATGGTCGGTCGGTGCATCGTGCTGGTGCTCGTCGTCGGGGTCTGCGGACCGGCGACCAGGGCACAGGTCGTTCAGGGCCGGGTTGATGGTGTCGGTTTTCAGACCTCGACCACGCCGGTCTTGCGCGCCGGGCACTGGTGCCCGGTCCGGGTCTCATTGAGCTCCCAGGGCGGACAGGTGTTCAGCGGCGACCTGCGATTGGAGAGCATCGATCTGGACGGCGATCGGATCGCCTTCACGCAACCGAGCATCGCACTCGGCGGCGACGCCGGTCCTCCCAAGCGCTTCTGGTGCTACACCGTCTGCAATTCGCCGAACGAGCTGTCTGCGAACGTGGAGTTGATCGGCCGGGACGGCGCCCTGCTTGCCGAGCTGCCGCTGCCCGCGCAGCCACCGGTCGCGATCTCCAACGACGACTTGCTCCTGCTCGACCTCAGCTTTCCGCCGGTCAGGGCCCTGGACGGCCTCAAGGCGAGTCCGGGGCAGCCTATAGAGCAGCGCGGCCTCTATCGGAACATCGTGGTCGCGACGATGGCGGCGGCCGACCTGCCGGATCGCTGGTGGGGGCTCGAGGCGGTTGACATCGTCATCTGGGACCGGCCCGATCCGGCGGTGCTCAGTCTCGCCCAGCGGGACGCGCTGATCGAGTGGGTCCGCAACGGCGGCCAGTTGGTGATCGGAATCGGACCCCAGTGGCCCACGCTGCGCAGGAGCGAGCTGGCGCCGATCCTGCCGCTGAAGGGAGACGGTCCGACGGTGGAGGTCTCGAACCTCGACCTTTTCTTTCGCGCGGCCGCCCTCGCGGGTCGAGAGAAGCAGCCGCTCCGCAACCCGATCGCCGTAACGACCGCTCAACCCAGCGACGACGCGTTCCGAGTCCTCGGCGACTATGGTCCTTCCGGCCCGATCTGGCTGGTCACGATGCGTCTCGTGGACTCGGGGCGTGTCGTGGCGAGCGCGGCGGCGATCAACGATCTGACGGCCGGCCTTCCGATCGACCAGAGCAAGTTCTTTGGGTTGCTGTTCGATCTCAACACGTACCCCAAGGAGTTCGCGGAGAGGCAAGCGGAGCTGACTCAGTACGCCGGCCTGGTGGACCGGATGTGGCTCTACGACGGCGTCGTTCAGCCGATCGCCTTCGGTGCCGCCACGGCGCTGCGCGGCGCCCTGGCCCTGCTGTTCGTCGCCGGCTACGTGGCCCTGGCGACCGTGGTGAGTTGGTCGTGGCTTCGGCGTCACGGCCTGCCGCACCTGAACTGGACGGTCTTCGCGGGGTTCGCCGTCGTGGCGAGCGCTCTCAGCCTGGGCACGGTGGCCGGCTTGCGGAGCCTGTCGGGCGGCGTGCGCTCCGTGGCAATCCTGGACCTCGACGCCGACACGTCTGCCGCGCGCGGTTACTGCCTCTTCGGGTACCGCAGCCCGATCCGGCAACGGGCCGACCTGTCCCTGGCAGGTGACGGGAACTTCCTGCGGCCGCTCGCTGCGAATCCGCGCGTGGCCAACAAGTATGTGACGCCGGCCCGCTACGTGGGCATCCCCAGCCGGGCCGTGCTGGACGACGTCCTGATTCGTGCGACGCTCAAGCAGGCGGAGGGGTTCTGGCACGGCGAGGCGGGCGGAACCATCCGGGGCGATCTGGTCGTGGACCCGCGGACGGGACGGCTTACGCCCGCCAGTTGGATTGCGAACGACCTGAACGTCGAGCTGGCCGGCGGGCTGTTGGTGTTCATCGACCCGCGGCCGCGAGAAACCGGCATGCCGTGGCGTGCCGCCGGTCTGACGAGCGCGTACGAACTGTCGGAGGAAAAGGGCGGTACGCCGGACCTGGACGCCGTGCCGCCCGCGATCAACGTGCTGGTGCTGCCGGTCGGGAGAATCCCGGCCCGCGGGCAGCTTCGCGAGCTGGGCCAGGAGGAGTATGCGAGGGTCGACGCCAATCGGGCGGTCTGGCTGCGCCAGCGCAACCGGAAACGGAGCGAGTTGCTGAGGGGCGAACGCGACCTGCCGACCCTCTGGCACGCGCAGCAGGCCTGGGCCGGCAGCGGGCCGCTGACCCGGCTGCGCACGGGCCTCGGCGACGCGGAGCGTATGCTCTTGTTGGCGTCGACGCGGAACTACTTCCTCCACAACCGGGGCGACGACTTCAAGTCGGTCGGCACGCCGATCAGCACGGACGGCCTGCCCGACCTGGACGTCACACATTGGCTGCTTCGCGGACAGGCGGTCTTCATCACGTGGGCCTACGCGCCGGGGCCGCCGCGCCTGCTGCGCAACGGCAAACCGCTGGATTCCGTGGCCGGCCTGACGGCGTACCGGGTGCGTTTGCCGCTTTACTACGGCAGCGGTCCGCCGGAAGCGGATCGCGGCGGTCCGCGCGTGCTGTCTGGGGAGCCGGGCTGATGATCGTGCAGACCATCAATCTGACGAAACGCTACGGCAAGCTGGTGGCGTTGAACAACCTGCACCTCAACATCGAGGAAGGCGAGTGCTTCGGGTACATCGGCCCGAACGGGGCGGGCAAGACGACCACCATTCGCATTCTGGCTACGCTGCTGCAACCGACGTGGGGGGAAGCGCGGGTCTGCGGGCACGTCGTCGGATACGAGTCGCGGAAGATCCGGCCGCTGATCGGGTACGTGCCCGATTTCTTTGGCGCGTACGAGGACATGGTTGTCCAGGAATACCTGGAGTTCTTTGCGGCCGCTTACGACATCACGGGCAAGAAACGCGCGCAAATCGTAGGCGACGTCCTCGAGCTCACGGACTTGACCTACAAGCGCGACGCGCTCGTCGATTCGCTGTCGCGCGGCATGAAGCAACGGCTCAGCATCGCCCGCGTGCTGCTGCACGACCCCCGGCTGCTGCTGCTCGACGAGCCGGCCAGCGGGCTCGATCCGCGGGCGCGCATCGAAATCCGCGAGCTGCTCAAAGAGCTCCACCGCATGGGCAAGACGATCCTCATCAGCTCGCACATCCTGCCGGAGCTGGCCGATCTGTGCACCAGCATCGGCATCCTCGAACAGGGCGAGCTGGTGTTCCAGGGCTCGGTACGCGAAGCCGTCCGCCGCGCCCGCCTGGGCACCACCGTGCACGTCACTACGCCGGATGATCCCGAGCGCGCCCGCCAGGTGCTGGCGGCGCTGCCCAACGTGGTAGACGTGCAGCTCAACGACGGCGCGCTGCTCGTGAGCCTGAGCCAGGAAACCACCGACTTCAGCTTCATCGCCGCGGCCCTGCTGGCCGGCAAGCTGCGGATTCACGAGATCAAGCAAGAGGAGGTGAACCTGGAGACGGCGTTCATGCGGTTGACGAAGGGGATCGTGCAGTAGAGTGCACTCCGCAGCAGGGAATCGTCGACCGGGGCCACGAGCCGCGGGTCGGCCCGGTTCGCCGGCGGCCCGGACCGAGAGCCGGCCCGTCACTTTCCGCCCCGGTTTGGGCAAATGCCCGCGGCCGCCGAGCGTTATGCTGATGACAGGGCGTCACCCGCCCCGAACACCATTTGCAGTGCGTGCCATGAGCGTGCTCATGAAGATCCTGTTTGCGGCCATGGTCTGGGGGCTAGCCGTCGCTGCACCGCGAGCACCCGCGCAGCCCGTGCGACCGTATGAGCGCAGCGATTGGCCCACGCCGGCCAACGAGGTGGACGAGCGCGTGCTGGCCGCGTTACGAGCGCGGGGGCTGGGGCCTGCCCGGCCGTGCACCGACGAGGTCTTCGTCCGGCGCGTCTACCTGGACGTGATCGGTACGCTGCCGACGGCCGACGAGGTCCGGCAATTCCTGGAGGACACGCGGACCGGGAAGCGTGCCGCATTGATCGAGAGCCTGCTGGTCCGCGAGGAGTTCGCCGACTACTGGTCGTTGAAGTGGTGCGACGTCCTCCGGGTGAAGTCGGAATACCCCATCAACCTCTGGCCGAACGCCGTGCAGGCGTACCACCGCTGGGTCCGAGACGCGATCGCGAGCAACAAGCCCTACGACGCGTTCGCATACGAGCTATTGACCGCAAGCGGCAGCAACTTCCGCGTGCCGCCCGTCAACTTTTACCGCGCGGTTCAAGGGCAGGATCGGGGCGCCATCGCGGCGGCCGTGGCACTCACGTTCATGGGAACGCGGCTGGAAGCGTGGCCGGCGGAGCCGCGGCATGAACTGGAGGGGTTTTTCTCCCGGCTGGCGTTCAAGCCGACGGCGGAGTGGAAGGAGGAGATCGTCTGCCTCGATCCAACGCCGGGCGGACCGCTGGACCTGAGCCTGCCCGACGGAACGAGCGTGCACATCGCAGTGGGCGACGATCCGCGCCGGGCGTTTGCGGCCTGGCTGGTTGCCCCGGACAACCCCTGGTTTGCCCGGAGCGTCGTGAACCGCATCTGGGCCTGGCTGCTGGGACGCGGGATCATCCACGAAGCAGACGATGTCCGGTCGGACAATCCCCCGGCGATTCCCGAGCTGTTGGCGCTGTTGGAATCCGAGTTGGTGCAGGGCGGCTACGACCTGCGCCGCGTGTACCGTCTGATCCTGAATTCCCGCACCTACCAGCAATCGTCGATCCCGCACAGCACCGGTCCGGACGCCGAGGCGCTCTTCGCGTACTACCCCGTGCGCCGGCTGGATGCCGAGGTGCTGGTCGATGCGTTGTGCGCGACTCTCGGATCGGGGGAGCGTTACTCGAGCGCCATTCCCGAGCCCTTTACGTTCATCCCCGAAAAGCAACGCACGATCGCCCTGGCGGACGGCAGCATCACGAGTCCGTTCCTCGAGCTGTTCGGCCGGCCGGCCCGCGATACCGGATTGCTGTCCGAGCGGAACAACGACCCCACCGCCGCCCAGCGCCTGCACCTGCTCAATTCCAGTCACATCCGAAAGAAGATCGAGAGCAGCCCGCGCTTGCGCGAGATCGTGGCCGCGGGCGGAAGGGACCGTCGCGGGCTGGTCCGCACGCTCTACCTCACGTTCCTGTCGCGCTATCCTACAGACAGTGAACTGGAAACTGTCGAGCAGTACTTCGGGTCCAAGGGCAACAGGCCGCGACACGCAGTGCGCGACCTGGTCTGGGCCCTCATCAATACCAAGGAGTTCCTTTACCGGCACTGAGTGAGCCCTGGACCCCCGGCGACAGTCTGCGCACATGAACAAGAATCCACGCAGCGACGGAATCACGCGGCGCGAAGCGCTCCACTGGGGGCTCGCGGGCGCCGCCGGCCTGACCTTCTTCGGCCCCCGGCGCGTCCTGGCGAAAGCCGCGCGCCGGCCGGCGCGGGCCACGGCGGTGATTCAGATCTGGATGTGGGGCGGCCCCTCGCATCTGGACACGTTCGACCCCAAGCCGGAGGCGGGCTACGACTACTGCGGCCCGCTGTCCAGCGCGACTCCCACCAACGTGCCCGGCATCCGCATCGGCGAGTTGCTGCCTCGTCTGGCGCAGCACGCCGACAAGTACGCCATCATCCGCAGCATGACGCACGGCGTGAACGCCCACGAGACGGCGTCCTATCTCGTGCAGACCGGCCGCGAGCCGGGCCGGCTCGTCTATCCGTCGGTCGGCGCGGTCGTTTCGCTCTTCAAAGGCTACGACCACGGCTACGCCGGCCCGGTGCCGCCATATGTCGTACTCACCGAGCCGCAGGGCCGTTTCTCGGAGGCCGGCTTCCTCGGGCAGCGCTACAAGCCGTTCGCGACGGGCGGCGATCCCGGCGCGGCGCGCTTCGCGGTCGAGGGGCTCGTGGCCGAGGGCATCTCCGACGAGCGCCAGCGGCGACGGCGTGACCTGCTGCACGCGCTGGACACGCTGGGCAAGGCCATGCCCGGCGACCCGCACTTCGCGCGCCTGGATCAGTGCGAGGAGCAGGCCTACGAGCTGATGTTCGGCGAGGCCCGGCGGCTCTTCGACCTGTCGGAAGAGCCTGACGAGCTGCGCGAAGAGTACGGCCGCAACACGTTCGGCCAGTCCTGCCTTGCAGCGCGGCGGCTGGTCGAGGCCGGCGTGCCCTACGTGACCATAAACTACAAGGGTTGGGACACGCACAAGCAGCACTTCCAGATCATGCGCCGCAAGCTGCCGGAATTGGACCAGGGCATGGCCGCGCTTCTGGCGGACCTGGCCGGCCGCGGCCTGCTCGACCGCACCATCGTCTGGTGGGGCGGCGAGTTCGGCAGGACGCCGCGCGTGCAATGGGAGCCTCCGTGGAACGGCGGCCGCGGCCACCACGGCAAGTGCTTCTCCGCCGTGGTCGCGGGCGGTGGGTTCAAGGGCGGCTGTGTCGTGGGTGCCTCGAACGCCACCGGCGAAGAGGTGGCCGCGCGCCCCGTGTACCCGAGCGATCTGATCGGCAGCATCTACGAGCTGCTCGGCATCGACCCGGACGGGCCGCTGCCCAATCCGCGCGGGCTGGACGTTCGCCTGCTGCCCTCGCCGGCCGACGGAGTGGCCAGCGGCGGTCGCTTGCGGGAGATCATGGCCGTATGAACCTCGCCGGACGAGCGTTGCTGGCGATGCTGCTGCTCGGCGCCGTGGACGCCCGGGCGCAGCCGTCGCGCGGCGACCCCCACATCGGCTATGTTTACCCGGCTGGAGGCCGGCAAAGAACCACCTTCCGTGTGACCGTCGGCGGCCAGAACCTGCGCGGGGTAAGAAGTGCGTACTTCACCGGCGAGGGCGTGCGGGCGACCGTCCTGGAGCACTTCCCGCCGCTGCGAAGGATAGATCGCGAACAACGCGACGCGCTCGCTGCCGTGCTGCGCGGGCTGGTCGCCCAACGCTGGGCCGAGCTGCACGAGGCCGGGCAAGTCGGCCCCGTCGTGCCCTGGCGGGAACTCGGCCTGGCGGACCTACAGCGGATGCGCGCCGCAAGTCGGGACGCCGCGCCGGACACCGCCCCCGCCGAGCCGCCGAAGCATCCCGTGCTGCACGACCTTGAGAATCAGGGCCTGCGCAGCTTGCGGCACGCCTGGCACACACTGGCCGTGCTGCGCAAGGGGCCGCCCAACGCGCAGATCGCCGAGTCCGTACTGATCGAGGTGACGATCGATCGTGACGCGCCGCCGGACGACCGCGAGTTGCGTCTCGGCGGGCGGTTCGGCCTGACGAATCCGATGGTCTTCGAAGTGGGAGTGCTGCCGGAGTTCTGCGAGTTGGAGGACAATAGCGCCGCTGCAGTGGATGGCCTGCCGGCGGAACCCCCGCTCGAACTGCCGATCGTCATCAATGGGCAGATCATGCCGGGCGACGTGGACCGCTTCCGATTCCGGGCGGGGGCGGGTCAAGGACTGCTGATCGAGGCGCACGCCCGGCGGCTCATCCCGTACCTCGCCGACGCCGTCCCAGGCTGCTTCCAGGCCACCCTGTCCGTGTATGACGCAGCGGGGAACGAGGTCGCCTTCGCAGACGACTACCGGTTCGACCCCGACCCGGTTCTGTTCTTCGAGGTCCCGGCGGACGGCGAATATGAGCTGGAGATTCGGGACGCCATCTATCGCGGGCGAGAGGATTTCGTCTACCGCATCACGCTCGGCGAGCAGCCGTTCATCACGTCGCTTTTCCCGCTGGGCACGCGCGTCGGACACAAGCGCTACGTGCACGTCAGCGGCTGGAATCTGAGCACCGACCGGCTGCTCCTCGACCCGGAGCGGGAAGGCGCCGGCAGCCGGCAGACGCACCTGGGCATCGGAAAACGCACCTCCAACCGCGTGATCTATGCCGTGGACGCACTTCCTGCCGTTTCGGAAAGCGAGTCAAACGACACGCCGGCGGACACGCAGCGCATCGCGCCGCCCCGCATCGTGGACGGGCGGATCGACCCCGCCGGCGACGTCGACGTGTTCCAGTTCACCGGCAGGGGCGGGCACGAGGTCGTGGCGGAAGTCGTCGCCCGCCGGCTCAACTCCCCGCTCGACGCGTTGCTGCGGCTGACCGACGCGGCCGGTAGCGTGCTCGCATGGAACGACGACTACGAGCACAAGGACGGCTTTCTGCACCTCGCTGCGGGCGTCCACACCCACAGCGCCGATCCGTATCTTCGCACGCGGCTGCCGGCCGATGGCGTCTATTACGTGCACGTCGCTGACGCACAGGGCGGGGGCGGGCCGGCGTACGGCTACCGTTTGCGCGTCGGGCCGCCTCAGCCGGATTTCGCTTTGCGGGTGACGCCTTCCAGCGTGAACGTCGCCCCGCGTGGTGCCGTGCCGCTTTGCGTCTACGTGCTGCGGAGGGACGGCTTCGATGGCGAGATCGAGTTGGTTCTGGACGACCCGCCCGGGGGCTTTCACCTGAGCGGTGCGAGAATCCCAAGTCAGCGGGACAGCATCCGCGTCACACTGACGGCGCCGCGCGAGCCGCCCGATCAGCCCGTCGTCCTGCGGCTGGCCGGGCGCGCTACGATCGGCGGCGAAATCCTGAGTCGGCCGGCCGTACCCGCCGAGGACATGATGCAGGCGTTCCTCTACCGGCACCTGACACCGTCACAGGTTCTGATGGTATCCGTTCAGGGCGCGCAAGTGCCGGCGGCGGAGGTCGCCGTCAGCGGGCCCGTGCCAATCGAGATTCCCGCCGGCGGCATGAAGGAGCTGCGCCTCAGCGTTCCGCGACGTGTGCTCGATCGGGATCTGGAGCTGGAGCTCCGCGACCCGCCGGCCGGCGTGACGCTGGAGAGCGTCACGAAACGACGCGACGGCCTGCTGCTGACGCTGAGGGCCGACGCGTCGTCAGTGCAGCCGGGGTTCGAGGACAACCTGATCTTCGCGTGCTTCACGCAGGCGACGCGCCGGCAGGAGAGGGCCGGGAGTGAAGCTCAGCCCGCGCGCATGTCCGCCGGCTTCCTGCCAGCCATTCCAGTCGTCATCGTGTCCCCGTGACGTTCGTCCACAGCGGGGTCGCCGGCGGCATCGCAGTCCGGGAGCACCCGGCGCAGGTTCGGCTGAACAGCGTGCAGCCGCGTCCCGCGGCCGGCACGAGGCCGTCCGCGGGGCGGTTGCCTCCAACACACGTCACCCCGGGCCTGCCAGTCGGTTGAAGAAGGGTGCAGGCCCCGCGGGAGAACCACGCAGCGTTACCGCGAAAACCCGCCGGCGCGGCGCCTGTCCCCTGCTCCAACGGATACCTACGGATCGATGATGCGCTGCCGGATTGCGTAGCGGGCCAGCTCCACGCGATCACGTAACCCGAGCTTGCGCAGCAGGTTCGTGCGATACGAGTCGGCCGTCTTGTAGGTGATCGTCATGTGCCGCGCGGCTTCCCGCAACGTGAGCCCGCGCGCCAGCAGCGGCAGCAGCTCCGACTCGCGGCGCGACAGCAAGAGCCTCCCGTTGGCCCGCGCGGCGCCGCGCTTGAACGCCTCGCGCGTGCCGTGGCTGAAGTACTCGCGCCCGGCGGCGACGGCGGCGAGCGCGGCCCGCAGCTCCGACACGCCGCCGTCCTTCACCACGTACCCCTGCAAGGGACAGCGACCCCACGCTTCGACCTCGTGCGGCTCGATGGCGGTGCTCAGGGCCACGATGGCGGCCTGCGGCCGCAGGCGCCCGACCATCTGCAAGGCATCGATCACGTCGGGCTGGGGTGTGTCCGCGTCCGCCAGCACAACGTCCGGCCGAGAGCGCAGCGCGGCCCACACGGCGGCCGGCCGATAGTCGGACTCGACCGCGAGTTCGACACGCAATTCGTCCGTGAGCAGCCTGCGGTACGCGCAGCGGTCGAGCGCAGAGCTGCTCATCAGGTGAACTGCGAGACTCCTGCCGACATCCATGTGCGACATGACATCCCACAACGGCACGATGGCGAGCCTGGCTTGGCGCGCCACGCACCCTCCGGCACACACCCGTACCGGAAGTCGCCCAGAGCATACGCCGCCGGGCCGGCCCCGCTACGGGTGAATACCCGTAATTCCGCGCAATGTCACCGGCGCGGCGGAACGCGCAAGCCCAGCACGCGCATCACGCTCTGCAAGTCCTCCCAAACCTCAGGCTTGCTCGCCGGATTACGCAGCAGGTACGCCGGATGGTAGGTCGGCATGAGCCGGGCCGCCGGTAGTCGCAGGTGGGCAAGTCCTGGTGGTGGGAAGTCGCAGAATTGGCCGCGCAGCTTTGTAATCGGCGTCTTGGTCATCAGGAGTGTCTGCGCCGCCGGTCGGCCCAGCGCGACGATTACCTTCGGCCGCAGAATCGCGAGCTGCCGGAAAAGGTACGGGCTGCAAGTCTCCATCTCGTCATCGCTCGGCGTGCGGTTCCCCGGCGGGCGACACTTCACGATATTGCAGATGTAGACCTGGTCGCGGGTGAGCGTCATCGCCGCGATCATGCGCGTCAGAAGCTGGCCGGCACGCCCGACAAACGGCTCGCCCTGCGCGTCCTCGTCCGCACCCGGTCCCTCCCCCACAAACACCAGCTCGGCACGCGCGTGCCCCACGCCGAAGACCGTCTGTGTCCGGCCGGAGTGCAGCCGACACTTCTCGCAGCCGCGCACGTGCTCCACGTCCAACCGGCCGAGAGCCGCGGCGGCCTCGGTCGCCGAAAGCTCCTCCATGCAAAGGGGCGGCAACCCCGAATCGTCCCCAAAGAGAGCCGGCGTCGCGGCGACGGACCTATACGTAGGGGTTGCGCCAGGCTCGGATCGCTCGGGGGCGGCGGGTCGCGAAGGCGACCGAGGCACCTCGATTGGCGCCTGCCGTGCGCGCTCACGGCCGGTGCTCGCGGCCTCCTCCGCCGGACCCACGCGCTGTTGCACGAGCACCGGCGGCACGCACCAATGCGGCACACCCAGGCGGCGCTCGTTCCTCAACCATTCGCGAAGCGCGGCAAGCGGTACGCCGGTAGCTTGGTCCATGTCGATCAACTTAGGTGCGAACGTGGGCGCGTGCAAGCGCTCGTACGGCGGCGGAAGCCGCCCGGCATCGCGTAGGCGCGGTGTGCACTGCCATCTAGAATCGAGCCGCCATGAACAAACCCCCGCTGAAGCCGCTGTCGCTGACGATCTTCTATCCCTGCTACAACGAAGAAGCCAACGTCGAGCGGGTGACGAGGGCGGCCGTGGAGGCCGCGCGGCAGATCGCCGACGACTACGAGGTGCTGATCGTCAACGACGGCAGCCGCGATCGGACGGGCGAGATCGCGGACCGGCTGGCGGTGGAAATCCCCAACGTGCGGGCCGTGCACAACAACCCGAATCTCGGCTACGGCGGCGCACTGGCGCGCGGCTTTCGGGAGGCGCGCAAGAACTGGATCTTCTACACGGACGGCGACGGGCAGTTCGACTTCGGCGAGATCGCGAAGCTGCTGCCGCTGTTGGAGACGCATGACATCGTGTCGTGCTACCGGCTGGACCGCAAAGACTCCCTGATGCGCAAGCTGAACGCGTTTGCCTGGTCAACGCTGGTGAACCTGTTGTTCGGGATCGGGCTGAAAGACATAGACTGCGCGTTCAAGATCTACCCCCGCACCTTCATCGAGCGCATCGAGATGAAGAGCCGCGGGGCGCTGATCGACACCGAGATGCTCGCCAAGGCGCGGTATCTGGGCTACTCGATCGCGCAGCTCGGCGTACATCACTACCCGCGCACGGCCGGCTCGCAAACGGGCGCCAACCTCAAGGTCATCCTGCGGGCGTTCAAGGAGCTGTTCAAGCTGCACCGTCAGATCAAGGCGGAGCGCGCCCGCGCCACGGCGGCGTGAGGTATCGGCCCGGGCACTTCCCGCTTCCTCTCCATCCGGTGCACACGCTCGCCGACGGCTGCGGTCAGCAGGGGCGGCGATGCAGCAGTCCACCAGGACTCTGAAGGCGAACAGATCCGCCCCATCGAAGTCGACGACACCGGCAGCGGGGCGCTGATGCACGCCGGTTTCACGTTCGCCGGTAGCCGTCCGCCGCAGATGTGTCCGTGTCGGCCGGGCTGCTCGCCGGCCGGGCGCGCAGGCAGACGTCCAGCAGGCGGTGCAGCGCCCGGTGAACCTCCGGGCCCGCCCCGTGCAGATCGATCAGAACCTGGACGAGCGTGGCCTCGTCGGAGATGGTCTCGAATCCGTAGGATCCGGCTTGCGCGCGGATGTCGCGGACGATTCGCGCCAGCGCGGTCATGTCGCCGCACTGGTTGGCACGCGACATCTCGCCGACCTTGCCGCGCAGGCCGGCCACGAACCGGTCGATCAGCGGCACCATCGCGGGGTCGCCCGCCAGCGCACTCACCAGCGGCTGGTCGGCCAGCGATCGCACCAGCCCGCGCAACTGCTCGCGGAAGATCGGCTTGATGAGGTAGCCCGTCCCCCCGGCGGCCTCGCAAAGCTCGCGCAACTCCGGCGAAACCTGGGCCGTCATCCCCAACACGGGGCCGACGTAGCCCTCCCCGCGAAGACGCCGCATCAAGGCCAGGCCGTCGCTGCACGCCGCCGAGGATTGGTCCAGGTCGATCAGCACCAGATCGATGCCGTGGGCAGCCGCGGCGTCGGCCGCGTCCGTGCCCGTGGACACGCACCGCAGCAGCGCGTTTTCCGTCGAGAGGAATCCGCTGATGAGTTCCTCAGTGGCCGCGTCGGCTCCGACCAGCAGGACTTGCACCCGCCGGGCGCGCGGCACGAACAGCGAGACATCGATCGGGCTGTCAAACTCCACCCCGACCTCATACAACGAGCCGGAGCCGATTACGTACCGGCAGCGGGCGACGAAGCCGTCGACGGTCTGCGTGCCGCCGAACGGACTGCTGAGCCGCAACCGACACGGGGAGCGCGGGTAGATGAACTGGCCCGCGAGCAGCCCGGCCCCCTCGCGGCTGATGTTTCGCCCCACCACGCTATACGACAGCGTCTCCCGTTGCGCAGGATCGCGGGCGACCGAGGAGACTTCGAGCGCGAGTGTCTCCGGACGATACTCGTAGCGCGGCGACATGCGGTGATCCAGCCCGATCGGCCGCCGCGACTGCGTGTCAAGCCGGTCGAGCCAGGTTTGAACCGCGTCGGGACGCATGCGCAAACCGCGTCGCGGCTGGATTGCCACGGTGTACCCTTTCAGTGGCCGAGAAGGAGTCGCAGACTCCCGGTTCGCCGGGTCGGCTGCCACGCCTGCGGCCGGTCATACGACGGACTTGAGGCCACTCCGCCAACCGGGCAGGCGGCGCAGTCCGACCTCCGTCTCTGGCACTATCGACGAGGAGGGCGCAGCGCTCTTAGGGAGCGTGCGGAAACAGGCGCCGTGAGCGCGCACGGAAACTGGTGCGCAGCGTGGGGTTGCGACCGCTGCCGGGCGGTCCGTTTTGCGGCGCGCCGTCGCGGGATTAGACTGCAAGGCTTTGAGCCGGTCGCGTGGCGCGGCGGGGGTGTGGGCGCGTGCCCGCACAAGACCCCGTGCAGGGCAGTCCGCGCGGCGGCCGATCTCGGAGTCATGATGAGTACGGGCGGCAGCTACGATCCGCGAGCAGTGGAAGACACGATCTACCGGTTCTGGGAAGAGGGCGGGTACTTCCATGCCCGGCCCAGCCCGGACAGAAAGCCCTACGTAATCGACATTCCGCTGCCGAACGTCACCGGGGCCTTGCACCTCGGGCACGCGCTGAACAACACGCTCCAGGACATCCTTATTCGTCACAAGCGCATGTGCGGTCACGAGGCCCTGTGGATGCCCGGCATGGACCACGCCGGTATCGCGACACAGGCGGTGGTCGAGCGCAAGCTCAAAGAGGAGCAGGGGCTGACCCGACACGAGCTGGGCCGCGAAGGGCTGGTCCAGAAGATCTGGGAGTGGAAGGAACGGTTCGGCGGGCAGATTCTCGCGCAGCTCCGCAAGATGGGCTTCTCGTGCGACTGGCAGCGCACGCGCTTCACGCTCGATGAGGTCTGCGCGAAGGCCGTCTACGAGGTCTTCTTCCGCTGGTTCAAGGACGGGCTGATCTATCGCGGCACGCGGCTGGTGAACTGGGATGCGTTTCTTCAGACCGCCGTCGCGGACGACGAGATCGTCCATGAGACGGTGAAGGGGCACTTGTGGCATTACCGGTATCCGATCCTCCCTTCAGAGCCCGGAGCGCAAGCGACGGGACCGGCGGCAGGGACCGAGGGAGCGAGGGATCGGGGGATCAAGGAGGCGCTGGCCCGCGCGATCGCGCCGGAGGCGAAGTACGGCGTCGATTACCTCACCATCGCCACCACGCGGCCGGAGACGATGCTCGGCGATACTGCAGTCGCGGTGCATCCGGACGACGAGCGTTACCAGCACCTGATCGGCCGCTACTGCCTGCTGCCGCTCCAGAACCGGGCGATCCCGATCATCGCCGATGCAATCCTGGTCAAGAGAGAGTTCGGCACCGGCTGCGTGAAGGTCACGCCGGGACACGACCCGAACGACTATGCCTTCGGCCAGCGGCACCCGGAAGCGGCGGCAATCAACATTCTCACTGCGGACGGGAAGATCAACGAGAACGGCGGGGCGTACAAGGGTCTGGACCGTTACGAAGCGCGGAAGAAGGTGGTCGCCGATCTCGAAGCGCTGGGGCTGATGGAGAAGATCGAGCCGTACGAGACGGAGATCGGCCACAGCGACCGCAGCAAGACGCCGATCGAGCCGATGCTGAGCGAGCAGTGGTTCGTGAAGATGGGGGACCTGGCGGAGCTGGCGATGGAGGCGGTTCGCGACGGGCGGGTGCAGTTCTTCCCGGGCCGCTACGCGCAGATGTACCTCGACTGGCTCGGCGAGAAGCGCGACTGGTGCATCAGCCGGCAGCTTTGGTGGGGGCATCGGATCCCCGTGTGGACGCGCCGGATGTCCGTCGCCGAGTTTCGGCAGATGCTGGCTGGGCCGAATGGCAAGGCGCTTGTTGCTGCTGGGGCTGATGCGAATTGTTGCGTGCAGGTAGCCGCGGAGGACGGGACTCGGTTCGTCTACGGGGATGAGGCCTCGCTGGGTCGTTTGCGAGATACGGACCCGCGAGCGAAGCTCACCTGGCACGTCTGCTTGCGACATCCCGACGCACAGTGGCCCGCCGACGAACGGTCCATCGGACAGCGGCTGGAGCAAGATGGCTTCGTCCGCGACCCGGACGTTCTCGACACGTGGTTCAGCTCGGCGCTCTGGCCGTTCAGTACGCTGGGGTGGCCGCACGAGGAGGGGGCAAGGGGTCAAGGGGGCAAGGGGGCAGGTGAGCGAGCACCCTCGGACCCTGGGCCCCCCGGACCCGCGGCCCCTACGCGAGCCGATTTCGAGTACTTCTTCCCCACCAGCACCCTCGTCACCGGCCGCGGGATCATCACGCTGTGGGTCGCCCGCATGGTGATCACCGCCCTGTACTTCACCAGACGCGTCCCGTTCCACCACGTCCACATCCACCCCATCATCCAGGACGGCCAGGGCCGGACGATGAGCAAGTCGCTCGGCAACGGCGTCGATCCGCTCGACATCATCGAGCTGTACGGCACCGACGCCCTGCGCTTCACGATGGCCCAGATGGACACCGAAACGCAGGACGTGCGCATGCCCGTCAAGCCGATGAAGCTGCCCGATGGCCGGCAGGTCAACAGCAGCGAGAAATTCGAGCTGGGCCGGAACTTCTGTAACAAGCTGTGGCAGGCCGCGACGGGGTTCGTGTTTCCGAACGTGGAAGGGAACAAGGGATCGAGGAATCAGGGGATCGAGGGTGCCGGTACCACTGCTCTTGAACAGTGTCCGGATGCCACGCCCGCCCGCCGCGGTGCCGAACCTCCATGTTCGGCGTCGTCGGACACGGAGGTCCGACGCTACTGGAATCCGCGGCCGCTGCGGAGGGAGGACCTGGCCATTGAGGACCGCTGGATTCTTTCTCGGCTGGCGGGTTGCATCGCCGAGGTGGACCGGCGGCTGGAGCGTTACCAGGTCAGCGAGGTCGCCAACACGCTCTACGCGTTCTTCTGGAGCGATTTCTGCGACTGGTACGTCGAGCTGGTCAAGCCGCGGCTGTACGGCCAAAGCCACGGAGCCACGAAGCCACGAAGCCACGAAGGTCAGACGGAAGGCGCGGACGTCGCCCGGCAGGTGCTCGTCTGGGTGCTCGACCAATCGCTGCGGCTGCTACACCCCATCATGCCGTTTGTCACCGAGGCGCTCTGGCAACAACTCAACGAGAAGGTACCGCAGCGCGGGCTCACGGAGATCAAGGCGGCCGAAGAAGCGCTCATCGCGGCCCGGTGGCCCCGCGTTGAACCGGCGGGCGTTCCGCGTGGCACGGGCGCACTGGGTGGCACGGGCGCACTGGGTGGCACGGGCGCACTGGGTGGCATGGGCGTCCTCGCCCGTGATTTCGCCATCGAGCGCGAAATGGCGGCGCTTCAGGACATCATCCGCGCGCTGCGCGACACGCTCGCCCGCATCAACACCAGCCGTTCGGCCGCGAAGATGCCGGCCATCGGCAAGGTCCCGCACGCGCTGCTGCGGGCGGACGAGCCGACCGCGCAACGTCTGCGCGAGCAGCACGCGGTGCTGGAGCGCCTGGGCCGCTGCGAATCGGTCGAGATCGGCACGGACCTGGCCAAGCCGGCGGAGTGCGCCACCCAGGTCCTCGCCCAGCCCGTAGCGGCTGGCGCCCCGCCGGCCGTCGTCGAGCTGTACGTCCCGTTGCGCGGCCTGATGGACCTCGACATCGAGCGCCGGCGGCTGACCAAGGAGCGCGACGAGCTGCGCGGTCACATCGACCGGCTGAGCGGCAAGCTCGCGAACGAAGGCTTCGTGGCCAAGGCCCCGGCCGCCGTGGTGGACCAGGAACGAGGCCGGCTGGCGGAAATGCAACAGCGGCTGACGATGCTGGAGCGCAACCTGGCCGACCTGGGCTGAGCCACGCGCACCGACGGGCCGATGGTCACGGGTTTGCGGACGGCAGGCGGACTACTCGCGGGCTGACGGCCGGGCGTCCTCCAGACGCTGCAAGCACTCCGGCTTGAAACGCTGCCTCTCGAACCCCAGCTTCTCGTACGGCACGCCCTGGGCAAACGCGAGCAGCAGGAAGTAATAGACCGGCGGCGTGTGGAAGTCCTCGCCGAACTGCCGGGCGACCTTTAGCTGCCCGTGGTCGAACTGGCCGAAACACGTCGGGCAGATCATGCACAGCAGGTCGGCTTGCTCGGCGCTGACGGTACCCAGGAGATCGTGCATCATGTGGGCGGGGATATCCTCGGTCTGGCAGGCTTTGCCGCAGCACAAATACCAGTTCACGTGCCGGAGCGGCGTGGCCCCCAGCGCCGTCACCAGGTGCTCGAGCACCGTCGGGTCGTTTGGGTCATCGACCTGCATGATCCGGCTGGGCTTGAGCAGGTGACATCCGTAATGGATCGCGACCCGCAGCCCATCGAGCGGACGGACGACGGACTGCCGAATCGCGTCGTAGCCGACAACGTCGCGCAACAGGGTCACGACATGCCGCACGCGGCTGGTGCCGCGGTACTCCCGCCCGATCCGCCGCAGCCGCTCGTTGACCTTGGCTCGCAAGGTCCCGTCCTGGAGCAGGTGATACGTTTCCGATAGCGTGGCCGTGCAGCCGGAGCAGTTGGTGAACACGTCGAGGCCGCGTTCCTCGGCCAGACACAGGTTGCGGGCGGCAACCGCCAGCCACGCCAGCTTGTCCTTCGACTTGAAGTAGATCGGGTCCGGGCAGCAGGACGCGCCGGGCAGGTCCACGATCTCGATGCCCAGCCGCGGCAATGTGTGGCGGATCGCGAATTCCATCGCGGGATGCCGGGCCGGGATCAGGCAGCCGGGGAAGAAGGCGAAGCGCCTTGTAGCCGGCATGGACGAAAGGGTGGCCAGCCGTTCCTCACCCGGGGGCACGGCCGGGACGGGGCAGCATTGGCCGGCATCCTGGCTCGCCCCCAGCCCGGCCCCAGGACGAAGCGGACTCGCGTCGGGCTCGCACAGGCGGCGAATCTCGTCCATGGGCACGGGCGTCAACGGCGGCAGGCCGAAGCGCTCGCGCTGGCGCTCCACCGGCGGCCCGAGCGGCGTCGTGCGGCCGGTTTCCTCGAACGTCTGAATGATCTTCGCCACGGGCTCCGGGTAGATGCCGCGGTCGGCGAGCATGTTCTTGAGCGAGATGATGACCTCGACCGGTTTGACTTCCTGCGGGCAGCGCTCGTGGCAGTTGTAGCAGTTCGTGCATTGCCAGAGGACCGAGTCCTTGACCAGCAGCTCTGCTCCCAGTCCGTACAGGACCTTCAGCATGATCTCGCGCGGGTTGAACGTCCGGCTGTACGTTGCCGCCGGGCAATCGCCGACACACGCCCCGCACTGGTAGCAGTACGAAGCCAGGTTGCCCTCGACCTTCTCGGCGAGCGCCCGCCGGAAGGCGAAATCGACTCGCACAACATCGTCCTGGTGGTCGGCCTCGTCAGACATCGGGGGTTCTCGGATGGTCAGTTCTCGGGGGCCGGTGTCGGGCTGGAGGGCGGCGGTTGGCGGCCGGCGGCGCCCTTCAGGTGCCGAATGCTGTTCGAACGGCACTTCGGGCAGGAACGCTCCTTGTCCTCGCGCTTAATCACGGACTCCTGGTACACGTGCCCGCACATCATGCAGCGGAAGCTCTCTTGCGTCGTTTCGGGCATCTCAACCTCCGCGTCATCCCCCGGCCGCCGCACCGGCCTTGACCTCTGCGGCCTTCCGGGACTTCGACTTCAGCACCCGGCGGGCATGCTCGATCTCCTCAAGCGTAACGGACATCCGCAGCCTCTCGAGCTGCTCCATCACGCGGGCGAACTTCTGCCCCTCCGCGGCGCTGATCCACTCGAGTTGCAGCCGCTCCGGCCGGACGCCCGCCTTCTCCAGCGTGTCCCACAGCCGCTCGACGCGTTTGACCGTCTGCCGGTTGGCGTTGATGTAGTGGCAGTCGGCGTAGTGGCACCCCGAGACCAGCACGACGGGGGCGCCGCAGCGGAACGCCTCCAGGACCATTTCCTCCGAGACGCGCGCCGAGCACATCGTCCGCACGATGCGGTTGCTCGCCGGGTAAGACATCCGCGAAATCCCGGCCATGTCGCCGCCCGCGTACGAGCACCAGTTGCAGGCGAAGACGAAGACCTTGTCCTGCGGCCGGTCCGCCAGGATGGCACGCACCTGGGCGAGCAACTGGTCGTCCGTGAAGTGCCGCATCGAGATGGCGCCGAACGCACACGTCGCCCCGCACGAGCCGCAGCCTGCGCAGGCGGCCTCGACGACGACCGCGACCTCCCCCTTCTTCCACAGGATCGCCCCGAACGGACACACCGCCGCACACTGCCCGCACTTCTTGCACGCGGCCTCGTCGATCCGACTCGTGATCGCTTCGACCTGCACGTGGCCGGCGCCGAGCAGTGCCCCGGCCCGCGAGGCCGCCGCTCCCGCCTGACAAACCGAATCCTTGATGTCCTTCGGCGACTCGCAGAAGCCGGCGAAGTACACGCCGCGCGTCGGGGCATCCACGGGCTTGAGCTTCGGGTGCGATTCCATCAGGAACCCGTCGGAGGTCCGCGAGAGCGTCAGCAGCCCGCAAATCCGGGCCAGGTCCTTCGGCGGCTGCACGCCGACCGAGAGCACGAGCATGTCCAGCTCGTGGCGTTCGAGACGGCCGCTGGTCGTGTTCTCGACGGTGACGAGGAGGTTCCGCGAGTGCGGGTCCTCCGCGACCTCGCCGGGCAGGCCGCGGACGTAGCGCGTGCCCGCCTGCTTGGAGCGCTGGAACATGTCCTCGAACGACTTTCCGAATGCGCGGATGTCCTGGTAGAAGACGACGTTCTGCACGTCCGGGTAGTGGTCGGCCAGCAGCAGCGTGTCTTTGACCGTGTTCATGCAGCAGATGTTGGAGCAGTACGGCCGGCCGAGCTGCGGGTTGCGCGAGCCGACGCACTGCACGAAGCCGATGCGCCTCGGCCGCTGGTGGTCGCTGGGGCGGACGAAATGGCCGCCCGTCGGCCCGCCGGCGCAGATCAGCCGCTCGAACTCCATCGACGTGATTACGTTGTCGAAGCGCGTGTAGCCGTACTCGTCCATCTCGGTCGGGTCGTAGACTTCGAGACCGACGGCGACGATAACGGCCCCCACCTCGCGGGTGACAATCTCATCCCGGTCGTCATAATCAATCGCCCGCTTCTCGCAGACCTCCGCGCACTTGCCGCACGCGATCGGGTTGTTGCCCAGGCAATCGCCCATGTTGAGGATATAGGAGCACGGCACGGCCTGCGGGAACGGGATGTAGACGGCCTTGCGCGACGACAAGCCCATCTGGTACTCGTCCGGCCGGACGACCGGGCACACCTGGGCACATTCGCCGCACGCATTGCACAGCGTGGGATCGATATAGCGGGCCTTCTTGCGGATCTTCACCGTGAAGTTCCCCACGTACCCGCTGACCTCCTCGACTTCACTGAAGGTCATCAGCTCGATGTTGGGATGCCGACCGGCATCGAGGGCCTTCGGGCCCAGAATTCATATCGAACAGTCCATCGTCGGGTACGTCTTGTCGAGTTGGGCCATGATCCCGCCGATCGAAGGTTGCTTTTCGACGAGCGTCACCGGATGCCCGGCCTCGGCCAGCTCCAGCGCGGCCTCGATCCCCGCCACCCCGCCGCCGATCACGAGGGCCCGCCGCGTAACGGGGACGCGCACCTCCTCCTGCGGCTGAAGGAAGCGGGCCCGCGCGACCGCGCTGGCCACCAGGTCCTGCGCCTTCCGCGTCGCTCCATCGCGGTCGTTCGGGTGGACCCACGAGCAGTGCTCCCGCAGGTTGGCCATCTCCATCAGGTACGGATTCAGGCCGGCGGCCTGCACGCAACGCCGGAACGTCGGCTCATGTTGCCGCGGCGTACACGAGGCGACGACCACGCGATTCAGACGATGCTGCGCGATCGCGCTGCGAATCTCGTTCTGGCCGGGCTCCGCGCAGGTGTACTTGTTCCGCACCACGCAGGCCACGTCCGGCAGGGTAGCGGCGTACTCCGCGACGGCGGCGCAGTCCACGGCGCCCGCGATGTTCAGGCCGCAATCGCAAACGAACACCCCGATCCGAAGATCGCCGTTGGTCGTGGGGGCAGACATGGACAGTCCTCAACTTGCAAGTAGGGCAAAGCTCCGCTTTGCCGGTCGAGTCGCGGGGGTAGACATCGACAATCCTCAACTCGCCAGTAAGGCAAAGCTCCGCTTTGCCGGTCGAGTCGCGGGGGTAGACATCGACAATCCTCAACTCGCCAGTAGGGCAAAGCTCCGCTTTGCCAGTCGGGTCGTGGGGGTAGACATCGACAATCCTCAACTCGCCAGTAGGGCAACGCTCCGCTTTGCCGGTCGAGTCGCGGGGGTAGACATCGACAATCCTCAACTCGCCAGTAGGGCAAAGCTCCGCTTTGCCAGTCGGGTCGTGGGGGCACACATGGACAATCC
>JALHJL010000041.1:0-39003 GCA_022839625.1 Phycisphaerales bacterium
CCATCGGCAGCTCCTGTTCTCTTGATGTCCTTGCAGAACAACAAGATAGAACGGGACTGCCGTTGGCTCATCTACGCCCCGGAATTCGGAGATGAACCAGATTTGTGACGCCGCTTCTCATGATCGGCTTTGGGTCGTGCACTGCGGTGGCGCAGATCAGCGTGATCCAACAACACAACAACTTCTACAACGACCCAAACGACCCGAACGTTCCCAACTCCTACTACTACACGATCGTCCCGGATCCGGATCTCCAGGCGATTGTGTACCACGGCGTCCAGGGCGAACCGTTCGAATTCGAGTCCGTCTTGCTCGACGGCGAACGCTACGAAGGTCCTGGCGACATCAACCTGATCACCGCCGACGAGAACGCAGGGCCGGTCGACATCAAAATCCTCGGCCACGACGGCCACGAGTACGGGGCGCGAAACGTACGCAAAATCGACCTCAGCGCGGACGGGGTCGATGGCTCGATCGGAAGCATGCTGATCAGCGGCGACCTGGCCGAGCACGGCCCGGTGCGCGCCCACGTCATTTGGTGGGACGTGTGGATCGACGGCCGTATCCTCGACGATGTCGACGTGGACGTCCTCGACGGCGACCTTCACTGCGCCGGGATGCGCAGCCTGTACGCGTCATCCGGTACGATGCGCCCGGGGCCGGACGTGACGATCGATGGTCCCTGGGGCCAGGACGGCCTGGACACCATTCACATCGATGGCTGGCTGGGAACCCTCTCGGTCGGCGAGCTTTCTGGCACCGTTGAAGCGACCGAGTTGGCGAGCTTGCTGGTACACCCCGGCGGGATCACGCGGGACGGCCGGGTCGTTGTGGACTCCCTGGCGGCTGCGGAGATCCAGGGTGAGACGGCTGGCACGATCGATGTCGGCACGGCCCAACGGGTCGTTTTTCTTGGCGACCTGTCCGGCCTGTTGCACGCCGGCACGTACCTCGGCTACCTCGAGAGCGTCGAGGCGACGATCTTCGGTGACGTCATCGTGGACGGCAGCACCGGCGGTCTCAAGACGAGCGACATCGGAGAGGGTGCCTTGGTTAGCGTCGCGGGCGACTCGGCATGGCTCGAGACTTCCAACGTGCTGGCCGGCGCCCAGTGTACGGTCGCAGGGTTTCTGGGCGGGCTGCGGGTGTGGCAGCAACTGGCCGGCACCATTGATGTGGGCTGGTTGGGCGCACGACCTTGGGTGACCTGGTCGGCGAGTTACATGTGCGCACGGGCAGTACCCAGGGCATCGTCTTCGAAGGTACGACGGTCACGGGGACGATCTCCAGTGATGGCCCGTGGAGCGGGGCCGTCACGGCGGGTTTCGACATGCGCGCCCGCATCGAGATTCCCGGCGACGCCGATTTGTGGCTGCACGTCGGCAGGTACGAGCCTTGGTACCCGGAAGTGGACTTCCGGGGCCGCGTGATCGTGGGCGGGGACATGTTGGGTTTTATCAACGTGAAGGGCGATTGGGGCGACCCGAACGACACCTTCGCGGGCAGCGTGATGATCAACGGGTCATTCCTTGCACCCGATGCGCCGTCCCACATCAAGGTTGATGGTCAGGTAGTCGGGGCGGGCACATTCCTGGCCGTGAATTACGACGCTCACGACGGCGGCGTGTGGGACCCCAACGCCGTCGTGATCATTGGCGATCCCAACGATCCAAACAACGTGCATAACGGGAACACGCCGGCGCTACACCTCTGGGAAACCAAGTGCAAGGGCGACATGGATGGAGACCAGGTGGTGAGCTTCCCGGACATCAACCCGTTCATTCTGGCGCTCACCAATGCGGTGGGTTATTCGGAGTACTTCCCCGGTCTGGGCTGTACGAACGACCCCAACGACCCGAACTGCCTGGCGGGGTCGCGCATCTGGAGGGGCGACCTCACGTGCGACAATCCGCCGCACTTGGGATTCGAGGACATCAACCCATTCGTCGTCCTGCTGACCGACCCGTGTTGCCAGCCCACGTGCGATCCCTGCTCTGGCGACGGCGGCGAGCGCATGAGCCCGCAGCAACTGGCCAGTGAGCTGGCTGCCACCATCTGGCCAGAGCTGTACAACGACCTCGTCGCGATCGTCGAAGAGAACATCGACCTTCAGCCGGACGAGGAAAGCCAAGCGTACTGGGAGGCCGTCCACGCAGCGTTGACGGGGTAGGACGCCGGCCGGCGGGTGCCCAACGCCGCGGTGTCCGCTGTGGCGGACGATCGGGATCGGGGACGACACGACGGTCGCTGGCGGGCGCGTTGCCGCGGTCCCCGATCCCGTATCCGGTATGGCCGGATTGGGGTGGGGGACTTGTGGACGGCCTGACCAGGCACCCCCAGCCCGCTCGCGTCGCGTCCGAGCGGCGCTTGCACAATTCCCGCGGCTCCGCGATGTTCCGCCGTATGAAACCGCGTTTCACGCTCGCGCGCCGGGCCGGCGGAGTGCTGTTGCATCCGACGTCACTGGCCGGCCGGCACGGCATCGGCGATCTCGGGTCGCAGGCGTATCGTTTCGTCGACTTCCTGTCGGCCGCCGGCCAGTCCTGGTGGCAGATGCTGCCCATCGGGCCGCCCGGCCCCGGCCACTCGCCGTACAGCGCGGTGTCCGCGTTCGCCGGCCACCCGCTGCTCATCAGCCTCGACGTGCTCGTCCGCGAAGGGCTCTTGAGGGCGAGTGACGTCGCGCCGCCAGAGGGGTCGCCCGCCGACCGCGCTGACTTCCCCGCGGTATCACGCCACAAGCTGCCGTGCCTGCGCCGCGCCTTCCGTACCTTCGCGGCGCGCGGCGGTTTGCGCACGAAGGCTTTTCGGCAGTTCTGCGCCACGCAGGCGGACTGGCTGGACGACTACGCGCTGTACGCCGCGCTCCGTCGTCGCCACCACAATCGGGGCTGGCTAACGTGGGAACCCGAGTGCCGGCTGCGGCGCACCGGCGGATTACTCGCGGCTGTGGGGCGGCTGCGCGACGCTGTGGACTTCGAGCGGTTCCTGCAATTCCAGTTCGACCGGCAGTGGCGGGCGCTGAAACGCTACGCCAATCAGCACGGCGTGGGCCTGATCGGTGACATCCCCATCTTCGTAGCGCACGACAGCAGCGACGTTTGGGCGCACCGCGACCTGTTCGACCTCGACGCTGAGGGACGGCCGCGGACCATCTCCGGCGTCCCGCCGGACTACTTCAGCCGGACGGGGCAACTGTGGCGCCACCCGCATTACCGGTGGTCTCGCCACCGGGCGACGGGTTTTGCCTGGTGGCTTGCCCGCTTCCGCCGTGCATTCCAGCTTTTCGACGCCGTGCGAATCGATCACTTCCTGGGCTTTTACCGGGTCTGGGCGGTGCCCGGACGTGCGAAGACCGCCCGGCGGGGCAAGTGGGTCAGGACGCCAGGGGCAGAGCTCCTTGGCACGCTGCGGCGTCGGCTCGGCCGGCTGGAGATCATCGTGGAGGATCTGGGCTTAGTGACCCCCGAGGCGATTGCCCTGCGTGAACGGTTTGGGCTGCCCGGGATGCGGCTGCTGCACTTTGCGTTCGGCGACGACGAGGGGACCCGCCACAACCGGCCGCACACGTACCCGCACAACTGCGTTGTCTACCCGGGCACGCATGACAATGAAACGACGGTGGGCTGGTTTCAGCGGCTGCGGCGCGAAGCGCGCCGTTCGCGCGGCCGCGGCGTGGTGACCGAGCTGGACCGCGTGTTGCGTTATCTGGGGACCACGGGCCGCGAAATCCACTGGGACATGATCCGGCTGGCGCTGTCGTCACCGGCGAACGTCGCGATCATCCCCGCGCAAGATCTGCTCGGTCTGGGGGACGCCGCGCGGATGAACAAGCCCGCGACGGTGCGCGGCAACTGGCAGTGGCGACTGCGGTCCGGGCAGCTTACGCTTTCCATGGCGCGTCGGCTCCGCTGTTTGACTGAGGCCTATGACCGGCTGGAACCGGGCGGACGAAGATCGTGAATCAGCTTCTCGCGTCGCCGTTCTTCATGCTGTTCATCGTGGTGGCCGCCGGGGTCGCGCTCGGGGCGCTGCGCCTTCGCGGCATCAGCCTGGGGGCGGCCGCCGTGTTCTTCGTGGCGCTGGTGGTCGGGATCGTTCTGAGCGGCACGGGGGTTCCGTGGTCGCTGCCGCACGACCTGACCGAGCTGGGGCTCGTCCTTTTCGTGTACGCCGTCGGCCTCCAGGCCGGGCCGCGCTTCTTCGACACCCTGCGCAAGCGCGGCCTCGTGTTCATCGCGGTCGGCGCGGGTGCCACGCTGGCAGGCGCGGCCGCCACCATCGGCCTGTCGCGCCTCTTGAGCTTGCCGGCGCATCTCGCGGCCGGCCTCTACTGCGGTGCGACGACCTGCACGCCGGCCCTGGCCTCCGCCCTGGACGCGGTCCGCCGGGCGGCCCCGGACGACCTCGACGCCACGTCGGTCGGCTACGCGGCGGCCTACCCCTTCAGCGTGGCCGCGGTCGTGGTGATCGTGCAGTTTCTCCCGCGGTTGCTCCGTACGCCCACGGCCCGTGCCGCCGCCGAGTACCGCGAGGCGGAGGCGGCAAAGTATCCCCCGCTTGAGGACTGCGCATTCCGCATCACGAACCCGAATTGTGCCGGCCGGTCCATTGAAGAGCTTCAGGCTTTGCACGTTTCGCGCGCGGTGATCTGCCGCGTCAAGCACGAGGGCAAGATCAACCCGGCACGCCCAGGCACGCCGCTGCACCTGGGCGACGTCGTCCTGGCGGTCGGCACACCCGCCGAGCTGGCCAAGCTCGAGGCCCTGCTGGGCGACGTCGTGGTGGAGACGATGTACGATCCGTCCGGGCACGTTGCCACCGAGCAGATCGTCGTCTCCCGGCGCACCGTCATCGGCCGGTCCCTGCGCGAGATCGGCATCTGGGAGCACTTCGGCGTGGTCGTGTCGCGTGTCCGCAGAGATAGCGTGGAGTTTGCGCCCCACGGCGACCTGCGACTCGAGCCCGGCGACGTGCTCCGCGTGGTCGGACAGCGGCAGGACATTGCGGCGGTGGCCGCCGCCGTCGGTCGCGAGGAACGCCGCTTGTACGAGACGAGCCTGGTGCCGTTCGCCGGGGGAATCGCGCTCGGTGCCCTGATCGGACAAGTCCCCATCTCGCTGCCGGGCGGGCTGCAAGTTCAGCTCGGGCTGGGAGGCGGAGCATTTCTGGTCGCGCTCGTCTTGGGCCACTGGGGCAACGCGGGGCCGGTACGCCTGTACGTGCCGCACGCGGTCAAGCAGTTCACGCGCGAGTTGGGGCTGGTGATCTTCCTGGCGGGCGCAGGCGCCGGTGCCGGCCAGCAGTTTGTCCCCGTCCTGCGGGAGGCCGGGCCGCAGCTTCTGTTGGCCGGAGCGCTCGTGACGCTCGTCACAGTGGCCGTCTCCGTCCTGCTGATGTTTCGGCTGTTGCGGTGGAATCTGCTGTACGGTGCCGGAGCGCTGTCGGCCTGCATGACCAATCCGCCGGGACTGGCGGCGGCGAACAACCTGGCCGACTGCGACGCGGCCGCGGTGGGGTTTGCCAGCGTGTATCCCGCCGCACTGATCGCGAAGATCCTGTTCGCGCCGCTGATATACCTCATCCTCCGGCTACTCACCGGGACCTAGAGCCCGGACGCATCGCCGGCTTGCGGCTGCGCGCGGAATCACGCATGATCCGCACCGCACGACGCCGGCCCGGTGCACGGTGCGCCGCGCCCGGGCAACCTTCGCCACAACGAGGTCGAGCATGACGCCTGTGCCGCCAGCCGAACCGTTGCCCTTGTCGCCGCCGCCGGCGCGCCACACGGCGACACGTGCGCGGTTCGACCGCTGGGCCCTGAGCTACGACCGCTCCTGGCTGAATGAGCTGGTGTTCTTCCCCACGCTGCGCTTGTGTCAGGAGGAGATAGTACGCTGGCAAGCGCTCTTCGGTCGGCGTCCATTCCGGCTGCTGGACGTGGGGTGCGGGACGGGGACGCTCATCAACCTCCTCGCGGCCCTGCCGGAGGCGGAACTCCTCATCGGACTCGATTACTCGCCGGTCATGATCGGACGTTTGACTGCCAAGATCGGCGAGTCGCCCTACGCGCCGAAGATCCACGCCGCGCTGGGGAATGCCGAGCACCTGCCGTTTGCGGATGCCGCGTTCGACGTCGTGACGTGCTGCCACTCGTTTCACCACTACCCGCACCAGCCGGCCGTCATTCGCGAATTCCGGCGCGTGCTGCGGCCGGACGGCGTGCTCATCCTCGTGGACGGGTTCCGGGACAACGTGGTCGGCTGGGTGGTGTTCGACGTGGCGGTCACGTGGGTCGAGCGCGACGTTCAGCACGCGAGCTGGTCGGCCCTGCGCGACATGATCCGCGCCGCCGGCTTCGTGTCCCTGCGGCAACGAAAGGTGAACGTCCTGGCTCCGCTGCTCGTCAACGTCGCGTTCGGCTGAACGGTGCCCCCGCCGAACCGGCCGGCAGCGGCCACGACGGGCCGCCCACCGCGTTGCCGACGCTTGCCACCTGCCCCCCTGGCCCATTGCCCGGGCAGTTTTCTATTGACCGGCGATCTGCATTTGCCATAATAAGTTTAGCGGCAAGGCCTGTGGCGACAGGTTGGCCCGTATCACGTGGGCCTGGGCTGCCTGGGTCACAGGGGCTGCGGAGCGACTCGAATCGGTCGCTCAACGGGTTCGCCGATGACGGTCGGCGAAGTGACAAGGCCCGGCTGATCTCCGCTCACCAGGGGATCGCCGGGAGGTTGGCCCGTCGCGAAAGGAGGTGATCTAGTGCAGGGTGATAAACCTTAGGCTGCTGTAACGCAGCGAACGTGGCTGTGTTTACGGCAGCCATGAAACTCGGCCCGCCGGCGGCCAACGCGCCCCGGCGGGCCACGTTGTTGTATGCCAGGCACGCCTGACCGTTTGGAGGTGCAAGTCCCCTACCCGGCCTCGTGGAAGCAAAGGGGGAGTGAAGCACAACGAGGTGGTCGCGAGGTGGGATCGGACGGAACCGGCCGGCAGAGCCCCGGCCCCAGGAACACGAAGCGCACAGGAGGCGACCGCCCAGCGTGCGGCGTCACCGCGCATCGCCAACTCAGCCTGCGGACCGCCCCCGCAGCGTGCGCCGGTTCAAGACGCAGCCTCGGCCGCTGCGGCGGGGGCTGCCGAAGGTAGCGAGGCAGTGGCGGCGAACGTGCGGATGCTGCCGCCGCAGCGGGAGGTGGTGCGTCCGGTGTTGTGAGAGCTTGAACCCGGCACTCCACACTGGCGACCACTCCCGAAGCGGATGGTCCACGGCGGATTGCGGATAGCGCACAAGACGAGGCACTGCCCCCGGCCCAACGCCGGCGCCGATTGTCCTGAGAACCTCCAGACGGACGACGTGCCGCAGGAGACCAGCCGGAAGATCGTTCTTGATACGATTGTGCGGCCGGCCCGGGACGTGCAAGCGTCTCCCTATTCTCGAGGTGCAACCCAGTATTCGGCCTGCAGCCAAGCTGGGTCGAGTTGCACCGCCCCCACCGTAAGACGGATTCGCCCGGCATCCCCGCCGATATGCTTGAGAATGGCCTGACGGATGGCCCGGTTCTTGGCATCATAGGAGACTTCCAGCACCGCCGCTCGCCGAGCTTGCCGCACAAACTCGCGCTGCCAGTCAATACCGGAATAATCAAGGTCAAACGGATAGCCGGTCACCCGAATCCTCATCGTGTCCGATCCGGTTTCGGTGACGCGCACGTCCAGAGCGCGCTCTCGCAGCCAGTTGAGCAAGTCTTCCGGCGAGCCTTGAGGCATGTCGCGCGGAAAGACGCCGTTGACACACAGCCCGCTCTCGCGCAGCGCCGGCGTAACATAATCCTGTGTGGACCAGACGCGCCGTTTGGACGTGTCATACAAGATCTCCTTGACGTAGTCTTTCAGCAGCCCGCTCGCGTCGGGGATCGGCGGCTCGGCAAGGTCCAAGGTTCCAAGTCTCTGGAAACCCGAAACGCTCAGGACATACGTGGAGTTCTCGTCTTCGTGATTGATCTTGGCGCCGGCGCCCGACAAATCGGCGATCAGGGCATCCGCCGTGGTACCGGCCCCCAGCGGCAACAGAAAACGCAGGAGTTGCTCGATAACGGCACGCTGCTGCGGGAAGAACTCGTAGGTCACCGAGCTCTCTCCGTAGGCGAGCCGCAGGCGCTCGGGAAGTTGGCCGAATCCATCCAAGGGATGCATCCAGAAATCGTGCCAGCTTCGGTCTCGCTTGAGGTAGTCCCGCAAGGGCATCCGGCGGTCGGGCGCATCCTCCAAGAGCTTGTCCCACGTGGTCCCCGGTGGAACGTTCTCTCCGCAGCCATATTGCCAAGCCGCTCCGGGCTGTTGACCGATCACCAGCTTCGCATGCAGGTCGCACCACTCCGGGTTCGAGCTCTTGAAGGCCACATGCACGATGGCGAAGCCCCTTTCTAACCCGGCCGCGGCTCCCTGTTCCAACATGATCTTGCCGTTCACCGAGACACTGCCCAGGTCGATATCGGACAGTTCGATCGTCAGGGACTGAGCGAGCGCAGCTCTAAAACGGTCGAGGATTACGGCCGCCGTCACGGGCTTGGTGTGTCCCGCTGTCAGCCAGATAGCCGCCAGTAGGGCCGCGGCCAGCCCGATGCTTGCCAGGGCGTACCCCAAACGGCCGCGAACCCCCCACGCGCTGTTGACCCCTGTGGTTCTCGGCGCCCCCGCCACCGCGATCCACGCGGCCTTGCGTTCCGCAGAGGGTTGCGCGGGCAAGTGCAATGCCCGACCAATGCGCACCAGGTTGCGCTGCCGAAAGACATCACGCGGATCATCGGTTGGAGTCATGCGCGATCCTCGTTCAGCTCGCACCCGGTAAGACGGTCCCGTAGGGCCAGACGAGCGCGATACAGCCGACCTTCGACCGCGCGCTCAGTGAGGCCGAACATCTCAGCCAGGCGTGCTTGCGGATGACCGTCGAAATAGAACCCGATCAGAAGCTCTTGCTCGGCGCTCGGCAATTCGCTGAGCGCCAGCAGTAGCTGCTCTTGGACCTCCTTGCGCGCCAAAACCTCATCGGGCAAGTCCTCGGTGTCGAGCCGCTCGCCCAGGGAACGAGCTAGAACCGCGTCCGTCAGGGGTCCGTTTGAGCCGCGGGCCGCGACTTTTCGGCGGTGTTGTCTCACCAGGTTTTGCGCAATCCGCCATAGCCAAGGTTCCGGGTCGATTTCTCGCGCCCCGCGAGCGGCCGACCGAGCCTGGAGCCATAACTGCTGCATGAGGTCGTCGACCAGGTGCCCGTTGTCCCGCAGCCGTACCGCGAAATAACGGTAGAACGAGGCACTGCATCGCTCGAATGCGCGATCAATCGTCTCCGCGTGATGGCCGGAGCCCTTCAAATCTCAGACCCTTGAGAGCATTCGACGCGCAGGTCCTTCGTACAGCAACACGATCTGCATCCTACCGGTATGCGTCCAGTCACGGTATCCCCCCGCCTACCTGACAGCACTTGCACGAGACAGCCACCTCACCGGTCTGCGGGTTGCAGGAGTAATGGAATTCGCACAAACCACCCTGGTTCTGGCAACCTTCGGAACAGGTCGTGTACGCCTTTGAAAACGTCGGGTCGCAGCCTTCTCCTTCGTCCCGCTCGCCCCCCGGGGTCGTCAGCAGGCCAAATAGCTGCGCCAACAACCCCGCGATTTCCTCTTCGTCCAGCGAGGCCGACCAGTCGGCGCCGACGTGGAATTCGGCAAGCCGCTGGCGCTTGAAATTGACCACCGTGACCATGCGGTCGTCAGCCCGCCCAACCGTGGTAATGCGCATGAGGTCGATCCCGGCAGGGGAAGCGAAAGAGGCCACGCGCGCTCCCGCTATGGACGTGATACGTTCTGGCGCCGTCCCCAGGGCGAGCTTGAGGTCCACCGACACGCGCGGGACGACGGTTTTTCCCTGGCGGTCCGTCGCCGTGCCCGCGCCGCGAAACCAGACCCCGCCCGGGGAACGCAAGTCGCCAGTCGCTTGAGACTCGGCCTGGAAGCTCAATTGGATTGTCTGCCCGCTCTGTGCGTCGTACAGGGCCAAGTTGATGGGCGTCATGGATGGGGCGCCACCGTCCTGGGCGGGCGACCGCCCGACGAGCGGACAGGCCAACGATAGGCAGATCGACAACAAGGAGATTCCTGACACGGGCGGTCCTCCTTTCGGTCGTAACAGCGAAAAGCGGGGGCAAAAGCCCGCGGCTCGTGCTAACCATATGTCCGATGCGCGAGAAGCCCATACCCCACGCCGAAACTGCCTCGGACCGTCTACGGAGGCGCGCAAGCCCCCGGGCCAGGGCCTGGCGCAGCGGCGGGCCGTCGGCAGCTTGCGCCCCCGTCTAACTTATTTCGAACCGCTCGGCCTGGATTGGCGCAATGAAAGGGCACGATTGCCCCGGAATTCCCGGACGGTCTCTAAGAGTGGGAAAATCACCGGCGAGCAGCCGGTGCCACACACTATTCCTCTTCCTCGTCCTTCGTCTTGAATTGGGCCACGATCTGCTGCTGCACGTTGGGCGGCACCACGTCGTAGTGGCTCAGCTCCATCATGTAGCTGCCCTGGCCGCCGGTGACGCTCTTGAGCTGCGAGGCGTAGCTCGCCACCTCCGCCAGCGGGACCTGCGCCCGGACGCACACCTGGTTCCCCGGCAGCATGTCCTGGCCGAGGATCTGGCCGCGCTTGCCGGCGATGTCGCGCGTGATGTCGCCCATGAACTCGGTGGGAATGGTCACTTCCATGTCCACGACCGGCTCGAGCAGGATCGGCTTGCACTGCACGAAGGCCTTCTTGAAGACCTGCCGGCCGGCGATCTGGAACGCGATGTCCTTGCTGTCCACCGGGTGCGTCTTGCCGTCCACCAGCGAGACCTTGACGTCCACGACGGGGTAACCGGCAATGACCCCCCGCCGCATCTGGTCCTTGACACCCTTGTCCACGCTGGGCCGGAAGGCCTGGTCGATGACGCCGCCGAAAATCTTATCGATGAACTCGTACCCCTTGCCGCGTTCGTTCGGCTCCATGTCGATGAACACGCGGGCGAACTGGCCCGCCCCGCCGGTCTGCTTCTTGTGCGTGTACTCGACGTACTTGACCGAGCCGGAAATGGTCTCGCGATAGGGGATCTTGGGCAGCTTGGTGGTCATCTCGACCTTGAAGTGCCGCTTCATCTTGCTCTGCATGACGGTCAGGTGCTGGTCGCCGAGGCCGCGCATGACCAGCTCGCCCGTGTCCGCGTCGCGCTGAAACTCGAAGCACGGATCTTCTTCCTCCAGGCGCTGGAGCGCACCGCTGATCTTCTCGACGTCGCCGCGGGCCTTGGGCTCGACCGCCAGCGCGAACATCGGCGTGGGCAGCTTCGGCAAGGCCATGCGGCCTTCGCCGGCCTTGGCCAGCAGCACATCGCCGATCTTGAAGTCCAGCTTGGCGAAGGCGATCAGATCACCGGCCTGACCGGTCGGAATTTCGGCGTGGTCGCCGCCGCGGAGCTTGAGCAGGTGGCCCGGGCGCTGCCCCTTGCGCTCGCCGGCGACGAAGACCTGGCCCTCGGAGGTCAGGGTGCCGCTGTGGACGCGGGCGACCGAGTACTTGATATTGCTCTTGGGGTCGGAGGTGATCTTGAAGACCTGGGCCACGAACTCGCCGTCCGCCCTGGGCTCGATGACCGTCTCCGTAGCGGCCTCGCCTTCGCCGACGATGAGGGCGCGCCGCTTGCCCACTGCCGGCGAAGGGGCGTATCTCACGATCGCGTCCAACAGCTCGTTGACGCCGACCTCGTGCTTGGCGCTGACGAACAGCACGGGCACCAGATGTCCCGACGCGACGGCCTGGCTGATCGCAGCGCCCAGCTTCTCCGGCGGAACGGAGCCGGTCTCCATGAACTGCTCCATCAGCGCGTCGTCTGTCTCGACGATGCGGTCGATCAGGGCCGTGTGGCATGCCCCTACGTCGAGCAGGTCGGCGTCGCCATCGTCCTGCGCGAGACAGTCGATCACGCCCTTGCCGCCGCCGGTCGGCAAGTTGATCGGATGGCACTCGTGGCCGAACGTATCCTGGATGGTCTTGAAGACGTCGGCGGCGTTGGCATTCTCCGCGTCCAGGCGACTCACGATGATCATGCGTGCCAGGCCGTAGTTCCTGGCGGCGTTGAACATCCGCCGGGTGTTCACGCCGATGCCGGCCGCCGCGGAGATAATGATCGCCGCGGTCTCCACGCCGGCCAGGGCGGCGATCGCGGGGCCGCAGTAGTCGGGCATGCCGGGGGTGTCGATGAAATTCAGCAGGTGGCCCTCGTGCACGAAGTGGAACAGGGCGGAGTCGACGCTCTGGCGCCGCTCCTTCGACTCGTCGTCGTAGTCCAGCAGGCTGGTCCCGTCGTCGACGCTGCCCAGTCGCGTGGTGAGGCCGGCCTTGTGCAGCAGGGCCTCTCCGAGCGTGGTCTTGCCGGCGCCGGAGTGTCCCACCAACGCCACGTTGCGGATCTTCTCGATTTCCATTCCCATGCACCAACTCCGATTCTGAGGGAGCGCTCAGGCCCCAAAAACTGGCAAAACGCTCAGTATAAAGCGCTGCCGCCCCCCGTGCCAGATGCCGACCCGCGTCGTTTGCCCGCGGAGGTCGTGGGGGCCGCCCGTCGGGTGCAGCCGACCCTGTCCGGTGGTCAGGCGGCCGCCCTCCGGCCCGCCGTCATACGAACCAACTCCACATGCGGCGTAGAATCTCCACCGCCACTTTCACCCCCCCCAGACCGCCGAAGAAGATCAGCAGGGAGAACACAAATACGTGCTGCGTAAGCAGCCAGCCGCAGATTTGCGGCAGCGGGCGCAGCCGGAGGGCCCCCCGGCGGAGGGACGCGGCCAGGCCGGCGGGCCGGGCCTCGAGCTGCTTCATCCAGTGCACCCACCATTGGTTGACGGCGATCATCAGCCCCATCACTACGCCCCACACCGCGACCTGGGGCGTGATGCGGTGCCAGATGCCGCACAGGAAGAACGTGATGCAGAGGTTGATCGTCGTACGCCGGCGGTTGCCTCCCAGCGGGATGTACACGTAGTCGCGGAGAATCTCCGACAGGCTGATGTGCCAGCGGCGCCAGAAGTCGCGCAGGCTGGTCGCCCGCCAGGGCATGCGGAAGTTCTCGATCTGCCGGTAGCCGAGCAGGCGCGCGATGCCCGCCGACACGTCGCAGTAACCGCTGAATTCGAGATACAGGCCGAAGATCTGGAAGAACACGCCCAGGTACAACAGCCAGAAGCTCGCGATCTGCTCGGGGTTGCGATAGAAGGTGTTGACGTGCCCCAGGCCGTACACGTTCCACAGCAACGGCACGAAGTACCAGGTGAAGACGAGGCTTTTCAGCAGGCCCCAGGCGATCCGTGCCAGGGCCGGCGGGACATTCCGCCACGAACGGCGCTCGTGGCACGTATCCAGCTCCTCCTGGAACTTCGCGAAGCGCTCGAGCGGCCCCTGGATCATGGCCGGGGCGTAGCAGGTGTAGGCAAGGAAGTTGTGCAGCGTGCGCTGCTCGCGCGGCAGCGTTTCGCGCTTGATCTCGGAGAAGTAGTGCAGCATCCGCGCCGCCAGGTACGCCGTGCCGATGTTGTGCACGCTCCAGAAAAGTGCCTGGAAAAGAGGGGCAATCTCCGCGCCGGTCGGCGGCACGTGCAGCCGCGGGAAGAACGGCTCCCACGCCAGCCGCCGCGCCCCCAGCGGAAACGCCCAGCGCGCGTGCTCGAAGAGCCAGGTGTTCCACGCCGGGGGCAGCCGCAGCTCATTCAGGACCATCGTCAGGACGTACCACCCCCCGACGATCCCGATGGCGGCCAGCGGCGGCCCGATGCGCAGCACGTCGGTCCGCCGGCACTCGATCGCGAATCGCTCGCTCAACCGGTGGAGGCAGACACAGGTGACCAGCCAGAGGCCGGCGTACAGCGCGCCGAACACGTAGACCATGAACGCGAGCCCGGTGAGGATGACCCCCGTCCTCAGCTTCGCGCGCGGCAGGAGGAGGAGCACGGGCACCAGCGGCAGGAAGTAAGCGACCACGAACCGGTCGTCGAGAATCCTCGCCAGCCAGAAGTCGCGCCAGTCCGTCCACGGCGTCTGCGCGATCGGCTCGCGCAGGTAGTCCGCGCACGAGCGGGCGGCGTCCAGAAGCGTGGCCAGAATGGGTGCGTCCATCTTGACACTCGAATTGCGCGTACCGGGTACCCGGCCGGCGACGCGCGGCAGAGACCTTACCGGCTGACCCACCCGGCGCGAAGTGGGCAGCGTCGACGGGGGCGCGGCTGGATGCTTCTCTCTCCGAACCGGCGGCCATATACTGCCCGCGCGCCACGGGGCAGTCACCCCGGCGTCGCTACGAAGAGTGGAGGTCGAGGTTATGAATCGCCGCGAGTTCCTGGCCGGTGCGTTGAGCGCCGGCGCAGCCGCAGGTCTTACGATCGCTTCGCCGGCACAGGCGCAGGAAGTCGGCGCCAATCGCAGCGCCGGCCGGCGCGCTTTCAAGCTCAAGTACGCCCCGCATTTCGGCATGTTCCGCCAGCATGCCGGCGAGGACCCCGTGGACCAGCTCAAGTACATGGCCGACCAGGGTTTCACCGCCTTGGAGGACAACGGGATGGCGGGGCGGCCGAAGGAGGAGCAGGAGCGGATCGCCCGCGAGATGGCGCGCCTGAACATGACGATGGGTGTCTTTGTCGCCTACGCGGACTTCGGCGCCACCAGCTTCGTGCTGAACAAGCCCGAGGTCCGCACGATGCTGGTGGACAAGATGAAGGCCGCGGTCGAGGTGGCCAAGCGCGTCAACGCGGCCTGGTGTACCGTGGTCCCCGGCCAGTACGAGCCGCGGATGGAGTGGGGCTATCAGACGGCCAATGCGATCGACAACTTGAAGGCCTGCGCCGAGGTGTGCGAGCCAGCCGGCCTGGTCATGGTGCTCGAGCCGCTGAACCCGCGCGACCATCCGACCCTCTTCCTGACCAAGATTGCCCAGGCGTTCCAGATCTGCCGCGCCGTCGGAAGCCCCTCCTGCAAGATCCTCAACGATCTCTACCACCAGCAGGTTACCGAGGGCAACCTGATCCCGAATATCGACGCGGCGTGGAACGAGATCGCGTATTTCCAGCTCGGGGACAACCCCGGCCGCAGGGAACCGGGCACGGGCGAGATCAACTACCGCAACATATTCCGCCATATCCACGCCAAGGGCTTTGACGGCCTGCTCGGTATGGAGCACGGAGTGGCCGGCGAGGGCAAGGAAGGCGAGCAGGCCCTGCTCGATGCCTATGCGGCCTGCGACAGCTTCTGAGTGATCCGAGCCCCAAGCGCGAGCGACGGGTTCCGCGCGTGCGCTTCGGGCTCAGACGGCGACCAGTAGGAGGAAGCCATGACGGACGAGACGGCCGCCAACGTTGAAGACACTCCCAACACCCCGCTCACGCGGCGGGATTTCCTGCGCGCTTCCGCCGTCACAGCGGCGGCCACCGTCGTCACCGGTTGTGCCTCGAGACCGCGGACCCGACGCGCACCCGCGTACTTGCCCGCGGTGCCATTGCCCGAGCGCATCCGCGTCGGCGTGATTGGCTGCGGCGGGCGCGGTACGGGAGCCGCGCGGGACTGCGTGAAGGCGTCGCCGGACGTTGAGATCGTCGCGCTGGGCGATCTGTTTCCCGACCGGCTCGACGCATGCTGCCAGTGGCTGAGCGAGCTGGGGCCGGCGATGCAGGTCACATCGGATCGTTGCTTCGCCGGCTTCGATGCTTACGAGCGGGTGCTGGCCTGCGACGTCGATCTGGTGATCCTCGCGACGCCGCCGGGGTTCCGCCCGGCGCACTTGCGGGCGGCGATCGAGGCGGGCAAGCACGTATTCATGGAGAAGCCGGTCGCGGTCGATCCGGTCGGCGTGCGCTCGGTCATCGGCTCGTCCGAGCTGGCGCTAAGCAAAGGGCTGGCGATTGTGTCCGGCACGCAGCGGCGGCATCAGCCGGCTTACCTGGAGACGATGAAACGGATTCACGACGGGGAAATCGGCGCGCTCGTCGCCGCCCAGTGCTATTGGAACCAGGGCGACCTGTGGGTCAAGCTGCGGGAACCGGGCTGGTCCGACATGGAGTGGCAGTGCCGCAACTGGCTGTACTTCACATGGCTCTCGGGCGATCACATTGTCGAGCAGCACGTGCACAACCTCGACGTAATCAACTGGGCGCTCCGGGCCGTGCCCATCAGGTGCGTCGGAATGGGCGGCCGCCAGTCCCGCATCGCGCCGGAGTACGGCAACGTCTATGACCACTTCGCGGTCGAATACGAGTACCCCGGCGGCGTGCGCGCCCTGAGCATGTGCCGGCAGGTCGGCGGCACGTCCGACCGCGTCAGCGAGCGGCTCGTGGGCACGAAGGGCACCTGCGATCCGCACGGCGAGATCAGGCGTGGCAAGCGCGTGTGGAAGTACGAACCGGAGGGCGAGCCCGTGAATCCCTACGTGCAGGAACACGTGGACCTGCTCGCGAGTATCCGCGCCGGCCGCCCGCTGAACGAGGGCAAGCGGATCGCCGAGAGCACGCTGACCGCCATCATGGGCCGGATGTCCGCCTACACCGGCCGCGAGGTGTCCTGGGATTGGGTGATGAATGCTTCGCAGCTTGACCTGCTGCCGCCGCGGCTCGAGTTCGGCGAGGTGCCCATCGAGCCGGTCGCGATTCCAGGGCAGACCAAGCTCGTGTAACGCGCACCGGGAGCCGCCGGCGGCGCCCCCCCCGCCGGCGCGGAGCTGGTCCCGTCCTTCTAGCTGGTCGGCATCAGCACGGCGGAGAGTTCGCCCGATTCGTCGTCCCGTTCCGCCCGCTCGGCGTCTTCGGGCGGCACCAGCAGCACCGGGCAGGGGGTGTTCTCCAGCACGGCCTGGCTCACGGAACGGTGAAACCACCGCAGAAGCCCGCGGGAGCGCGGCGCGATGACAATCCGGTCGATCCGGGCGGCGATGGCATAGCGCGTGATCTCGCGCGCCGGGTCGCCGCACGCCATCGCCGTGACCACGCGCAGACCGGAGTGGCTGAAATGCTGCTCGGCGAAACGTTCCAGCGCCTGACGGACCAGCGCCTCGTTGGGCGGGACCTTCCACAGCAGCACGCCGACCTCCGGCGCCGGGAACGCCTCTTCCGCCGGCTCGCAGACGTGCAGAACGTGTACGGTCGCCTCGTGTGCCCGCGCCAGCAGGCGCGCGCAGGGCACCGCCCGTTGCGATGTTTCCGAGAAGTCGGTCGGCATGAGAACTCGCTCGATCGTCATGGGGACAGCGCTCCTTTCCTATTCGTTTGGCTCGCTGGGGAGAGGTGCCCCCGGGTGCGCAGACGGCGACCCAGCCGGACGAAGCGGCCGACTCCCAACAGGAGAATCGCCGCCGCGCTGCCGATCAGGACCCAGCCGCCGACGGTTGTCGGTGTGGACGTGAAGAGCTTGATCAACGTGCCGCCGACAACGGCGACGGCCAGTGCGGTGCGCGCGTAGGCGAGCAAGGTGCGCTCATTCGCCAGCGCGGTGCGCTCGTAGGCCAGGTAATTGAGCCTAAGCTCGGCTGCCGGCGTCGCCTTGTCGCATTCCGCGGTCACGCTACGGCCCTTTCGCGCAACGCCACGTGCATCCGCCGCCTGTCGTCCCCGCTGCGAGATGCACGAGACTGCGGCGTTGATATCCAGATTCTTTCCCGTGACCTTCGGATTTCAACCTGGGCGACCCGCCGGACCATTCCGGCCGGGACCGCCCGGCGCAGCAGTTTTTCCGCGCCGCAGCTCTTGGCGACGCTACAATCCGGTGCGGGCCGTATTTTCATGAATCGCGGCAGCGCCTCGCCGTTGCAGCGAGGTGCCGCGCGCAAACACTGATCGGAGGATGGGTGATGCGACGTCGTGACTTCCTCGCCGTAGCAGGCACAACTGCGCTGACTCCGTTTGTCGGCCGGCGGCTGCTGGCGTATGGGCAGGATGCCTCGCCGCCGGCGTGTCACGGGCCGGGCTACGCCAGCCCGAAGGAGGCGTTGAAGGCCGAGCGGGAGAAGCTGCTGTACGTGACCGGAATTTACACCGGCACGCCGATCGCGCGGCCCGATTTCCTCGCCACCGTTGACGTGGACCCCTCGTCCGCCCGCTGCGGGCAGGTGATCCACCGGCTGCCGATGCCCAATGTCGGCGATGAGCTGCACCACTTCGGGTGGAACGCATGCAGCAGTTGTCACGGCGACCCGGCCAAGTCGCGGCGCTACCTGGTCATCCCGGGCGTGAAGTCAACGCGGATCCACGTGGTCGATACGGTCGACCCGGTGCGGCCCAAGCTGCACAAGGTGATCGAGCCGGAGACGATTCTCAGCCGCACCAACCTCTCGGCGCCGCACACCTCGCATTGCCTCGCGGACGGGACAATCATGATCTCCATGCTCGGCGACGCCGAAGGCCGCGGACCGGGCGGCTTCCTGCAACTCGACGAGAACTTCGACGTGAAGGGCCGCTGGGAACGCAACGCCGACGGGATGAAGTTCAACTACGACTTCTGGTATCAGCCGCGGCACAACGTCATGGTCAGCAGCGAGTGGGCGGCCCCGCAAACCTATGCCGGCGGCTTCAAGCTGGAGGACGTGGAAGCCGGCAAGTACGGCACGCAGCTCCACTTCTGGGACTGGGAGAAGCGCTCGATTCAGCGGAGCTTCGACCTGGGCGCGGACGGGCGGATTCCGCTGGAAGTCCGGTTTCATCACGACCCGGCCAGCACCCACGGCTTCGTCGGCGCCGCCCTGTCCAGCGCCGTGTGGCACTGGCACAAGCTCAACGGCCAGTGGCACGTGGAGAAGGTCATCGCCGTCGAGCCGATCGAGGTCGAGGGCTGGGATTTCCCCGTGCCCGGCCTGATTACCGACATCCTCGTGTCCATGGACGACCGGTTCCTGTACTTCTCGAACTGGCTCCACGGCGACATCCGCCAGTACGACATCTCCGACCCCTCGCGGCCGAAGCTGGTCGGGCAGGTGTGGTGCGGCGGAGTGACGGGCCGGGACGTACGCGTCCGCGACCGCAAGCTCAGCGGCGGCCCGCAGATGCTCCAGCTCAGTCTGGACGGCAAGCGGTTGTACGTGACGAGCTCGCTGCTGAGCGCGTGGGACAACCAGTTCTACCCGGACATGACGCGCGACGGCTCATGGCTGTTGCAGATCGACGTGGATGTCCAGCGGGGCGGTCTGGCCATCAACGAGGATTTCCTCGTCGATTTCGGCAAGGAGCCGGACGGTCCGGCCCGTGCCCACGAGATTCGCTTCCCGGGCGGCGACTGCTCGTCGGACATCTTCGTGTAGAACGCGCTGCGCCAGCCCATGGAGTGCTGCGACAGCGCCCGGTTACACGCAGAGCGATGGTGCGGCCATAGTTCCGGCCACACAATCGCCCATGCGCTGCGACGTGCCTCGGGGCGGCTCAGCGGCCCGCCGGGGCCACGATCCGCGCCCTGCGACCCTGCTTCCCTACCGCCGCCGGAGTGCCAGGACGCCGAGCGCCAGCACCAGCAGCCCAGCGGGCTCCGGCACATAGGTCGCAGCGGCGAAGGTCCCGCTGCCCGTGAAAGGTGACGCCAGCGTGCCGACCTGCTGGCCCGTGTCGACGTTGAAAATATAGAAATTCGGTTGAATTGTGTTGGGACCATCCGTCACGTAGTACGCCAGCCCGTTGTACACCGCCAAGCCGTCGATGTCCGTCTCGCCGGCGGGATACGGGGCCTTGAACGTCTGAGACTGCCCCACGTAGTCGATCTGATATAGACCAATCGACTGTCCGGCGGGTGCGGTGTCGGAGAGCCCGTAGAAAAGCCCGTTCGTCAGGTCAAAGTCGGCGCCGCCGAAGTCAAAGCCGCTATTGTACTGATACAGCAGCGTCGCCTCCAGAGTGACCGGATCGATCTCGTAGACCGCCTCGGTGGCGATGTTTCTCGTCCCGTACAGTTTTCCATTCTTGAAGCCCAGGGACACGAAGTTGATCGTGTTTGCGCCGAACATCATGGTGCCCAGGCTGCTGGGCGTAAGCGCGGCGCCAAACGGCGAGCTGTACAAGGTCGAGCCGTTGTTCCAGTACAGCGTGTCCGTGGCGTCATCGTACGCCATGCCCCAGGGCTTGGCCTCACTCGTGCTGGAGGCGTACAACGGCTGTGGGGGATTAATGCCGGCCGGGTCGACGTTCCAGATCGTGGCCGTTCCCGACTGGTCATTTCCGACGATCAACTGCGCACTGGCCGTGACCGTCAACGCCAAAGCCAACAACAACACTCCAATGTCTTTTCGCATTCCTAACTCCTTCCTCCGACGTAGCGCAGATCGGCCGGGAGACAATCCGGGCACGATGGACTCGCGCGGTGCATTGTCGCATCTGTAAAACCAGACTTCGTACGCCCGACCAATCGCCGTCTGGTTTTGGCGCAGCCCGCACACCGGGTCGCGCCAGCCCGTTACACCTTATTCGTGACATTATTTCGGTGTACGCAGCATTGTCAAGCGCAGGAAGGAAACTACTCGCTTCGGCGCGTTCGTCACAACGTAAGGAGCGAACGCATCCAACAGTCATCGCAAGTTTGGCTGACGAGCACGGCCGGCCGAGCGACTTTCCAACCGGACTGTAGTGCAGACCTACGGGGTCGAATGGGCCCACGCGGCCCCGCGAGCGCCGTTCTGGTCGTTGATCGGCCAAACTCGGGCTAAATCGCCGTGCGCGATTCGGCGGCGCGTCGGGAGGGCGAGCCTCATGGCGAGCCGCGGCTCGGCGGGAGCCTCGCCCTCCCGCGCCGCATGATTGCGCACGGTGACTTAAGGCGCCGGCGCGCGATACCCCACCAGCGCGAGCCAGTTCGCACGCCGTACCAGTACGCTCTCCGCGCCGCCCGGTACCGGCCACGGCGGGCGTGCCTGGGCCGTCTTGTCCCGCAAGAAATGGACGCGCGGCCGGGGGTGAAACACGCAGCGCGCCGCGATAGTGTCCTCCGCGATGGTGAGCTCGAAGATGGACGCCATCGATGCTTCGAAGCGGTCCGCGCTCGACAGCTCCAGCACGTCCGGAGTGCCCGGCTTGTGCCACCCGACGTGCGGCAGGTACAGAGCCGACCGCAACATGGCCAGCAGCGGCGACGCGTGGGCGACCACGGCGGCGCACGACTCGTTGCCGCGCAGCCAGCGCACCAGCCAGCGCGCCATCCGCACGCTGACCTCGTACAGCCGTTCCGTGCGATGCCATTCCCGCAGCTCACCGTCTACACGGACCGGCACCCGAAGCCGCTGGCCGATGAGCTCCGCCGTCTGCCGGGCACGGCTCAGCGGCGAACTGTGGACGGCGACCGGGGCAAAGGTGGTCAGGGCCGCAGCCGCCTGCAGCGCTTGAAGCCGGCCCACCTCGGATAGCGGCGGCCCGGGACACTCATCGCCCGGCTGCCCGCCGCGATAGTCGGGCAGTCCGTGCCGAACCAGTAGCAATCTTCGCGTGTCGTGCGTCGGTCAACCTCCGCCGGTGCTCGCTGCGCGGTGCCGCATCGGATCCGATCGGCGTCCCCGAGAGTACTGCCCGGCCTCAGGAACCCTCCGCCTCTGTGGAAGGCCCAGGGAGATCGGCATCGCCGGGCAACTCGGCAGCCGATTCGTCCTCAGTCGGCAGCGGCCAGTTCTGCCAACCCGGCGCTCGCTGCGCTTCCTCGCTTGTGCGGCGTGCGACCCTGGCCTTCGAGAGCAGCCCCACGCCGCGCCGCAGACGTGCTTTCACCTTTTCCATCAAGTACTCGGGGTCGTTGCGAACGCGGTCCACGTCGATCTTGTTTAGTTCAAGCTCGGCCCGCAGGGAGTCCAAGCCGCGCGCCATGTCGCGAAACGCCCGGGGCAGTTCCGCGGCACACGCCGCACCTGGATCGTACCGCCACACGTCAGCCACGAGCCGCAAGCGAGCGCGGCCCGCCGGCAACCGGTTCTCGACGGTGTAGGCCACCGTGGCCAGATCGCCGATGACGGCCTCGTCGAGGAACTCGACGTGCCGGCTGAAGACGCCCAGGTCCTCGCCGGCGTACACGGCCAGGTCGTCGGCCACGTAGGACTGGTCGATCGTCTGCGAAAGCCCAAGGCCGGCGTGGTTGCCCAGCCAGTCGCAAAGTCGCCGGTTCGCCGCCAGGAACTCATCCACGGCGGCGACGAACCGTACCACGTCCTCCCCGTGCGGCGCCGCCACGAGCCGCGCCATTTCCGAGTGGCGCTGTTGGCGGCGAAGCTCGCCGAGGCGCTCCAGCGTGGCGCGCGGGCCGAGCGCCGGCCCCGACGCGCTGGCGTGTTGGACAGCCGGCGGGCGCGAGCAGCCGGCGAACGACGCCACAACGATGAGCACGGCGGCCTGGCAGCGCCTACCCGACGGATCCAAGCTGGAGGCGTTGCACGCCAAGTTACGACCGCCTGATTACTCGACCGTGGCAGGATTCTCGCGGGCACTCCCGCTGGTCATCGGATTTTGGGAAGCGGCCCGAGGCGCTCGGGGTGCGGCGCGCGGGCCCGGATCAGGTGCGCCTCCAGCCACCCGCGCGCCTGGTCGGGGTGCATTTGCGCATAGAGGATCGCCTCATGGTCCAGTTCGTTGATCCGGTCATTCGCCGCCCGCAGTGCATCCATGCTGTTCTTGACCGCCGTCTCGACGGGCATCCGCTCGGGATTGATGTCGATCCCGAAGTAACCCTGGTAGCCGTACATCTTCAGCGTGTACAGCAGGGCCTCGAGCTGTTCCGGCGACACGACGCCGACGTTCAGGTCCTGGTCGTAGTTGCCCAGCGGTTGGCTGTTGCAGTGCGTGTGAGCCAGTCGGCCCTCGGACAGCGGCCAACTGTAGGCGTAAGCCAGGTCCTCGAAACCCATCAACACGTGCCCGATCTCCGGGTTCAGCCCCACGAGAGCATGCCCCTGATCGAGCAACTTGCGGTTCTCCGGGTGCCGCAACAACGCTTCCACTTGGTGCCCAAGCAGGATCCCCTCCGGCGTCGTGCCGAAGAGGATTCGCCCGCGCGGCTCATATGGCTTGGGCTCGAAGGCGATTCGTACCCCCGGCACCGCGTCCATCGCCGCGGCAAGCCCCTCCGCGAACCGGGCCCGCAGACCGACGAAGTCCACGCCGAACGGGTTCTCGTACCCGTCGATGCCCGGCCACACCACCGCGAAGTCCGTGTCCAGCACCTTGTTGAGAGCCAGCGCCCGCTTCGTTCGCTCGATCGCGAGCTGACGCGGCTTTTCCAGCGGGTTGGATAGCGAACCCCATTCGAAGCAGTCGTCCCAGAACAGGAGCGGGATGACGGTGAGCACCCGGATGCCCGTGTCCGCCGCGAAGCGCCGCCACAGCTCCACGTTGTCTTCGTTGATCTCGTTCGGGTAATGCGCCTCAAGCGCTTTCAATCCAGAATTGCCGAGTGCGGCGGCGTGCTCCAACCGCTGCTCGATGCTCAACTCGCCGCCGTACGCGTCGTGGAAGCGGCTCCGGGCGGGGGAGAAAAACCAGATACCGGCGGAGAACTTCAGGTCCAACGTGAAGGACTGAAGGTGCTTAAGCAACTCCTGCGGATCACGGCGAACCGCCTGGGAGCGCAGATCAACAATGCCCATTCATCATCTCCGTCAGGCTCGCCGGCGGGCTGTGCCCCGTGCACCGCCGCGGAAACGCCGCATGCTCCAGCCTCGGCGTCCGATCGACGCGCACTACACGGCGGACGCCGGGGGCTGTCAAGAATTCGCGAACGGGGCTGGGAGGTTCTGCACGGAATTTGCGGGACTACAGCGCTCCTTGTCGGGCGACGGCGGCATGCGACCGGGCCGTGAGTCAATCGGCGTTGTCGGCGTAAGATTCTGTATGTAAAAGACTTACGGATCGGAACGTGCGTTGCTGACGCGGGCGATAAGCTGCAAGAAAAAAAATCTGATAGACCGATAAAAAGCCTCTTGACAATACGCTTGTGGCGCATATACTTCCCTCCGCTTCTTTCCCCTCCGGAGAGCACCGGGTGGCCGCACGGCGCTCGGTGCCCTCTTTTTGTTGTCACCGCTCCCCACCGCCGATCCGATTTCGCCACGCCCTCGCGTCATAGTACAATAGTTACAGGACCAGGCGGAGGTTGCTGGCGCGGCTCCGCGTTTCGATGGAGCCAACCCCCGCCTTTTCGTGGGATGTCGGAGCAACGGCCGTGCAGTTGGCAAAGTTGGAATGCGCGCTGTGCGGCGGCCAGATTGACGCGCTGGGGGACTTCTTCCGCGCGTCCGGCGACTTCCTGCCGGCAAAAGACCCACTTGTTCCGTATTGCAACGTGCCGCTGCACTGGTCGTGCTACACGCGATGGTCGGAGCGGCCCCGCTTCGCGGGACTCTATGTCCGAGCCTGGATCGACGCGAACCGAAAGAACCCATTCTGGTGGGGTGTTCACCGGGATGAGCGAGTCTACGTCTCGGTCAACCCCGAGCAGCCGGTCGAGGAGGTGTCCGTGCGGCTGTGCACCGTGGGCAGCGACATCCGCGTGCCGCTGGCCAAGTGGTCGGCATGGCTGGCGGACTGTGACCAGGTTACGCCCGGACTGCACCCCGTGGAGAGGGAGGCTCTATCACAAGTTCTCCCCGCCCTGCGCGCCCGGTTCCCCGACGACCACGCCGTCGTCCACGCGATCGACCCGGATGAGAAACGCCGGGCGCGGCCGGCAGCGGCTCGAGGCCGCGCGACGGACAGCGGTCCTACAGCCCATACTCCTTGATCTTCCGATACAGCGTGCGAGTGCCGATGCCCAGGATTCTCGCCGCCTGCTCGCGGTTGCCGGCCGTGGCTTGAAGCGTTCGCTCGATCATCATGCGCTCGACCTGGGCCATGGTCAGCCCGACCATGCCGGCCGCCGCCGCGGGCACGATCTCCCGTGAGCCGCGGATGTGTTCCGGCAGGTGATCCGCCTCAATCTGCTGGTTCTCCGCTTCCACCACCAGGGCCTCGATGACGTTTGCCAGCTCCCGCACGTTACCCGGCCAGAAGTACCGCGTCAGGTAGCTCATCGCCTCGCTCGATATCCCGGGGCACGCGGTGTCGTGCGTCCGGTTGGCCCGTTGCCGCAGGTGGTCGGCCAAAACGGGGATGTCGTCTCGCCGCTCGCGCAGCGGCGGAACCTCGATCACCCATTGGTTGAGCCGGTAGTACAAGTCCTCCCGGAACTTGCCGTCCTCCTTCAGCTTGTGCAGGTCGGCGTTGGTAGCCGCGATGACTCGTACGTCCACCCGGCGGACATCGGTGGAACCCACCGGCGTGATCTCACGCCGCTCCAGGGCCCGCAGAAGCTTCGCCTGCATGTTCAGGGGCATGTCGCCGACCTCGTCGAGGAAGAGTGTGCCCCCGTCGGCGGCGACGAAGTAGCCCTTGCGATCGCTGACGGCGCCGGTGAACGCGCCGCGGACGTGGCCGAACAGCTCGCTCTCGAGCAGGTTCTCGTTTAGCCCCGCGCAGTTGACGGACTTCATCGGCCGGCTCGCGCGGTCGGAATGCTTGTGGATCGCCTCCGCGATCAGGTCCTTACCCGTACCGGTCTCGCCCAGGATCAGCACGGTCAGCTTGTTGCGGGCCGCCTTCTTGATCCGCTCGACGATCCGCCGCATGGCCGGCGAGACGCCGATAATCCCCTGGAAAGGCTCGAATCGCTGGCCGGCGATGGACTCCTTGAGCCGGCGGTCCTCCTGGCGGGCGACCGCCCGCTTCGCAGCGGCATTGATTGCCCGGGTCAGTTCGTCGTCGTCCGCGGTGTCCTCCAGCACCGCCGGATGGATGTGCTGTACGGGCGGCAACTCGGCCGGGCCACGCAGGAGCAACGCGGCGTCCCGCGCGAGGTGATCGAGCAGCTCGGCCAGCGGAGCCGCGGCCGGGACTCCGCCAATCTGGGCCGGCGCGAGTACGACATCCGGCGTCCGCGTCCGGATCGAATCCAACGCCGCCGGCAGAGACGTCACGACGCTGCACACGTGCCCGTACTTCTCGCGCAGCAACTCACGCAGCCGCTGTCCGGCGGGCTCGTCTTCGGTCAGCACCAGGATGAACGCCGTCTGAGCCATGTTGCCATTCTGGGCCCGCCCGGCGACCGTGTCAGGTGCGCGACGGCCCGTGCGCCGGCGGCCGGGCCGACGTCGCCGGCTGCATCGCAGCCCCCCCGCTCGTGCCGGGGGGCTCGAATGTCCGCGGCCACCTGGTTGCCGCCCGGCTCTCCGATTGCCGTCGGCAGGCCGGCGGGAGTTCGGATTCTACCCGGAAACCGCGCCACACGTAGCGCCTCAGGGCGTGTCCGGCGGACGGGCGGGGGCCGTATCGGCTGCACGCGAGCGGCCCCAGGCGATGGCCAGGGACAGCAATACGCCGGCCAGGATGAGCGGGCCGCCGAGCAGCGTGGCGGCCGGCGGTATCTCACCGACGAAGAAGTAGGTCCAGATAGGGTTGAGGACCGTTTCGAGCAAGAGGATCAGGGCGGCCCGGTGGGCCTCCACGTACTGAAGCGCCCACGAGAACATCAGGTATGGCAGGGTGAACTGCACGAGTGCCAGCAGCAACATCAACTGCCACTGGTGCGCGGTCAGGGCGAAGCTGCCCCACACCAGGACGGGCACGATGAGCAGCAGACCCGATCCGAACGCGTTCAACGCCGCGACGACCGCCGGGCTGACGGGCCGCAGCCGGCGCAGGAGCACGGTGAGCGTGCCGTATCCGAAGCCGCTGGCGAGGGCGACGAGCAGCCCCGCGGGGTTCGTGTCCGGGTTGCCCGCGAAGATCACGCCCACGCCGGCCATGCAGACCAGCAGCGCTGCGCCCTCCGTCCGCGCGGGGCGCTCCTTCAGGATGAGGGGACTGAGCAGGAAGACCCAGACCGGCGACGTGTATTGCAGGATGATGGCGTTCGCGGCGGCCGTCATCGTGTTCGCGATCACGAACGAGGCGGTCATCAGCGTAAACGTCAGGACGCCGGCGACCGGCCAGACGGGCGCGACCTTTCGCAGCGTGTTCCGCCGGCCGAAGGCGAGCGGCAAAAACACCAGCCCGCCGATGAGGGATCGGTAGCAGGCCGTGGTGATCCCCGGCACGTCCTCGCGGTTGAGCAGCTTGATGAGCGGGCCGTTGAGGCTCCACAGCGCAGCACACGCCAGCAGCGTCAAGAGGCCGAGCCAGCGGCGTCGTTGGCTGGGAGAGTCCGGCGCCATGCCGGGTTTATAGCCGCGAAAGATCAGGCTGGCGAATCATGGGCCCGCGTTCGGACGACCGGCGGAACCCTGGAAACGTGCGGTGGCGGCGGCGTGGGCGGGCAGCCCCAACCACAGCCGTCGAATGTCGCGAAGGAGTCTCGACCGGCCGCGCGGGGCTCGTTACCATACCCGCCAAACGCCGTCGGAGCGCACATCACGGCCTGGCGCTGCGGGCTCGTGACACTGCGGAAGTGGGCCGCGCGACCCGGATCCGGGTCTGACAGGTGCGTCATGGAATTAGATCCCGTCTTTCTGTCGCGAATTCAGTTCGCCCTGACCGTCGGGTTTCACTACCTGTTTCCGCCGCTAACCATCGGCCTGGGCGTACAAATGGTCATCATGGAGGGCCTGTACCTGAAGACGCGCGACCGCCAGTACGAGGCGATGGCGAAGTTCTGGACGCGCGTCTTCGGGCTGATCTTCGCCATGGGCGTCGCCACCGGCATCGTCATGGAGTTCCAGTTCGGCACCAACTGGGCCACGTACTCGCGCTACGTCGGCGACATCTTCGGCTCCGCCCTAGCCGCGGAGGGCATCTTCGCGTTCTTCCTGGAGTCCGGGTTCCTCGCGGTGCTCGTTTTCGGCTGGGACCGCGTCTCGCCGCGGATGCACTTCTTCTCGACCATCATGGTCAGCCTGGGCTCGATCTTCTCCGCCGTCTGGATCGTGGTCGCGAACTCGTGGCAGCAGACGCCGGCCGGCTTCAAGCTGGTCGGCGAAGGTCTGAGCCAGCGGGCGGAGATCACCGACTTCTGGGCGGTCGTGTTCAATCCGTCCAGCATGGATCGCCTGGTGCACGTGCTGATCGGGGCGTTCATCCTCGGCGGATTCTTCGTCATGAGCGTGTCGGCGTACTACCTGCTCAAGCGCCGGCACGAGCGGTTTGCCAAGCTGAGCATCGGCATCGCTCTGCCGTTCGCGACCGTGTTCTCGATCGCGGCGCTGCTGTCCGGCCATCACCAGGCCCGCAACGTTGGGATCCACCAGCCGTCCAAGCTCGCCGCTTTCGAGGGCCTCTTTGACACCACGCTAACGGGCGCCCCGCTGTACCTCTTCGGCGTTCCCGACGAGGCCGAGCGGCGGGTCAAGTACGGCGTGGCGATTCCCGGGCTGCTGAGCTTCCTGATGTACGGGGACTTCACCGCTCCCGTGCGCGGGCTGAATACATACCACGTGGGGGACTGGCCGCCGCTGAACCCCACCTTCCAGACGTATCACCTGATGGTCGCGCTGGGGTTCGTCTTCATCCTCCTGACGTTGTACGCGAGCTATCTGAAGTGGCGCGGCAAACTGTTCGAGCGGCGTTGGCTGCTGGGGGTGCTCGTCGTAGCCGTCATCGGGCCGATGATCGCCAACCAGGTCGGCTGGGCGGCGGCGGAGGTCGGCCGGCAGCCCTGGATTGTGTGGGAGCTGCTGCGAACGAGCGAAGCCGCCTCAAAGGCGGTCTCCGGCGGCGAAGTTCTCGCGTCGATCGTCATGTTCGGCCTGATCTACCTTCTGCTACTGATCGTGTGGCTGCTGGTGCTGGACCATAAGATCAAGGCCGGCCCGGAGGAGCCGCACGTTCTGGAGGCAGAGGCACAGCAGCGCGGCTGGCTCGCGGCGGCCGCCGAGCGCGCTGCGCCATCCGGACCCTCGTTGACTGAAGCCCGCGACGACGATGCGGCCCCTCACCCATGAGTGCGGACGACTAACAGTGTGTTGAAGAAGAGTACAGGCATCGCGAAAGACCCACGCAGCGCTGCCGCGAAGGCCCGCCGGCGCGGAGCCAGTCCCCTTCTTCAACAAACACGTAAGGAGCCCTGGCCATCATGGACCTGAATCTGTTCTGGTTCGTCACGCTTGGCGTCCTGCTCGCCGGGTACGCCATCCTCGACGGGTTCGACCTGGGCGTCGGCATCCTGCACTTGGGGGCGAAGAAGGACGCCGAACGGCGGGTCTTCATGAACTCCATCGGGCCCCTGTGGGACGGCAACGAGGTGTGGCTGGTGACCTTCGGCGGGGCGCTGTTCGCCGCCTTCCCGCACGCCTACGCGACGGCGTTCTCCGGGTTCTACCTGGCGTTCACGCTGCTGTTGTTCGCGCTCATCTTCCGGGCGGTGTCGATGGAGTTCCGCAGCAAACGCGAGTCGCCTGCCTGGCGCGGGTTCTTCGACTACTGCTTCTGCGGGGCCAGCACCGTCGCCGCGCTGCTCTTCGGCGTCGCCGTGGGCAACTGCATCAAGGGCATTCCCATCGATTCGCGCATGGAGTTCGCGGGCTCGTTCTTCGATCTGCTCGGGTTCTACCCCCTGCTGGTGGGCGTGTTCGTCGTCTCCATGTTCGCGATGCACGGTTCGATCTACCTGTACCTCAAGACGACCGGCGAGTTGCAGCAACGGATTCACGGCTGGATGTGGCGGACGTTCGGCCTCTTCCTGGTGCTGTACCTGCTGACGACCATCTACTCGCTGGTGCAAGTGCCCAATGCGACCCGGAACTTCGAGCAGCACCCCTGGGTCTGGGTCGTCGTGCTGCTGAACGTGCTGGCGATCGCCAACATCCCGCGGGCCATCCATCTCGGCCGGCCGCTCTACGCCTTCATTTCGTCGAGCTGTTCCATCGCGGCGTTCGTGTTCCTGTTCGGCGTGGCGTTGTTCCCCGACCTGCTGGTGTCGAGCCTGAGCCCCGCCTGGAGCCTCGACATCTACAACGCCGCGTCCTCGGAGAAAACGTTGCGCATCATGCAGATCATCGCGTTTCTCGGGATGCCGTTCGTGCTCACGTACACCGTGATCATTTATTGGACGTTCCGGGGAAAGGTCGAGATCGGGAAGTTCAGCTATTAAAAGTTGCACTTGTGCCTCATTTGTGATCGCGTCCCGCAGGTCCGTTCGCGCAAGCCATTGTCGCATAGCCTGTTACAGAATTCACGGGCTTCCAGGCCCGATGTCCGACGGGTGGATCGCGCGGAAAACTGCTGCATGCCGCACAACCTTTGAATAGACTAGGGGTCTGGACCGTCAGGAGAGCAGACGATTTGAGGAGCAGCGCCATGTACAAGCAAACAGAACGACTGCTGATTGGAAGACTTCTGCTCGCCCCCCTCCTGCTCGGTCCCCTGGCCGGCTGCACATTCGACATCTTCCTGGAGGGCACGCCCGAGGCGACGTTGATCGTCGGCGCCCGCTGTCCGGGCTGCTATGACACCGTCTATCTGGAAGACACGGTCTACGTCGAGGAAGTGTACCGGGAGGACGTGATCGTCGAGGAGGTCGCGTACGACTACTACTACGACAGCTATTACTACGACGACTACTATTACGACGATTACGACTACGACTTCGGCTACTACTACGACGATTACGACTACGGTTACTACTACGGCGACTACGACGTTTACGAGGCGGACGACTACTACACCGCCGATGAGTACTACTACGACACGGGCGGCTACTACGAGGGGGACTACTACGCCTACGACGACGGCTACAGCGACTACGACTACGCCGCCGACTGCTACGACTGGGACGGGGACGGCTACTGCGACTACTGAATCACCCTGCGCGATTCGGCTATGGGCGTCAGAACCCGAAGCGCAAGCGCGCGCGAATTGGACCGCGCGCTGGCTCGCGCGGCGCGTTCGGATAGCGCTGCCGAATCGCTCACGGCCCGTTAGACTACTCTGAATACCGCCGGGCTGACGCGAGACTCAGATGCCAGGCCGCAACCTGATTCTGATCGGCTACCGCGGCTGCGGGAAGACCGTCGTTGGCCGTGCACTCGCAGCGCGTTTGCGCTGGCCCTACGTCGATACCGACCAGCGGGTGGAAGTACTGGCGGGCCGATCCATTCACGACCTCTTCGCCGCCGACGGCGAGCGCTTCTTTCGGCGCATGGAGGCCCGCGCCATTGCTCAGCTCGTCCGCCTCGGGCAGCATGTGATCGCGGTCGGCGGAGGAGCGGTTCTGTCGGCGGCCAACCGCGCGGCGCTGAGAAAGACCGGCACATGCGTGTGGCTCACCGCGCCCGCAACCGAGCTCTATCGCCGCATTCAGGCTGACCCGCGCTCCGCCAGCACGCGGCCGGCCTTGAGTGACAGCGGCGGGCTGGGCGAGGTCCGCCACTTGCTCGCCACACGCCGGCCGCTGTACGCTGCGACCGCCCATCGCGTCGTGTCGACGCGCGGGCGCTCCATCGCCGAGGTGGTGGACGCCGTATTGGATGCGGTTGCCGTGGACGGTGTGCTGCCGGAAGCTCCCTGATGCATCACGCGGTTCTTGAGGTCGCCTTGTGGTTGCTGGGCCTGTGCGTCGGCAGCTTCCTGAACGTGGTGGTCTACCGCCTGCCGATCGGGCTCTCGATCGCCAAGCCGCGCTGGTCCTTCTGCCCTTGTTGCCGGGCGACGATCGCGTGGTACGACAATATCCCGTTGCTGAGCTGGCTCGTGCTGGGCGGTCGTTGCCGGCACTGCCGGTCGCCGATCTCCGTGCAATATCCGCTGGTGGAAGGGCTGACCGGGCTGGCTTTCGTGCTGGTCTACCACCTGCTCTTCGTTGCGCCCGCGGGCGGCGAAACCAGGGCCGCTGTGCTGCCTGCGGACTTGCCGCTTCTGCTGACGTGGCTGGTCCTGGCAGCGGGCCTCGTGGCCTGCTCGGCGATGGACATCGCTTCCTACACCGTCGATGTGCGGGTCACCGGTGCGATCATGTGGACCGCGATCGGGCTACACGCCCTGTGGCCGCGGGCGGAATCCCTTTCGCATCGCGCGGGCTCCGCCTGGGCGGCGGCGGCGGTGGCGGCGTTCCTCGTCAGCGGCCTCACCTTCTGGTGGCGCGAGCGCCGCCGCGGGCCGGATCTGCGTGACGAGCCCTCCGGCGAAGCCAAGCCGGCCGAACTCCTGACGGAAACGGGCCGCGCCGGCGTGCAGGCCGTGGCGGGCCGCATCTCCATTCTGGCGTTTGTACTCGTCACCGGCTGGCTGGTGTACATCGCGTTTCCGGGCGGCCTGCGCGGCTGGCCGCCCGGCGCGGCCGCCGCGGCCCTGTTGATGATGTTCGGTGTCATCGTCCTGGCTGGGGGCCAACAGCGTCCCGCGGACGCCGAGATCAGGGCTGCCATCGAGGAGGAGCAACCGCAGGCTCGGCGGATGGTCTTGGGCGAACTGCTCTGGCTCGCGCCGGCGATCCTCGTCGCCGTGCTTGTGCTCGCGATTCTGGGAACGGCGCCCCTGGCAGGCGAAAGCTGGTCGGGCCTTGTGGCCTGGTCTCCGGTGCAGGGTTACGCGCCCCTCGCCGGCGCCGTCGTGGCCATCTCCGGCGCGATCGTCGGGGCGCTGGCCGGGTGGGCGCTGCGGATCGTCTTCACGCTGGCCTTCGGGCGCGAAGCGTTCGGGGTCGGCGACATCCACATTCTCGCGGCGGCGGGCGCCGCCGGCGGCTGGGACATCGCGTTGCTCGGGCTGCTGTTGTCGGTGGCGATTGCGCTGGCGGGGTGGCTGTTGAGTCTGCTGCGCAAGAGCACCGTAATGATCCCGTTCGGCCCGTGGCTCGCGCTGGGGTTCGTGCTCGCGCTTTGGTGGCGCCGCCCGGCGGGACAGATTGCCAGCGCCTACTGGGGCAACATCGCTTTCGCATGGCAAGAGCAGCCCAATCTGCTGGCCGTGGCCGGCGGGCTGATGCTGGTGGGCGTCGGAGCGGCTCTGATACTGGCGCGCCTCGTGCGTCGCTGGGTCGCGCCGGAAACACCGTGACCAGCGCCGGGTGCAGTTGCCCGATCCGGACGTCCCCGTTCTGGGAAACCCGGATCGCGACTTGCAGGTCGGCAGGCCCAGCCTATGGGTAGATTGTGCCGCCGCCCGCTGCGCGGCGGCCACGTCAATCAGACCTTCCAACCGTCCCGGTATTCCTTGGTGAGGTACTGGTTGGCTTCGGGCACGTTGGTGAAGCGCATGTTCGCGCCGTCCCACTCCAGACGCCGGCCGACGCGCAGCGCGATGTTCCCCAGCAGGATCGCCTCGGTGAACGGGCCCGCGTAATCGAAGTTCGACTTCGGGTAATCGATCGGCTTCTCGCCCGCGGCGGCCATCACCCACTCGTTGATGTGTCCCGGCGACCGCTCCAGGAGCTGCGGCGGCTTGCCGAGCTCCTGCATCCTGGTTTCGGGGAAGACGCGCGGGCTGTCGCCGTAGTCGCCCTGGACGAGGAGCGACGCCTTGGTGCCGAGGAAGAGGTTGCCAGTGGTGCCGAGCCGGCGGCCGAACTCCATGTCCGGCGGGATGCACGGCAGGAGTCCGCCGTCGTACCAGTAGGCGACGAAGGCGGGGCGCTCGCCCTTGGCGGGGAACTCCCACTTGACCATCGAGGCCTTCGGGAACGTCTCGTTGTTCACCGGGGTAAAAGTGACGGGCTCGATCACGGCCGGATAGCCCGGGTCGAGGGCCCAGAACATGCCGTCCATCGTATGACAGGCCATGTCGCCGAGCGCGCCGCAGCCGAAGTCCCACCAGCCGCGCCAGTTGAATGGGTGATACACCTCTTTCTTGAAGGGTCGGACGGGGGCCGGGCCGAGCCAGGCGTCCCAGTTCACGTGCGCGGGCACTACGTCCTCGCCCTCGGGCCGCTCGATGCCCTGCGGCCAGATGGGGCGGTCGGTCCACGTGTGGACCTCCCGGATATGGCCAAGCGCCCCGCTGTGGATCCACTCATAGACGAGCCGCCACCCTTCCTTGGCATGCCCCTGATTGCCCATCTGCGTGGCGACCTTGTACTTGTGGGCGGCCTCGGTCAGTTGCCGGGCCTCCCACGGCGTGTGCGTGAGCGGCTTCTGGGTGTAGACGTGCTTGCCGAGCTGCATGGCGATCATCGTCGCCGTGTAGTGATGGTGGTCGGGGGTGCCGATCATGACCGCGTCAATGTTCTTGTGCTCCTTGTCGAACATCTCGCGGTAGTCCTGGTACGGCCGGGCGTCGGGGTAGGACTCCGCCGCCTTGGCAAAGCGGCCTCGATCCACGTCACAGTAGCAGGGGCAGCTCACGCCCAACTCGACGGCGTTCTCCAGGTGGTACCCGCCAATGCCGCCCGTCCCGATGAAGGCCACGCGGACCTTGCTGTACGGCGTCTGAGCTGCGGGGCGCTTGGCGACCGGCTTCGCGTCCGCCGGCCCCGCGCCGGGTTTGGCCGCCCGGCCGCCGAGCTGCGCACAGCCGAAGTGGCTGAGTGCGGCCAGGGTCGTGCCGGCCTGAATCGCGCCTTTGATGAACGTTCGGCGGCTGGTACGTTGAGAATCGTTCTTCATGGATCAAGCTCTCTTTTCCAGTGGCCGCCGGCACACGTGCCGGACAGACCGTCATGCCAGATGCGGCCCCGACATTGTCCCGCCGCCTGGCTCGCAAGGCAACCCGGCGCGTGGGGCGGGATGCGCGTCCGCGCCAATACCGCTGGGCCCCCGTTTCCCGGTCTGTCGAAACACTTGGATCGGGTTCTGCACACGGCCCGGATGCAGGGCAGCTGCCAGCAACCCCAGGGCAACGGCCGCCGCCGCCGGGGAGCAGCGGGCCGGGAGGCCCTCGCTGAAGGGGAGGCGCCTGCCCCGGTTGGACGCCGCGGAATCCGGTATAATGGAATGCGCGGCCGGCCCGGGGGCGATCGGCCGCACATGGGACGCCGATGTACCCTGAAGACGCCGAGTCACTATTGGAGCAGGCCCAGCGGCTGTTGGAGGCCGGCAAGCCCGGGGAGGCGCTCCGCTGTCTCGAGGCCGTGGCGGGGGAGAGCCTGGCGGGCGACGACCGTGTCGAATGGGCGAGTCTGCGGGCCTGCGCCCTGACGGAATTGGGACGCGACGAGGAGGCGCTCGAGACGCTCGACCCCTTGCTCGATGAGTTCCCGCAGTCGGCACGGCTCCTGGGCACGCTGGGCATCGTGCTCTCCAACACCAACGACCTGGAGGACGCCCGCGACGCGCTCGAGGAAGCGGTGGCCCTCGCCCCGGACGACGAGGTTGCGCTGGCCAATCTGGCACTGGTACACGAGAAGCTGCGCGACTACGAGCGCGCGATCGAGCTGTACGACCAGGCTCTCAACCTGGGGGCCGACATCGACTGGGTGTTGCAGCGCAAGGCGACCGCGCTGACCGACGCCGGCCGCTACGGCGAGGCGAAGGTGGTCCTGAAACGGTACCTCTCCCTCGTGCCGGACGATGCGTCCCAGTGGATCGCCCTGGGGATCCTGCACAGCGACGATGAGGAGTACCCCGAGGCCTTCGCGTGCTACGCACGCGCCGAGCGGCTCGATCCGAACGCCGGAATGCTGCGGCTGAACTGGGGCGTCACCGCCGTGCGCGCACATGAGTTTCCGGTCGCCCGCGTGCAGCTCCAGCTCCTGCGGCGGATCGAGCCGCGCTCCACGCGGCCCTGGCTGCTGCGCGCGTTCATCCTCGAAGAGGAGGGCAACACGGCCGCGGCGCGGCTCATCTACGACCGCGTTCTGCGGCGCGGGCATTTCGCCGACGCGGGCGAGCGGAACTACGCGCTCGAGATGGCGATGGACTTCTTCGCCCGCAACAAGCTGCGCGGCAACTGCGTGCGGCTGCTGGCCCGGGCCTATGCCGAGAACGCCTGCACCGTGGAACTGTGCGAAGCATACCGGGAAGCGGTCGGCGAGCCCGTCGAAGAGGCATATTGGTTCAGCGTGTTGGTCGAGGCCGACTGCCGCACCCGCCCGGCCCCGCCGCCGAAGGCCGGTCAGCACGGCGGCGCACCAGCGCCCGCCGGCGGGCAACGGTTCATGCGGGCGTTTCAGGTGATTGCGCGGCACCCCGACGAGGCGGTCGGGATCGTCCTCAACTTCGCCCGCCAGATGGGCGAGTCCAACCCCGCAGTCCGCGAGATCGTGGGCAAAGAGGCCGTGGAACAGACCTATACGGGCCTTTACGAAGTGGAGGCGGAGGGGTACCTGGTAACCGACTAGGTGTCCGTTGAAAGAGGGGACTGGCTCCGCGCAGGTGGGCTTTCGCGGTGGCGCTGCGTGGGTTTCTCACGGTGCCTGCACGCTCCCTTTCTGCTAACCGGCCAACGTCGGGTCTGCTGACCACTTCGTTGCCCGCCGAACTCCACCGGCCCCGACCGCGTCCGCACCGCGTCCGCCTGACGGTCATCCGGGGACAGGACTACCTCGATTCCGCAGCCCAGCGCGGCCACCTCCTTTATACCCCGGTCAATCGGTCAGCCGCACGGCTCGTCCCGTACGCGCCCCGCCGATATCGTCCGGAGCGCGCAGCGTCAGGCTCTCGCCGGGCTTGCCCTGCGCCAGTGCTTTACTTTGACTGATGTCTATTACCTTCACCATGGTTTTCTGCGGGTCGCCCAACCCCCGGATGTCCGGCTGAATGGCCACTGTGCCGGATTTGGCGATGGTCGCGGGCGCGCCGGTCGAGACGATTTCGGGTGTTTGGGCAAAGGTGCCCCGTGGCGCGATGGTCCGGTCGCCCTGAATGAACTGGTCGATGCGCCGCGCTAGGGCTATGCCATCCTCCATGGTGCCACCCCAGCCAAATCGTACAAATATGTTCTCCCGCAGGAAGATAACGGAACCCGCGCCCGAGCCGGCCTCCCAGATGTAGCGCGCGTCGCCCACATCGGGGAATCGCGCCGTGGCCCGCGGTCCGACTTGTGCGGTGTCCACGAGCCGGGCGGCGGCTTGCTCGGCGCTGGCCCGGGTCGGGTACACTGCCAAGCCGAATCCGGGAACCCGTACAGGCAGCGCTGACGAATTGACCGGGCGGAAGACCTCAGTTCCTGGATAAAAGACGCCCGACGGGGTGGTTTCTCCACTCACGTTCAGCGCTGCGAAGAGAGCTTCGTGTTTAAGGGCAGTGAAGACTTGCGGTTCATCAGCGGTGGCCGGCAGCGCCGCCAGGATCCCCACAACACTCAAGGAGACCATGTTGAAAACAGCATGCGTTGCGTTCATGGATGCTCGCCTCCTCAGGGACATCCGGGGCCCGGTCCGACCTCATGCTCGCACTCCCACCACCACGTGGATTCGTGCCCACGCCTCGCGCCGTGGGCTGGGCGCTCTCGCCCCGTCCGGGGCTGAAGAAATACTCCGCCGAATCTGTCACGGACCCACGTGTGACTGCCCTACGGGCAGGACCGCGGTCCCGGGCACTGGCAACCGTATCCACACTGCGTCAGTAGGCCAACGAACGGGTCGATGTCGCCGAGCGACCCTTGCCCATACGTGCCGTCGCAGTCCGTAGGTCGGGTCCGCGGACCCGACCACTCCGTTCATGCCGGGCTCCACCGGGCCCGACAGCGTCCGCACCGCGTCCGCCTGACGGTCATCCGGGGACAGGACTACCTCGGTTCCGCAGCCCAGCGCGGCCACCTCCTTTATACCCCGGTCAATCGGTCAGGTTGATCGTGAACTCCTTGGCCACGAAGACGTTGTCCTCGTTGGCGGCCTCACCGTTCGCTTCGGCGGACTGACGCACAGTGCGCCATCGGCGCCGTCTGATGACAAGCGACGCACCTGCCCTTCGTCGATTACGGCGAAGCGAATGGCGCCGCCGCCCAGCCCGCGGACCTGCGGCCGAGCCGTGACCTTGGCGTCCCTGCCTAAGCACGACGGCAGGTCGGTTGTGAGGATTTCGGGTGTCTCCGCGAATGTCCCGCGCGGTGCGATCTGTCGGTCGCTTTGGATGAGTTGGTCGATCTGCCTCGCCAACGTGCGTCCTTGCTCGCGAGGTCCACCCCAGGAAAGAACAACCGTGACATTATCGCGCACAAAGGCGATGCGCAGGCCGAGTTCGCTCGACCTCCGGGTTCCCCAGACGTATCGCGCATCCCCGATGTCGGCGTACTCCGCCGTTGGCGGATCTCGGTCCACGGAAGAGCGGGCGGGTGAGCGCATGGCGGCGCCAGCTTGCTGGGCAGCGTCCTGCGACGAACGTACGGCAATGGATAGCTCATGGATGCCTGGAACGCCGGGGGCCTCCACAACGTAGGTAACTCCCGCTCCAGTCAGCGTCCGAGCCTCCCCCCCGGTCTTAAGTTGAACCCCAAGGGCCGTGAATAGACGGTCGTGTTTGAGGGCGGTGACCAACTCTGGTGCGTCCGCGCGTACAATGGAGGCGGCGAGCGCCCCAGCCAGCAAGCAACCCAACACATCTCGCGACATGGCGAATCTCCTCGTCAGGGACATGGTCCTAGCTCGCCAGGAGCGTGCGGACAACGCCAAAGGTGGACAATTGGAATCGAAGGAACAGTGTCTCCCGACCGCTGGCTGCACCCTTCGTACATCTCGATGGCCGGCGGAACCCAAGTGCTTCCATAGGACGGGTCGCACGGGATTCCCGCTGCCGTCGTCAGCGCGTGACACCCAAAGTGGGGGTCTGCCCCGGTCGTGTCATTGGCGGGTGCATCAAGCTGAAACGTCACGTCGACGTCGCCGACCTCCATCTGATATACGTCACGAATCCCCGGCCCCTGACCAGCCCAGGTGAAGAACATGGAGGCAGGGATGCCAGCCGTCTCACATAGATACTCGAGCAATTGGGAGTGGTTAACACAGTCAACACCCGAGGAAAAGCCATAAAGGGCGAGCGCGTGCGTGTAGTAGCGGTACTCTGGGTTATAGCACAGCTCCTCCGCGATGCCGGCGTTGAGCCGCCGGGCGATGCTCTCGGCTGACGATGCCCCGCGGGCGTACTGGACCACCTTGTCCAAGCCCAGG
>JALHJL010000041.1:39101-40501 GCA_022839625.1 Phycisphaerales bacterium
GCCCAGCGCGGCCACCTCCTTTATACCCCGGTCAATCGGTCAGGTTGATCGTGAACTCCTTGGCCACGAAGACGTTGTCCTCGTTGGCGGCCACCATGAGCAGCCGCACGGAACCGACCGGGTGAACGTCCGCGGGCGCGTGCAGCATGAGGTTTTCCTGCGCTTTGCCCTGCGCGAGTGTCAGCGGCTGTCCTGCGTCGAACACCTTCACGGTGGTTTTCTGCGGGTCGCCGAAGCCGCGAACTTCGGGACGGACTTCCGCTGACGAATTCTTTGCTATTGTCGACGGTACCCCCGTCGAGAGGATCTCGGGTACCTGTGGGAACGTGCCGCGGGGTGCAATTGTGCGATCCGTCTGGATAAGCTGATCGATCTGGCGCGCCAGCGCCAGCGCGTCCGCATCGGCGCCCCGCCACAAGAACTCGATCGTAACGTTGTCGCGGAGAAATAGCAGTCGCCCGCCGCCCGGCGAGGTCCATGCGTAGCGGAGGTCGCCGACTTGCGCGAACTGACTCGACTCGGTCGGGCCGCGTGGAGTCAGGCGAATGTAGCGACCCGCAACCACCTCCGCGGCCTGGCGCGACGGATGAACGGCCAGCCGAAAGCTGTGCGCCTGCACGGGGAGCCCGCCGGAGTCCACGTTGTACTCGAGGCCACCCGCCTCGCGTCCCACTCCCCAGGCGCGCTCGACGCGGATTCCGAGCGCGGAGAAGAGCGCCTCGTGCTTGATGCCCGTATACACCTGCGGTTCGTCACCCACGCTTGGTGCGGCCGTCCCAACGACGAGCACCAGACTGGCCCACCAGGTATTCAACGTGTCGTGTCTTCTGCGCATTACTGGGCCTCCTTATGGACACGAGCCCTGCGGGCCCGGCTCATGGTCGCACTCCCAGGCATGAACGTGTTCATTGCTCGGCAGCCCTGGGCCGGTCTGCCGGGCGCAGCCTTCGTACGTCTCTTTCGCCTCCGGCAACCAAGTCGCCCCGTAGGAAGGATCGCAGGTTATCCCGGCAACCTGCGTCACCACGTGATGCCGAAAATGTGGGTCCGCCTCCGCGACGCCATTGCGCGGCGCTTCCAACTGGAAGCTCACACGAGTCTCGAACTCCTGGAGATGACCGTGAAGGTAGTAGGTGTCGATCCAACTCGGCGAGTTGCCGCCCCATGCGCAGAGCGTCGAGGCGGGGATGCCCGCCGTCTTGCACAGGTACCACAGCAGCACCGCGTGCACACCGCAGTGCACGCCCCCTTGTACAGAATAGGAGTTCAGAACGTGGCCGCTCACCCCTTGCCCCGGGTTGTAGCACAGCTCCTCCGCGATGCCGGCGTTGAGCCGCCGGGCGATGCTCTCGGCTGACGATGCCCCGCGGGCGTACTGGACCACCTTGTCCAAGCCCAGG
>JALHJL010000041.1:40506-64917 GCA_022839625.1 Phycisphaerales bacterium
AAACGCGTGCCCGAACACCTCGCAATACAGCTCATACTGGCCCCGGCGTGCCACGCAGTATTCGAACTCCACCGGCCCCGACAGCGTCCGCACCGCGTCGGCATTCGGCAGCGGCTCACCCGGCTTCAGCACCAACTGCAAATCGTACGGTGTGCTGCTCAAGCTGAAGCTCTCACTGGCCACACACGCCGGCCCCAAGTGCGCGCGAACGAACACGAGCTCGTTAGTATCGCAACCCTGAGAGCACTCGACGTGCAGCCACACGAGCATCGGTGCAACACCTCCGAAACCGCTCACGGTCGGGTGCACCGCGCCGCCGCTCGCGGTCCAATGCCAACCGCCTGGCGTCGGACAAAGAGCCGTCCCCGTATCCCAAGATACGATCGGACCGCACACGAAGAAGACACCCTCGAGGGACAACCACAGGTCACAATCTCCCGGTATGCCGGAACCTCCGCCTTCGGCGTTGTCATCGACGCCGTCGGCATCATCGTCGGGGTCGGCTTCGTTGTTGATACCGTCGCCGTCCATGTCGGCGTCTTCCGAGTTGGGCAGCCCGTCGCCGTCCATGTCGGAGTCCTGGTCGTTGGTGTAGCCATCGCCGTCGATGTCGCGGTCAGCCCCGTTGTTGACGCCGTCGCCGTCCACATCCGGGTCGGAACCGTTGGGCTGGCCGTCGCCGTCCACGTCGGTATCGCTCCCGTTGTCCAGGCCATCGCCATCAACGTCGTCGTCCTCCCCGTTCGGGATGCCGTCACCATCGACGTCGGGATCGCCGGCGTTGGGGATACCGTCGCCGTCAACGTCGGTATCGTCGGCGTTCGCGACTCCGTCATCATCGACGTCCGTATCGGCCCCGTTGGGAATCCCGTCGCCGTCAGTATCCTCGTCCGCCCCATTGGGGACGCCGTCGCCGTCGATGTCGGCGTCGCAGGCATTCCCGGCGCCGTCCTCATCCGTGTCCTTCTGCTCCGGATTGCTCGCGGTCGGGCAATTGTCTTGTTCGTCGGGGACTTCGTCGTTGTCATCGTCGGGATCGCAGGCATCGCCGTCGGCATCACCATCCGTGTTGGTCTGGTCCGGGTTCGGCACACCGGCGCAGTTGTCCTGGCCGTCAGGCACGCCGTCGCCGTCGTCATCGGAGTCGCACTCATTGCCCTGCCCGTCACCGTCCGGGTCGGCTTGTTCGGGGTTGTTGATGCCAGGGCAGTTGTCCTCGTCGTCGTTCACGCCGTCGCCGTCATCATCGTCGTCGCAGGCGTTGCCCTGGCCGTCGCCGTCGGTGTCAGTCTGGCTGGGGTTGGCCACTCCCGGACAGTTGTCCTGGTCGTTCGGGACGCCGTCGCCGTCCGTGTCGTTCGGGTCAGGCGGATCGTCAGGCGCGATTTGGTTGCAGCCACCGAGCACCGCGCAGGCGATCGCTACCACGAAGTCCCAGACCTTGTCCCACATGTACAGGCTACCGCCCCCATCTCCGTCCTGGTCCATCCAATCGGCAACTTCGGACGTCGTGCCCCCCTGTGTCACAAGCTGCCACGTCACCCCGGCCGGCGGGTATCCGTGCTGGTACAGCCAATCTTCGACGGCGGCGGCAAACTGCGGGCAGTTACTGTACGCTGGACCTAATTCCACGCCCCACTCGTTCGCCATCGCCAGGGCACCGGTTTCGGCCTGCCCAGTGGCTGCCCAGAGCGAGACTCTGCCGTCGACCTCATTGCAGAGAACAAACGCAACATACTGGCCTTCAATGGGTTGTGCGCCTAGGCCATACCCCAGGACGAGCTGGCCGCCAGCCACTGGATCGTCGAGAACCTGGTAGCGATATCCCGCCAGCGGGCCATTGGGATCGGCCTCGGCGTAAGGCGGCGGCGATTGCTGCGCCAGCGCTGGGCAAATACACGAGAACACCACGCACAGACGGAGCGCTGCGGCGGACACGTTCGTCATGGCTATAACCCCTTCATCGACCTCTAACATAAACCTACCCGCGCCGGCGGCCTTTGTCAAATCTGCGCCCGGCCTTCCCAGATTCCGGCAGTGCAGCCCCGGGTTCCAGGGAGTGAGTCGCGAAGGCCGGTACAACCCGGAGCAAACTACGTCGAACGCGGTGGAGTACCCACGGGAGCTTGTTGTGGTCGGGCGCCGGTGGCAGCTCGCTGCCAGTGCCGCGTGAAACACGGGCGGGCAAGCCGGCCGCGGCACCCGACGCGGCCGACCCTGACCCTCCGTTGAAAAAACGGGTGACAGGCACCCCTCGGAAGCCCACTGGCGTTGCCGCGAACGCGGTTCCAGGCGGGGCCAGTCCTCTTTTTCAACGGATTCCTGAGCTGGGTGTGGTAGCGTGCCGGCACGGGGGCCCGCGCGGCTCTCCGGACAGCGATCCGCCGCCCCGTTCCGCTGTGCCGGGGACACCCGTCGCGCGGTACACTGCGCCGCCGTACAGGAGATCGAACGGTGTCGAAATCACGATATGGCCGCGTTCTGGCGGCGGGTTTGGCGGCCGGACTGGCCCTGGGGGCCGCGGGCTGCCATGGGCGCCCGGCGGCAATCGAGCCGCAGCCGGGGTCCGTGCAGGGGCTGACGCCGGCCGAAGCGGACGCGCGCGCGGAGGCGGTGCGCCGCGACCCCGCCGCCTACCTGCATCGGGTCGCGTTCAAGTGCCAGTCGCTCGACCAATACACGCTGGTCTTCACGCGCTGTGAACGCCGCGGCCTGTTCCAGCGGCTGTACGGTCCCGAGCACATGCGCTGCTGGTTCCGCCGCCGGCCGTTCAGCGTCCGCATGAAGTGGCTGGACGAGGACGGCAAGTACGGCGAGAGCGCGTACGTCGAGGGGCAGGCGGAAAACAAGGTGCGTTTCGTGACGCGCCGCTGGTCGCCGGGGCTGCTGCCGCCGCCCGCCGTCAACAAGGTGGACCTGCTCGCGCCCGTCACTTGGGGAGAATCGAAACGGCCGCTGACCGACTTCGGCCTCGAGCGGCTCATGGAACGCACGCTGAGCTCGTATCAGTCGGCGGGCCGTGACGCCCTGTTGACCTACGGCGGACTGCTCCAACTGCCCGACGGCGGGCCGACCGTCCATCACCTGCACCTGGAGTATCCCGCGACGCGCTACAGGGTGCCGGTGCAGGAGCTTTACATCGACGTCGCCACCGACTTGCCGGCGGGCACGATCCTCAGGCTCGCGTCCGGCGAGCTGGATGCAAGCTACTTCTACGCAGACATCGATACCTCCGTGCGGCTGACGGACGACGACTTCCTGCTCGAAGCCGAGCGGCCAAAGGGGAAGCGGCCGCAGCCGGCGGCGAAGGAACGATAGTGCCTTTCTCGCCCGAAGATGAGAGCTATCTCCGCCGCGCGCTGAAACTGGCCGCGCGCGGACAGGGCCGCGTCGAGCCAAACCCGATGGTCGGCTGCGTCATTGTCAAGGGCGGACGCATCCTGGGCGAAGGCTACCATTGCCGCTTCGGCGGGCCGCACGCGGAGATCGAGGCGCTGCGGCGCTGTCGCGAGTCGCCGCGCGGCGCGACGGTCTACGTGACGCTGGAGCCGTGCTGTCATTTTGGTCAGACGCCGCCGTGCACGCATGCGCTGCTCGCCGCGGGCGTGGCGCGGGTGGTGGTGCCGGTGAAGGACCCCAATCCGCTCGTGGCGGGTCGCGGCTTGGCGGCCCTGCGAAAGGCCGGCGTTCGCGTGGACGTGGGGCTGCTGGCGACCGAGGCGACCGAGCTCAACGCGCCCTTCTTCAAGCTGGTCCGCGCGCACCGGCCGTGGGTGATCCTGAAGTGGGCGCAGAGTCTGGACGGGAAGATCGCTACGCACACAGGCGATTCGAAGTGGATCAGCGATGAGGCATGTCGGGCCCACGCGCACCGCGTCCGCGGCCGACTCGACGCGATCCTGGTCGGGATCGGCACGGTGCGGCGCGACAATCCGCTGCTGACGTGCCGCGTCGGGCGGCCCAGGCGTATCGCGGTCCGCGCCGTCGTGGACTCGGGTTTGCGCATTCCGCTGCAAAGCCAGCTTGTGCGCACCGCCGCCGAGATGCCGACGTGGATCTTCCATGCCCGCACGGTTCCGGCGCGCCGCACGCGTGCGCTGGCCAAGGCCGGCTGCCGGCTCTTCGCGGTGCCAAGCACGCCCAGCGGGCTGTCGCTGCCGGCCGTGCTGGACGTCCTGGGTGCGCACCACATGACCAACGTCCTGGTGGAAGGCGGCGGCAAGCTGCTGGGGAACTTTTTCGACGAGCGCTTGGCAGACGAATTCCACGTCTACATTGCGCCCACGCTGATCGGCGGCGCGCGGGCACCCGGGCCTCTGCAGGGCAGAGGTGCGCGCAGCGTCTCGGCCGCGCTCGCATTGGGACCGAGTTGTTCCCTGACGCGGGTGGGCCGCGGGGCTTTCGTAAGGGCGACCGTCCGCCGTCCCAATCCGAAGGGGAAATGAATCGCGCACCGGGGGTAAGGCCGGCCGCGCATGGGTCATGGCGTGAGCGGAAATCGCGTGCCGAGGCGCACGGCCGTCGGCATGGCAGCCCTTCAACGTTCGCAAGGCCGCCAATCAGCTACTCGTGCCGCAATGCGTCCACGGGGTCCAGCCGGCTGGCCTTGAAGGCGGGATACAGCCCGCTGACCACGCCCACGATCGTGGCCGTCGCGATCGACGTGATGATGATCGTGGCGTTGATCTCGGTCTTGAAGTTCATGAGCTTCAGCACGTTCTCCAGGACGTCGGCAATCCCCATGCCCAGAATCAGCCCCATCGTCCCGCCGAGCAGGCTGATGACCAGCGACTCGACCAGGAACTGGAGCAGGATGTCCCCGCGGCGGGCGCCAACCGCCATGCGCACGCCGATCTCGCGCGTTCGCTCGGTCACCGACACGAGCATAATGTTCATGATGCCGATGCCGCCGACGACCAGGCTGATTCCGGCGATGCTGTAGAACACGACCTTGAAGACCAGGGTGAACTGGGTGACCTGCTGGAGGGCTTCCTCCTGCGTGAAGATGCCGAAGTCATCCGGCTGGCCGGCGCGGATGTTGTGCGACTTGCGCAGCGCCCGCTTGACTTGTTTTTGCAGCTCCTCAAGCTGTTCGGGCTTCTTCACGGCGATAGTCAGACGGTTGAGCCAGTCGCGGTTGAAGAAGCGCTTCAGCCCGGCCTTGATCGGGATGAACACCGTTTCGTCCGCGTTCAGGAATCCGAGGCTGCCGCGCTTCTCCAGCACCCCAACCACACGGTACGTCGCGCCGCCCACCTTGACGGTCTGGCCGACCGCGTCCGAGCCGCCAAAGAGCTTCTCCTTGGTCTTCGAGCCGAGCAACGCCACGGTGGCATCGGGACTTTCCGACTCGGCCTTGCTGAAGATCCGTCCGCCGCGTTCGGCCTTGAAATCGTGAATCTCGAAGTAGGCAGAGGAGGTCGCGACGACGCTGACGTCGACGGACTTCTGGAAGCGCTTGACGGTGGCCAGGCCGATCGCTTCGGGGGCCACGCGGTCGAGGTCGTCCGGCAGCTCGCGCAGGAGAAAGTCGATGTCGTCGGTCGTCAGGGTCTGGGCCGAGCCGACCGGCCGCCCCTCCACGTGCGCCGTCTCGGGGAACACGAACAGCAGGTTCGACCCGAGCGATTGGAAGCGCTTGAGGATGTTGTTCGACGCCCCCTCCAGAATCGACATGCACGCCACCACCGACGACACGCCGATCAGCACGCCCAGCGTCGCCAGCAGCGACCGCAGAAAGTGAGTGTCCAGGCTGCGGAGCGACGTGAGGATGAGGCGGAGGTAGAACATCATTCGTCAGTGAAAACGTGAAAACGTGAAAACGTGGAAAGGTCCCGAACATCGGCGCGGCGAGTACTCTGACGTCTTCACGTTTTCACCTTTTCACGTTTTCACGCTCTTCTGGCCGCCCGCAGCCCCACCACACCAAGCAGCAACAGCGCGCTCTCGATTCCAAACAGCCCGCAGGCCGGCAGCCACGGGAGCGTCGGCTCCGGAAACGTCGGCCGGCCCGTCGGTGCGGCCCGTTCCTTCTGGACCGCCTCACGCATGGTCTTCGCGGCCGCGGCGCCGCGGGTCGCCTCAATCACCTCCTGGAGCGTCTCGATCGGCGCGCCGAGGATCGCCGTGACGCCGACGCCGTCCGGCTGGTTGGCCGCTTCGACCTCGATCGTCGCGCGCAGCGTAAACGGCTGCCCGACGACGGCCGAGTAGGCGTAATCCAGAATCAGATTCGGCAGTATGAACACGCGGAAGACCCCCAACTCCGGGTCGAGTGCCGATAGGTCCGCGTCCAGGATTCCCCGCGTCGGAAAGCCGCCCGCCACCGCCGCGTTCACCTGCTGCTGGTCCGCACCCGTGATCGTGAGCGCACCCGAGAACACCTGTTCCGCTTCGGAGCCTTCGGCCTCCTTCACGATGGTCACGCGCATGGAGATTGTGACGCCGGTCAGATCAGTAGCTTCCGCCACCGCGAAGACCGCCAGCACGCCATCGAGGAACAGCCGCCCGCGCAACTCGACCGTCTGCCCGGCGGCGGCCAGGCCGACATCTGCCGGCTGGAGCAATACGCCGCGAACCTCTGTGGCGCTGGCCTGCGCAACGTAGTAGAGGTCCGGCACCAGGCTGTTGAGGGTCAGGTTGATCGCGAACTCCTCCGGATTCGGACCGGCCGCGGTCTGGGGATCGGCAAACTGGGCGGCCGCTGACCCCGCGGCGTCTTCGTCGGACAGCCGCACGACGACTTGCAGCGGGAGTACTGCGTCCGTGCCCGGGTAGGTCTTTGTCGCTTCGTTGGTATCCGTCTGGCCGCCGGCGCCGAACTGCTGGATGGCGACCGAAGCCGAGCCGCTGATCGAGGTGATCTCCGCGAGTGTCGATGTCGCCCCGCAGAGGGCCGCGGCGAGCGGCAGGAGGCCGAGTATCGACCGGTTGACGATCATGACGAGTCTCCTGGCACGAAACAGTCGCGCGATGCCGCGCAACCTCCCCACAGTGCGAAGGATAGACGCTACCAGGGGTGCCGACAAGCGCTGGAGGCGCCGCGCCGGGGTCGTCGGCCGGCGAGCCCTTGGTTCGGCGGCGCCGGGACGCTAGACTGGGGGCTCGAGTTCAGACCCGGTGGCCGACCCAGGCGTCGGCCGTTTGGCAGGGTTAGGGCCCGCATCCCCAGACAGGTGTACCCATGAGCGACTTTCTGAAGACCCTCGGCATCGACAAGCAAAACCTCGGCGGCTTTCACGGCGAGTGGCTGGGCTCCGGCCCCAAGCTCGACGTCATCACCCCCATCGACGGCAGCCCGATCGGCTCCGTCACGCAGGTCACGGAAGCCGAATACGACAAGATCGTCGAGCGCGCCCACCAGGCGTACCTTGACTGGCGCATGGTGCCCGCCCCCAAGCGCGGCGAAGTCATCCGCCAGCTCGGCAATCGCCTGCGCGAGGTCAAGGAACCGCTCGGCGCCCTTGTCACGCTCGAAATGGGCAAGATCGCCGCCGAAGGCGCGGGCGAAGTGCAGGAGATGATCGACATCTGCGACTTCGCCTGCGGCCTGTCGCGGCAGCTTTACGGCCTGACGATGCACTCCGAGCGGCCCCGCCACCGCATGTACGAGCAGTGGCACCCGCTGGGCGTCATCGGCGTCATCAGCGCTTTCAACTTCCCCGTCGCCGTCTGGAGCTGGAACGCGGCCATCGCAGCCGTGTGCGGCGACAGCGTGCTGTGGAAGCCGGCCAGCAAGACGCCGCTGACCGCGATCGCGTGCACCAAGATCGCGGCCGAGGTGTGCCAGGCCAACAACGTCAATCCGGCCATCTTCTCGCTGGTGATCGGAAAGGGCTCGACCGTCGGGGAAAAGCTGCTGCACGACCGGCGTGTGCCGCTGGTCTCCGCCACCGGAAGCTGCCAGATGGGCTATCGCGTCGGCGAGGTCGTCGGCAAGCGGCTCGGCCGCACGATCCTCGAGCTGGGCGGCAACAACGCGATTATCGTTACGCCCAGCGCGAACATGGACCTGGCCATCCGGGCGATCCTGTTCGGAGCTGTCGGCACCGCGGGGCAGCGTTGCACGAGCACGCGGCGGATCATCGTCCACAACTCGGTCCGCGACGAGCTGGTCAAGCGGCTGGTGAGGGGCTACCAGTCGGTGCCGATCGGCGATCCGCGGAAGGAAGGCACGCTGATGGGACCGCTCGTCACGCTCCAGGCTGTCGAGGACATGCAGAACGCCATCCGGCGGATCAAGCAGGAGGGCGGCGAGATTCTGTACGGCGGCGAGAAGCTGGACGGGCCGAATTATCCCGGCGGGCACTACGTCCGGCCGTGCATCGCGTCGGCGAAGAACGAGTATCAGATCGTCCAGGAAGAGACCTTCGCCCCGATCCTGTACATCATCGGTTACGGCGGGGTGGGCGTCTCGCCCGCCAAAGCGGTCGACGAAATCGACGAGGCGATCCGCCTGCACAACGCCGTCCCGCAGGGCCTGTCGTCGGCGATTTTCAGCACGAACCTGATGGAAACTGAGCGCTTCCTGGCGCACAGCGGCAGCGACTGCGGGATTGCCAACGTCAACATCGGCACGAGCGGGGCTGAGATCGGCGGGGCGTTCGGCGGCGAGAAAGAAACCGGCGGCGGCCGCGAGTCCGGCTCGGATTCCTGGAAAGCCTACATGCGCCGCCAGACGAACACGATCAACTGGAGCACCGACCTGCCCCTGGCGCAGGGGATCAAGTTTGGTTAGACCGGCGCAGTGGTGCGCCTGATTCGCGATTGGTTCGACGCGCGTTGCGCCGAGCGTAGCCCACCCATGCCGGGCTACGGAGCAACAACCACTTGAAAAGACACGATTGGCGGCAGCGCATCGTCGGTGACCCGCTGATGCATCACGGGGAGCCGTGCATTCGTGGCACGCGCATCGCCGGGGCGGTCATCGTGGCGAGCCTGGCCGACCTTGCCGTCGACGAGTTGCTCCAACGGTACCCGCAACGAACGCGCGAGGCCGTGTAGGCGGCCCTGAGCTCGCCGCAGCGAGTCGCCTGTAGCGACCTGCCCGCCGTGGCGGGCGGCCGACGCAGCGCGCCGAAAACGCCCCGGAATCCCGCGTCCCCCACGGGGGGCGGCCGCTACATCGCCTCTTGCAATGGACTGATACGCCTTCGAGCGAACCCAGGGCGCTCCGGTCAGCCTTCCTGTCGGCGCACATCTCAAACCGCGCGCATGACGCCGGCCGGCCGGCCCGTTTCCAGCGACGTGATCACGAAGCCGGCCCGTTCTCCGGCCCGGACGCGGATGAAAACACTCACCTCGCATACCGCAGCGCCATCCGCGGTCGAGATCGGCGTGAACTCGCCGGCCGGCTCACCCGGCACGAGCAGGATCGGCACGGGTTCCTCGGGCAGCCGGCGCGTGCGGGTGGGTCGCCATTGCCAGCGCCACACCCTCGCGCGCGCGGCGTCGCAGCCGTCCACCCAGACACCCTCCACTGCGGCCGGATTTGCGAAGCCCATCTCGAACCGCAACGCCGCCGGCTGCGCCGTCGAAAAACGAATGCCGCCGTAATGCCGAGCCCCGGAATCCTCGCCCGCCTCCACCTCACAGACGACCCCTTCCCCCTGCGGGAATACGCGCACCAGCCGCGCCCCACCCACGCGCGGATCGCGGAATCGCTCTTCCTCACCCTCGAATCTGACCGACCGAAACTCCAACGCGGACAGGTCGGGCAGCGGCACAACGCGCCGCGTCGGCGGCAACGGACACGCACGACACAATCGGAATGGCCGGCGCTGCCCGGCGGTCAGGGCGTTGACAAGCGCCACATGATGCTCGGAAAACCAGATGTCGCGGATCGGCTGCGTAAACGCGTCGCCCAGGCCGAACTCGGCGTGCATGTCTTCACAACACAGCCCGACGCCGCCATCGTAATGCACGATCAACCGTTCCAGCGGCCGGCTGCACGCCCCGCACGGATAGGTCTGTTGCGACCGAACCATCCGCCGGTCGAAGTTCACAAACGAACGCGGATACACCGCGCCGACCTCGCTGAACAGCACGGGGATCCCGGGCAGCCGCGCGCGCCAGAAGACCTTTTCCGCTTCCAGCTCGGCCGGCGTGGTGTAGTCGTACAATCCCACGCACACGTAGTCGAACACCTTCACCGCCTGTTCGCACAAGTCCGGCCGCCGGCGCAGCACGTCGCCGTTCGTGTGCTCGTATGGCCGCAGCCCGCGCTGCCGCGCAGCACGGGCCATGTCGAGGATGCGCGGATCGAGGAACGGCTCGCTCAGGTGGTGAAAGGCGATCCAGCCGCGATAGCCCAGTGCCACAAGCTGGTCCATTATGGCCAGCGCGTGCTCGGTCGACATGCTCTTCCGGACCGCGGTTCCGGACGAATCGACGCGCTTCCCGGAGGTGTCGCCCGTACGCGGACAGAAAAAGCACGAGCGATTGCACAGCGATTGCAGCTCGAGCAGGACCTTGTTGAACAGCGGCAGGTTATCGACGGTCCACTGGCTCATTGCGCCCTGAATGACTGCGGACAAACGTGCGCGGCGCCCCGGCCGATCGACGTCGATCGGCGACTCAATCAATTCTATCGTACCCCCTCGGTTGCGCCGACCACGGGCAACTGGAGCACCGACCCGCCCCTGGTGCAGGGGATCAAGTTCGGGGATTGACGCGCAGCAGCCCGGCCGGCCAGCCCGGTGCTCGGTGCGGCCCCTGCTGACGCAGGCGAGAGCACAAGGAATCAGAACGCCCTCCGGATTCGGGACGTCAGCATCGGCCGCCCGGGCCAACGAACGCGCGACCGGCGCCCCCGCGACCCGCACCCCCCCGCAGGCCCGCCCTTCGTGGGTGATTCCGGCCCGGCCGGCCTATAATCACGGCATTCGGACCTGCCCGCTTGTCGCGAGCACGGAGCACCACGACCATGTTGCACCGTCACACGTTGGGCCGCGTTCCGCCGAAGCCCCACACGGCGTTCTACGACGACGGCAAACTGCTCATGGAGCAGATGATCACGCGCGAGGGGTTCCACGGCCCCTTCTCGATCCTGTACTACCGTACGCCGCCGACCGACGAGTTCGAGGTCGAGCGTCTCGACCTGAAGGGCTTCTGCCCCGTGGAACCCGTCCAGGAACAGCCCCTGCACCGCCGGCATCTCCGGACCGGCGACGTTCCCGCCGGCGGCGACTACCTCACCGGCCGGCGCACGCTGCTCATCAGCCGCAATCTGCATCTGGGGGTCGCCAAACCGGATGCGCCGGCCCGCCGCTTCTTCTCTAACGGCGACGGCGACGAGCTGTACTTCGTGACCGACGGAAGCGGCTACGTCGAAAGCGTCTACGGCGTCCTGCCGTTCCGACGGCACGACTACATTTTGATACCGAAGTCGACGCCCTACCGGCTGCATCTGGCCGGCAACCGCGGGACGCTGCTGATCTTCGAGGGCCGCCCGCGGCTGGGCATTCCGAGCGATTATCGCAACGCGTGGGGGCAACTGTCCGACTACGCGCCGTATTCTCACCGTGACTTCCGCGCGCCGACCGAGCTGCTCCGCTACGAGGAGCGCGAACGTATCGAACTCCCGTTCGAGCTGGTGACCAAGATGGAGGACCGGCTGACGGTCCACCGCTACCGGCATTTTCCGCTCGACGTCGTGGGGTGGGACGGCGTGCTCTACCCCGTGGCGTTCAACATCCACGACTACCAGCCGAAGACGGGCCTCGTGCACCTCCCGCCGACCATCCACACGACCTTCTCCGGCGAGGGCTTCGTGATCTGCTCGTTTGTCCCGCGGAAGGTGGACTATCACGAGCGGGCAATCCCCTGCCCCTACGCGCACGCCAGCGCCGACATGGACGAGGTGCTCTATTACGTCGACGGCGACTTCACGTCGCGCCGCGGCGTCGGTCCGGAATCGATCAGCCTGCACCCGCAGGGCGTTACCCACGGACCGCACCCGGGCACTTACGAGAGGTCGATCGGAACCCAGCACACCAACGAGCTGGCCGTCATGTGCGACACCTACGAGCCGTTGCGCCTCACCCGTGTGGCCGCGGAGCTGGAAGACAAGGACTATCACCGCTCCTGGGTAACGCGCGAAGGCGAATCGACCTGGAAAGCCCAAGGCCCCCGCACCGAACAGTAGCGCGGCAGCGCGCGGGACAGGCCGACGGCAGGTGACGCAGGTCGGGCGCACCGGGCGCAACACAGGTGGAGCGCAACGCGACCTGCCGCGCCCGTGGCCGCCGCACACGCCTACAGGTTACCCCGCCGCGCCTGCTCGCGTTCGAGCGACACGAACAGGGCCTTGAAGTTCCCGACGCCGAAGCCGCGCGAGCCGTGCCGTTCGATGACCTCGAAGAACAAGGTGGGCCGGTCCTGCACCGGGGCCGTGAAGATCTGGAGCAGGTATCCGTCCTCGTCGCGGTCGACCAGGATGCCCAGCTCCTTCAGCTCTTCAAAGTCCTCGTCGATCTTCCCGACCCGGTCTTGCAGGTCCTCGTAGTAGGCGTCCGGCACACGCAGGAAATCCACATCCCGCGCGCGCAGGGCGCGCACCGTCGCACAGATGTCGCGGGTGTTCATTGCAATGTGCTGCACGCCGGGACCGTGGTAGTAGTCCAGGTACTCGTCGATCTGCGACCGGCGGCGGCCTTCGGCCGGCTCATTGATCGGGAACTTGCACTTCCCGCCGCCGTTCTCCATGACCTTGCTCATCAGGGCGCTGTACTCGGTGCTGATGTCCTGGTCGGTGAAGTGCTTTAGTTGCGTGAAGCCGAGGACCCGCTCGTACCAGCGGGCCCAGTAGTCCATCTCGCCCAGGTGGACGTTCGTCACGACGTGGTCGATGGCCGCCAGCCCGACCGGTTCCGCCCCGAGAGCCTCGATCGGCTGGAACCCCGGGGCGAAGACGCCGCGATAGGCGCCGCGCTCCACGAACTTGAACAGGGTGTCGCCGGCGTACTTGATGACACCCGTCTTGAGCGTTCCGTGCTCGTCCTCCAGGGCGTGGGCCGGCTGCACGATGGTGGCCCCGCGCGTCTTGACGGCGTGCATGGCCGCCTCGACGTCGCCCACCTCCAGCGCGACCACTCGTACCCCGTCCCCGTGCAGGGCGCAGTGGCGCGTGACCTCGTGGTCCGGCAGCAGCGCGCTCGTCAGCACGAAGCACACCCGGCCCTGCTGCATGACATAGCTGGCACGGTCGCGGCACCCGGTTTCCAGCCCGAGCTTCGCCAGCGGCTTGAAGCCGAAGACGCGATCGTAGAAGTGGGCGGCCTGTTTGGCATTGCCCACGTAGAACTCGACGTGGTCATAGCCACGGATGGGCAGAAAATCGCTCGGCGGCATGCGGCCTTCTCCTGTCACGCTGAGGCACCAAGGGCCGGCTCCGACCCACGCGAGCACCGGTATGCACCGGCGAGCCCGTCATTGATTGATAGGCCCGGTCCTCGAATTGGCAACCGCCTGCGCGCGGGCGAACCTCACCCCCCGAGCGCCGGCAGGATTCGCCCGGTTACCTCTCCGAAGCCGACCCGATACCCGTCGCCCTGGCACCAGCCGGTCATTGTGACGCGGTCCCCGTCCGCGATGAACTTCCGCGTCTCGCCATTGCCAAGCTGGATCGGCCGCTCGCCGCGCCAGGCCAACTCCAGCAAGCTGCCGTAGGAGTCGGGCGTCGGGCCGCTGATCGTGCCGGAGGCCATCAGGTCACCCGGCCGCACGTTGCAGCCCGTCGCCGTGTGATGGGCGAGCTGCTGGCACATGCTCCAATACAGGTACCTGAAATTGGACCGGCAGATGACGTGCGGCCGGTCCATCGCGGCGGATTGCAGGCCCACCTCCAGGTGGACGTCGAAGGCCTGGTCGCCGGTCGTCCGCAAGTACGGCAGCGGCGGCGGGTCTTGCGCCGGGCCCGCGCAGCGAAACGGCTCCAGCGCCTCGGCCGTTACCACCCACGGCGAGATGGAAGTGCCGAAGTTCTTGGCGAGGAACGGCCCCAGCGGGACGTACTCCCACTTCTGAATATCGCGGGCGCTCCAGTCGTTGACGAGCACCATGCCAAAGATGTGCTCCGGCGCCTCCGCCGCCGGGATAGGCCGGCCAAGCGCATTCCCCGGCCCCACGAAGAACCCCATTTCGAGCTCGAAATCGACCATGCGGCTGGGCCCGAACACCGGCGCCGCGGCATCGTCGCTCTTGGTCTGGCCACACGGCCGGTACAGGTCGGTGCCGCTGAGCACGACCGAGCTGGCCCGCCCGTGATACCCGATCGGCATCCACAGGTAGTTGGGCGGCAGCGCGTTGTCCTTGCCCCGGAACATCGTCCCCACGTTCGTGGCGTGCTCGCGCGATGAGTAGAAGTCCGTGTAGTCGCCGATCTCGGCCGGCAGGAACAGCTCGGCCGCCTGCATGGGCACCAGCGCGCTTCGGCGCAGCTCCTGGTCGTCCCGCAAAGTCGCCTCCTCGGCACTCAGCAGTCGGCTGATGATGGACCGCGCTTCCCGCCACGCGGGGCGGCCGAGCGCCATAAGCCTCTTCAGGGAGGGCTGGCGGAAGACGGACGCTTCACCCCAGCCGGCGTCGGGGAAGAACCCGCGCGCCTCGAGCAGCGCCAGATCGAGGATCATGTCGCCGATCGCCACGCCGACGCGCGGTTGCTCCTGGTCGTCTCGCCGGAATACACCGTAAGGCAGATTCTGGATGGGGAAGTGCGACTCCGCGGCCACCGGAACGAAGGAGCGCAGGCGCGGGTTGTGCGTCGAGTCCATCAGCGTTTCCTGCCGGCTCAAATCAACCCGATTGTATGCAGCTCCGCCCGCGGCTCGTCGAAGCTACAGCTTCCAAAGCTAATCACGCGGTGCCGCCGCGCGTACTCGATCTCGCTGACCGTCGCCTCCAGGTCGTTCCAACCGAAGAAGTCCTCGGTGAACTGGAACTGGCGTACGTCTTCTTCCTCAACCACCGCCACGATCTCGTCGTGCTCGAGACCCAGGGCACTGGCGAGGATTCCCGCCGCGAAGACGTTCAGGAACCCGTGCACGTACACACCGAGCCCAGGGTCGAGCCGGCGCGTCGCCTGGTGCAGGCCGGCCGTGAACTTGAGCGGAACGCCGGCCGCGGCGCATTCTCCGATCACCGTCGCAACCTGCTCGACTGAGGGCACTGCGCCCGGCTCGATCCCGCCGCACCGCAGCTTCAGCCCGGCCGGGGCGCACGCGGTTGCCCCCAGCTCGTCCGGTGACATCTTGCCCTGACGGGGGATGTCTGCGTCGGCGCCTTTCGCTTCGGGCGCGGCCCAACGCCGTTCCGCATTCAGTGCCGCTAGTGCCGCTGCCAGCGATCTTGCGGCGGACCGACAGTCTTCCGACGACGGCAGCTCGAAGAAGCGTGGCAGCGTCCCGAGGCGGGCCGCCGCGACTACCTCCGCGGCCCGGCCCAGCCAGTCGTGCGCGCGGCCCTCCTGCCCGCCGCCAACCATGTCACCCGGGAGGCGTGTCTCGAAACACTCGAACACCACTCTCGTGTGGTGGCACTCCCGGAACTGGCCGATAGCTTCCAGGTCGCGCCGCAGGTTGTCGAGGAACGCGGCGCTGCTTGTCCCGCCCTGCCCGAGCGCGGCGACCCGCAGCGGCGGCCCGTCACGAAGGAGCCCCTCGAGGTACGGCTCCAGTTCATTCAGCCGGTCCACGGGACAAATGAAACGCGCCAACATCCACGCCTCGGGCTCTCGGCGGTAACGCGCGTAGTTCCGGATCGCGTCGTCGAGCGACAGCCGCGCGGGCGGGAAGAGCCCCGCGTAGTCGAGGAATTCGCCGAAGAGAGCTCGCTGGCTGGCGAGCATCGCTAACACTCCACTTTGCAGGCCGGCGGCATCGGACGACCGCCTCGGCTCGCACACGCAACAAGGTTAGCCGCCCCGGCAGGCCGCTTCCAGGCGCCCGCGGGCGGGCGGGCCTGGAACGTAGCCGCCGGCCGCCCCCGGGTGTATGACCCGGATCGGACGCGGGGGGCACCGCGGGAGAGTGGCCCGCGCCACGCAGATCCCGCGGCGGCGGCGGACAGCGGGTGCGGAACCGGGCGGTCATCGCCCGGGGCAGCTTTCAATTGACGCCGTCACGACATCCCCATAGCATCCCTGAAGTAGACGGCTGCTAGCGTGCCCCCATCGTCTAGAGGCCTAGGACATCGGCTTTTCAAGCCGGCGACAGGGGTTCGAATCCCCTTGGGGGCGTCGCGGCTGAAGACACGCAAGTTGCGGACGTGGCCGGCGCCCCGGCGGCTCTCGATCAGCCGGGCGACGTCAAGTGCTCAAGGTCCTGCCCGCTGGCAGGCAACGCCGCACCAGCCTCGGTCAGGAAACGGATCGCCGCGAGCTTCAATCCGGCGAGAGGCGGGATGATTCCGGTCGATGATGGGCACACCCAGCGGCCGAGGGGCCAACCTGGCCAGCGGGCGCTGAGATTCCGTTGCGCTCCGCCGCTACAGGCCAAACAGCGAGAAACCGCCGTCGGTGAACAGCGAGATGATTGCCAGCACGAAATTGAGGATCGTCTGAATAAGCGACCAAGCCATCGTCCTTCCTCCATTCGCGTGCGGATCGAGCCGCACGCGTGTGGCGGCATACTACGGGGTGATGGAACGTACGCCCAGCCAAGCGCCGGCCCGAGGAACGCCGACGCGGCCGGGGCGGCGGTGTGTGGTCGCCGTGGGGATTACGCCGCGCGCCCCGCGGGGATCCGGCACGGCGGCTCAATGGCGAGCCCCCGGACGGACCGATAGAATATGTACCCGGCGTTGCAGGCACACAGCCAACGAGTCGGAAAACCTGGAGGAAAGGTCATGTACCAAGACGTTCTGAAGAACCTGGGCGAGAAGGGGAAGCAACTTCTGGACCACAAGTGCAACACCATCCCGCGGGAAAGCCTGACCCTGCCGGGTCCGGATTTCCTCGACCGCGTGTTCGTGGATTCCAACCGCAGCAACCGCGTGATCAACCGGCTGGCCTGGCTGTACAAGCACGGCCGGCTGTCCGGCACTGGCTACCTCTCGATCCTGCCCGTGGACCAGGGCATCGAGCACAGCGCCGGCGCGTCTTTCGCCCCCAACCCCGCCTACTTCGACCCCGAGAACATCGTCAAGCTCGCGATCGAGGGGGGCTGCAACGCCGTCGCCAGCACCTTCGGCGTGCTCGGCCTGGTCTCGCGGAAGTACTGCCACAAGATTCCGTTCATCGTGAAGATCAACCACAACGACTTCCTGACGTATCCGAACCGGTATGACCAGCGGATGTTCGGCCTGGTCGAGCAGGCGTGGGACATGGGGGCCGTCGCGGTCGGGGCCACGGTCTACTTCGGCTCCGAGGAGTCCGCCCGCCAGATCGAGGAGGTCACCGAGGCCTTCCAGGCTGCCCACGAGCTGGGCATGTTCACCGTCCTCTGGTGCTACCTGCGCAACGACGCCTTCAAGCAGGGCGGCGTGGACTATTCGACGGCCGCCGACCTCACCAGCCAGGCCAACCACCTCGGCGTAACCATGCAGGCCGACCTCATCAAGCAGAAGCAGGCCACCAACAACGGCGGCTACAACGCGCTCAAGTTCGGCAAGACCCACAAGCTGGTTTACGAGAAGCTCACCAGCGAGCACCCCATCGACCTGTGCCGCTACCAGGTCGCCGGCTGCTACATGGGCCGCATCGGTCTGATCAACTCCGGCGGCGAGAGCAAGGGCGCGAGCGACCTCGAGGATGCGGTCGCGACCGCGATCATCAACAAGCGGGCCGGCGGCCAGGGCCTGATCTCCGGCCGCAAGGCGTTCCAGAAGCCGATGGCCGAGGGCGTCAAGCTGCTCAACGCGATCCAGGACGTCTACCTGTGCAAGGAGATCGGGATCGCGTAGTGGCCTGACTCACGAGGTTCGCGTCCGTAGCGGGCTGGCGAAGACCGCGGTCTTGCCCAGCTCGGCCTCGATCTCCAGAAGGCGGTTGTACTTAGCGATCCGCTCGCTGCGGCACGCCGAGCCCGTCTTGATCTGGCCGCCACCCATCGCGACCGCGAAGTCGGCCATGAAGGCGTCCTCAGTCTCGCCCGAGCGGTGCGAGATCACGTACCCCCAGCCGGCCTTGCGGCACATCTCGATGGCCTGGATGGTCTCCGTGACTGTGCCGATCTGGTTGAGCTTGATCAGGACCGCGTTGGTGGATTTCTCGCGGATGCCGCGCTCGATGAAGCGCGTGTTCGTAACATAGAGGTCGTCGCCGACGATCTGAATCTTGTCGCCGAGCCGGGCCGTCTGGCGCGCGAAGCCCTCCCAGTCGCTCTCCGCCAGACCGTCTTCGATCGAGACGATCGGGTACTTCTGCACCCACGTGGTGAGCAGCGCTGTGATTTCGTCACTGGTCTTCTTCCCCTGGCCGGACTTCACGAGGTTGTAGATGACCGGCGAGACGCCTGTCCCACCCTCGGCAAACGAGCTGGCTGCGGGGTCGAGCGCGATCGCCACGTCCTTGCCGGGCGTGTACCCGGCCGCCGTCATCGCCTCGACGATGACCTCGCACGCCTCGTCGTTGCTCTTGAGATTCGGGGCGAATCCGCCTTCGTCGCCCACGCCCGTCGCGTAGCCCTTCTTCTTGAGGATGCCCTTGAGAGCGTGGAACGTCTCGGCCCCGTAGCGCAGCGCCTCGGCGAACGTCGGCGCGCCGATCGGCATCACCATGAACTCCTGGAAGTCCACGCTGTTGTCCGCGTGCGCGCCGCCGTTGAGGATGTTCATCATCGGAACGGGCAGCCGCGTGGCGCTGGGACCGCCGAGGTATGTGTACAACGGCTTTCCGCTGGCCAGCGCCGCGGCCCGCGCGACGGCCATCGACACGCCCAGGATCGCGTTCGCGCCGAGCTTGCCCTTGTTGGGCGTGCCGTCCAGCTCGATCATGAGGTGGTCAATCTCGGCCTGCCGGGCCGGGTCCTGTCCGACGAGCTTGGGCGCGATCGTCTGCTGCACGTTGGCAACGGCCTTCAGGACGCCCTTGCCCCCGTAACGCTTGCGGTCACCGTCTCGTAGTTCGACAGCCTCGTTTTCACCGGTCGAAGCGCCGGACGGCACCGACGCCGAAGCAACGATACCATTGTCGAGGGCCACGAACACGCGGACCGTCGGATTGCCGCGTGAATCGAGGATTTCCATGGCGCTGACGGACTTGATGGTACGGCTCATCTTGCATCTCCAGTTAGAGTGTTATGGTCGGACGCCGCACGACCTAAGTCCGCGGCGGCTTCCGCGCGAATCCAGTCGGCAGGGTGGCGGGTCAACGTCTCCAGGAACCGGCGTGCGGTCGCGGTACCGATGGCGGCCAAGGCACGTATCGCCGCCCGAACTGTAAACACGTCCTGACTCTCGCGCACAAGGCGCATCAACGGCTCCACGGCCCGTACCGTGCGCTTACGCCCGAGCAGTTCGGCCGCGCGGACGGGGGCCGTCGGCTCGGGATGATGCAGGGCGAGGATCAACTTGTCCACATAATCTTTCGAGTCCCAGAAGGCGTGGATGTCCAGCCCGCAGTGCGGGCAGGTGGCGAGGTCTTCGCCGAAGTCGCGCCAGCATCCGGGGCAGTACCAGCGCACTTGCGCGCTCCTCAATCGGGCCGGGCCGGCCAGAGCAGCTCGCCCACGGCATCGCACGGCGGCGGCGCGCGATGGACGGGCTGTTCGGCACCGCGAGCACCAGGGCCGGATCGTACTCCGGGCGTTGCAGTCCGACCATACCGTCCTCCCCGGCGGCCCGCGGCCTCCGGCGTGACGGCGAGGCCGAATTGGCCGGTCAAACGAACCGACGTCCGCGGCCGTTTCCTGTGGCCCGCCCGGCAAACGTGGGTTATACTATAGAGGTAGGTGGTCTGCCCCGGGGCGCGACGCCGAGCGATCCGCGCGCGGGGCAAATTGTCGGGAGTGGACAACATGAAACGGGCGGCTTGGCTTGTGATGACCCTGGTTTCGGCGACGACCGCCAGCGCGACGGTGCGGGTGTTCGTCACACCGTCGTCCAGCGGCTATGGGTTGGAAGACCACGTGAACGCGTTCGTCCCGACCGCGAGTGCTGTGGACGCGGACAACAACGTTTGGAACGGGTTCGACTACGAGAACTACTACACGGGCGTTCCGGGACCGCTACGTCCGGGTGCGTACCCGCCCGCCGATTCGCCGTCGGGCACTTGCGACGACCCGATACTCATTCCCGAGGGCGATTTCGCGTATATCTGGCTCCAGTTCCAGGGCGAGCCCAAGCTCCAGAAGATCAGGGGCCTGTTGGTCGAGATCAGCTTCTGCGGCACCGGTGTTGTTCCACCCAGCGTCGCGAATCCCGGTCCCGGCCAGGTCTACAGCACGTACTACCTGTGCAACAACATGAGTCACCCGCTCATTGGCACCCAGCGCTGGAACGGCACTGCGACTCCGCCGGACTATCCGGAGTGGCACAACAACCCGCAGACGATGCTATCTGTCACCGCGTACGGGATGGTGAACCACGCGGTGGACGTCGCCTGGAACTTGTGGAAAGGCGGCACGTGGTGCATGGCACTGCTTGGTGCGGTCACGGCTCCCGCGGACGGAGCGACGTACGCGATCAATATCACCAACATTGGCTATGCTACAGGCGATCCTCCGACCCTCGCTGGTGGTGTGTTCCAGTTTCTGCCGGAGCCCGCCGGCTGGTTGCTGATGGGGCTCGGCGGTCTGCTTCTGCGACGACGTTAAGCCGCACACGCCGGTTGGAGCTGGTAAGTGGATTCGGACTTCTCCTCCCTCTGTTGTGCGTTTGTGCCGGCGTTGTCTGGCCTCAGCGTGAAGCATGTCTTATACTTTACGATGGAACGGTTGCCGTGGGTCCGGGGCGTCCGGGCTAGGGTGGACCCGACTCGGCGACACTGCTACGGGAGTGTGAAAACATGAAACAGATTGCTTGGCCGCTCATGGCCTTGGTTGCCGCGGTTAGCGCAAATGCCGAGATCCGCATCTTCGTCACCGCCTCAAGCGATGGTTACGGGCTGACGAACCCGGCCAACGCATTCCAGCCCACGTTCAGCACCGTCTACGAGGACGGGGAGAACGTGAACGGCTACGATTACGCCGACGCCGACGGCAACCCAACGGGGAACTTCGCCGTGGGTTCCTTCCCGCCGGTAGACGCTCCGTTGGGCACGGAAGCCGACCCGATCCTGATCCAGGCCGGCCACTGGGCCTACGTCTGGTTCCAGTTCCAGGGCGAACCCAAGGGGCTGAAACTGAACGGGATGCACGTCGGAGTGTCCGTCGCCGGCTCGACTGACCTGGCACCCGTCTCGACGGCCTGGTACGTCTGCAACAACATGAACAGCCCGATCCAAAACAAGCGGTGGGACGGCACGGCCACTCCCCCCGAGTACCCCGAGTGGCATGGGAACATGCAGACATTTGTCGCCGTCACCGCTTACGGGCTACAGAACTTCGGCAGCGACGTGCCCTGGAATTTGTACGAGGGCTCGAGCCGCATTGCCCTGCTCGGAGCGGTCCAGGCTCCCGCGGACGGCACCGTGTATCAGCTTCGCACGAGCGAGATCTGCTATTTCGTACCCCCAGGCGACTACGTGCTCAGCCTCGGCTACTTCAAGTTCGTGCCCGAGCCGGCCACTTGGTTTGTGCTGGCGCTTGGCGTCCTGATCGTTCGGCGGCGCTGATCAGCCCAGGCGGCACCCGCGGCGGCCCGCGCGGCGTCCGTCCCCGCACCAATCGGCGGCCTCAGAAACGAAACGTCGCCGCAACTCCCGTGTCTGACGGCATCTGGTCGGGGGGAACCACGTACACCGTGCCGCTGGCGGCGAGCACCCGCTCGGCGATGTCGTCCAGCACGTCGTCCAGCAGCGGATCGGCGCCGGGTCCAGGCTCCGCCAGTCCGGCAGCGTCGTCGAGCTTCCCAGGGATGTGACGCTCGGCGTCGATGAGCAGCAGGTCGATCCGGCCCTGCACGGCCGCCTGCGCCACCTGCGGCAGGTCGTCCGCGCCCGCTCCGCGGGAACGTGCCAGGCGGAACCGATCGGCCGCCGCGGTAAGCCGCGACCGATAGACCGGCTCGAATATCTTCCATGCTTCCGCGCGCAGCCGCTCGGTGTCCAGGGCGTCGGGGTGAAGCTCGATGCCGACGTCGAGAAGGTTCGGGTTGCGGCTGATGCGCCGAAAGACCGGCTGGTGGTGCGTGAGCGCCGCCAGTACCAGCGGCAGGCCGGGGGCGGCCGAAAGCTGTTTGAGCAGCGCGCGGTCCACGGCGCGGAAGTAGCGCTCGAGGTCGATGTCGTCCTCGTCCGCCTTGGACCCGTGGCCGTGGCGCATGCCGACGCCGCCGGCCCCGCCGTAGGAACTCACGGTCAGGTGCGGCTCGGTTCGCTCGTCGCCGAGCGCCTCGGTCAGGCTGCCCGGGACGTCCTCAAGCTCGACCGGATCCAGGGCGTAGCGATTGCCTTCGTGCAGCGCGACGTGCTCGCGGCTCAAACAGAGCACCTGGTAGCGGTCGGCGGACTGTGCGATGCGCAGCAGCGGCTTCAGGTGAAAGCTGTCCGCGACGACGGCGACCTCCGGGACCGGGCGCTGAAGCTGGACGAGGCGAAACGAGTCCGGCGATGCGAACATCGCGAGGCCGTCCAACTGGCGGTCCCAGAACGCCGTCTCGCGCTCGTATGTACGGAAGCGGCTCAACAGCGGCCGCACTTCGCGCTGCGGATACTTCTGCCGCAGCGACTTCTCGATCTCTGCCAACAGGTTTCGGAACCGGATCGGATCCTGGGCGGTGTCCGGGCGGCGCCGGTGCGTCGGCTGATACAGGGAGATGCAGGGGGGCTGATGTGCGGCCAGGAGCTCCTTGATGACATCATTGGAAAGCTGTTGCACGGGCTGTCCCTCGCCGGTTGCACAGACACTCGAACACACGGGCCACGCGCCCGTTCGGAGCGTAATCTACCGCGGGGCGCCGGCTCCGGCCAAGCGACTGCTGCCAGTGCCGGACGACGGCAAATAGACGGATGCGCCAGACCTGCGTAACCGCCGGCCTGGCGCACCGCGTTTCAGTGGAGAAGGAATATGGACTAGCCGCGCCGGTAGAACCCGTAAAGCACGCCGGCGAGGAGCAGCATCATCGAGCCGGGCTCCGGCACCGAGTAGAGCCCGCCGATCTGGTCATTGCCGCAGCTTGCCGCCGCGTGCAAGCCAATGTCGAACGTCGCATCGTTGGACAGGGTGCCCACGGGCACCGTCCAGGTCTGGAGGTACCAGGTGCGACCCGAATCGACGACCGAGCTGTGCACCAGGCCCGCGCTGCCGAGGTCGGTTCCGCCCGAGACGTACGTCCGCAGATCGAGACCGACGGGCGCGTTGCTGGCACCGTAGGCGCCCGTTCCGGCGGACATCGTAACCTGGTTGTTCGCACTCAGGCTGACCAGGTGGCCCTCCAGGCTCGCGCCGCCGCTGCCGCCGGTCAGGTGGAACGACCTCGCGGACGCGAAGTGCCCGCCGTTGAGCGAGATCGGGCTGCCGGACGAATCACGGCCCCACGAATTCAGCAGGGCGAAATGGCGGACGCCGGCGCTGTCGGCGAGGTCGAGGAACAGATCGCCCTGGCCGTACCAGGTCTGCCAACCGCTGTGGTAATAGCCGGTCTGAGGGTTGAGCGCGGTGGCAATCTGGAAGACGACGTTGTCGTCGACGAGCTTGATGCCCAGGACGCCCTGGTCAAACTGGGCGCCGATTGCGCCGCCGGGGCTGGGGACCTGCCCGATGCCGTTCGGATAAGTCACACGGTCCGGCCCGAAGACGGGCAGGTGGCTGCCGGTCGTCGGCCCGGTGACCGCGACGTTGGCCTTCGTGTCGGTGTAGTAAGAGGACTGGAGTCCCGAGACACCCACTTCCGAGGTGTAATTGAAATCGGCGAAGGCCTGAATGAGGTCGGCGTTTGCGATTCCAACGCCCGCGAGGACAACGGCCACTACTGCGATTCGCTTCGTAAACATGCCAGGCTCCTTTCCCTGCGCTCTTTGGCGCTCGTCGGCGACGTCCGCTTTCCTTCCGGCGAAGGTCTCGATACCAGGGGGTGGGTCAAACCTGGCTTTTGCGAATGGTCATTCGAAACATAGGTACTGCCGCGCACCGATTTCCACTGTGAAATCGAGAATTTTTTGCCGGCCCGGGGTTCTTGGACCCCGCGAACCGCGGCCGTCCGCGCCGCCCAATAACATCTGAATTGACCGGCTGAACTCCCCCGCAGCAGCGCCAGTGAGAGGACGCTTGGTTATCAGTCCGACGCTATCCATGAAAGGCATCTTCGTGTCAAGGGTGGCGTCCGTCTGCACAGTCTCCGCGTACGGTCGCAGCGCTCTTCGCGTCCGCTGGCCCA
>JALHJL010000042.1 GCA_022839625.1 Phycisphaerales bacterium
CGGCACGCCGCTGTATCCGGGCAGCTCGGGCGTTTCCGCGGGCGCTGCGTTCCGCGTGTACGTCTGGAGCGATCCGAACGGCGACGGCAACCCGAACGATGCGGTGTTCCTGGGTGAGGCGTCGGGCGTCGTGAGTGCGGGCAGCATCGACACGGATGTCTTGCAGTCAGTGGCAATCGATATTCCGATCCCGGCCAACCTCAGCTTCTTCGTCGGTGCCTCGGTGGTCACGACCGGTGGAAACCCGGCCCCGATGGATGAGAACGGGTATCAGTATGGCCAGTCCTGGGTCGCGTTCAACGTGGTGCCGTTCAACCCGAACAACATCACTGCGAATCTGTACAAGATGAGCAACATCGGGTATCCGTGCAACTGGCTGCTCCGCGCCGAGGTTTCCTACGGCGCCCCGCCGAATGATTGCAACGAGAACGGGATTCCGGACGAGTGCGACATCAGGGCGGTTGCTGGCCGGACGAGTGCAGCAGCGACTGGAACCATAACGGCATCCCGGACGAGTGCGAGACGTGCGGCGATCTCGACAACGACGGGGACGTAGACCTCAGCGATTACTGGATCTTCTTCAGCGCGTATGGCACCTGCGTGGGCGCGCCGGGCTACAACCCGCTGGCCGACCTGGACGGCGACGGCTGCGTCACGCTGGCCGACTACCATGCCTGGCGGATGTGCTACCTGATGGCGAATGGAAAGGAGTTTGTCGCACCCAAGCCGCAGCCGATGCCGTCGCCGGCGCGGGAGCGGCCTGGACCGGCGGTGAGTCCGTAGCCGTCCGTTGCGTGACGCCGTAGCGTCCGATCCTCGCGGCTTCGCGATACTGCACCGCAAGCAGACGGCAAGCGGAGCGCATACGGTGGCGGACTGGCGGGGGGCAGGGTAGTGGTTCGCCGTGCAGTGGCTCGCGAGAACGTGAACGCTCCCCGGGATCGTGCGCTGCGAATCGGGCCCGCCGATTCAGCTCACCTCGGCCGCCCTCTGCTCGAGGCGCGGGAGAATCTGCTCACGCAGCGCATGGGCTTGCGGTGAGTCGGGATAGTGAGCGATCAGCTCGTTCGCGATGCGCAGCGCTTCGGACAGGCGGTGTTCCTTGATCAGCGTGCGGATTTCCGCTTCCATCTCCTGCCGCCTCTGAATCTCGGCGTTCGCCCGCACCGTGGGAAGTTGATTCCGCAGTTCCTGCGCCTCGGGCGAGCCCGGGAACCGCTCAATGACCCGCTGTACGAGTTGGAGCGCCTGGGCCCACTGCCGTCGATTGGTCGCGTCCTGCGCCTGCGCCATGAGCCGGGCCCGCTCCTCCGCGGTCGCCTTGTCGCGCGCCAGGGCGACGCGCCGCGCCAACTCGGCCACCTTCTCCGAGGCCGGGTGCCGTTGCCGCAGCGTGCGCACCGTGTCCAGCGCCCGGTCCCAGGCGCCCAGGGCCGACAGATCATCCACCTCGCGCGTCGCCACGTTCAGATCGTGCGCCTCGAACTTGGCCCGCGCCTGCTCGATCTGCCCGGCCAGCGCATCCCAATGCGCGAGGGACGGGAAGCGCCGGCGAGCCCGCTGCAAACGCTGCTGCGCCTCCTGCAAGTTGTGCTCGCGCAGCAGGGCCGGGATGTCGTGCTCAAGCTGGTGAACCAGCTCCTCCGCCTCGTGCTTCAGACGCGCGGCCCGCTCCGGCTCGCTCAACAGCTCGATGTCGCGCAGCTCCCGCGTCAGGTGGACAAGCTCCTCCAGCCACTGCGCCTGCTGGTCTCCCTGCGAATCCGCGGCACGCCCACGCGCCGCGGGTGCCACGCCGCCGGCACCGGCCTCGATCCGCTCGAGCACCTGATGCAACCCGCGCGAAATCTCCGCCACACCCCACAACAGGACGCTGAAGCCCCAACCCGCCAGCAGCAGCCCCACCACCGCCACGAAGCTCGCCACGCTCGGCCGCGGCTGGGCCTGGACACTCAACTCCCAGAAACGGGCCAGCGCCCAGATGGTCGTGACGATGGCCAGCAGCACGCCGCTGACCGCCATCGCCGCGGCCGCCAGACGCCCGCGATTCATCTCGACCGGTACGCTGTCTCCGGGCTCTGCCATGGTTACGGACCTCCGTACGCAACCATTATTTCCGCTGGTGGCCCAAAAAGCCACCGGCGTCGGCGAAGAGCAGCTCGCCATTCAGGCGACGCCGCTGGCGCGCGGTCTTGCGCACGTAGCGCTTGCCCTCGGTGGTCCAGTGGTCGCGGGGCGTATAGGGGGTATCGTTGGGGAGCTTCGGCAGGACCTTGGTGGCCGCGACGCGCTCGAACTCGGCCCGGACGTCCGCGACGGAATAGGCGTGGCCCACGCGCTCGCTCAGCGACGCCGCAATCACGCGCAGCGCGACTTCGTTCGGCAGGAGGTTCGCGAGCGTGACCTTCGTCTCGCGGTAAAGCTGCATCAGCATTTCCGTGTGGAACGCCGGCCAGCACCCGTCCTGCGGTTTCGCCGAGCTATCGTCCGTGACGCCGCGGAGCCGCTCCCGCGTGTGTTTCGCGTACTCCGGCGAGATGTCGATGCCCACGTATCGCCGGCCAAGCCGCTTGGCCGCCGCCGCGGTCGTCCCGCTGCCCACGAACGGATCGAGGACGATCTCCCCGGGATTGCTGCTGGCCATGATGATCCGCATGAGCAGCGCCTCGGGCATCTGGCAGCCGTGGAAGCCGGCCCGTTCGCGGAAGGTGCCGCACACGCGGGGGAACTCGTCCCACACGTCGTCAGGCAGCCGCCCCAGGGGATTGGCCCGCAAGTCCTGGTATTCGGTGTGCCGGGCGCTGGGGAAGCGGAGTTGCCGATCGTTGAAGGTGAAGACCTGGGCATCTTTGGTGAAGTAGAAGATGTGCGTGTGGGCGCGGCAGAACTTGGCCTTCATGTTCTGGCCGAACGTGTAACGCCAGATGATCCAGTTGCGCAGGTGCAGCCCCAGCTCTCGCCCGATGACGCGTACGTCCGCGGCGAAGTCATCGCCGATCGCGATGTAGAACGATCCGTCCGCCTTGAGTACCCGCCGGCACGCCGCCATCCAGTCGCGCGTCCAGGCGACGTACTCGGCGTTCGGCTTGTCGTCCACGTAGTTGTCATATACGTATCCGATGTTGAAGGGCGGGTCGGCAAAGGCGAGATCGACGCAGCCTTCGGGCCAACTGCTCAGCAGCTCGGCCGAGTCGCCACAATATATTGTGTCTGGCTTCACGTTCTCACCCTCTATGTTGGGCTACGACGGATTCTCCCCAAAAGCATCCCTCGCAGTCAAGCCATCTTCGCCGTGCGCGGTGCCGGAACCAATCCTCTCCCGCACCGCCCGGATTCGGCGCCAGTGTGTCCCTTCCCAGAACACATGGCCGCAAAGCCTGCACCGGTAGAACTCCGTCGCCCAGACGAGGCTTCGCGCCGGCACGACATCGCCCACTTCAGCCCGCGCGACCGCCCGCAACTCGCCGTTGCAGAGCGTGCAGCGCGGAAACCCGACCGGCAATCCGAGCGCGCGCACGACGAATAGCAACTGCTCCAGGAGCTTCAGCCCGACGGGCAACCGTAAGCCGCGCAGCTCACCCGTCGTAAACACCCTTCTCTCAAAGAGCTTACCGTCTGACGACAGCACAACCCGTCCTTCCGCCAAAGCATGTTCGACGAGCGCGCCGTCCTCGATCCCCGGCGTGTACGTCGCATCCACCCCGAGCACGCGCAGCCAGCGGGCCACGCCGCCGCACATGGCGTCGCAGGCAACCTTCTGCCGATACTCTGTCGATGGCTGGCCCACAATGTCATTCTACGGTCGCACAGCCATGGGAGGGCTGGTCGAAGTCGGCTTTTCGTCTATGATTCGGGACTTGTTTTTTCCTGCCGGCCGCGGCGCGGGCGGCAACCGCTTGTGAGGAAACGGACGCCATGAAACACAAGTACGTTTACTTCTTCGGGGCCGGCAAGGCCGAGGGCAAGGGGACGGACCGTCAGACGCTCGGCGGCAAGGGCGCCGGGTTGGCCGAGATGACCCATATTGGGCTGCCGGTCCCCGCCGGCTTTACCATCACGGTCGACGCCTGCGCCTACTACGACAGCCACAACAAGCAATGGCCCCCGGGGCTCGACAAAGAGGTCCGCCAACAGCTCGCGCGGCTCGAAAAAGTCTGCGGCAAGCGACTCGGCGACGCCCGCGACCCGCTGCTTGTCTCGGTCCGCAGCGGCGCCGCCCGCTCGATGCCCGGCATGATGGAGACGATCCTCAACCTTGGGCTGAACGACCGCTCCGTGCTCGGCTTGGCGCAGGCGACGGGCAACCCACGCTTCGCGTGGGACGCCTATCGCCGTTTTCTCCAAATGTACTCAACAACCGCCGTCGGCCTCAGCAAGGACACGCTCGAAGCGAAGCTGCACGACCTCAAAGAGCGCATCGGCGTCCGGTTCGATCACGAGATTCCCGCCGATCAGCTTGAAGCGCTGTGCGGCGAGTTCAAGCAGTTCTTCCGCGAACAGACGGGCCGGGAGTTCCCGCAGGACCCGTGGGAGCAGCTCGTCGGCGCGGTCAACGCGGTCTTCCATTCCTGGAACGCGGAGAAGGCCGTCACGTACCGCCGCGTCGAGAAGATCACCGATCTCAAGGGCACCGCCGTCAACGTCCAGCAGATGGTCTTCGGCAACATGGGTGAGGACAGCGGTACGGGCGTCTGCTTCACCCGCGACCCGAGCAGCGGCGAAAACGTGTTCTACGGCGACATGTTGTTCAACGCGCAGGGCGAGGACGTCGTCGCCGGCATCCGCACGCCGATCCACCTGACCGAGCTCCAGGCGCAGCGGCCGGAGATTTACGATCAGCTTTGCGCCATGCGGGCCATCCTGGAGATCAACTACGGCGAGATGCAGGACCTGGAGTTCACGTTCGAGCGCGGCACGCTGTACATGCTCCAGTGCCGGACGGGCAAGCGCACGCCGACGGCCGCGTTCCGCATCGCCGTCGAGCAGGCCACGCAGCCGCTAATGAGCGCTGCGGAGGCCAAGCGGCTGAACAAGGCGGGATATCTTCCGCAGAAGTACTTGGCGGCAGCCGCCAAGCCGGTGATCTCGAAGGACCAGGCGATCAAGCGCATCGTGCGGGAGGACATCGAGCGGCTGTTCTACCCGATCATCAGCCCGAAGATCGCGCGCGACGAGCTGCTCGGCCGCAAGCTGGCGGACGGCATCGACGCCGTCCCGGGCGCCGCGTGCGGCCAGGTGGTCTTCAGCGCCCAGGATGCGGAGGCGCTGGCCGAGCGCGGCGAGGATGTCATCCTGGTGCGCAAGGAGACGAGCCCGGAGGACGTGGGCGGGATGCAGGCCGCCAAGGGGATTCTGACGCAGACGGGCGGCAAGACCTCGCACGCGGCCGTGGTCGCGCGCGGCTGGGGCAAATGCTGCATCGTCGGCTGCGAGGCGCTCGACATCGACTACGGCGCCCGGCAGATGTCCGTCAACGGCACCGTCGTCCGCCAGGGCGAGTACCTCACGCTCGACGGCTCGATCGGCGCGGTGTACGGCGGCAAGCTTGAGTTGCAGGCCCCGCAACCGCCCAAGGAGTTCTTCACGCTGATGGGTTGGGCGGACCAGCGGCGGAAGCTGGGGGTGCGCACCAACGCGGATACGCCCGATGACGCGGCCAAAGCCGTCGAGATGGGTGCGGAGGGCATCGGCCTGTGCCGCACCGAGCACATGTTCTTCGCCACGCGCGAGCGCCAGCTCGCGATCCAGGAGATGATCGTGGCGGACTCGGTCGAAGCGCGGCGGGCCGCCCTCGACAAGCTGCTGCCGTACCAGCGGGACGACTTTGTCGGAATTTTCCGGGCGATGGCCGGCCGGCCGGTGACCATCCGCCTGATCGATCCGCCGCTGCACGAGTTCGTTCCCAAGACCCACGCGCAAGCCGAGGAGTTGTCCCGCACCACCGGGATATCGGTCGAAGACATCCTGCGGCGGGCCGAGCAGTTGCACGAGGCCAACCCGATGCTGGGACACCGCGGGTGCCGCCTGTGCATCACCTACCCGGAAATCCTCGACATGCAGGTGCGGGCGATCATGGAGGCCGCCGTCCAGGTCAAGAACGACGGCGGCAAGGTGAGTCCGGAGATCATGATCCCGCTCACGATCGACGCGAAGGAGCTCCAGATCCTCGCCGATCGGACGCGCGCGGTGGCGGACGAAGTCCTGCGCCAGGCGGGCCTTTCGCCTGCCAAGCTGCCGTACCTGGTCGGCACGATGATCGAGACTCCGCGGGCCGCGATCCTGTCGGACGAGGTCGCGCGGGTCGCCCAGTTCTACAGCTTCGGCACCAACGACCTGACCCAGATGACGATGGGCCTGTCGCGCGACGACGCGGGCCGGTTCCTGCCCGACTACGTGAATGCCAACCGGGCCGCGATCTTCAAGGAAGACCCGTTCCAGTCGCTGGACCAGGCCGGCGTCGGCCGGCTCGTGACCTGGGCCATCGAGCGGGGCCGCGCGGTCAACCCGAAGCTGAAGATCGGGATATGCGGCGAGCACGGCGGCGACCCAGACAGCGTCAAGTTCTGCCACCGGGCAGGCATGAACTACGTCTCGTGCTCTCCGTACCGCGTGCCCATCGCCCGGCTGGCAGCCGCGCAGGCCGTCATCGAGGGCGAGGCAGCGCGGCCGCGCACGGCGGCCCGGCCCAGGGTCGCCGCGAAGGCGGCACGGAAGCCGGCGAAAAAGGCCAGGCGCTGACGGCGGCGGTCGAGCGCGCGGGGCCGGACTCGGCCGCGTGCGCGCCTGCCGCGCGGCCGTGGCGTGGGCGGCGGCTACCATCAGGCATGGCTGCACCTCGGTGCGGCCTCGTTGTGAGGAGAGCCCGTGTCTACACGCACGTTAGCGGTGACGGACGAAATCCAGGATTACCTCGCCCGGGTCACCGTGCGCGAGCCGGAGCCTTTCCGCCGGCTGCGGGCGGAGACGGCGACGATGGAAAACGCCGGCATGCAGATCGCGCCGGAGCAGGGCCAGTTCATGGCGCTGCTCGTCGAGCTGCTCGGTGCGCGGCGCGCACTCGAGATCGGCACGTTCACCGGCTACAGCGCGCTGTGGGTTGCGACGGCCCTGCCGCCCGGCGGCCGGTTGGTCTGTTGCGACATCGAGCGCGCCTGGACCGACATCGCCCAGCGGTACTGGGCCGAGGCGGGCGTGGCCGGCAAGATCGACCTGCGGCTCGGGCCGGCCCTGGATACTCTCGACGCGCTGCTCGCCGAGGGCGCCGCCGGCACGTTTGACTTCGCGTTCATCGACGCCGACAAGCCGAACTACGACAACTACTATGAGCGGGCGCTGCGGTTGCTGCGGAGCGGCGGTCTCGTTGCGCTTGACAACGCCCTCAGCGATGGCCGCGTGGCCGCGCCGCGGCCCGATGACCCGAAAGCCCGCGCCATGGACCAGCTCAACCGGAAGATTTGTCAGGATGAACGGGTCACGTGCAGCCTGGTGCCGATTGCTGACGGCTTGATGCTCGCGCGAAAGCGGTAGCCAGGACCTGCCCGCAGGCGCATTCCGCCATCCGGGCCACTCGGTCGCGCGACGTGCACAACCGCATGCCGCCGCCGATCGCCCACGTGTCCGGCCCCCTACGGCCGCAGTATCATGTCCCCGACTGCGACGGGCGAGATGCCCGAATCGCCCCGAAGGAGGGCCTGCGGGTGTTGGCTGTGCTGCTCATCGCCGGGGCGTACTTGTTAGGCGCGGTGCCCTTCAGCCTGCTGATCGGCCTGGCGCGAGGCGTGGACATCCGCCGGCATGGCAGCCACAACATCGGCGCCACCAACCTCGGCCGCGTCGTCGGCCGCAAGTGGGGCTTTCTAGGGCTTGCCCTCGACATCCTGAAGGGCCTCGCCCCCACGCTCACCGCCTCACTTCTCCTGCCCGGAGCAGATGGCGACCTGCGTCGCCAGGCAGTGCTGCTCACGGTCGCACTGGCCGCCGTACTCGGGCACGTGTTCCCGGTGTATCTCGGATTCCGCGGCGGCAAGGGCGTCGCGACCACTGTCGGAGTCGCCCTCGGCATCTGGCCGCACTTCACCGTGGCGATGGCGGCGGCGCTGCCCATCTACGCCGTGGTGCGGTTCAGCGCCCGCGCGGTCTCCGCCGGCTCGCTCGCCCTGGCGATCGCCTTCCCCGCCGCGCTCTTCGGCTACACGCGGCTGAGAGGTGCTTCGCTCGAAAGCTGCTGGCTTTTGCTGAGCGTGGCCGCGCTGCTCGGCGCACTGATCATCGTACGCCATCGCGAGAACATCGTGCGCCTGCTGCGCGGCCAGGAGCTGCGCATCGACAGAAAGCCCGGCGCAGACTAGACCCCTCGGCTTCAGCCTGCTGCGGCCGACCTCCCGGCCGGCCGGCCTGGTCCGCCGTTATGAGGCGATTCGAAGCGCTCTAGCCAACACGCCACCACGCCGGCAGTACGAGGCGCCGGCCTTCCGGCGTTACCGCCTCCCCAAACACGTCGCCATATGTCGCGCCCAGCACCTCCGGGGTCAGTATCCGCTCGGCCAGCCCGTCCGCAACGACGCAGCCCTCGCGCAGCGCGATCACGCGCCCACCCAGCGCCGCGGGCAACTGCAAGTCATGACTGACAACGAGAAGCCCCCGGCCGCCGGCGTGCCACTCGCGCAAGATGCCCAGTAGCTCGAGCTGATAAGCCGGATCGAGGGCGGTGTTCGGCTCATCAAGCAACAACATCCGGGCGTCTTGCGCAATCGCAGCCGCCAGCAGCGCCTTCCGCCGCTCCCCACCGCTGATCGCGTCGAACCGCCGGTCTGCCAGCTCGACGAGCCCACAGCGCGCCAGTGCCGACTGCACGGCACGTTCATCCGCCTTCGACAACTGCCCGAGCGACCTGATGTACGCATAGCGCCCGCCGGTTACGACGTCGCGCACCCGCAGAGGCGGGCAGCCCTCGATCACCTGCGGGACATACGCGAGCAGTTGGGCACGCGCTCGAGCCTGCCACCGGTGAATCTCCCGGCCGCCGAGCCGGACGGTACCGGCCGCCAGGGGGAGCAAGCCAGCGAGCGCCAGCAGCAGGGTCGTCTTCCCGGCACCGTTCGGTCCCGCAATGCAGACGCACTCATCCGCCAGGATGGTGAGCGTCACTTCGGATAGCGCTCGACGGGAGCCCCGGCGAACCGCCAGGCGTTCGCAGCAGAGGCGCAGCGGCTGGTCGCCCATGTCGGGCGTGCTACTCGCTCTCTCCACGGTGGATGAGCTCACAAAGGGCCTCGAACGTGCGGGCGATTCGGGGGCCGAGCACGAAGTGCTGCGGGCCGACGAGAGTGTACACGCGGCCGGCGGCAACGGCCTTGAGGTCGCCGACCTTCGCCCAGATTCGCAGCGCGTCAGCGTCGCCCAGCGGCCGCGCCGCCGCGTCGGGCACGAGCTCGACGATCACGTCCGGATCGGCGTGCAGGACGGCCTCCAGGGTCACCGATGAGAACGGCCTGCTTCCGGGAGGAAGCGCGTTTGCGTGACCTCCTAGATGGAGAAGGTCATCGTAGAACGAGCCTGGGCCGGCCGCATCCACTGGCCCCGGCGGGTCGCGCAGCGGTGCGGTGGCGATCAGCACCCGCTCGCTCGGCCCGGCCGCGAACCGTGCCGCAACCGCGCCCAAGTCGGCGCGCACCGCCGCAATCAGGCCGTCGGCGGTTTGCGGACGGCCGCAAAGTTCACCCACTCGCCTGATCCCCTCGTAAAGGTCGTTCAGGCTTACGTCGGGGACGGTCTCGAATCGCACGCCGAGCCGCGCGATACGATCCGTAATGGCCCGGCTCGTCCCCGAAACAAGAACCATGTCAGGCGCCAAGCCAAGCAACGTCTCCACGTTCAGGTCGTTGAGCGCGCCGATCGACGTAACACTAGCAACCGCCGGTGGGTAGGTGCAGTATCGCGTCCGGCCAACGAGGCAGCGCGCCAGCCCGAGCGCACAGCAAGTCTCGGTAGCACTTGGGGCAGTGCTCAGGATGCGCTGGCAGGCCTTGTCGGCTTCTTCCGCCGCCAACTTAGGATCAATGACGTAGTCGCGGAGGATGCTCGCTGGGGTCGCCTGGCGTTCCTGGCTATCGGGGGGCGCACGACCGCCGGGAGTGCGCGGCCCACAGGCGGGAAGCGCGATAGCTACTGCGAGTATCCAAACAAGTGTCCGGGCGCCCCGCGCGCTCGCCGCCGCACAGCGTGCCTTCACCGCGGGTTCTCCGGCAGTTCTGGCGGCATTCGCTTGGCAATGAAGCCCGCGAGCAACGCCGAGTGCGCTTGGCTGCCCCAGGATGCGTCGGGACCGAATATCTCGATCAGCAGCCGCCCCCACTGTAGCAGCACTCCGCCTTCTATCCAGCAGCCGGTGTCCCCGTATTGAAACGCCGCGGCCTCCGCGGGCTGAAGCTTGGCAAAGGCCCGCTGGGCTTCCTGGCTTGATCGGAGTGCAAAGCAGCGCACCTTCAGGCAGCGGTTCGCGCCCTCCTCGTGCGTATAGACCGCCAGCCACACGTGCTGTGGTGCAAAGGCCTGCCAGGTAGCCGCATCTGCCCCTAGCCCATCGATTGCTTCTTCGATGCTGCCGGTCCAGACCTCGTCCTGGAGCACCCAGGGAGCTGCGACCGATCCTGGCGGGAAGACGTCCTTCAGTGAGTTACCGGTCGCTGCACACCCAGCCAGCAGCACAAGCAGGCAATGACTGAGCGCGTGCCAGGTCACTCGCGGTCCTCGTCAAGGAACGGGTTGGTTTCCCGTTCGTCGCCAATCGTGGTTGCTGGGCCGTGCCCAGAGTACACCACCGTTGCATCAGGCAGCGTCAGGAGGTTTCGCCAGATGTTGTCAAGGAGCCGCTTACCTGAACTGCCAGGGAAATCTGAGCGCCCGATGCTACCTGCGAACAAGGCGTCGCCCGTAAGGACAACGCCAGCAGCCTCACAGTAGAACGCCAAGCCCGCCGGTGAGTGACCACTTACATCCAAGACGCGCCAGGAAAGCGAGCCAAGTTGGAGCTCATCACCAGGCGCAAGCAGCCGCTCCGCCGGTGCTGTTGTGACCTTGAACCCAAACGGCAGTGATAGGTTTGCGGCTGCGTCCAACAGCATGTGTTCCTCCCCGCGCGGTGCCCAGCACGCGGTGCCCGTGAACTCCTTCCGTAGCGCCTCAACGCCTGCCATGTGGTCGGCGTGACAGTGGGTCAGCAACAGTGCACGTACCGTGAGCCCTCTACCCCTCACTGCCTTCACGACCTCCGATGTCTGCGGCGGGAGCCCCGGATCGACAACCCAACTATCCGACGACCCATTCGTCCAGAGCAGATAGGCGTTTTCCTGGAACATGGGCTCCACGAAGACTTCAAGATTAAGCGCACCATGGATCCTCATACGAGCCATTGTACGTGATGCGAAGGTAGCGCGCAACTGAGCACGACCCAACGAACCGGTGACCAAGGTGGGTGCTTATGGGCCGCTGATAAATGGGGGCAATAAGAGATTCTCTTTCGCCGTCCTCTCCATATAGCCTGTCAGTAATGCCATTGGCGCAAGAGGACTGGTCGTAAGTGTATGTCGTCACGTGACCTAGCGCTTATCGCGGGCTGTGAATTATGCGGAGGGTTGTTGTGATAGGATAGCCGGGGAGGGCTTGCGCACCAGGGCTGCTTGGGGCATTAGGGATGGTCTGAGACGCATAGGTGGCGGGGGGTAAGGTAGCCTGTCAATTGCGTGCCAGCAGGCGCCCAGTGAGATGAGATAAGGCATGGGCAAGGTCGTCGTTGCTGGCACGACCGTTCTCGATCGAGCGTTCGGCGTGTAGCACGGTGGAGTGGTCGCGGCCTCCGAAGTGCATGCCAATTTCCTCGAGGCTGAGCGGCGTGAGCTTCCGTGCCAGATACATCGCGATCTGACGCGGGTGGCTGATGGAGCGGCTGCGCTTGCGGCTCAAGAGATCCTGAAGCCGAATGCCGAAGTGGTCAGACACGGCCTCGAGAATCTCGCCGACGCGCAGCGGGCGCTGCTCACGACCACTGTAGCTGGACAGCACCTCGCGCGCAGTGTCGACGTTCAGCGGCTTGCTGCCAAGCTGCGTTACAGTAATGAGCTTGGTTAGTGCACCCTCAAGTAGGCGGATGTTCGCGTGGACATGCTCCGCGATAACGTCGACGACTTCGTCAGGAATCTCGACGCCGCGCAGACGGGCTTTCTTGTGCAGGATGGCTTGGCGGGTCTCGCGGCTGGGAGGATCGATCTGGACGACGAGCCCCCAGTTAAAGCGGCTAATGAGCCGGTCCTCAAGCGTCGGAATCTCGCTGGGCGGCGAGTCGGCCGAGAGGACGATCTGCTTTCCGCTCTGGTGGAGCACGTTGAACGTGTGAAACAGCTCCTCCTGGCTGGACTCGCGGTTGGCGAGGAACTGGATGTCATCGATCGCGAAGACGTCAGCTTGGCGCGCACACTCGCGGAACGCCTGGATCTGGCCGGAGGCGATGGCCTGGACCAGATCGTTAACGAAGGTCTCGCAGGTCACGTAGATTGCCTGGAGTTGGGGGTTCTGCTGGAGGATCAGCGCGCAGGTGGCCTGAAGTAGATGGGTCTTGCCGAGGCCGCTCGCCCCGTGGACAAACAGCGGGTTGTAAAGCGTACCCGGCTGGTTACAGGCCGCGACGCACGCCGCGTGTGCCAGACGGTTCGAGGGCCCGACGACGAACTGGTCAAAGCTGTAGTCCGGCACAAGCCGGATGCGCGTCAGCGCAGGAGCAAGAGCGCTCGTGGCAATCGGCCGCGGTGCTTCTTCCGGGCACGTGAAGCGCACGGTGAGGAGGTGCCCACTGACCTTCATGGCTGCTCGCAGGAACGCGTCGCGGCAGCGGTCCTCAAGGTAGTGTGCCTGGGCAATATCGCTCGTACGAATGTCGAGTTCACCGCGGTGCGGCTGCGCAACCTGCAAGGACGTGAACCACGAGCGGTAGAGGTCGGGGGCATCATCCCGGACCGCACTGAGCAGGCGGTCCCAGTCAAAGACCGGGGCGGTTGACATTGAATCCAGCCAGATCGTGCGCCAGCCCACGGCCACGGCGTACTAGCCGGCTGGCGCCTCCGTTTCCTGATTCTCGAATTCACTGCCTGCTGCCTCGGCTCGCTCGAACGCGAACAGCTCGCGGAGGAGTGTCGTCGCGTAGCAGCCGCGCGGCAGGGTGAAGCGCAGCTCAAGATAGGCACCATGCTCGTCGGCGCCAAGTGCGAGGCGGGCGTCCTGCACCGGGTAGCGCAGCGGGCGGCGATTGCCTTTGGCGTGGACGGGGCTCGGACGAAAGGCCTGCGAGACAGCTCCAGCGTCGGTGAGAATGCGGGCTTCCAGCTCTCCCGCCGGGCCGGCCGGGGTGGTCATTCGGTAGCCGATGACCGGGCCGGTGGGACTTATCTCGAACGCGTCGGCCCGCGCCTGCTCCACGGCGGCGTCCTCCACGCGGAACACCGCATCCGACGCGTGCAGCCAGGCGAGGTCACCGTTCCAGAGCTGTCCCAGGCCCGTCGGCAGGCGCGCAACAACCACCTGGTTGAACAGGTAGGACTGATACGCCGACACGTAGAACGTCCGGGTCGTCCTGTCGATGGCTGCGAGTGCCCGGCGGCGCTTGCCGTGCGCTCGCACCAGGGCCTTGAGAGTGCGCCGCTCAGTTCTGAACATCGGCGGCCAAGCTTGGCTGGCCTCGAGGTACTTGCCGCGGTCGTACAGCTCGCGGGCGCGCCGGACGGCGCCGTGGTCCGCGGGGCCGGGCCGGCCCAGCAACAGGTCGATCGCTTCCTCGAGTTGCTCCTGGACAATCGCCCGGCCGATCTGCCACGTGTCGCCGCGGTAGCCGAAGCGCTGCGCCCCGAAGTAGTTGGGCACGCCGCGCCGGACGAGCGTCCCGAGGGCATCCTGTAGCTCGGCCAGGCGGTCGGCTTGGGTCTGGCGGACCTTGACGACGAAGGCGTTTCCCCGCAGGTGGCCAAGACGCAACTTGTTGCGGTGGCGCGTGGTCTCTAGAACCCGCAGCCGGGGAATCTGAAGCGCGGCAACCCGCTCCGGCTCGACGTGCTCGACGGACATCCACTGGCGCGTGATGGCGCGGGCGTCCTTCTGTCCGGCGAAGCCGATGTCGTGCCGGCGGACGTTCAGCGCGCGGGCGATGTCGATGACCGCCTGTTGCGTGGTCAAGCCGGCTTTCTCGACGAGGAAGTAGGTGTGCGTCCCGACGCCGTCGGCGGGGTAGAGCGGAATCTCCTCGACCACGAAGTCGGTGTAGTCGGTCTTGATGAGGCCGGGGGCCGCCGGGAAGTCGTCCAGCATGCGGGGCAGTTCGATCATGCCGTTGCCTATCGAGGCGGCCGGTACCCGCAGCGCACGCGTCGTGCGCGCGTCGCAGAATGCCCATGCCGCCGGGGTCTCAGGTGTTCGCCGATCGCCGGCGGTTACCCTACGGCGCGGCCGAGGTTTGTGCCAGCCACTCGTGGCGAGCGGTCGCGTAGAGGACCGCCTCGCGGTACGCGCCGCGTTTCCAATACCGGCCGGGGAGGCGCCCGATCTCCCGGTATCCGCATTTCTCGTGGATCCTCAGCGACCCGGTGTTTTCACTCATGGCTTCGGACAGCAGCAGGCGCAGCCCGGCGACCTCGAATGCGTACCGCGTCAGGGTGGCGATCGTGTCGCTTCCCAGGCCGTGGTTCCAGAGCTGCGGGCGTCCGATAAACAGGCCGATCGTGCCAACGCCGTGGCGGTAGCTGATGTTGTGGATGCCGCAGGCACCGATGTGCTCTTCGTCTTCGCCGAGCAGCTCGATGGCGAAAACGACCTCGGTGTCGCTGGTGCGGGCGGCGCGGTCGAAGAACTCCTGTTCGGCGAGGCGCGTCAGCGGGAAATCGCCGACCAGCGTCCAGGCGGTGACCTGCGGGTCGTTCAGCCAGCGCACGCAGTTCTCGAAGTGCTTCTCGCGCTCGAGGGGAACGAGCCGGACCTTCTTTCCGTGCCAGCCGAAGGGCATGGTCACACTCCTTCGAGCAACTCGGCAATCTGAATCGCATTCAACGCCGCCCCCTTGCGGAGCTGGTCGCCGGAGCAGATCAGTTGCAGGCCGCGACGGTCGGGGATGCTGGCGTCCTGACGGATACGGCCGACCAGGACCTCATCGCACCCGGTGGCCTCCAGCGGCGTCGGGAAGCGATTGTGCGCCGGGTCGTCCACGACGCGCACGCCGGGCGCCGCGCTCAGTGCCGCGCGGGCCTGCTCGGCGTCGACCGGCCGCACGAATTCGACGGCCAGCGCCTCCGTGTGGGCGCGCATGACCGGCACGCGCATGCACGTCGGGACAACTTGGATCGACTCGTCGCCGAAGATCTTCCGCGTTTCGAGAATGAGCTTCCGCTCCTCGAGATTGAGACCGTCGTCCCCGATCGGCGTGTTGTGACTGAAGACGTTGAAGGCACACGGGACCGGGAAGACCTCAGGCCGCGGCGGCCGGCCGGCCAGGACCTCGCGCGTCTGTGACTCCAATTCCGCCAGGGCGCGCGCACCGGCACCGCTCGCCGCCTGGTACGTGCAGACGACCACGCGCCGCACGCGGCCCAGCCCATGCAGCGGCCACAGCACGATCGCCAGGAGGATCGTCGAGCAGTTGGGGTTCGCGAGGAGGCCGCGGTGCCGCCGGGCAGCGTCGGGGTTGACTTCCGGGACAACGAGCGGCACCTCGTCATCCATGCGGAACGCCGACGAGTTGTCGATCACGACCGCACCGGCTCGGACGGCGAGCGGGGCGAACTCGCGGGCGACCGCGGCCCCCGCCGAGAAGAACGCCAGGTCCACGGCGTTGAAGGCTTCCGGCGTCAGCCGCTCGACGACGGCCGGGCCATGCAGGCCCTCGATCGTCTGGCCGGCGGAACGCTCGGACGCCAGCAGCCGGAGCGCTTGCACCGGAAACCGCCGGGCGCGCAAGAGCGCGCAGAACTCCCGTCCCACCGCGCCGGTCGCACCGACAATTGCGAGATTCCTCACGGCGGTCGTCCCGGTCTCGTACGGCGCACCACCCGCCCGGCGGAGGAGCGCCCCGAACGCTGCGGCGCGGGCGGGCGCATCCTCGCCGGAGCGCTCGCGTGCGCTTTGCGCTCCGCTTGGCCGCGGCGGACGAATCGCGCATTGTGGTCCGCCGGGGCGCCAAACGAGCGCGGACATGATAGCATCTACACGATAGGACGTGGACCGCGCGGTGCGGCGAGGTGCCGCGCCGCCGGCGGCGAGGACGAGCATGGGTCCCTGGGCTTACTATTCGCCGTTGTGGCTGGGTGCGCTGGTCGTGCTGGCGCTGAACGACGCACTGCGCGCGAGCTTGCCGCCGATGGAGCCGTGGGTGCGCTGGCTCGTGGTGGCCGGGGTGGCGGTCGCGGCGGGAGTGCAAAGCCAGGTGCTGATGATCGGGGCGCAGGGGGCCTTTGCGCAGGTGCTGCCGGTGCCGCGGGGGCGCTCGATTCGCGGCGGGGCGGCGGCGGGCGCGGGCTGGCTGCTGATCGCGTGGGTGGTGCTGAGCGGCGTGATGGTCTTGCTCGGGTATGAAGCCGTCACGCAGGCCGCGGTTGTGCTGGGCGTGCTCAGCCTGGGCGCGCTCGCGGGCGCCGCCGTGGTGTACGTGTGGAGCATTCCGGCGGCGGTGGCGGACTTTGGAGACCGGCGGCGCTGATGCTCGTGCTGGCCTGGGCCAACCTGACGCACCACAAGCTGCGCACGCTGCTCAGCGCGCTGGCGGTCGGCATCGGCATCATGCTGATGCTCGTTTCGCGTGGGCTGGCCGGGGGCTCGCTGGCGGAAGTGAACGAGCGCATGCAAAGCGTGGATGCCGAGCTGGTGGTCCTGCCGGCCCAGGACAACATCATCTTCACGAGCGGCGCGCCGTTTCGCGCCAGCCACGAGCGGCACCTGCGGCGGGTGAGCGACGAGCGCGGCCCGCTGGCCGCCGCCGTCATTCCGGTCTTCTTCGGGCAGGTCCAGATGGCCGGCCAGCAGCAGCGGCTGTTCGGCGTCGACCCCGAGCAGATGGAGCTGTTCCTCGGGCCGCGGCGCGTGACGGCCGGGAAGCTGTTTGATCGGGCGCGCGTGTTCGTCGAGCAGGTGGAGTCCGGGGCGTTGCCGCCGGTGAGTGGGGGGCCCTTGAGCGGTTCCCCGCAGGCCGCGGGCGCCTACGCGGAGTACCTGGCCGACGGGCTGGAGCTGGTGATCGACGAGCGCTTGCGGCGGGTCGGTGCCTACGGCCTGGGGGACGAAGTCCAGATCATGGGGCAGGTGTTTCGCATTGTCGGCGTGGTTGAGACCGGCGTAGCGGGCCGCGTGTTCGCCCCGCTGCAAACGCTGCGCGAGATCGTGGTGGCCGGGGAGCCGACGGCGAGCATGTATTTCATCAAGCTGCGCCCGGACCTGGAGCCGGCGGCCGCGGCGGACGTCTTCCAGCGGCAGTTCGGCGCGGATGTGCGCGTCGAGCTGAAGTCCGAATACGGGCAACTGCTGCGCGCGAGCTTCGCGTCGGTGAACCTGTACATGACGGCTTCGAGCAGTGTGGCCCTCGCCGCCTGCTTCCTCTTCATCCTGCTGACCGTGTACACGATGGTCATCGAGCACACGCGCGAGCTCGGGATTCTGAAGGCGCTGGGCGTCTCGCGGCTCGGGCTCGTGCGGCTGGCGGTCGTGGAGGCCGTGTTGATCTCCGCCGGCGGCGTGGCCATCGGGATCGCCCTGGCCTTCGGGGCCCGCGAGCTGATCGTGCTGGTCAAGCCGCTGCTGACCGTGGACCTGACGGCGAAGCACTTCCTGGCGGCGGTGTTGATCGGCGTACTCGGCGGCGCGCTGAGTGCGCTGTATCCCGGTTACCGGGCCGCCCGGCTAGATCCGGCCCAGGCGCTGAGCCACGAATGAACGACGACCTGATGATCGACGTGCGCGGCCTGCACCACACCTACACCCATACGGGCGTGGCGGAACCCGTCCTGCACGGGATCGATCTCCAAGTGCGGCGCGGGGAGTTCCTGGTCGTGATGGGGCCCTCCGGCTGCGGCAAGACGACCCTGCTGAACATCCTGGGCCTGGTGTTGTCGCCGACCCGCGCCGCGGCTTTGCGGCTGGCGGGCCGGGAGATGCTCGGGCTGGGCGACGGCGCGCGCACGCGGGTCCGCCGCGAGATGATCGGCTTCGTGTTCCAGCGGTTTAACCTGCTGCCGACGATCAGTGTGCGGAAGAACGTGGCGCTGCCGCTGCGGTTGCGCGGGCTCGCGGCGGACGGCCAGGTGGACCGCCTGGTGGACCGCGTCGGCCTCGGCGGCTGCGCGCACAAGAAGCCGGGGCAGCTCTCGATGGGGCAGCAGCAACGAGCGGCCATTGCGCGGGCCGTGATCGGGGAGCCGGCCCTGCTGCTGGCGGACGAGCCCACGGGAAACCTGGATTCCGCCAACGCGGCCGGAGTGCTCGAGTTGCTTTCCGACCTTCACCGGCGGCTGGGGCAGACGGTGGTCATGATCACCCATAACGAGCAACTCGCGGTGACGGCGGACCGCGTGTTGCGCATGTGCGACGGGCGGTTCGTTGACTAAGGCGGCGGAACTGGCGTGCGCGAAACCCGGCGCCGCGGCCGGCGCCCCGGGGACGGGGGCGGCCGAGCGCGCTCTGCCCGCGATGCGGGTCTGGTTCGCGTTCTTTGTGGTCTGGTTGTGCGGGTGGGCGGCGGTGGCGCTCGGGGCGTTCGAGCACTCCGCGGAGACCGACGGCCTCGCCCTGCGCATGTGGGTGTTCGCCTTGAGCTGTTTCTACCTGTCGCTCTGTAACAGCTTGCTGCCGCTGCCGACGGCCTGGGTGGTGTTCCTGGCGGCGGCGCCGGGGTTCGCGCTCGTCGAGACTGCCTGGCTGCGGGTGGTCGTGGTGGCCGTGATGATGGGGGCGGCGACGACGATGGCGAACCTCAACGAATACCACGTGCTGACGTATCTGCTTCGCTTTGGGTTGGCACAGCGGGTGCGGCAGACGCGGCTCTACGGCTGGGCCGTCCACTGGTTCGACCGCAGTCCGTTTCAGATCCTGCTGCTGGTCGCGTTCGTGCCGATCCCCATCGACGCCGTCCGCTGGCTCGCGATCCTGCGGCGCTACTCGCGCGTGCGGTTTGCGGCGGCGTACTTCACGGGGCGCGGGCTGCGCTACGTGCTGTTCGCCACGTGCTCGACGTGGCTGGCGCTGGGGCCGCGCACGATCGTGGCGATCCAGTTGGGCCTGGTCGCGACGGCCATCCTGCTGCGCCTCGCGTGGCGGGTGGTGCTGCGCAGCGCGCGGGGCAGGGCGGCGAACTGGGCCGTTGCCGACACCGCGTTGGAGACGACGGAGAAGGAGGACCCGCCACGGCGGGCAGGCTCAGGTCCGACGCCATAGGTGGGCAGGCCGCGCGCTCTTCAGTGCGCCGGTGTCGCGCCCAGCATCGGCAGCAGGAACAGGGCCAGCAGCGAAGTGACGATCGTAGCGACAGCCGACAGGCCGATCACCTGCCTGGCCGTTCCGGACAGCCCCTGGAATGGCCAGTTCAATACCCACAGAAGGGTATCCGCTGCCCAGTAGAGTGCGCGTCCCACCCACGGCCCCCGCGAAGCGCGGGCGGCCGGTGAGGCGTCGTCCGACGTCCCACGGTCAAGCGCCTGCTCAGCGGGCGGTGTCGGCGTCGTTGCCGCGGCGGCTGGATCGGCCGGTGCCTTGGACGGGATCGGCCGGGGCAGGGGCGGGGCCTCCACCGGGACCGTGACGACCTTGGGCCGAAGGCCGTCGTCAAGGTCGGGGATCCGGTCGGCGTGGGCCTGTGCTTCGTTGAGAGCGGCTTCGATCTCGGCCTCGCTGGCGAGCACAGGGGGCGGTTCACTGGCCATCATACTGCTCCGCGCGCAGCGCAGACGGACGGTCTCCTCCTGTAACATCGGCTGGGCGGCCGTGAGGGTTCAGCGGCGTTTCCGCGGCATAACGCGGTTGTCGGAAGTTGTCCGCCGCGCGTCGACACGTCCGGGGCGCGGCGATTTAATCAGGAGTGCGGACGTCGGCTTCCCGGTCGCGACACCGCGGTCGGTGCCGACACGCCCGTCTCAGGAGACAAGTCGTGTGCCTCAAGTTGTCCGTGATTGCCGTGGTGCTCACATGTGGCGGCCTGGTCGCTGGTCAGCCGGCCGCGACGCAACCCGCTTCGTTGCCGCTCGAGGTTGAGCGCGTTGTACGGTACGTCCCGGACGACGCGTGCCTCGTGGTGGTGGTCCCGAGCGTGGAGGGGCTCGCGGCGGGCTTATCGGGCTTTGGCAAAGCGACCGCGATTCCCGACCTCGCGGAGATGACCGCGCGGACGCTGCTCGCCGAAGTGGTGGACCGGGGCGCCGTGGCGCTCAACCCGTCGGGCGCGCTGCTTCTGGCCCTGTCGCCTGGCCACGATGAGCCGGTCTTGATCGCCTCGTCGAGCGTTGACGAAGGCTGGAAGACCGCGACGCAGCCGGGGCTGCTGCGCGACGACGTGCCGCTCTACGAATTCGGGTCCGAGCAGCTCCTGGCGGCGAGCGCAAGCGGCGTGGTGGTCTTTGCGCGCGAGCGGGGCGAGCTGCGGCGCGCCCTGGATGCGACGGGGCAGTTTGCGGCCAGGTTCCAGGAGGCCGCCGCCGGCGCGTTGGACCAGCGGCACGTGGTGGTCTACGCGGACATGGCGGGTTGGAAAGACGAGATCGAGCGCGCCATCAGCCTGGCGGGGCAAGGCATGAGCCTCGGGATGATGGCCACCGGCCCCGACGTGGAAGCCAGCCTGCAAATCTGGACCTGGCTGTTGGAGCGGCTGAAGCAGACGGTGCTGGACGTTCGGGTTTGCGTCGGGACTGTGCGGGTGGACGCGCGCGGCGTGCTGGTGGACGGGCGGGCTTCGTTCCGTTCGGATTCCGGCGTGGCGGGCTATCTCCGGCAGGTCCGGCGGCCCGCGCGAGACTTGCTCCGCGGGCTCCCGGCCGGCGAGACCCCCCTCGTGATCGCGTATGAATGGGAAGACGCCCCGGGGGCCGACGGCTTCAACACCGCGATGGCCAAGGCCTTGCTGGGCATGGAGTCCCTCAAGCAGAGGTTGGGCGCGGACAAGCTCGAATCCATGGTCAAGCAGAGCATCGAGCTGAATCGCAAGCTCCCCGGCAGCAGTGCCGTATTCGACTTCGGCACCGAAGGCCAAGGCGTGTTGTACTGGGGAATCTATCTGACCCAGGAGGGCGAGGCGGTTCAGCGCGGGATGCGGAAGATCTGCGAGCTGACCCCGGAGCTGATGAGCGCCTGGGGGACGTTCCCGGCGGCCATGGCGCCCTGCGCCGCCGAGCAGGTGGCCGGGGTGGCGGTCGACGTCTTCGAGATCAACTTCGAGACCGAGGATTCGCCGCGCCAGCCGATGGTCGAAGTGCTGTACGGCGAGCGGCCCGCGCTGTTGATGGCCCCGCACCCGGAGGGCGTGGCCTACTCCTTCGGGCCGCGCGTGGACGCCCGCCGTAAGCTGAGCCAACTTCTGGCGACCGACGCGGCGCCGCTGGCCAAGGACGCGCGCGTGGCCGACCTCTTCAAGACGCTCACGCCCGGTCCGCAACTGTGCCTGCTCGTCGACATCCCGGCCGCGGTGAGCAGCGCGCGCGGGCTGTCGGAGCAGCTCGGCGTGCCGCTGCCGCCGTTGGAAGTCGGACGCGCCGCGACGCCCTGGGCGGGCTTCACCGTCTACCTGGAGCCGGAGGCCGTGCGGATGGAGCTGTTTGTGCCGGCGGCGCCCATCAAGGCGATCGCGGAGCTGGTGGAGGAGTACGAAGGGCCGGCCGGCGAGGCCCACTGAGCGGGAGCCGCGCGCACACCTCTGGCGGGGCAGGGGGCAGGGTCTATAATCGCCACCACGAGTGAGCCGCGCCACGGGGCGCGTACAGGGAGGTACGCAGATGGCTGCGCCGGTTTCTTTCTGGCAACGGATGAGCAGTCTGTTTCGCGCCGAAGCAGGCTCCGGCGGGGGCGACGGTGCGCGCCAGCCGCTCGCTGCGCCGGAAGAGGACCGCGCGGCCGCGCCGCCGGCGGCGGCGGGTGCGGACCGTGCGGGGCTGCTGTGGTGGCGGAAACCTTCGCGGGCGGCGCAGGGCCGCGAGGTCTCGTTGCGGATGGTCGAGATCGCGCAGTCGATTCAACGGCATTTCGAGCAGCAGGAGCAGCGGGCGGCGGAGTCCGCCCGGGCGCTGGAACGCATCGGCGGGATCCTGGAGCAGGTCGCCGAGACGCAGCGGCGCCAGGGGGACGGTCTGCAATCGATCGCGGAACACGCCGAGACAGCCGGCAAGAACACCGCGACACTGGCCGCCACCCTGGGCCGCATGCCGGAGTCGCTGCTGGCCCAGGCGGAGGCGATCCGCACGGTGGCGCGTTCGCTGGAAGTCTCCCAGGAGGCGGACACGCAGCTCATGCACTCCTTGCAGCAATTCGGCCGGGCGGTGGACACCCTGGGCTCGTCGGGCACGGCGCAGGTGGACGTGCTTCAGCGCCTGAATGCCGCCCAGCAGGAACAGCACCAGGCGTTCACAGCGCTGGTGCGCGAGCAGAGCCGGCGCTTCCTGGCGGCCTTCGCCGTGGCCGTGGTCGTGGCCGTCGCGGCCCTCGCGGTGCTGGTGGTTACGGTGTTCATGCGTGCCACGACGTAGGTCGGCGTCGCGCGGGTCGCCGTGCTTGTTTGCGCACGGCGATGGGCCGTGCGCCGCCGAGCGCGTTTGACACCGCCCGTGCACGGCGGAAGATTCCGGCATGAAGGTCGCCCTGATCCAGACCAATCCGAACATCGGCGACATCGCCGGCAACACCGCCCGCGTCCTGCGCGGGGTCGAGCAGGCCCTCGCGGCCGGCGTGCAGCTCGCCGTCTTTCCCGAGCAGGCGATCATCGGTTATCCGGCCAAAGACCTGCTGCTGCGGCGCGACGTGGTCGATGCCAATCTGGAGGCGGTGGATCGGATTGCGAGGCAGGCGGGTGACGTGGCGGTCGTACTGGGCTACGCGGAACGCAACCGCCGCGCGTTCGGCCGGCCGCTGTTCAATGCCGCCGCGCTGCTCGCGGGGGGACGCGTGGCGGCCCGTTGGCACAAGCGGCTCCTGCCGACGTACGACGTGTTTGATGAGGTGCGCTACTTCGAGCCGGGCCAGGCGCAGCCGGTGATTGAGGTCGGCGGGCGGCGGATCGGCGTGACGATCTGTGAGGACATGTGGTCGCGCGAGGAAATGCTCGGTCAGCCCTTGTATGCGTGCGATCCGATTGCCGACCTGGTGGCCGCTGGCGCGCAGGTTGTGTTCAACATCGCGGCCTCGCCGTACTACCTGGGCAAGCACCCGGTGCGGGTCGCGTTGATGGCGGAGCACGCGGCGCGCTGCGGCGTGCCCGTGCTGTTCGTCAACCAGGTGGGCGGTAACGACGAGCTGATCTTCGACGGCACCAGCAGCGTGGTGGATGCGCGCGGGAGCCTGGTCGGGCAGGCGCGCGCGTTTGCCGAAGACTGCCTGCTGGTCGATCTGGACGACCTGTCCGCGACGCGCCGCGAGCCCGAGCCGGTCGGGCCCGCCAGTCTGCACGATGCCCTCGTGCTCGGCCTGAGCGACTACGTTCGCAAGTGCGGCTTCCGCACGGTGGTGTTGGGGCTGTCGGGCGGCGTGGACTCCGCGGTCGTGGCGGCGCTGGCGGCGGCCGCGCTCGGACCTGAGCACGTGCACGGCGTCGCCATGCCCAGCCGCTTCAGCAGCGAACACAGCCGCGCTGACGCGCGCGAGTTGGCGGAGAACCTGGGCATCCGCTTCTCCATGATCGACATTGAACCCATGCACGCCGCCTTCGAGCAGAGCCTGCGTCCGCACTTCGGCACGCGCCCGCCGGACGTGGCCGAGGAGAACATCCAGGCCCGCGTGCGTGGCGTGCTGCTGATGGCGCTGTCCAACAAGTTCGGGAGCCTGTTGCTGACGACGGGCAACAAGAGCGAGCTGGCGGTCGGCTATTGCACGCTCTACGGGGACATGGCGGGGGGGCTGGCGGTCATCAGCGACGTGCCGAAGTCGATGATCTACGCGCTGGCCCGGCACATCAACGACCGGGCCGGCCGGCCGGTGATCCCGGAGCGGACACTCACCAAGCCGCCGTCGGCCGAGCTGCGCCCCAACCAGACCGACCAGGACTCACTGCCGCCGTACGACGTGCTCGACGCCATTCTGGAACGCTACGAAGTGCGGCTGGAGGGGGCCGGCGAGATCGTGGCGGGGGGCTTCGACCAGCGGGTGGTCGCCGACGTGATCCGCAAGATCCACGTGAGCGAGTACAAGCGGCAGCAGGCTGCGCCGGGGCTCAAGGTGACGTCGCGGGCCTTCGGCTTCGGCCGGCGCATGCCGATTGCCGCACGGTACCCGGGGTAGCCGCCGGGCCCTCAATCGAAGGTGAACCACGTAGGGTCATCCACGCTGCCAACGTGGAGCGGACGGATGTTCGCGATTTTCCAGCCGTCGGAGCGGCGGACGAAGGTCAGCGACCACACGGAGCGCGCGTTTCCTGTGAAGTTGCCGCTTGCAACGTCGGCCGAGTACGTGGCCGAAACGACGAAGCGCTCCGCGTCGCTCTCCACAAGGAACAGCGCCCAGCGGTCGAGCCAGCGAATCTTCAGGCGTTGAAGCTGCCGGCTCACGTACTGCACGAAAGCATCGCGGTCCATGCCGGCGGCGTCGAAATCCGGAGCCAGCGCCGCCGCCAGGGCGCCCGTCCGCGACGCCAGCAAGTCCTTCTCGATCGACAGGAGAATCCGCCCGGCGTGCTCGCGCTGGGTCACGACGAGGCCCTGGACCGTGAGCAGGACGGCGGCGGCGGCGAGCCCGACCAGGAGCGGGCGTCGGCGTCCGCTCCGCCGCCAGTACACCAGCAGCGCGAACAGCACGAGCCCCAGCAGGGCGCCCAGCGCCGCGACGGACTCGAACAGGAACCAAGTTAGCCAGCCCATTGCCGGTGTTTCTGCGGCCCAGCGTGAGGCCCCTGGCCCTAGCCCCCGCGGTTCTCCACGGGGCGTCGCCTTGTGGACCATGCAACCGCGGAGATAATACCCCGTTGGCGGCGGTTATGCGAACCTGCCGTGCGCGAAGCGAGGAGCGGCGGTTGGCAATGCGTTCTCTCCCGAAGTTCATCGTCGACGCCTACGAAGTGCATGAGTGGAAGCACGCCGGCGCCATTCTGCGAACAGATTTCGTCGATGAATGGCGAGACGTCGTCGCGGTGCTGGAGCAGTTTCGGGTGAAGCAGTCCCACATTGTTGTCGGCGGCGGCGGCAAATCGAAAGTGGCCCAGGAACTTGACCGGGCGTTTGTCGCTCGGGGCTGGCGCGAGAAGAAATGGTCTACCAAGATCGTCGTCGACGAGCAGACCACCGAGAGTCCCACGCACAAGGTGGACTGCTACAAGAACCGCGTGGCGCTCGAGCTGGAGTGGAGCAACAAAGACCCGTTCTTCGACCGCGACCTGAACAACTTCCGACTGCTGTTTGATCTGCGCGCAATCAGTGTGGGTGTTATCATCACCAAGGCGGACGAGCTGCGGGCCGTCTTCAATGAGCTCGGAATCTGGTCCAAGTACGGGACCAGCACAACATGGATGTCGAAGTTGATCCCGCGGATAGAGGGCGGAGGTGGCGGTGGATGTCCGATTCTCGTCTTTGGCATAAAGAAGCGTCTCTACGTCGAGGACGCGTAGGTTTGGCGCCGACGCCGGATAACGGGCAAGGCCGGTCAGTCGGCCACGACCTATTGTCCGTGTGTGGTGGTTCGTTTGGGGCCATCTTGGCTGATCCCCCCTGGCGGTTCACGAACCGAACGGGGAAGATGGCTCCTGAACACCGCCGGCTGGCCAGATACGCCACGATGACAATCGAGCAGATCAGAGAGCTGCCTGTTGCTCAGCTGGCAGCGGCCCGGTCGCACCTTTATCTTTGGGTTCCCAACGCACTTATTCTCGAAGGTTTGGAAGTCATGCGTCGTTGGGGCTTCGTCTACAAGAGCAACCTTGTTTGGTACAAGATCCGCAAGGACGGTGGGCCTGACGGTCGTGGCGTTGGGTTCTACTTTCGCAACGTCACCGAGTTGGTGCTGTTCGGTGTCCGCGGAGCCATTCGCACGGGGCCTGCCGGACGTCGCCAAACCAATATCATCGTGTCTCGCAAGCGGGAGCACTCTCGAAAGCCGGACGAGTTGTATTCGATCATCGAGCGCTGCAGCCCAGGACCGTACCTGGAGTTGTTTGCGCGTCACCCGCGCGCTGGATGGCAGCAGTGGGGCGATGAGATCACAGAACGCTGTGGGCGCGCTGAGCGCCAACGATTCTCCAGGTCCGCGCAGGCGCTCTGCATGCCCGCCGTGCAGGCCACGCCTGGTCTGCTTCTGTGGGCCGCCGGGGATTCCGCGCGAGAATGAAACGGGTCGGGGGCGGCATTGAGATAGCGGTAATGAATCTGGCCGGCAAGTTCATCGTCGTCGACGGCCCGGATGGCGCCGGCAAGGGGACACAGCTCGAGCGGCTGGCCGCCTGGATCACAAGCCACGGTGGGCGTTGCCGACGGACGCGCGACCCCGGCGGCACCGAGATCAGCGACCGCGTCCGCCACGTCTTGCTCGGCTACGACCTGTCCACGATGGACCCGCGCTGCGAGGCGCTGCTTTTCATGGCCTCCCGGGCCCAGCTCGTGGCCGAGGTCATTCGCCCCGCGCTATCGGCCGGCGAGATCGTGCTCTGCGACCGTTTCATCTCGGCGACCTGCGCGTATCAGGGGGCCGCGGGCGTGCCGTGCGACGAGATCATCGCTCTGGGGAGGCTCGCGGTCGGCGACGTCTGGCCGCACCTGACGATTGTCCTGGACGTGCCCCCCGAGGTCGGCTTCGCGCGCACCGGGCGCAAGCCCCATCACGTCGGCCAGCGCCAGCAGGTGGGCCAGACGACGATGTTCGACGGCGCGACGGCGGACGCGATGGAGCGCCGGCCGCTCGAATTCCACCGCCGGGTCCGGCAACTGTTTCGCGAGCTGCCCGCCCTCTACCCGGCGCCGGTCACGGTGTTGGACGCCGACCGCGAGGTGGAAGGGGTGTGGCAGGACGTGCGAGAGGCGGTGCAGCGTGCGTTTCAGTGACGTTCGCCATCAGGACCGCGCGCTTTCGCTCGTGCGGCGTGCGCTGTGCAGCGAGCGAATGGCACACGCCTACCTGTTCGAGGGGCCGGAGGGCGTGGGCAAGGAGCTGGCCGCGCGCGCCCTCGCCGCGCGCCTGCTTTGCGAAGACGACGCGCTCGCCCCGGACGCCGACGCCTGCGGACAGTGCCCGTCCTGCCGGCTGATTGCAGCGGACAATCACCCGGATTTTCACCTGATTCACCGCGGGCTGCACAAGCTGCATCCCGACCGCAGCATCCGGCAGCGCAAGGGACTGTTCCTGGCGGTCGATCTGATCCGGCACTTCCTTATCGAGCCGGCGGCGATGAAGCCGGCCCAGGGCCGGCGGCGCGTATTCCTGATCCGCGACGCCGAGCGGATGAACGAAGAAGCCCAGAACGCGCTGCTCAAGACGCTCGAGGAGCCGCCGGGGGCCGCCTGTCTGATCCTGGTCACGGCGTCGGCGGCCCGGCTGCTGCCGACGATTCAGTCGCGTTGCCAGCGCGTGCCGTTCGGGACGCTGCCGCTCGAGTTCGTGGCGGAAGAGCTGGCGCGCCGGTCGGGCGCAGCGGCGGTCGATGCGCGGTGGCTGGCGGAGTTGTCGGGCGGGCGACTGGGCGTCGCGCTCCGTTGGCAGCAGATTGACCTGCTGGGAACGCTTGAAGCGGTCGGCGATTGTCTGGACCGGGTGTCCGAGGGCGATCCGGAGGCGTTTGCGAAGGGCCTGATCGAGCTGGCGACCGCGCTCGCGGAGCGCGCCCGGCCCGGCGCGGACGATGACGCCGAGGAAGAACCGGACGAAGAAGACGACGCGCCAAGGTCCGCCGGCCGGCGCGTTCCGACGGACGAGCTGCGCGAGGCGCTGAAGTTGGCCTTGCTGCTGGTGGGGGCCTGCTGTCGCGATGCGCTGCTGACCCGGTTCGGCGTCGCCGCGCCGGCGTCCACGTCCCGGCTGCGGCGTGTGCCGGCGCTCGTGGCCGAAGCGAGCTTCGATCGGCTCGAGGCGGGGCTGCGCGCGGTGCGCGAAGCCGAGTACATGTTGGACCGCAACGTGGCACCGCAGCTTGTGGGCGAGCGCCTGGCGGTCGCATTGCTGGGCGAGTTGCCGGTGTCGTGACCGCATCCGGCGCGTCACGCGCGACGTGCGCTGGCGGCGGGGCACGGCGTGGCGCCACATCCCGCGTCAGCGACCGCGCAGGAAGTCCAGCCGCTGTGCCACTACCTGCCGCAGGGGGTCATCCGGGTCCAGGTGGCGCTCCAACTCCCGGTACAGCTCAACAGCGCGCGCGGTTTGGCCGGTCAGTGCATACGTCTCGGCGAGGTTGATGCCGTTGCGCGGCTCGCCGGGCCGCAGTTGGTACGCGGTGCGGGCGTGTGCCAGGGCGGCCTGCGGGTCGCGCGGGGCCAGGAGCTTCGTCAGGTTGGCGTGGGCCTGCCAGTCGTCGGGAGCGTGTCTTACGACCTGCTCGAACAGGACGATGGCGCGCTCGTCTTTCCCGGTTACCGCCAGCGCCTTGGCCAGCTCGCGGAGCGCCTCCATGTTGTCGGGGGCCAACCGCACGGCCTCCTCAAGGTGCTGCTGAGCTTCGGCCGCCTGCCCGCTCTCGAGCAGCGCGCGACCGAGTTGGAGCCGTCCCGTCGCCTCCGCCGGCTGCGTCGCGAGCGCCGCGCGCAGGGCCTCCAGGCGTGCGTCGGCGCCCGCGCCATATACGACCTGTGCGAGGGTCCGGCGGGCTTCCTGGGTGGTCGGGTCAAGTTGAATCGCGGCCTCCAGGTCGAGCAGCGCACCGTCGAGATCGCCGAGTTGGGCGCGCACTTGCCCGCGCCGCGTCAGGGCCTCGACGTATCCGGGATAGATCTGGATCGCGCGGTCCAGGTGGCCGAGGGCGATGGTCAGGAGGTGCTGGTCGCGCTGGGGATGCGGCAACTCGCGCCACAGCCGCAACAGCTCGGTGGCGTAGCCCTTGTTCAGTTGGGCACCCGCCGGCTGCGTGCGGACGTCGGCGCCGAAGAGGCTGAGGTTGTCGGCCCAGTCGAGGTTCCGCGCCGCCGATCGGATACCGAGCGCCGCCAGCAGGAGGACCCCGAGCACCCGCAGCAGACGCGCGCTGGGCGCGAGAACCTGGCCGGGGGTGGCGTAGCGGCGCCCGAACGCCGCGATGCCGGTGGCGAGGAGCACGAGCGCGGGCACCGAGGGCCAGTACAAGAAGCGCTCGGCCACCGCGACGCCGATCAACAGAAACGTGTTCGAGAAGAGCGCGTAGCTGGCGACGAGCATCGCCGTCAGCACGCCCGCTTGCCGGGCGCCGGCGCCGCGGCGCGCGAGGCCGCACAGCCCGGCGGCGAGGCCGACGGCGGACGCCATGCCCAGCAGCGTCATGGCCGTGACGCTGCGGTGCGGGTCGACGATGGCGATGCCGTAATCGCAACTGAAGTGCGTAGGCATGAGCAGGAGCCGGACGTAGTGGCCGAGCACGGTAAACGGCGCGAGGACGCGCGCCAGACCCGAGGCGGTGACCAAGGGGTTCAACAGGACGCCGACCGGCTCCGTGCGGAAGAGCTGCTGTTCGAGGGCGACGTAGCGGAGGGGGAAGTACACGAGCAGCGGCACCAGGAGCACGGCCGCCTGCCCGAGCCACCAACGCCGGCCGGGCCGCCGCCCGCGCTGCATCCACAGCAACATGAGCAGGGCGATCGCGGGATAGCAGACGGCGGATTCCTTCGACAGCAGCGCCAGCAGGAAGAACGGCAGGGCGGCCAGTGCGCGCCGTACACCCGGAGTCCCCGCGGGCGGCTGGAGCACGAGCAGGCCGCCAAGGAGGAAGAGGGCGGCCAGCAGCTCCGCCCGCCCGACGACGTTGGCGACCGCCTCGACGTGCACGGGATGCACGGCGAAGACGGCCGCGGCCACGCCGGCCACGATGGCGTCGTTCGTCAGCCGCCGCGCGAAGTGCCAGACCAACAGGCAGACGGCGGCGTGGAGCAGGACGTTGACGAGGTGGTAGCCGGCGGGGCGGTAGCCGTGGACCGCGTAGTTGAGGGCGAAGGTGAACAGGGTGAACGGGCGATAGAGCCGGTCGCGCTGCGGGTTGGCCTCCGGGGCGCCCTCGACCAGTGCCCACCAGTCCGAAAGCCACAGGGCGCGGATGTCGCCGAGGCTGCGGATGCGGGGGTTGTCCAGGACGAGGGCCCGGTCGTCGTAGGCGAAGTCATTGCCGATGCTGTTGGCGAAGCACAACAGGGCAAGCAACGGCGCCAGCCATGGGCGGGTCGCGCGGCGCAGCCGGCCGTCGGCCGCGCCGGGGCGGGCGGGATCAGCGCTTGGGCTGCGCATCGGACACAACGACGTTGTTGTAGTCCAGGAGGGTGCCCTTGGCCTTCTCGAGCTCGACGATTCCGACGTTGTAGCCGAGGAGCACGCTGAGCAGGGTGTTGCGGGTGCTGGCGAGCTGCTCGACGGCACCGAGCTCGGTCTGGAGGTAGTTGGGATCGATGCGCTGGGTCCGCGCCTGCAGGGCGCGCAGGTTGCGTTCGGCGGCCTGGACCGATTCGAGGGAAGGCGGAAGCTGGGTGTAGCGCACCATCAGCGTACGGATGCTGTTGTTCACCTCGGTCACCACCTGGTCCGTGGCCTGGTTCAGGCTCACGACGGCCTGCGACTCCTGGAGCCGTGCGCGACGGTGCGCGGCGCGGGCCGCCCGTTCGCCGAAGCTGTAGGAGAAGCTGGCACCCAGCGTGTACGAGATGAAGCGGTTGGTGGTCAGGTTGTCGAAGGAGTTGTCCGCGGTCCGGCCGATGCCCTGCACCTCGTACCGGAACGAGGCCTCGAGATTGGGGAGGATGGCGTTCTTGGCCACGAGCGTGTTGATGCGCGTGGCGTGGATCCGCTCCTTGGCCTGCCGGATCTCGCTGCGCCGGTCGAGGGCGGTGCGCACTTCGGCGAAGTGATCGAGGACGATCGGGGCGACGAGGGGCGTCTCGGTCGGGATGATCTCGACGTCCTCGGAGAGCTTGAAGGTGGGGTCGTTGAGCACGTTCTTGAGCTGGTCTTCCGCGTCGCGGATCAGCTTCACGTACTCCAGGTACGCCACATAGGACGTCTTCCAGCGGGCTTCGGAGTTCGACACCTCGACCTGGGTCGCGTCGTGGCCCAGCCGGTCCTGCATGTTCCGGTAGGTGATCAGGTTCTGGGCCGTGGATTCGGCGTAGATCGTGGCGCGCCGCCGCGCTTGCGCGAGCTGCCAATACGCCTGCTCGACGGTCAGGAGCGTGTCGCGGACGCGCTGTGCGAACACCTCGACGCTGATCTGGTGCTCGATCTTGCGGATGTTGATCTGGGCCCGGTTCACGCCGAGCCCGAAGCCGCGCAACAGCGGCTGGCGCAGCTCGCCCACGAGATTGGTGGAGAATGCCGGGTTCAGCGTCTGGTACTGCTGGGGCAGGCTGTTCTTGGAGCGGGAAAGGCCGGTGGAGATCGACGCCACCATGCCGGTCGGCAGCAGTTTCCGAAAGCCGCCCGCGATGGTGCGCTGGTCACTGGTGCCGGGCACAAACGTGCTGGCGGTGGCCTGGTCGAGATTGGCCCACGACGTGTCCAGAAAGAACTCGGCGTCGAAAGCGGCCTCCGCCTCGACGATCTGCGTCTCGCTGATGGCCGGGTTGTGGGCCTCGATGCGGATGGTGTAGCTGTTCGCAAGCGCGCGCTGTGCACACTCCGCCAAGCTGAGGTGCACCTGCGGCCGCCGGCTGGCCGGGTCGTCCTGGCGGGTGCCCACCAGCTTCAGGTACTCGTTGGCCTGCTCGACCACGCGCTCGAAGTTGCGGACCACGTGCTGGTCCTGTCGTTGCGCCTGGTCCCGGCGCAACCGCTCCAAGCGGCGCTCAAAGACCTGCGGGGCCTCGGTCGGGTCCGCCAGCTCCGCCAGAATCGCCTCCGGGGCCGGCTGACTTTCGGTCGCCGGTTGGGTCATGAGGGAGCTGCGGGGCGGCAACTCGGACTGCTCGGGGATCGGGCGCGCCACGGGCTGGCGCGGCGGGGCGGCCGGCTCGGACTCCGGCGGAGTCTCCTGGTGCTGGACGAGCATGCGATCACGGTACGCGGAAATCGAGCTCTCGATGTTGGCGGGCTCGTTCTGACAGCCAAGGAGCAGGGCCGACAGCATTAACGCCCACGTCTGCCACCTTCGTCCGGAGTGTGTTCCGCACCGACCCTGCGTGCTCATGGCTTGCTCATGACCCCCGCTGAATGACCGCGCCTTCGCTCTTCCACATGGCGGCGATGATAGAAAGCCCCGTCGGGGGTGTCAAACCGCGCCAAGCTGCTACCATGACCGCGTTTGAAACACGAGGGCCGCGACCATGAACACGCATGCACTCGGGCAGGACTTTCTCCAGCATGCCGCCACCAAGCTCGCCGAGGACGGGGTGCAGATCGAGCGCTGCGCCGCGCTGCTTGCCCCCGCCGAGTTATGGCACCGCGCGAACGACCGCTGCAACAGCGTCGGCAACCTGATCCTGCATCTGACCGGCAACGTCCGCCAGTGGATTCTGAGCGGCCTCGCCGGGCAGCCGCTCGAACGCAACCGGCCCGCGGAGTTCGCCGAACGGGGGCCGCGGGCGGCGACAGAGATCATGGCCGGTCTGCGGCAAACGGTCGACGGAGCGGTCGAGGTATTGAGGCGGCTCGGGACCCCGGCGCTGGAGGCCCGGTATTGCATTCAGGGCTATGAGGTCAGCGGTCTGGTCGCCGTGTTCCACGTCGTCGAGCACTTCGCCACCCATACCGGGCAGATCGTGCAGATGACCAAGGTCCTCAAGAACCTGGACCTGAGTCGCTATGACGCGGACGGCCGCAAGCTGATTGGAAGTCCGGGAATCCCGTGAGCGGCGCAAAAAAAGTGGGCCGGCGGTCGGGACGTGCGGGGGGGGACACGTACGCCGACGCAGTCCGGCCCGGGGTTTGGGGCTCGGGTTACTTTCTACGCGAGATTTTACCCGACCACTAACTGCCGGGCAACCGGCACCCAGGTGTTTTTTCATAACGCCGGAACGACGCTCACATAGTATAGAAAACCCGCGTCGCCGTCGTCAACTGGGGATCCAGGATTCGAACCTGGACTAACTGATCCAGAGTCAGTCGTGCTACCGTTACACTAATCCCCAAACGTCATCAGGGCGTAGAATACGCCTAACCGTCGTCCAAATCAACCGGCGCGTGAAGTTCCCATAACCGCCGACATCCCCGCGAGTTGCGCAACCGCCCCTCTGCGCCACCCCCGTGGGCCGCCGATCGGCGATCGGGCGCAGCGGCCCCAGGACCTGCGAATCGCCGCTGCCGAGCCGCCCGGGCGCTACTGCGACGCACGGCCGCCGCGCACATCGAAGGCGTCGCGCAGGCCGTCGCCGACGAAGTTCAGCGCGAGCAAAGTCAGGGACAGCGCCGCGCACGGAAACGCGACCACCCACCAGTCGAACCGCACCGGGTTCATCTGGCGCACGCCGTCCGCGGCCAGCGAGCCCCAGGTCGCCTGCGGCGGCTGAATGCCGACGCCGAGGAAACTGAGGAACGACTCCTGGAGGATGGCCTGCGGCACCGTGAGGGTCGCGAACACGATGACGTGGCCGATCAGGTTGGGCACGATGTGCCGCAAGAGGATGCGCGTCGTCGGCAGACCGAGCGCGCGGGCGGCCTCGATGAACGGCTGCTCGCGGAGCGACAGCACCTGCCCGCGAACGACCCGCGCCATCGTCAGCCAACTCACGCCGCCGATCGCCAGAACGAGCACGACCAGGCGCACCGGCTCGCGGCCGAGCAGGTGGGCGTGCTCGAGCGCAGCGCCCACGGAGACGGTGAACAACATGACCAGCAGCAGGGTGGGCAAGGCGTACAGCAAGTCGACGATGCGCATCATCAGATCGTCGCACCGGCCGCCGATCAGGCCGGCGACGGCGCCGTACGCGGTGCCGATGACGACCGCGATGGCCGCCGCCAGCACTCCCAGGCTCAACGAGATGGCGCCGCCATAGAATGTGCGCCAGAGCACGCTGCGGCCCACCTCGTCGGTACCGAAGGGCTGCTGGAGCGATGGGGCCTGGCGGGCCTGGTCCAGGCGCTGGACGCGCATGCCCGCGCTGGACCAGGGCAAACTGAGCACGCACGCCGCCAGCATGAAGACCAGGACGCCCGCGCTGACCAGCGCTGCCCGGTCGTGCCGAAAACGGGACCAAGGATGGGGATGGGTGCTCATGCCGGGCGGGCTCCGACACGAATCCGCGGATCCACCACGCCGTACAGAAGATCGACGAGCAGATTGAAGCTGGCCAGGAGGACGGCGTAGACCATCACGGTCGCAAGGATCAGGCTCTGGTCGCGGTTGTTGATCGACTCCACCACGTGCGTGCCCATGCCGGGAATCGTGAAGATCTTCTCGACCACGAAGGAGCCGGTGAAGATGGCGGCGGCGGCGGGGCCGAGGTAGCTGAGCACCGGCAGCAGGGCGTTTCGCAGGGCGTGGTCCAGCAGCACGCGCGCCCCGGTCAGTCCCTTGGCCCGCGCCGTGCGGATGTAATCCTCGGCGTAGGCGTCCAACAGGGCGGACCGCAGGAGTCGCGCGATGTACGCCGCGTACGGCAGTGCCAGGGTGATCGCCGGCAGGATCGCCTGCGACGGCCGTCCCCAGCCGCCGACCGGGACGGCCTTGAGCCACAGGGCGACCGCGACGAGCAGTACGGTCCCGATCACAAACGTGGGCAACGAGATCCCGATAAGGCACAGGCCGACTGAGATGTGCTCCAGGATTCGGCCGCGGAACGCGACGGCCGCCACGCCGCCGGCGATGCCCAGCAGGACGGCCAGGCTGAACGCCAGCACGCCGAGTTGGAGTGAGACCGGCAGCGCGGCGCGCATGATCTCGACCACGGTCCAGTCTTCGTACTGATGGGCCGGCAGATCGCGGTCCCAGATGAGCCGCTTGGGCCACGTCCAGAAGTAGCGCTGCCACCACGGCTGGTCGTAGTTGTACGCCGCCCGCTTGGCCGCCAGTACCTCCGGCGGCAGCTCCTTCTCGCCGGTCTCGAGCCCCTCGCCGGGCGCGGCCATGATGAGCAGCACCGCGACGGCGTAGATGGCGAAGAGCAGGAGAGGGAAGGCGAGCAGGCGTCGGAGGGCGAAGCGGAGCATGGATCGCATTGCACGGCAGGGCGCACGAGTTGTCCAGACCGGCGGCGGCGCTGCACGGCTGTGGCAGGCAGTCTGGGCGCTCGGACGCTATTCCGACTTGTGCCAACCGGCTACTTCGAGAGCGAGGTCGCAAGCGATGTCGCGAGCGACGTTCTTGCGGTTCTCGGGGGTCGGCACGAAGTACAGGCGGAAGGCCCGGAAAACAAAGTCGGCACACTTGCCGAGGATGCCGTAAGGCACGTCGACGATTGAGACGGGCTCGTCGGCGTCGCCGACAAAGACCTTGATCAGCGGATCCTCCTCTTCTAGAGGCAGATTCCGGGCATCGTCTGCCGTAATGCGATGGGGACGATCCTCCAGCAAGAGCGGCTTGGTCTCGCAGAGCAGGAACTGCCCGAGGCTGAGGCCGTGCTTGCGCGCCAGTTCGGCGAGGCGGTGGCGGCAGTTGAGTTTGAATATGCTCCCGGCCGTCGACTGTGGGTCCGGCTCCGTCAGCACCAGGACTTCCTTAAGCAGCTTGGGCGGCTGGCGGTGCCGGATTGCGAGCGCCAGCCCGGCGACAACGGGGTCTTCGTCATTGCTGGCCTGGTGCACCACGCGGTCAACATACGCGTCGGTAAAGTCGCCGAGACCCTTGGACCTCACCAGCTCCTCGACAGCTGCGCCGTGGCTGGGCAGTTCATAGCGCCCCAGCTCACGGACCCGCCGGAGCAGTTGGCGACAGGCTTCCTCGAACGCCATCGTGGTCTTGTGGCCGTATACCGTGCGATGCATGAAGTACCGCGCGAACAGGAGGTGCTCCGCGGCCGGCAGTGCCTTTTCCACCACGCCCAACAGCCCGCTCGGGCTCATGCGAAGGCTATTGAGAAGATAGTTCAAGTCGATCTGGCCATACGGGATCCCGGTGCCTCGTGCATCGCGAAGCAGGTAGTCGAGACGGTCCAGGTCCAGACTGCTGCTGATTAGCTTGCTGAGCTGCTGATCCGCCGCCCGTCTCCTGGAGAACAGGTCGGCGACCCGCTCGGCCCGCTCGCGACCGCCGAGCGCCTCTACGAAGTCCTCCTGTTCGGTCACGATTAGCCGCCCGACGTCCACGTGGTTTGGGTACGGTTGGGGGACGACGCGGCGGGGCGCGGATGCAGCGCCCTCCACGAACTCCTCAGTGAGCCGAACGCTGTCCACCTTCTCCATGAGGTGCGAATACGGGTAGTGCCCCACGTCATGCAGCAGGGCGGCAAGCCGAAGGTCCTCCTCCTGTTCCGCAGTGAGGCTGACCTTGCGGCGCTCCGGAGCCAGCACCCTCTTCATGATCGCCAACACGCCAAGGCTGTGCGCGAAGCGCGTGTGCGTCGCGTTGGGGTACGTGAAATGGGCCATGCCCAACTGCTTGATGTAGCGCAGCCGCTGAAAGCTGGCCGTATCGACGACGCGGCATTCACAGTCGGTCAGGTGGATGTCGCCGTGGACAGCATCCACGACGACCTTGCCCCGGGCTTCAGGCGGCGAGCAATTCATGTTGGCGGAGAATCTCTAGCGCTCCCTCGACCTCGTCGGGAGTGTAGTTCTTGCCGTAGCGCTGAAGCACCTCTTGCAGTTCAGCGACGCCCGCGCGGGCCACCTGCTTCTGGCTCACGAGGAAGTACACCGAGGCCAGCAGTTCTAATTGCCGCGCCTGGGCGGCCACATCGCCCGTGGGCATGAGACGCCGCACCTTGTTCAACGCCGAGTAGGCGGCCTCGTCCAGCGCCCATCCCTCGGACTCATCCAGGCCGCTCCTGAGCTCGCCCGCGATGGCGAAGACGTCGCTCGCGAGTTCCGGCGAATAGGGACCTCGCAGGTACCAGCGAAAGGGATAGCCCAGATTCACGCCTGCGGCCTGCGCCAAGTAAACCGCTTTCTGGATCACCAGCCGTTCGGCAAACGTGTCAAGTCGAGGTTCGGGCATCCCCAGCCCGGCGAGTGCCAGCCGCGTTGCGATTTGCCGTCCATCCATGTGGCGCCTCATAGATTCGTATTGTGTTAGGAATTATAAACCGCCTCGATTCCCGCGTCAAGCGTTCCTCCGCCGGTCATCCAGTCGGGTTCCCGACCGCCCGAGCCAACTTGTCGGACCGCAGACTATCGCGGGACTGGCGGCGGCGCTCGCGCACCTGCCGGGCCGCATTCCGCACCGTTCGCCGGCGTACCGAGGCCCCCCCAAGGCGCGGATGACCATGTGTTTGGAGCCGCCGCGCGGGCCGGCGGCGCGAAACGGGCCGCATCAGGGCCAAAGGAGACAACGATGAGCAGTCAGTTGTTGGCACGGGGGCTGGTCTGTCTGTGCAGTTTGCTTGTGGCGGCGACGGCGGTCGCACAAGGGCAGAAGCCCGGCGACGAGCCCAAAAAAGTCGAGCCGCAGAAGGTCGTCGAGGAGCTGAAGGCGCAGGCCGCCAAGGCCGACCAGCCGGTTGGCCAGCCCGCCGACGAGGCGATGGCCGAGATGATGAAGAAGGTGCAGGAGTATGCCACGCCGGGTGAGCACCACAAGCACCTCGACGCGATGGCCGGAAAGTGGGACGTCGTCGTCCGCTGGTGGATGCAACCCGACGCTCCCGCCGAGGAGTCCAAGGGGACCAGCGAGTTCAAGTGGATCTACGACGGCCGCTACCTTCAGCAGACCGCCGACATGCCGCCGTGTGCGCCCGACCAGCCGGCGTTTCAGGGCATGGGGCTGTACGGCTACGACAACGCCAAGAAGCAGGCTTTCAGCGTGTGGCTCGACAACATGGGGACCGGCATCATGGTCGCCTGGGGGACGTGCGAGGCGGGCGGCAAGGTCATCAATATGTCCGGCGAATATGCCGACCCGATGACCGGCGACCCCAGTCGGAAGTTCCGCACGGTGACGCGGCTGGGCGAGAAGGACAAGTTCGTGTACGAGATGTACGTCGCCGGGCCGGACGGGAAGGAATTCAAGATGATGGAGATCACCTACACCCGCGCCAACTAGGCGCGTGGGCCACTGGCGGAAGGCGGCGCGACCCCGGGTGGGCGACGGCCCACCCGGGCGACCCGCCCGCCCCGCTCCGTCCTCGGGGGTACAGCCGTCGGGTACGTCCCGTCGCGAAGCCCGGGCGCGAGATCGGCTCCCGCGCGCCGGCGGCGCGCGCCTCGTTCGCACATTCCCGTTCGCAACCCGAACAGATCGCGGTGGCGCGAGGCCGCCTTGTTGCACGTTGCCGGCTTGGTAGAATCCCGGCGAAGCGGCGAAGCTGGGGCTTCGCCATCCGGCGCCGTGGGTGCTTCGCCCGGCGGTAGCATCGGTGCCTCTGTTGGCGGCGAGGCGGCGGCCGGTGGTGCGCGAGGATAGGGCCAAGCGATGAAGATCCTGGTGACGGGCGGGGCGGGCTACAAGGGGCTCAAGCTCGCGCAGGCATTGCTGGAGCGCGGGCACGAGGTGACGATCTTCGACAACTTCATGTACGGCATGGAGCCCGCGCTCTACCTGTTCCAGCACTACCCCCGCGTTTCGTTCGTCGCGAAGGACATCCGGAACATCGCGGAATCGGACGTCGCGCCGCACGAGTGCGTCTTTCACCTGGCGGGAATCAGCGGCTACCCGGCCTGCGAGGCAAACCCCCATTCGGCCCAGATGATCAACGTCGGGGGCACCGACCGGCTGGTATCCTGTCTCGGCAAAAAGCAACTGCTCATTTACGCCTCGACGACCTCGATCTACGGCCGCTCGGACGAGTGGTGCACCGAGGACGGGCCGGTCCATCCGGCCAGCCTGTACGCGGTCACGAAGTACGAGGGCGAGAAGCGCTGCCTGGAGCACGCCAACTGCGTCGCGCTGCGGTTCGCGACGCTCTTCGGCGTCGCGCCCCGGATGCGCTGGGACCTGATGCCCAACGACTTCGTGATGCGCGTGGTCCACGAGCGGGCCCTGGTGCTGTTCGACTCCCGCAGCATCCGCACTTTCCTGCACATCGACGACGCGATCCGCGGGTATCTGCTCGCGCTCGACCGCGCCGCGCAGATGACAGGCCAGGTCTTTAACGTCGGCACCGAGCGCATGAACCTCTCCAAGCGCCAACTCGCCGAGCGCATCAAACAGCACGCCGACTTCGCGATCATCGACTCCGAGCTCACCGACCCGGACGTCCGCAACTTCCTCATCAGCTTCAAGAAGATCGCGGCCCTCGATTACCAGCCGCAGAAGTCCCTCGACGACGGCATCCGCGAGCTGATCGCCCTCTTCCGCGTCTATCGCCCCACCACGCCGTACCGGATCATCTGATGAAGCCGACGTGGTACCCGTACTACCACCGCAGCGTGCGGCGTTTCTTCACGCTGGTCATTCCGCCGGGCCAGGACGTGCTGCTCGTCGGCTACGACGGGGATTGGGACTTGGCAACGCTTCGGCCGCGGCGCGGCGTGTTCGTGTGTACGGACGGCCAGGCGCTGCTGCCGACGGCGTTCGAGTCCCACCGCGGGTACGACCTGCGGCCGATCGAGGGGCAGTTCGACTACGTCATCTTGAAGAACGCCCTGGGGAGCTGCCCGGACATCGGCACGTTCCTGTGCGACCTCGCGCACGTGTGCAAGCCGGACACCCGCGTCATCGTCTATTCGTACAACTACCTGTGGAAGCTCGGCCTCCGGCTGGCCGAGGTCCTGCGCCTGAAACGCCGCGGCGGCCTGCAAAACTGGCTGTCGATCCGCGACCTGAACAACGCGCTCACGGCGGCGGGGTTTCAGCGCGTCAGCGTGACGCGCTGGCAGCTCTTCCCGTTCTTTCTTTTCGGGCTGGGGCCGGTGATCAACTGGCTCGGCAAGTTCCTGTTCTTTTTGGACTGGCTCAAGCTGAACCAGTTTCAGATCTTCCGCCCGTTGCCGACGGGTGGGGTCGTGGTCTCGCCAGGTGGGGTCGGCGTCTCGCCGGGTGGGGTAGGGGCCTCGGGGGGTGGGGTGGGCGTCTCGCCCGCCGACGATTCCCTGACCATCTGCCTGACCTGCCGCGACGAGCGCGACAACATTGAGCCGATCGTCCAGGCGATTCCACAGTTGACGCCGAACCAGGAAATCCTGTTTGTCGAGGGGCACTCCACGGACGGTACGCGCGCCGAGATCGAGCGGGTGGCCCGCGCCTATCCCGAGAAGAACATCCGCGTCATCGGCCAGCCGGGCAAGGGCCAGGGCGATGCTATCCGCGAAGGCTTCGCCAATGCCCGCGGCGACATCATCATCCTGCTCGAGAGCGACATGACGTCGCCGCCGGAGAACGTGCGCTTCGTGTACGAGTCGCTGCGGCGGCGTTACGCCGAGTTCATCGAGGGCTCGCGTTTCGTGTATCCGCTGTCGCTCAAGGCCATGCCGCTGGCGAACCAGCTCGGCAACGGGAGCTTCGCGTACTTCTTCTCCTGGCTCTTCCGTGGGCACCTGACCGACGTGCTCAGCGGGATCAAGGCGATCCGCAAGCGCGATTTCCAGAAGGTCCTGGCGCGGTGGAACGATTGGGGCATCAACGACCCGTTTGGCGATTTCGAGCTGCTGTTCGGGGCGGTCCGGCTCGGCCTGCTGTGCGCGGAGCAGCCGATCCATTACCGGCCGCGCCCTTACGGAAAGACCAAGACGCGCGTGTGGTATCACGGGTACATTCTGGCCAAAATGGCGCTCAACGCGTTCCTGCGGTTTCGAGGCTGACGCATGTCCAAAAAGGTCGTCCAGTTCGCCCCGTTTCTCGGAGCCGAGGAGTATGAGGCCCTGCGGGCCTGCTTTGAGCGCAACTGGATCACCGAGGGGCCGCAGAGCGAGAAGTTTCTCGAACAGCTCAAGACCCTGACCGGGGCGCGCTTCGCCGTGCTCGCGCCCAACGGCACGCTGGCCCTCTACCTGGGCCTGCGGGCGCTGGGCATCGGCCCCGGCGACGACGTGCTCGTGCCCGACTTCACCTTCATGGGCTCGGCCACCGCGGTCGAGATGACGGGCGCCACCCCCGTGTTCTGCGACATCGATCGGCGGACGCTCCAGGCCGGCGTCGCGCACATGGAGGCGGCGCTCACCCCGCGGACGCGCGCCGTCATGCCGGTCCACATCTACGGGATGACCTGCGAGATCGGGCCGCTGGTCGCCTGGGCCCACGCGCGCAAGCTGCTGGTCATCGAGGACGCCGCCCAGGCCCTCGGCGTCCGCTTCCGCGGCCGGCACGCCGGCACCTTCGGCGACGTGGGCTGCTTCTCGTTCTTCGCGGACAAGACGGTCACGACCGGCGAGGGCGGCCTGATCGTGACCGACAACGAGCATTGCTACAGCGCGCTGCGCCTGCTGCGCAACCAGGGGCGGATGGACCGCGGCTCGTTCATCCATCCCGCTGTCGGCTACAACTTCCGCATGACGGACTTGCAGGCGGCGATCGGCCTCGTCCAGCTTTCCAAGCTCGATGGGATCGTGGCCCGCAAGCAGGCCCTGCTGGCCCTCTATCGCGAGCGGCTGGCGGCGCTCCCGCAGGTCCGCTTCATCGCGGTGACGCCGGAGTCGAGCTACATCCCCTTCCGCGTCGCGGTCTACGCGGAACGGGCCACCGAGCTCATGAAGTTCATGGAAGCCCGCGGGATTCAGACGCGGACCTTCTTCTACCCGCTGCACCGTCAGCCGGCGTTCGCCGCCCTGCGCGACGATCCGGGTCGCCGGGGACAGTTCGCGGACGCACGCTTCCCGGGCGCGCTCTATGCCTTCGAGCACGGCGTGTGCCTGCCGTCGTTCCCCTCCCTGCCGCTCGAGGACGTGCATTACGTGTGCGACGCGATTCGCGATTTCTACCAGGGCTGAGGCGATGTTCTATCGCTACTACGACGCCATCTTTGCCGGCAAGGACTACCGCGGCGAGATTCAGCGGGCCTTGCAGCGGTCGGGGCTGCGCGGCGGGGGGCTGCGCATCCTGGAAATCGGGTCCGGCACCGGCAACCACACGGTCGCCTGCGCGCTGCTGGGGCACGAGGTCGTCGGCGTGGAGTCCGATCCGCGGATGGTCGCAGTCGCCGAGCACAAACAAGACGCCCTGCCGCCGGAGCTGGCCCGACGCATCCGTTACTTCCGGGGGCGCGTCGAGGACCTCCCGGACGAAGGCTTCCAGCTCGCGCTGGCGCTGTTCAACGTCGTGAACTACCTCGGCACGCTCGCCGAGCTGCAATCGTTCCTGGCGGCCGTCGCACGGCGCCTCCGGCCCGGTGCTCCGTTCCTCTTCGACGCCTGGAACGGCGTCGCGGCCCTCCTCGATCCGCCGCGCGAGAAACACACGGCGGTCGAGACGGCCACGCATACCGTCCGCGTCGGCGTCACCGGCCGCCTGGAGCCGATGGCGCTGCGCGCGACCCTGCACTACTCGCTGGAGGCCACGGAGAAGGCGACCGGGCAGACCGAAACCGGGACGTACGAGCTGGCACAGACCGTGTGGCCGGCCAAGGTCATCGCGGACGCGGCGGGGGGTGCGGGGCTGGACGTTCTGGACGTGCATCCGTTGAACGACTCGGACGCACCGGAACGGGCGGCTACCGAGCGCGACTGGAAGATCTGCTTCGTCTGCCGCCGCCGGTCGTAACCCGGCCGCTGCCGGCCCGCCTTCGCACCGGCCGGCGCGGGACGTGGCACGGCGTTGGCCCGAGCGGTATCCTGTGCCCAGCGGCCGTTTTCGCGACCGGCAGGAGAAGGCATGCCTACCGCGTTGATCACCGGCATTACGGGCCAGGACGGCTCCTACCTCTGCGAGCTGCTGTTGTCGCAGGGGTACGAGGTCCACGGCATCATTCGACGCAGCAGCTCGTTCAACACCGGCCGCATCGACCACCTCTATCAGGATTTGCACGAGCCGCAGGTTCGCGTGCACCTGCACTACGGCGACCTGGGGGACGGCACCAGCCTGCGGCGGATCGTGACCCGGGTCATGCCCGACGAAATCTACAACCTGGGGGCGCAGTCGCACGTGCGCGTGAGTTTCGACCAGCCGGAGTTCACCGCCGACGTCGGCGGGCTCGGAGCCCTGCGGCTGCTCGAATGCGTCCGCGACGTGAACCCGAAGATTCGCTTCTACCAAGCCTCCAGCAGCGAGATGTTCGGCAACGCCACCCGCGGCCCGATCAACGAGCAGACGCCCTTCGAGCCGCGCAGCCCCTACGCCGCCGCCAAGGTGTTCGCGTACCACGTGGCGCGCAACTACCGCGAGGCGTACGGCCTCTTCGCCGTGAACGGCATCCTGTTCAACCACGAGTCGCCGCGGCGCGGGGAGACCTTCGTGACCCGCAAGGTGACGCGGGCGGCGGCGCGGATCAAGGTCGGCCTCCAGCAGGACCTCTACCTCGGCAATCTCGAAGCGAAGCGCGACTGGGGCTATGCCGGCGACTTCGTCCAGGCCATGCACCTCATGATGAAGCGGCCCGCGCCGGACGACTTCGTCATCGGTACCGGCGAGACCCACTCCGTTCGGGAGCTGTGCGAAGTCGCGTTCGGGCTCGTCGGGCGCGACTACCGCGATTGCGTCAAGATCGACCCGCGCTACCTCCGCCCCACCGAGGTGGACGTGCTGTTGGCCGACCCAAGCAAGGCGGAGCGCGAGCTGGGCTGGCGGCCGGCCGTCCGGTTCCCCGAGCTGATCCGCATGATGGTCGAGTCGGACCTCGATCTGGCCGAACGCGAGTACCACGCCCGGACCAAGGGCGGCTCGGAGAGCCTCAGCGCCACCCGCGGTGCCCACCTGCAACCATGAGAAACGAGGGGATGCCGCCCGACGTCCGCAAAGCCGCAGCGTTTGTCTTCGTCCTCGCGCTCGTCATACGCCTGGCGTGGTGCACCTTCGCCACGGTCACGCCGCTGAGCGACGCGGCCGGATACCACACGATGGCGAAGTCGCTGCTTGCCACAGGCGAATTGCAGCACGGCATGGGGCGGGCCTGGCGTACGCCGGCGTATCCCGTCTTCGTGGCGGGGGTCTACGCGGTGCTGGGCGAGAACGTCCGGGCGGTGGCACTGGTCCAGTCGTTCCTCGGCGCGCTCAGCGCCCTGGCCGTCGTCCTGCTTGCGTCGCAGGTGGCCGGCGTACGCGCCGCCCGGCTGGCCGGCGTCCTGCAAGCCGTCTGGCCCACGGCCGTGGTGTACACGCCGGTACTCGTGACCGAGAACCTCGCTACGCCGCTGCTGCTGCTCGTGCTGCTGTGCGTGGCGGGGGCCGCGCGCACGCGCGGCGCGCGGGCCGTGGGCTGGACCCTCGGCGCCGCCGCCTTGTTCGGTCTGCTGCTCCTGGTGCGGCCGTCGAACAGCTTCTTCGCGCCCGCGCTGCTGGTCCTGCTGGTCTACGAAACGCGGCGGCGGAGATGGCGTTGGGCGCTGCCGCTCGTGTTTGGGGCGTGCACGTTGCTGACGCTCGCACCCTGGCTGATCCGGAACCACCGGCTCGGACTCGGCCCGCTGCTTTCGACGCAGGGCGGCCTGTCGATGTGGTGGGGCAACAACCCGCTGACGTGTGATAGCGCGACGGGCGTGCCGCGCTTTCCCGAAGAGCAGGAGCTCAGCGAAGCCGAGCGCGACCGTTTCTACCGCGAGAAGGTGTGGACGTGGATTCGCGAGAATCCCGGCCGCTACCTGGCTCTGTGCCGCGTCCGCGCCGTCCGTTTTCTGGGAAAGGAGCCCGACTGGTACGCCGCCAAGTTCGCCTGGCCCACCCCGGACAACGACTTGGCGGTTCGGCAGCGGTACGAGGCCCTGACTTACGGGGCCGACGTGCCGGCGGAACGCCTCGCGTACGCCCAGGAGCTGGAGAACCGGCACATGCGAAACGAGCTGCGCCTGCGCCGCGCAGTCGCACCGCTGATGGCGCTGGCCCTCGTGTGGTCGCTGTGGCGCTGGCGCCGCTTTGCCCCGGTCACCTTCCCGGCCCTCTCCTACTTCGCCGGCATGAGCCTCACGGTGGTTGTTGAGCGGTACCGCGTCGTCTCCGACCCGCTGTTCCTGATCCTGCTGGCGGCGCTGGTTTCGGACATCGTCCTGGGCACCCGGAGTCTCGGCGGCGGGCGCCGGCTGCGCGTCGTCAAAGGTGTCCTCGCGGTCGTGGTGGTCGCGGCCGGCATCTACGTGCACAAGGCCCGCCTGGACCGGGGCTGGTACGTCCTGCCGCCCGCGGAGCAGCCGCACAGCGCGCCCGCGCTGCCGGGGGCCCTCAGTACAAACGACCTTCCGCGCGCATATGATCTCCCAACATGACCGAGCAGGAGCCGCCCGCGACGTCCGACGCGCCCACGGTCCGCCTGGGCCGCAGAGCACCGACCCGTGCGGCGTTGCGCGCCGGCGTGCTGTACGGCGTGGGTGCCTACGGGCTGTGGGGCGTGTTCCCCTTGTACTTCAAAGCTGTCAAGCACGTGCCGGCCGTGGAAGTGCTCTGTCACCGCATCCTCTGGTCGTTCCTCTTCCTGCTCGGGCTCATGCTGCTGCGACACGACTGGCGCCAGACCAGCGCGAAACTGCGGTCGCGGCGCACGCTGCTGATTCTCGGCGTTACTACGCTCCTCATCGCCGGCAATTGGCTCGTCTTCATCTGGGCCGTCGCCCATGACCGGGTCTTACAGGCCAGTCTCGGGTACTACATCAACCCCCTCGTCAGCATCGTGCTGGGCTTCCTCTTCCTGGGGGAACGCCTGCGGCCGCGGCAGCGCGTCGCAGTGGCACTGGCGGCGGTCGGTGTCGGCGCCTTGACGGTGGCGGGCGGGCACTTTCCTGCCCTGGCCGTGTTCCTGGCGATCACGTTCGGGCTGTATGGCCTGCTGCGCAAGGTCGTGCAGGTCGACGCGCTGGTTGGGCTGACCGTCGAGACGGCCCTGCTGACCCCGCCGGCGTTGGTGTTCCTGGGCTACCAGATGGCGCGCGGACAGGCCGTGTTCCTCCGAGATTCCCTGTCCATGGACGTGCTCCTGCTACTCGCGGGCGTCGTCACCGCCACGCCGCTGCTGTGGTTTGCCGAGGCCGCCCGGCGGTTGCGCCTCGCCACGCTCGGCTTCCTGCAATACCTCGCGCCGACCGGCCATTTCCTGCTGGCCGTGCTGGCCTTCGGGGAGCCGTTCACCTGGGTGCACGGCGTCACCTTCGGCTGCATCTGGGTCGCACTGCTGGTGTACTCGCTCGAGGCCGCCCGCAGTGCGCTTCCGGACCTGATTCCCGCGTCGCGGCCGGCCGAGGCCACCGTCGCCGCGACCGCGACCGCTCGCGCTACTGAATCGCAGTAAGGGCTGCGGCGATCTCGGCCGGAGTGACATCGGCGACCCGCACGGGCGCGCCGATCCCGCGTATCAGAACGAAGTTCACCGCGCCGCCCCTGACTTTCTTGTCGGCGCGGCACGCGGCCGCGACGTCAGGCGCGTCCAATGGCCGGGGCACCTGCAGGGGCAGCCCGAGGCGCGCGATCAGGTCCCGGATGCGGTCCGCCTCGGATGGGGCGAGCAGGCCGCGCGCGCGGGCGACCTCATTCTCCACCAACATGCCGAGCGCCACGCATTCCCCGTGCCGCAGCTCGTACCCGAGCAACCGCTCGATCGCGTGACCGATCGTGTGGCCGTAGTTGAGGATCGCGCGCAGGCCGGCCTCACGCTCATCCTGGGCGACGATGTCCGCCTTCAGCTCGCAGTTGCGAGTAATGAGGTGCGCCAGCGCCGCCGGGTCACGCCCGCAGACCGCCGCCGCCGTCGCCTCGTGCCAGGCCAGGAACTCCGCGTCTCGGACGATGGCCTGTTTCACGCTCTCGGCGAGCCCGGCCGTGAAGTCCCTCGCCGGCAGGGTGTCAAGAAAGTCAGTGTCGACAATGACAGCCGCCGGCTGATGAAACACTCCGACCAGGTTCTTGCCTTCCGGCAGATTCACGCCGGTCTTCCCGCCCACCGCGGCGTCAACCGCGGCCAGCAGCGTCGTCGGCATGTGGATACACCGCACCCCGCGCAGCCAGGTGGCGGCCACGAAGCCCCCCAGGTCGCCCGCCACGCCGCCCCCGAATGTTACGATCACCGCGTGCCGCTCTACGCGGGCCGCGGCCAGTCGGCGGTGGAGGGCCTCGACCTGCTCGAGGGTTTTGCTTCGCTCCCCCGGGGGGAACGTAATCACGATGTGGCCAAGGTTCAGCAGCGGCTCGAGCCTCTGGCCGTGGAGGCTCGCGACCGTTTCGTCGGCGATGACGGCGACCTGGGTATCGCCTTCCGCCCCGGCACCGCACTCCGCCAGCGCGACTCGCGCAGAAGGCCCTATATAAATCGGATATGAACGACTTCCAAGAGATACATGTATGAGATTCATTGCGAGACCGAATTCGTGTGTAAACCGCGGCCGATTCCATGCGTACAATTAAGAATATGAGACGCATTTGAGGTGGAAGCTAGCGGAGCGGCACGGCGGCAATCCGAATGCAAGCGCTTTTCATACATGGGTTTACGTGGCGTCCTCATGTTCTCCCGGCGATATGCCCGGCTCCGCGTGTTGTTGACGAAAACGCACTTCGTCGCTATTCTGAGGCCCCATGACGCGTACAGCAACTACGAGGCGCCCCTCCAAAGTCAGGCCGGCTGCAAAACCCCGGCTCGGGCACCCTCCCACACGCGCACCCGAGTCGGGCCGCGCAATCCGCAACTACCGGGCGGCACTGGAGTTTCTTAACAGCCGCACGGACTACGAGAAGATGACGCGGGTGGGGTACAACCACACCAACTTCAATCTCTCCAGGATGTTACGGATACTCGCCGGTCTGGGCAACCCCCACAAGAAGATCAGGACGGTGCACGTCGCGGGCACCAAGGGCAAGGGCTCGACCTGCCACATGATCGCGTCGATGCTCCAGAACGCGGGGTACCGCACGGGGCTGTACACTTCGCCGCACATCGTCAACCTGCGGGAGCGCATCTGCATCGACGGCGAGCTCGTCACGGAGCCCGAGTTCACCCGGCTGATGGCGAAGATTGCCCCGGTCGTCAACCGGTCGCGCCGCGATGAGCCGACGTTCTTCGAGATCATGACGGCCGCGGCGTTCCTGCACTTCGCGAGCCACAAGGTCGACGTGGCGGTGATCGAGACGGGCCTCGGCGGGCGGCTGGACGCCACCAACGTCGTCAAGCCGGAGGCATGTGGTATCGTCAGCATCAGCTACGACCACGTCGCGCAGCTCGGCAACACGCTGGAGAAGATTGCGGAGGAGAAGGCGGGCATCTTCAAACCGGGCGTGCCGGTGATCAGCGCGCCGCAGGTGCCCGCGGTCAAGCGGGTGTTGCGAAAGGCGGCGGAGCGGGTCGGTTGCCCGCTGCGGTTCATCGGCGACGACATCGAGTTCAGCTTCCGGTTCGAGTCGTCCCGGGCCAGCGGGCCGCACACGCGCGTCTGCCTCGCCACGCCGACGACGCGGTTTGACCATTTGCGCGTGCCGTTGCTCGGCGAGCACCAGGCGTACAACTGCGGCGTGGCGCTGGGCATCGTGGACGCGCTGCGGCAGGCGGGCTGGAAGATCCCGGAGCAGGGGGCCATCGACGGCCTGGCGAAGGTCCGGATTGAGGGCCGGATGGAGATGATCCGCGAGTTGCCGCGGACGATTGTGGACGCGGCGCACAACGCCTCCAGCGTCGCGGCCCTGATGCGGGCCATCGGACAGAACATCTCGTACGACTCGATGGTCGTGATCTTCGGCTGCTCGGCCGACAAGGACATCGACGGGATGCTCGGCCAACTTCAGCTCGGGGCCGACAAGGTGATCTTCACCAGCGCGGACACGCCGCGCTCCGTAGACCCCCATGACCTGCACGCGCGGTTCGTCGAGAAGAGTCAGAAGATGGCCCAGGTCGGCAACACGCTCGAGGAGGCCTACGAGATCGCCTGCAAGAGCGTCACGCGCGAGGACCTGATCTGCATCACCGGGTCCATCTACCTGGTCGGGCTGGCCAAGCGGCTGCAAGTGGCGGGGCGCTTGCAGTAAAAGTGCCGGACGGTCTCCCCCTGACGATTGCACACGTGGAGCGCGGCGTTCGCGGGCTACTTCATTGCCCGGGTGCCTCGTCCGCGGCGAGTGGCAGCACGACCCTCTGAAGCGCGACGCGAGTGCAGCGCCGCGCAACTACGACAGCATATCATGGGCCGAGCCGCGGCCTTCAGGCTGGGCGGCGGAACCGCGCAACATGAATGTCGCGGCTCGGATACGTCGTGGTTTCAACGACGCGCTGCGTGCCCGTTGAAAAAGGGGACTGGCTCCGCGCCGCTGGGCCTTCACGGTAGCGCGGCATGGCTCTCTTGTGGTGCCTGTCCCCTTTTTCAAGGGACTGCCAGGCTACTAGACCATGCTCTTGAGGTTCTTCAGCGGCCGCACCTTGACCACCTTGCGCGCCGGCTTCGCCTTCACTCTCATCATCTCGCCGGGGTGGAATGGATCGGGCCGGTCGTGCGCCTTGACGGCGGGCTTCTTGACGACGAGGACCTTCATCAGGCCCGGTACAACAAACAGGCCGGGACCGCGAAGGTCTTTCTTCATGATGCCGGCGAGGGCCTCAAACACGGCGGACACCTGCTTGCGGGTGATGCCGGCGTGTTCCGCCAGGGCGGCGAAGACCTCAGACTTCGTGCGAGCCTTGCTCTTGTTGCCTTTTGCCATTGCTGTTCTACCTCCAAGGGCCGCCCCGCGGGGAGTCCCCTGGGCGGTGCCCGAACGCGTGACCCGCTGCCAGCCCTGCGGACGGACGCCGTGGCGCGCGCCCGGGAACAGAACTTGGTCCCGACCGCCGGTGCAAACGACCGCGTTTGCTGCTGGCCGCGTGAGAACCTTGTCGCACGTCGCGGCCGTTCCGTCAAGGGGTTTACCGGTGTGCCACGCGAAAAATGCCAATTTTCCAGCGGGATTCCGGCCGGGCGCGGACGGGACCAGGTCGAAGCGGCGTGGCCTGGCGAGCGGCCGTTCCCGGCGGCAACCTCTCCGGACCCAACGCGCACACCCCCCGAAGCCTGGAAGTAACCACGCGTGTGACGCTCGCCCCCGTCACTGGGCGAGCAGCTCGGCCAGCTTACGCTTCGAATCCGCCTCCACCTGGTCGTGCAAGCTCTTCCCGTGAGAGTCCATCGTGACCACGCACGGGAAGTCCTCGACGCGGATCTGCCAGAACGCCTCGGGCACGCCGAAATCCAGCTTGTGGACCGCGACGACCTCCTTGACGGTCTCGGCGATCAGCGTCGCCGCTCCGCCGATGGCGTGCAGGTAGACAGCGCCGAACTTCTGGCAGGCGGCCAGCGTCTTCGCGCCCATCCCGCCCTTGCCGATCACACCGCGCAGGCCGAAGTGCTCGATGACCGCGGCCTCGTAGGGCTCCTCGCGGATGCTCGTGGTCGGGCCGGCGGCCACGAACTCGTAACGCTCCGGCTTGCCGGCGGCCGGCGCGACCTTGCGCACGACGGGCCCGCAGTGGTAGATGACGCCGCCCGCCAGGCCGCGCTTCAGAATGTCGTACAGCGGCCGTTCAGCGTCCGGACACTTGCCGGCGATGAACGTTTCCTTCATGTATTTGTGGGCCGCGTCGCGGCCCGTGAAGATGACGCCCGAGAGCAGCACCTGGTCGCCGATGCGGAGCTGGCGAATCTGCTTCTCGGGGATGGGGACCGTCAATCGTGCAGGCATCTCTCAAACTCCCGCGGCAGCGTGGTGAGCCCGTGCCGACGCGAAAACGCACCAGCCGTGCACCGGGCCGCGGGGCCATCCGGTGCGGCGGACCGCCGGCGCTGCCGTGCGTTCACGTCTCTGCATCTCCACTTCTTCACGCCGTCAACGCGCTGCCAGGATCGCCACGTTACTGTCGCGTATCGTCATGACCTTCCGGCGATCCGCCCAGCACATGTAGGCGATGGAAACGAAGAACGACGCCGGCAGGCGGTGCAGCTCCGCGATCTTGATGCCCAGCACGGTCGTCTTGCCGCCGAAACCCATCGGACCGATGCCGAGCTGGTTGATCTCGCTGTGCAGTTGCTTCTCGAACTGGCCAAGCTCCGGGTCGGGGTTGCTGTCGGGGAGCGGACGGAAGAGCTGCTCCTTGGCCTTGAGCATACTGGTGACGCGGTCGCCGCCGACGCCGACGCCCAGGATCCCCGGCGCGCAGCCGAAGCCCTGCGCCTTGAGGGCCGCGTCGAGCACGGCCTTGCGCACGCCCTTCAGGTCGCGGCCGGCCTCAAACTCCGGGGAGGGGATGCTGTACTGGCAGCCGCAGTTCTCGGAGCCCCCACCCTTGAGCATCAACCCGATCTGGACGTAGTCGTGCCCCCATTCCTCAAAATGGACCGTCGGGAAATCGATCCCCGTATTGTCGCCGGAGTTCTTCCCCGACAGAGCCGCCACCGCGTTCGGCCGCAGGAAGGCCTGCTGCGTCGCCAGCCGCACGGCGTTGCGAACCTGGCCGAGCAGCGCCCGCTGCGAAACGCCCTCCGGATAGGAGACATAGAAGATGGGCGTCCCGGTGTCCTGGCAGATCGGCCGGGCGGTTCGCCGCGACAATCGGACGTTCGTGAGGATCGTCTCGAGCGCACCGCGGGCCGCCGAGCCCTCGGCTTCCAGGGCACAGGCCTGCTCGAGCGCGTGCTCGATGTCCGGAGACAGGTCCGTCGAGGTGGACTTGATCAGCTCAACGATGTGCTGGGTGATGTCGTGCATGGCGTTCTCGCATCGTGGCGGTCCGCGACGCCTTTCATTATGGGAGGCGAGGAAGTGTCGTCAACGGACGCGCCCGGCCGGTCCGGCCGGTGACCGGTAGGGCGGGGGGTGCCTTTGGCACCCTGCTGCCAGTGCCGGCTGCAACACGGGCGGCAAGCCGCCGGTGGCACCCGAGCGGTGAACGCGGCGTTCGACGGTTTGCCCTCCCCCCAGTAACAACGGCGGCCCGGGCTTCCGTGAGGAAACCCGGGCCGTCAAAGCCGGCGATGACCTACTTTTGCCCGATCAGGACTATCATCGGCCGTGCGGGCTTAACTGCTGAGTTCGGAATGGGATCAGGTGTGGCCCCGCACGTATGCTCACCGGCGGCTCGTGATCCGGTCTCCAGCAGGGCCGGAAACCGGATGATCTCATAGGTGGGTAGAACAAGCAGCCGAGAACGGGTTCTCTCTCGGTGGTGCGTTGCGCCCTACAGGGGGCGCGACAGCGGTTCACAAATGTGGTCAAGCTCTCGACCGTTAGTACGGGTACGCTGAGGACATCTCTGTCCTTACACTTCCCGCCTATCAACCTGGTAGTCTTCCAGGGGTCTTCAGCTCACCCGAAGGGAGCACCGAGTCCTAATCTTGGGGACGGCTTCCCGCTTAGATGCCTTCAGCGGTTATCCAATCCGTGCTTAGCTACCCTGCCGTGCCGCTAGCGCGACAACAGGTACACCAGAGGCACGTACCACCCAATCCTCTCGTACTAGGGTGATGGCCCCTCAAGACTCGTACGCCCACAGCAGATAGGGACCGACCTGGCTCACGCCGGTCTGAACCCAGCTCGCGTACCACTTTAATCGGCGAACAGCCGAACCCTTGGGACCGCCTACAGCCCCAGGATGTGATGGGCCGACATCGAGGTGCCAAACGACTCCGCCGCTATGGACGCTCGGGAGTCATCAGCCTGTTATCCCCGGAGTACCTTTTGTCAGTTGAGCGATGACCCTTCCACACGGGATCACCGGATCACTAGGGCCTGCTTTCGCATCTGTTTGACGTTTTTGTCTCACAGTTAAGCCGGCTTCTGCCCTTGCGCTCTACGCACGATTGCCAACCGTGCTGAGCCGACCTTTGCACTCCTCCGTTACCTTTTGGGAGGAGACCGCCCCAGTCAAACTGCCCACCTAGCACGGTCCCCCGCCCGGCTTCACGGGACGGGGTGAGGTAACTAATAGCACAAGGGTGGTATTTCAACGTCGGCTCCCCGACGGCCGGAACCGCCGGATCAAAGCCTCCCACCTATCCTACGCATGCGATACCAATTACCAATACCAGGCTGCAGTAAAGGTTCACGGGGTCTTTCCGTCTTGCTGCGGGTACGCGGTATCTTCACCGCGACTTCAATTTCACCGAGTCGGTCCTTGAGACACTGCTCCAGTGATTACGCCGTTCATGCACGTCGGAACTTACCCGACAAGGAACTTCGCTACCTTAGGACCGTCATAGTTACGGCCGCCGTTAACCGGGGCTTCGGTTGCCAGCTTCTCCTTGCGGATGACCGGCTTCCTTAACCTTCCGGCACCGAGCAGGCGTCAGTCTGTATACGTCCTCTGTACGAGTTAGCACAGACCTGTGTTTTTGATAAACAGTTCCCAGAGCCGTTTCTCTGCGCCCTGCTCTTGCGAGCGAGGGCCCCCTTTTCCCGAAGTTACGGGGTCAAATTGCCTAGTTCCTTAAGGACCGTTCTCTCGAGCGCCGTTAGGATACTCTCCTCGCCCACCTGTGTCAGTTTTGGTACGGATCCGCATTTCGTCCCCGGACGGTTTTTCTTGGTCAGCCCGCCATGTGCTTCGGCAACAAAGCGGCCTCGCCCTTGCGGGCACCCTCTATTCTCGTAGTGGGCCACACTTAGAGCTGACGTCCCCGCCGGTTCAACCTCATACGGAGTGCAGGAATATTAACCTGCCGTCCATCGTCTACGCCTTTCGGCCTCGACTAAGGTTCCGACTAACCCTGGGCGGATTTCCCTTCCCCAGGAAGCCTTGGGCTTACGGCGAGCGGGATTCTCACCCGCTTTATCGTTACTCATACCGGCATTCTCACTACCACCGGCCGACACCACTCCTTACGGTATGGCTTGTATTTCCGGTGGTACGCTCCCCTACCGATCGGAAAGCTGTCAGCTTTCAGCTCTCAGCTCTCAGCCGGAGATCCTCCGGCTGCCGTCTGAGCGGCGGACGGCTGAGAGCGGATAGCTGACAGCTTTTCGATCCCGTAGCTTCGGCGCCGCGCTTAGTCCCGATCATCATCGGTGCCCATTTTCTCGACCAGTAAGCTATTACGCACTTTTTAAATGGTGGCTGCTTCTAAGCCAACATCCTGGCTGTCACGGAAAACGGACTTCCTTATGCACTCAGCGCGGCTTGGGGGCCTTAGCTGACGGTGTGGGTTTTTTCCCTTTTGAGCATGAACATTAGCGCCCACACTCTCACTCCCGGGATAGTCGTCGCGGTATTCGGAGTTTGATTGAAGGCGGTAGTCGGGAAGACCCCGCGTTTCATTCAGTAGCTCTACCCCCGCGACGTAGTGCCCCGAGGCTGTCCCAAAAGACATTTCGGGGAGAACCAGATATCTCTGAGTTTGATTAGACTTTTACTCCTCCCCACAGCTCATGCCAGAACTTTTCAACGTTCACGGCTTCGGTCCTCCAGGGCGTTTTACCGTCCCTTCAACCTGGCCATGGGTAGATCACTCAGTTTCGGGTCTGCCACATGCGACTATGCGCCCTATTCAGACTCGCTTTCGCTTCGGCTTCGTGCCGGAGGCACTTAACCTCGCCGCATACGACAAGTCGCCGGTCCATTATGCAAAAGGTACGCGGTCAGCCGAGCGAGCAAGCCCGCCATCGGCCTTCCACAGCTTGTAGGTATATGGTTTCAGGTACTTTTCACTCCCCTAGAAGGGGTTCTTTTCACCATTCAGTCGCCTTACTGGTCCACTATCGGTCGTGCAGGAGTACTTAGCCTTGCAGGGTGGGCCCCGCATGTTCAGTCAGAGTTCCACGGCATCCGACCTACTCGACCGCCGCTGCGCGCCTGCCGCCTACAGGACTGTCACCTTCTGTGGTCGCCCATTCCAGAACGTTCGGCTCTGCTTGCAACGACGTATGGCTCGAGGCCATGGGCTGATCCGCTTTCGCTCGCCGCTACTCACGGAGTCTCGGTTGATTTCCTTTCCTCCAGGTACTGAGATGTTTCAGTTCCCTGGGTTCGCTCCTGACGGCCTATGCATTCAGCCGCCGGTGACACCATCTGGTTGCCCAGTGGTATCGGGTTGCCCCATTCGGACATCTCCGGATCAAAGCCTGTTTGGCGGCTCCCCGGAGCTTATCGCAGCCTGCCGCGTCCTTCATCGCCTCTGCACACCTAGGCATCCACCATATACCCTTAGTAGCTTGACCACATTTGTGAAACGCTGTGGCCAAACCGCACCTCTTCTCCAAAAGACGGAGAATACGACCCGGCCACACGGGCCGGGCCGGTTCGGAGGTCTAACCAAGAGAGAACGACGTCCATGCCGGCACCGCCTCACGACGGCCGCCGACACCGACTCGTAAACCGGTCTCGATACCTATTCATACCCACCTATGAACTTGTCAAAGAACTTCCGGCTTTCAGCCGCGCGGCCTCCAGCCATCTCCCGCGAATCGCGGGCTTCCGCACACCGCACCGGTGCCCGGAAGTTCGAGATCCGCTTGCCGATCCGCCGTCCGACTGGAGCCGACCGGGATCGAACCGGCAACCTCCGCGTTGCAAACGCGGCGCTCTCCCAACTGAGCTACGGCCCCGGAGCTAAGACCAGGTCACGCCTAGTCACACTTCCCGGCGCCTCAGGTCCCGCCGCCGCGAAATAACCGCCATGCGACGAAACCAAGTATAGCCGCCAGGGCCACGTACTGCAACACCGCGAGATCCACGGCGATCTCCGCCGGCTCACCAGCGCGGCCACCGTTCCACTGGGCCCGACAAGATTCGAACTTGTGACCTCGTCCTTATCAGGGACGCGCTCTAACCAACTGAGCTACGAGCCCTTGTTGCGAGCTCGCACGCCAGCCCGGCTCAGGCCGGCCAGGGGAACCCAGCGTGCCACGGAACCTCCACGCGTCGGCTGCCCGCAGGACGGCTCCGCCTCTTCGCCCCTAAAAGAAGCGAAGAGCAGCGTACTGTACCACACTGGGCGGCAGTGTCAAGCAGTATGTTCGTTAAATTGTACGCCGGGCCATCAGGCCGCCGCTTCCGGCCCGGAATCGAACTCAAGTGCCCGCTCGTGCAAGACTTACCGAACGCCACAGGAGCCGCGAACCGCGCGGGAATTGTTCCGGGAGCGCTCCCACGCAACCAAGTCCGCCCCAATGCAACGACGTACGAGAGTCCCCCAACAGCGCTCCGAATGCTTCTTCGACGCCGTCCAGCGCCG
>JALHJL010000043.1 GCA_022839625.1 Phycisphaerales bacterium
GGTCGGACCGCGGGGCGGTGACGCAGGCCGTGCTGATGAGCATCTACCGCACGCTGCATCTCCGCGGCCACGACCCGCTGCGGACCCTCGCGGAGGCCCTGCGAACGTACCCTGCAAACCGGCCACCTCCCGCCACTACCCGCCCCAGCCATTGCCGGCGGGCGAACTGTTACTCTATACGCCGGTCCTGGAGAACGTCGGGAAGGCCTCGTCTTCGGCCTCTTTCTGGATGATGATCTTGGCCTTGACCAGTATGAGCAGGGTGCGCGTGTCCTTGACGGTGGTCTGGTTGGTGAAAGCCCGCTTCAGCACGGGGATCTTGCTCAGGATCGGCACGCCGGCCTCCACTTCGACCTCACCGACCTGCTTGAGCCCGCCCAGGAGCACGGTGCCGCCGTCGGGGATCGACACCATCGTGGACAGGGTCGCGAAGCTCTCGGTGGGTAGCATGATGAAGGCCCCCGGCGAATTGCCGCTGGCCCGCTGCGTCTCGAAACGCTCGAGGACGGGTTCGTCACGCTGTTGCAGGTCGATTTCCAGCGTGATGTAGCGCCGGTCCGCACTGATCGTGCCCTGCACCCACATCCCCACGCCGCTGGCCGCGATGTTCGTAACCGGCTGGAAGCCGACGGCCCCTTCCGCCAGCCGCGCTTCGAGCGTCGCCACGTAGGTGCGCGTCTTGCCGATGTCGATACGCGACGAAGACCCGTTGAAGATCACCAGCCGCGGGGCCTGCACGATGCTGGAACGCCCGTTGGCCTGCGTGGCCCGAATGAGGAAGTCCACCTGGAGATTGTCCAGGAACGACCCGGCGATATTGAGCGCCGGCGTCAAGCCCGCCTGTGAGCCGAACGAGCCCGGAACGCCCGTGCTCACCGCCGGCTGGACGAGCGACAATGAGCTTTGCTGCATGGTGATGGGCGTGAAGCGGCTCGACTCTGGGATGATGCCTCCGGCGGAGGGCACGAGCCCCGCCTGGGCATATGGCTGCTGGGGTACCTGGCCGACCGTCAGCGGCGTTCCGAACGCCGGAACGGCGGGCAGTACGCCGATCTGGGAGTACTGCCGCGGGATGAGCACGATCGCGCCCGTGGCCGGGTCGATGATCGCGCCTTGCGTCCCCTGCGCCTGGTCGTAGCCGGCAGTGCCCGAGTTGAACACGAAGTCGAGGTCGACGCCGAACTCCTCGAGGAAGTTCGACGTGACGCTCAGGAAGCGCGATTCGACGCTGATTTGCAGGGCGCGGGTCTCGCGCAACTGCGTCAGCAGGTCCGTGACCTGACGGTGAGCGTCCGACGTGTTGTACACGATCAACTGGCCGTTCAGCTCTCGGATGGATGCGTCACCGCCGGCCTCGCGCCAGGAATCCGGCTCAACGGTCTCACGGATGATCTCCAGGATCTGCTCGACGAGCTGGTCTCGGCCCTGCTCTCCGAACTGGTCGCCCCGCGCCTGTTGCTGCTGCTGCCCTTGCCCCTGGCCGAACATGCCACCGCCCGCGCCGCCGCCACCCCCGCCGCCACCCCCCGCGCCCGTCTGCTGTCCCAGACCCTGGGACACGTTGAATGCGCCCTGACGGCCGGCCCGCGGCAGGTTGACCAGCAGGTCACGGATGTCATAGACCAGCGGCAGCATGTCGCGGTCCAGCTTCGCCTTGGTCGCGATGCGCAGGACCCCTTCGTCCGCGACGAAGGACAGATCGGTCTCGCCGCCGACCTGCAACAGCACTTCCTTGAGCACCTTGCGAAAACTGACGTTGCTCAACTGGATCGTGACCGGCGTGTCGCGCTCGACCAGCGCGGTGTCGGACAGGTCGGTCCAGTCGGGCTGGATGTTCGCTTTGGTCATCTCCTGCAAGAACTGGATGACCGTTTCGAAGGCCGTTTCGTCGAAGCGGACTTCCGGCAGCGTGGTATCCAGCAGGCGGTTCAGCTCCACGTCGCCGATGTCGCGCCCCGTCCCCACGCCCGCCTTGCTGCGCTGGGCCGTCAGCTCCAGCCAGTTGCGCGGGTACATCACCTCCACGTCCCACGGAATCAAGGCCTCGTCCGCGTTCTGCAACGCCCGGCGGCGCTGCACGTCCACGTCGTGCTGCCACTGGCCCTGCTCGCTGAAAGACTCCAGATCCTCCGCCCAGTTGAGCTGATAGCGCGCTTCCGCGTTCGACGGGTCGATCCGCAGAACCTCCCGCAGCACTTCGGCCGCCTCGGCGAAACGCCGCTCGCGGCGCAACTGCTCGACCGAGTTGAAGAGCTGAACAATCTTCTCCTTCTTCTGCTGTTCGATCTGCTGCTTGCGGCGCTCGATCTGGTCGCGAATCTCCTGCCGCTGCCGGTCCGCCGTCACGCGGGCGTGTTCATCCGCCGCCTGCTCCAGTTCCTGTTCCAACTGCGCGACCATCGCCCGGGCGGCCTGGTACTTGGAGACCGGCTCGGCGTAGTGCGCCGCGGCCTCGATCGATTGCAGGGCGGTGGCCGCCTTCTGACGGGCCGCGACGAAATCCCTGTTGGCGATGTCCGCCTGCGCCCCGGCCGCCAGCGATTCCGCGATCGCCACGGCGCGCTGCCACAGCAACTCGTCGCGCATCCGCAGCTCGTCTGTGGGCGTCAACCGCCGGGGCATCATCGCGGGCTCGGGCTCGGGCACCCCCTCGACCGCCTGTTCCCCCGGCTCGGCCGGCGGCGGTACCGGCCCCTCCGGCATCGGCTCGGCCGGCGCCGGCTCAACGACCGGAGTGCCCTCCACCGGGCTCGTGGGCCGCGCTGCTTCCGCCAGCCTCCGCTTCTCCGCAATCCGCTCGCACTGGGCCGCGGCATACAACCGGGCCTCCGCCGCGGCGAATCGATTCGTTTGGACTGCGTGGTAGTTCTGTTCGGCGGCGTCCCAGTCGCCGGCGTCAAATGCCGCATCTCCGTCGGCCAGGTCCTGCGCGGCGCGCGCGCTGGCGTTGACCGCTTCGGGCAGCAGCTCCAACAGCTCGTCCAGCTTCGCGACCTCCGCCGCGGTGAGCTCCTCCCGGTTGACCTTCAGCAGCGCCTCCTGCGCGGCCTTGTACTCCTGTTTTTCATACAGGCTCGCTGCGGTTTGCAGTTGCTCGTTCTGGCCGACCGCAACGGAGGTCAACGCCAAGGCACCCAGCAACGCTACCCCGCTCCAGGCTCGCACCACCGATAGCATCCGGACCTCCTTCGATCTCGGCACGCCGGGCCTGCTAACCGACGTCGGCACACCCGCCACGATGATGCGGGCTCTGCCGCTTCGCCCGGCCATCCACGCTTGCCGACCTACATACGGCCACGGCCGGGATGGATGTATCAATCTCGCCAGGGCTGCTGACCACTGGCATACGCGCGGCAGTGTAGCCCCCTGCCCAAACCGACGCAACCGCGATTTGCGGCCTCCGCCGGACGCGTTTCCATTGCTCGCCGACCGGGTGCCCCGCTGGCGGACGGAGACGGATTGTCGCCGCCCCGCACTCCTGCACCGCGGCCTATCATACCGGTATGCCGACGCCGACCCCGCCAGAGCCTCAGGTCGAACTCGAGTTGGGCGGACTGCACTGCGCAAGCTGCGTCGCCACCGTCGAGCGCGCCTTGCGGCGCATCCCCGGCGTCGCCTCCGCGAGCGTGAACCTGGCCACGGAGCGCGCTTCGATCTCGCTGGCAAAGGGAGGCGACACCCCACCCGTGGCGACTCTTGTGGCAGCGGTGAGAAGCGCCGGCTACGAGGCCCGACCGGCATCCGGTCGGCCGGGCCGCCGCGCCGCGGCAGCCGAACGCGCGACTCGCCTGCGCCGCGAGCGCATCCGCCTGTTGCTGGCCGGTCTGCTGGGCGCGCCGGTCATGATCTGGCACCTGCTCGGCCCGGCGTCGCATGGGGTCGCGTCGTGGGCCTCGCAGGGCATATTGACCATCCTGGTCCTGATTATCGCGGCCGGTCCGATGATGCTGGGCGCGCTGCGAGCGGTCGCTGCCCGGTCGGCCAACATGGACCTGTTGGTGACGCTGGGCGTCCTGACCGCGGTCGGCAGCAGCGTCGTCGGCGTCGCGACCGACACCCACGAGCTGCTGCTCTTCGACGCCGCGATCATGATCGTGCTCTTCGTTGCGCTCGGAAAGCACCTGGAGGTCCATGCCCGGGGGCGGGCGTCCGCTGCTTTGGAAGCCCTCGCGTCGCGCCTGCCGCGCACCGCGCTGCGCGTTATCGACGACCGAACCGACACCATCGGCATTGAGGACGTGCGGCCCGGCGACCGCCTGCGTGTCCCGCCGCACACGGTCGTGCCCGTGGACGGCCTGGTCGTCGAGGGCCACGCGTCGTTCAACGAAGCCATGCTGACCGGCGAGGCGCTGCCGGTCGAACACGGCCAGGGCGACACCGTCCTTGGCGGCACGGAGGTGACCGATGGCTGCGTGGACATCCGGGCCACGACGACCGGCGACGCCAGCACGGCGGCGCGCCTCGCGCGCCTCGTGGCGGAAGCGCAGGCCAACAAGCCGCCCTGGCAACGTTTCGCCGATCGGGCCGCAGGCGTCTTCGTGCCGGTCGTGATCCTGCTCGCCGTCGGCACCTTCGTTGGTTGGCGGGCACTGGCGGGGGCGGAGACGTTCTGGGCCCTCCAGCGGGCGATCGCGGTTCTCGTCGTGGCTTGTCCTTGTGCGCTCGGGCTGGCCATCCCGACGGCCGCGCTCGTGGGAACGACGCGGGCCGCCGAACGCGGCATTCTCGTGCGCGACGCGACCGCCCTCGAAGCGGCGGGGCAAGTACGTGAGGTCCTCCTGGACAAGACCGGCACGCTGACCCTTGGGCGACCGGCGCTCGCACGGGTCTGGGTGCCGGAGGGAGGCGATGAGCTGACGGCGTTGCAGTCGGCGGCCGCGCTGGAGCAACTCGGAACCCATCCATTGGCGCGGGCGCTCGTGCAGGCCGCACAGGAGCGGCGGCTCGTACTGCCCGCGCCGGCGAACATTCGCTCGCGGCCCGGCCGCGGCCTCGCCGGTGAGGTGGGGGGACACCGGGTGCTGGTGGGCAGCGCTGCGTGGCTACGCGAGAACGGTGTGGAACCCGGCCCGTGCGAGGAGCAGGCCGTGGGCTGGTCTGCCGCGGGGATGGGCGTTGTGTGGGTGGCCCTCGACGGCCGTGTCGCGGCGCTGCTGGGGCTCTCCGATTTGCTGCATCCAGAATCTGCTGCGGCGGTCCAGGCGCTTCGTGGACTGGGCGTGCGCGTCCGGATTCTCTCGGGTGACCGCCGGGCCGTGGTCAGCCACGTTGCGGCCGAGCTCGGGATCGACGACTACGAGGCCGAACTGGTGCCCGAGCAGAAACTGGAGCGCGTCCGCGAGCTCGTGCGTCAGAACCGGCGCGTGGCGATGGTCGGCGACGGCATCAACGACGCGCTGGCGCTGGCCGCGGCCGACGTCGGCATCGCGATTGGGACCGGGGCCGACGTTGCCCGTGAGGCGGCCGACATCTGCCTGGTCGGTCACTCGCCCCGCCTGATCGCCGACGCCGTCCGCGTCTCGCGCGCCAGCGCGCGGATCATGAAGCAGAACCTGTTCTGGGCCGTGGCCTACAACCTGGTCATGTTGCCGGTCGCGATATTCGCCCCGCTTCCACCCGCCTGGGCGACCGCCGCAATGATGTGCAGCTCGCTGACCGTCGTTGGGAATGCGCTGCGTCTCCGGCGCGCCGTGTGAGCGCGCCGCAGCACGAGCGCCCGGCCGCCGCGCGCGACGCAGCGGCCCGTCAGGCGTAGCTGTGCAGGCCGACGATGTAGAAATTCACGACCCACCAGTTGAAGGCCATCATTCCACACCCGGCGAGGGACAACCACGCCGTCCAGAGTCCCTTGTTGCGCACCCTCAACCGCAGGTGAATGAGGATCGCGTAGACGAGCCAAGTGTTCAGGGCGAACACTTCCTTCGGGTCCCAGCCCCACGGGCGACCCCACGAGTAGTCCGCCCACACCGCACCCAGGATGATCCCCACGAACAGCAGCACGAACATCATGTTCAGCATGATCAGGTGGCTCCAGTCGAGCCGCTGGAGCCACGGCGGTATGTCCGCCGCCTGTCCCTCGTCGCCCGGCAGGGCGCCGGCCAGCACGGGACGCTCGCGCAGCGCGGCCGTGGCGGGCAGCGGAGTGAACGCGCTGCCGATCAGCGCGGGCACGGCCGGCGGGCGTCCGGGCGCCGCCGGCCGCCAGCGCGAGGCGTAATAACCGATCAGGTATACGACGGCGATCACCGCGGCGAGGAAGATGAGGGCGTACGAGGCGATGATCAGCGTCGTGTGCAGCCGCAGCATGAGGTCGTCGAGGATGCCCATCATCGAGGTGAGCTCGCCGGGCAGGACCTGGTTGGCCAGCAGCAGCGCGAAGAAGCCGGTGACGTGGGCCGCGAGCAGGAAGATCCGCGCGCGGTAGACGAGCTCGACCAGAAGTGCCAGCGCAATCCCGATCCAGGCCGACGCGGTGATGGCCTCGAACATGTTGGCGACGGGGATTCGGCCGAGGATATACCAGCGCAGACCGATGCCGTACGCGTGCAGCCCAAGCGCGCCGCAGAGCAGCAGCAGCGCGACGAGCCAGGGGGTCCGCCAGCGCGTGAGCAGCGCCCAAGCACCGATCAGCACGCCCAGGAAGTAGATCCAGTAGCCCCAGGTAAACTTGCCCCAGGCATAGTAGCGGGCCTCGGCGACGCGCTGCGCGTGGCCCGGGTAGCCTCCGGCCGGTGCCATGGTCGGCAAGACCTCGGCCAGGCGGCCGAGACGCTCCTGCACGCCGCCCGCGTCGCCGGCCAGCCACGCTCTCCGCAAGCCCTCCCATGTCCCGACCACGATCGCCGCCTGCTCCGGGGCGATGCCGGCGACCGGGACGCCAAAGCGCGCGCGGATTTCCTCCGGCGACAAAGCCTGAATCTCGGGCGCCAGCAGCGCGGCATTCGGCGCCAGCGCGTCGGGCGTATGCCAGGCGGCCCGGGCGTCGTCGCCCGGCTGCGGCACGATGCGAAGCAACTGGGGCAGGGCCAGGGCGATGGTCTGCGCGTTGCGGACCCGCCCGATCGACCGGCCCATGTCGAACCGGGGCTCCAGGTCACGCAGGCGCGTCAGTACCGTTGGGTCCACGAGTTCGTGCGGCGTCATGTAGCCGCGGTCCTGAATCCGCTGGCGGTCCTTCTCCGGCAGGTGGGTGCTGAGATGGATGCGCAGCCCCCGGTCGCGGATCTTCACGGCGGGCGAATCAAGGTATGCCTCGCCGTTGAACAGCCAGTCGAACAGGGACGCGAGCGGCGACAGCCCGGGCAGGTGCTCGTGTCCGTACATGGCCGCCATCGATTCGCGGGCGAACGACTCGAGCGTCTTGTAGCGGCCGGCATCCTGCACCACGATCAGGCGGGCCTGCTGCCAGTTCACGGTGCGGTCGAGCTCGAGCGCGTTGGCGGACGCGCCGAAAGGCACCGGTTTGGCGGGTGCCGCAACCGTCGAGGCAAGTACCAGCACAAGCAGCGCGGCGAACGCGGCACGGGCCTTCGACGCGAGGAGCGCCGTGAGGGTGGTTCCCGAGCGTGGTTCGGTCTCTACCGCCCGGCCCCAGTTCCACCCTGTCCTCAGGGGGCTGCGGGCAGTCCGCCGCGGAACTCCTCGTGGACCGCTCACCCGTAGCGTCGGACCTCCGTGTCCGACGTTCTTCGAGCCGCATGGAATCCTCGCCGGACACGGAGGTCCGGCGCTACACGTCTGCGGCGGATTGCTAGGCTTGTGCGTCGGCGGTCGCCAGGGACGGCGCATGGTTGACCTCTCGTGGTGGTGGCTCGCCCGTAGCTCGGCCCGCTGCGCGCCGGCGCCGCAGGATCAACGGCTTCACGTAGAAAGCGTACAACGTGCCCACGGTGATGAGAATGCAGCCGAGCGTCATCGGCCAGATTCCGTGGCGGTTGCCGACGCCGAGGATCGTCCAGCTCCAATGGTCGCTGGCGGCCCCGCTTTGGAACAACGTGTACTCCCCGACGTTGTACGTCTGGTTGGTGTAGACGGCGGCGGCGACCGGGGCTGCGGCATCGGGCACCAACGCGAGGAAATCGCTGCGCCACGATTCAGCGCTCTGTCGCCCAGGGAACAACGTTACAGAGAGCTTGCCGCCCGCCAGCGTGGCCCCGAGGTCGCGCTCGTAACGGCTGTAGAGAAGCTCCCACACGTCGGGGGAGTTGGGCGGGCGCACGCGGATGGGCACCGCCTCGATGTGCGGGTACTGACTGAACGGACACCACTGCGTCTCAGTCCAGCCGGCCAGATCGCCCCGGCCGATGAACTTCAGCCGAATCGCCGACGGTCCGCGCCCCATCCCCGGCCGGCGCAGCTCCAGCGGCTGCACGCGCGGCACGAGGTGCACCTTCGTCGCGTCCACCGACGATAGCTCGCTCTCCGCCAGCCGCCGGCCGTCCGGCCCGTACGCGTCGAACCCCGTCTCGCTCGTATATGGCAGGTAGCCGGTGACCTCCACCTCGAACGGCAGCTCGGGGATCCGCGGCCGGATCGGCAGCCGCCAGTGCTCGAACCAGCCCGTCGGGACGCGCAGCCCGGCGACCGTGAGGAAGGGGGCGACGCGCTTGGTTGGCACATCGGCGCCGCGCACGTCCCGCACTGCGTAACCCTCATCCAGGTAGCGCTCCCGGTGCCACGGCAGCTCCGGCAGCGCGACAAAACGCTGCGCGCCTTGCGGATCGCTCAGCTTGCGGTAGTACAACGCCGCCAATTCCTGGTCATAGAACCGGTCGGTCGGCGTAAATGTCCGCAACTGCGCCGCCAGACCGTCGTGCACCTGGACACGGTTCGGACCGGCCGCGGAAAGCGTGATCTCTCGCGCGGGTTCGGCGGCGACCTGGACCTCAAGCCTGGCCTCGCCGACCGGGTTCATGTCCGCCGTGCGCGTCTCTACCACTTCTATCCGCACGGGCTGCCTTCCGTCCGCCGTCAGGCCCTGCCAGGCTTGGCCGCGATCGGCGAGGAACATGCCGAGCGTGCGAGGAACTCCATCCCGCAGCCCGATGACCTCGATGCGCGGCGAGAACAGCGGGACGTCGCCCTCGACCTTGCGGCCGAAATAGGCCACGGCCCCGCCGACGAGGAGCAGCAAACCGACGTGGACGATGATGGCGCCCGCGCCGAGTGCGTCCCAGCGGCAACGCACGAGCGTCGCCAGGGCCAGCGAGAGGCTGAACAGCACACACAGCCCGGCGAACAGCCAGTGCTGGAAGACCTGCATCTCGGTCATCTCGATCGCCCCGCGCACCTGCGGCAGGGCCGAAACAACCGACGCGTACACGAGAATAATGGATAGGAGCGCGACGCCGAGCCACACGCTGGACAGACGGTACAACAGCTTGCGCCCGGTTCCGCTGGTTCCTGCGTTGTTCACCGGTCTGATCTCCGTGTCCCTCGCTGCGGCCCACCGAGTCCAGACGCCCGCCGCAGAAGTCTTCGTGGTCCACACGCCTGTAGCGTCGGACCTGAGCCTGCTCGCCGTGGCGGGTGTCCGACAGTTTTCGAGCCCAATGGGATCCTCGCCAGACACGGAGGTCCGGCGCTACAGTTCTGCGGCGGACTGCTAGGAGCCAGAGTCCGACATTGGTCCCGATTTCGGGGCAGTCTCCACTCGCTGCCGTTGCTCTCGGTAATCATAGCGGGCCTTCGTCTATGGGCCGGATCATTCCAGGCCCGGCGGCGCGGCGCGGGGACCGCGTGCTGCCGCGGAGTCCAGGCGTCATCATGGGACGGACCGGCGGCGGCGTCCATCATCTGAAGGTATTAGAAGGTGGTCGTAGTTATCGGACGTTCTATGGTGCCTGCTTGGGCGCGGCGGCTCGTCCTGGTGGACTGGCCGGACGCCTTCAGGATCGCGTGGGGCGCGCGGAATGTAATCGCCGCGTCGTAAACTGCCGGTTGAAATGGCGTTGCGCTCGGAGTCGACTCGCTTCCTAGAGGTGACAGGCGTCGGAAGCCCCGGGTAGCCGACACGTCGGTCAGGAATCAAGGGTTGGAGGCCCGAGGATGGAACGCGACTGGCGGGTTGAGCCCGGCGGCGCCTGCGGAGGAGGTGGGGGGCCTCGGGTGGGTCGCGAGGAACCGGTGCGGCGGACGACTGGGGGACGGGGCTGCGCTTGCATGCCCCGCAGGGGCCGTGGTCGCCGTTCGTGGCATCGCCGCCTTACCTGACCCCACGCCGCGCATTTTTTGTCATTTCGGCTCTTGACGGAAGATGGCCGTCGGCTATGCTAATCGGTCTCGGCGCATAGCGACCGGGACGTGAGTCGGGGTAACGGATTGGACGCGCAGAGGTAAAAAGCCTCATGGCGGGCGAGCGCATTCGCATTCGGATGGAGGCGTACGATCACCGGGCGCTGGATGCCTCGGCGCAGGAGATCGTGGAACAGGCCAAGCGCACCAGCGCGCGGGTCTGCGGGCCGATCCCGCTGCCGACTCGGATCGAGCGCTACACGGTCCTCCGCTCGCCGCACATCGACAAGAAGTCGCGCGAGCAATTCGAGATGCGCACGCACAAGCGCGTGATCGACATCTTCGAGCCGACTTCGCGCACGATGGAAGCGCTCAATCGTCTGGTCGTTCCAGCCGGCGTGTTCGTCAAGATCAAGGCCTAGGCGACCCTTTCGCCAGCCGTTGAGTTTTCGCGAGGCGGGACCGAACCCGTGGAGCCGCCTCAACCAGGAGAGCCGAGGTATGTACCCGGCGATACTCGGAAAGAAAGTGGGCATGACGCAGGTCTTCGACCCCGGCGGGCAGCGCGTCCCGGTCACGCTCGTCGAAGCCGGCCCCTGCGTGGTCATGCAGGTCAAGACCGCGGACGGCCCGGACGGTTACCACGCCGTCCAGCTCGGGTTTGACGACGTCAAGCCGCACCGCGCGACGCTCCCGGAGATCGGTCACGCCCGTCGGGCGAAGACCGGCCCGAAGCGCTTCGTCCGCGAGATTCGCCTGGCCGAGGCCGCCGGGAAGGAAGTCGGCGACACGGTCACGGTCAGCCTTTTCGCCGACGCCGACGTCAAGTTTGTGGATGTAATCGGGGTGACCAAGGGGCGGGGTTTCCAGGGCGTAATGAAGCGCTGGGGCTTTGGCGGACAGCCGGGCTCGCACGGCACGGAGCGGAAGCACCGGTCGGCGGGCAGCATTGGCGGCCGCGCTCAGAACCGCGGCACCAGCGGTGCGCTGAAGAAGGGTAAGCGGATGGCGGGGCACATGGGGAATGCAGGGCGGACCGCGTCCTGCCAGGCGCTGGTCGGCGTGGACGCCGAACATAACCTCCTGCTGATCCACGGCTCGGTTCCGGGGCCGACGGGCGGCTATGTCATCGTACGGAAGTCGAAGACCCGCGTGAGTTAGATGGAAGCAGTCCGATGCTAACCGTACCGGTATACAACCCGTCGGGCACCAAGATCGGCGACGAGTCGCTGGACGAGGAGTTGCTCGGCGGTCGCGTCAACGCCGCTCTGCTCAAGCAGGCGGTCGTGGCGTATCACGCCAACCGGCGTCAGGGCAGTGCCCAGACCAAGAGCCGGGCCGATGTCGAGGGGTCGTCGCGCAAGATCTATCGGCAGAAGGGTTCCGGGCGGGCGCGCATGGGCAACGTGCGCACGCCGCAACGCCGCGGCGGCGGCATGGCCTTCGCCAAGCGGCCGCGGGACTTTCGGCAGACGCTGCCGGTGAAGATGCGGCGTCTGGCGCGGAATCAGGCGGTCCTGGCCAAGATCCAGAGTGCGGATGCTCTGATCATCGAGGGGTTGAAGATCGAGGCGCCGAAGACGGCGCCTTTCGCGCGAATGTTGGCGGCGGTCGAAGCCGACCGCGGTTGCGTGTTTGCGACGCGCGGCATCGACACCGGGATTTACCGGAGTGGCCGCAACATCCCGCGGACGGAGATCACGGACGTGGCGGCGCTGAACGCGCACCAGATCCTGTCGCGGCGGAAGCTGGTGTTTACGCGGGAGGCGTTCGAGCAGTTCAAGGCGATTGTCGGGGTGGGCGGCGGCGGGGAGGGTTAAGCGATGGACATTTACCACACGGTCATCCGTCCGCTCGTAACCGAGAAAACGACGTACCAGGCGCGTCAGACGGCGAAGGCGCACGGCGGCACCTACAGCTTCGAGGTGCATCCGCTGGCGAACAAGACGCAGATCAAGGACGCGGTCGAGAAGATTTACGGCGTGCGGGTGCTCGACGTGCGAACCTCGAACCGGCCCGGGAAGCTGCGGCGGTTCCGGTTCCGGTACGGCCGCACGCGCCAGACGAAGAAAGCCGTCGTGACGGTGGACCGGGACAGCCACATTGACCTGTTCTAGGCGAGCGGCGTAGACGTGAGGAAGCGCGAATGGGCGTGATAATTTACAAGCCGACCTCCGCCGGGCGACGCAACGCCAGCGTGAACGACCTGTCCGAGGTTACTTTCCGCCACCAGAATCGGCCGGAGAGGTCGCTGCTGGAGTCGCGGAAGCGTTCCGGCGGCCGCAATCACTCCGGCAAGATCACGGCCTGGCACCGGGGCGGCGGTCATAAGCGCCGCTACCGCGTCATCGACTTCAAGCGCACCGTGGACGGTCAGCCGGCCAAGGTGCAGGAAGTCCAGTACGACCCGAACCGCTCCTGTCACATCGCGCTGCTGGAGTACCCCGGCGGCGAGAAGCGCTACATCCTGGCGCCTCTGGGCCTGAAGGCGGGCGACGTGGTCGAGAGCGGCCAGAAGGTCGAGCCGAAGATCGGCAACTGCATGCCGCTGGCGTCGATTCCGGTGGGCATGGCGATCCACAACATCGAGATGTGCGCGGGCCAGGGCGGCAAGCTGGTCCGGACGGCGGGGGGCCAGGCGCGGCTGATGGCCCGCGAGGGGAACTGGGCGACGATCCTGCTGCCCTCGGGCGAGATGCGGCAGGTGCGCGTCGAGTGCCGCGCGACCGTGGGGCAGCTCGGCAATCTGGATCATCAGAACGTGCGCATCGGGAAGGCCGGCCGGACGCGTCACATGGGGCGGCGCCCGCACGTGCGCGGCAAGGCGATGAACCCGCACGCGCACCCGCTGGGCGGCGGAGAGGGTCGCAGCAATGGCGGCCGGCACCCCTGTTCCCCCTGGGGCACGCTGGCCAAGGGCGGCCGCACCCGCAATCCGCGGGCCCGGTCGAACCGGCGGATCCTCCGGCGGCGCATGACCAAGTCGTACGGGGAAGCGAAACTGAGAAGGAAGTGGTAGGCCCGGGTCGCCGGGACTGAGGATCGACAATGTCGCGCAGCCTGAAGAAGGGACCCTACGTGGACGAGGCGCTGTTCCGCAAGGTGCAGCAGGCCCGCCTGTCGAGCAGCCACCTGCCGATCCGCACCTGGAGCCGGGCGTGCACGATCGTGCCGGAGTTCGTGGGCGTGCACTTCGAGGTTCACAACGGCAAGACCTTCGTGAAGGTGTACGTGACCGAGGACATGGTGGGTCACAAGCTGGGCGAGTTTGCGCCGACGCGCACGTTCCGGGCCCACACGGCCCGGCAGGCGGCGGCGAAGTAGGGCAACCGGAGAGAGTCATCGATGGCCTGGAGAGCAACGCATCGCTTCGCCCGGATTGCTGACCGGAAGGTCCGGCTGGTGGTCGACCTGATCCGCGGGCTGCCGTGCGACGAAGCCGTGGAGGTCCTGCGGTTCACCCATCGCCGGGCCGCGACGATGGTCGACCGCGTCCTGAAATCCGCCATGGCCAGCGCCAACGAGCAAGAGGCCCCCATGAACAAGCTGTACATCACGGAGGCCCGTGTGGATTCGGGGCCGATCATCAAGCGCTTCCGGGCCAAGGATCGCGGCCGCGCGCATTCGATTCATAAGCGGACCAGCCACATCAGCGTGGCCGTGGACGAGAGGGACTAGAGCGTGGGCCAGAAGTGCAATCCCATCGGGTTCCGGGTCGGCATCACCGAAGGCTGGAAGTCGCGCTGGTACGCGCCCAAACCCGCCTTCGGCACGTTCCTCGTCGAAGACGAGATGATCCGCAAGTACATCGACGACACGCTGAACAAGCAGCCGCCGTACGCCGGCGTGTCGCGGGTGGAGATCGAGCGGACGCGCGACGAGGTCAAGGTCTTCCTGCACACCGCCCGGCCGGGCATGGTGATCGGCGCCAAGGGGGCCGAAGTCGAGAAGCTCAAGGAGCGGCTGGAGGAGCTGATCGACCGCCGCGTCGCGGTCAACATCATCGAGATCAAGAACCCCGACCTGGATGCCTTCCTCGTCGGGCTGTCGATTGGCGAGCAGCTCAAGAAGCGCATGAGCTTCCGCCGCGTCATGAAGCAGAAGTGCGAGGCCGCGATCGAGGCCGGTGCCAAGGGCGTGAAGATCATCTGCTCGGGGCGGCTCGGCAATGCGGAGATGGCCCGCACCGAAACGCAGATGTTGGGGTCGATCCCGCTCCAGACGCTCCAGGCCGAGGTGGACTACGCCGTCACGACCGCCGTGACCACGGTCGGGGCGATCGGGATCAAGGTCTGGATTCACCGCGGCATGTACGGCGAGCAGCCGGTCGAGCGGGCGGAAGGCCGTTTCCGCCGCCGAGCGCGCCGCTAGAGGCCAGGAGTCGTTGCCATGCAAATGCCGAAGCGCGTGAAGTACCGCAAAGCCCAGAAGGGGCGGATCCGCGGGAACGCGACGCGCGGGAACACGGTGTCGTTCGGGGACTACGGCCTGCAAGCGCTCGAGCCGGGGCGGGTGACGGCCCGGCACATCGAGGCGGGCCGCGTGGCGGCCTCGCACTACCTGGCGCGCGAGGGCCGCGTGTACGTCCGCATCTTTCCGCACAAGCCGGTGTCCGGCAAGCCGCTGGAGACCCGCATGGGCAAGGGCAAGGGCGAACCGGCGTTCTGGACGGCGATCGTTAAGGCCGGGACGGTGTTGTACGAGGTGGGCGGGATCGGCGAGGAAGCGGCCAAGCAGGCCCTGCTGCGCGTGGCCCACAAGATGCCGGTGCGGACCCGCTTCGTCCACCGGCGACACAGCGTGTAGGGAACGGCCATGAAGATGGAAGTCGTCCGCCGCATGAAGACCGACGAGCTGCACAGTGAGCTGGCGCACCTGCGCCGGCACCTGTTCGACCTGCGGGCGCAGGCCGTGACGGAGAAACTGGAAGACCCGACGCAGTTGCTCAAGACCCGCCGCGACATCGCGCGCCTGCTGACCGTCCTGCACGAGCGGCAGGAGCGCAACATCGAACAACGCCAGCGGCAGATTACGACCCGGGCGGCGCGGCGGTGAAGCTGAGGAACCTGTATCCGTTCTAACGGGATGATGCCAATGACCGCAGACACACCTGGCGACCGGACGGCCACCGCGGCGGCCAAGACCCGCAAGCGGCGCGCGACGCGCGTGGGGGTCGTGACCTCGACCGCCCGGCAGAAGACGATCGCCGTCACGGTCCAGTACCTCGTGAAGCATCCCAAGTACGGCAAGTACACGCGGCGGAGCACCGTACTGCATGCCCACGATGAGAAGAGCGCGTGCCGGCTGGGCGACGTGGTCGAGGTCGCCGAGACGCGTCCGATGAGCAAGACGAAGTGCTGGCGGTTGGTGCGGATCGTCACCGCGGCCCCGGTCGAGAAAGGGGGCGAGGGATGATCAGCCAGTACTCGCGGCTGGACGTGGCGGACAACACCGGGGCCAAGAAGCTCATGTGCATCCAGGTGCTGAAGGGGCGGTCCGCGCGGCAGGGCAAGCCGCGCCGCAACACCGGCGGCGTGGGCGACATCGTGATCTGCTCGGTGAAGCAGGCCATGCCGCAGTCCGACCTCAAGAAGGGCGACAAGGTCCGTTGTGTGGTGGTGCGCACCAAGTACCCCACGCGGCGCCGGGACGGCAGTTACGTCCGCTTCGACAGCAACGCCGCGGTCATCATCGACAGCGAGAACAACCCCAAGGGCACGCGCGTCTTTGGAGCGGTGGCGCGGGAGCTGCGCGAGAAGAACTTCACGAAGATCATCTCGCTGGCGGAGGAGGTCTGGTAGCGATGGCGGCGCGGCTGAAGAAGGACGACATCGTGGTGGTGATCTCCGGCGATCACAAGGGGGCGCGCGGCAAGGTGCTGCGCGTGATCCCGGAGAAGCAGCGGGTGCTGGTCGAAGGGGTGAACATGGTGTACCGGCACGTGCGCAAGAGCCAGCGCAACCCGCAGGGCGGCCGGATTCGCAAAGAGGCGCCGCTGCCCTGGTCGAAGGTCATGCCGCTCGATCCCAAGGCCGACCGGGGTGTGCGCGTGCGCATTGAGCGGTTGCCGGACGCTTCCGGCCGGGTCGTCGGGCGGCGCGTGTGTGCCGGGCGCGGAGGCAGCGGGGCGGTGCTCAGCGACGTGACGCATGCCGAGCGGAAGGGTAGCGGGCGTGTTTCGCCGGGTGGCGTGGGCGTCCCGCCGGTGAAAGGGGAGAAGCGCTGATGGCCCGGTTGCTGGAGAGATACCGACAGGACGTGATGCCGAAGCTCAAGACGGAGCTGGGGCGTCCGAACCCGATGTCGCTGCCGAAATTGGACAAGATCGTCGTTTCGATCGGCCTGGGCAAGGCGGTCGCGGAGTCGGGGAACAAGGCCCGCGAGAACAAGCGCTTTGCCGAGGCCGAAAGTGCCCTGGCGACGGTGACCGGCCAGAAGCCCCTGGTCTGCAAGGCCCGCAAGAGCGTGTCCAACTTCAAGCTCCGGCAGGGGTACGACGTGGGCCTGAAGGTGACCCTGCGCGGGCGGCGCATGTACGAGTTTCTCGATCGGCTGATCAGCCTGGCCGTCCCGCGCGTGCGCGACTTCCGCGGCCTGAACCCGGGCGGCTTTGACGGCCGCGGGAATTACGGGATGGGGCTGACCGAGTACGGCGTGTTCCCGGAGATCAACCCCGACAAGGTGACCTTTCAGCAAGGCATGAATATCACGATCTGCACGACCGCCCGCAACGACGGCGAGGCGCGCCTGTTGCTCACGCTGCTTGGGATGCCGTTTAGGAGCTAGGTTCACTATGGCCAGACTGGGTCTCAGGTTGAAGTGCAAGAAGCCGCCCAAGTACCGGGTGCGGGCCTATACGCGCTGCGAGCTGTGCGGCCGCGCGCGGGCTGTCTATCGCAAGTTCAAGATCTGCCGCTGCTGCTTCCGGAAGCTGGCCCACGAGGGCCGGATCCCGGGGGTACGCAAGGCCAGTTGGTAGGGACGCTGACGATGCCGACTTCGGATCCCATTGCCGACATGCTGACGCGGATTCGCAACGCCAACTCGGTGGGCAAGAAGCGCGTCCGCGTGAAGCGCAGCACGGTCTGTCTGGGGGTGGCCCGCGTGCTCAAGGAGGAGGGCTACATCGCGGACTACCTGCCGATGGACGATACCACCGGCCAGGGCGTGATCGAGATCGACCTCCGCTACGGACCGCAGGGCGAGAAGATCATCCTGGACTTGCAGCGCGTGAGCCGGCCCGGCCGCCGCCAGTACACCCGCGTGACGGAGCTCGGGCGCGTCCGCGACGGCCTGGGGGTCGCCATCGTCTCCACCAACCGCGGGGTGCTCAGCGACCGGCAGTGTCGGCAGCAGCGCGTCGGCGGCGAAGTACTGTGCACCGTGTGGTGAAACTATGTCGCGTGTTGGAAACAAACCGATTCCCATTCCCGCCGGCGTGAACGTCGAGGTCGCCGGACAGAGCGTCCAGGTCGCCGGCCCCAAGGGCAAGCTGGCGTGGCTTCTGCCCCGGCCGATCACCGCGGTGGTCGAGCAGGGCCGGTTGGTGGTGCGGCGGCCCGACGAGGTTGCCCAGCATCGCGCCCTGCACGGCATGTCGCGGGCCCTGCTGGCCAACATGATCAAGGGCGTGACCGACGGCTACGAGATCGGGCTGGAAATCTACGGTACCGGCTACGGTGCCAAGGTGGATGGGCGGCGGCTGCTCCTGAACTGCGGGTACTCGGGGCGCGGCGTGGGCCGGATGGCGCAGTTCGATATTCCGATTCCGGCCGGGCTTGAGATCCGGATCGAGATTCCCACCGCCCGCGGCAATACCGAGCCGGCGCGGTTCTTCGTCGTCGGTTCGGACAAGCAGGCCGTCGGACAGTTCGCCGCCGAGATACGGAAACTCCGCAAGCCGGAGCCCTATCTCGGCAAGGGCATTCGGTATCTCGGTGAGCACATCCGTCGCAAGGCGGGCAAGGTCTTTGCCGGCGGTGCGGCGGGCGGCGGCTAGTACAGGTGCGCAAGGAACGACGGGATGAGAAGAGAGCTGATTAAGACCTGGCGGCATGCGTGTCGCGTACAGCGCGTGCGACGGAAGGTTCGCGGCGCCGCGGAGCGCCCGCGGCTGGCGGTGTCGCGCTCCTTGCGCAACATCGAGGCCCAGATCATCGACGACGACACCGGCCGCACGCTCTGTGCGGTGACCACCCGCGCGAAGGAGCTGCGCGACCAGATCCGCTGTGGCGGCAACGCGGCGGCGGCGAAGCTCGTGGGAAAGTCGTTGGCCGAGAAGGCGAAGCAACTCGGCATTGAGCGGGTGTGTTTCGATCGCCGCGGTCGCAAGTACCATGGCCGCGTCAAGGCGCTCGCCGATGCGGCCCGTGAGGCTGGGTTGAAGCTGTAATGGACGAGTGGCGGCCGGGCTTTTTCCCGGCCGGAGTACAGCGGCCGGGCTGAGTACCGGTCGCCAGCAGCAGGACGGAAGCGTATGGCAAGCAGGCCCGGCACACCGCCCCGGCGCACCGGCGGTCGAAGAGCGGATCGGTCAGGGTTCGGCGACGAGCGGACCGTCGAAGATACCGTCGTCAAGCTCTATCGTTGCGCGACGGTGGTGAAGGGCGGGCGGCGCTTCTCTTTTGGGGCACTGGTCGTCGTCGGGGATCGCCAGGGTCAGGTCGGCCAGGGTTATGGCAAGGCGAACGAAGTGCCCATGGCCGTGGAGAAGGGCATCAAGCTGGCACGCCGGGTCATGTTCCGCGTGCCGATCCGCGGCACCACCATCCCGCATCGCGTGATGGGCAAGTTCGGGGCCAGCAAGATCATCCTGATCCCGGCCGCGCCCGGGACCGGCGTGATTGCGAGCGCGGCCCCGCGGGCGGTGCTCGAGTTGGCTGGAGTCAAGGACGTCTTGACCAAGTGCTATGGCTCGACCAGCCCGAAGAACCTGGTCAAGGCCACGATCAACGGACTGAAGGCCCTGCGGACCCGCGCCCTGGTGGAATCGCTGCGCGGCGTAGCGCTCGACTTGCCGCCGGAGCCCGAGCCGGTCAAGACCACGATCAGCGCCGCCCCGGACGTCGCGGTGGCCCTGGTAGGGGCCGAGGGCGGCAATGCCGCGGGCCACGCGGAGCCGGCGGCTGCCGGCCGGACACTCGTCGAACCCGATGCCCCCGGTCTTTCGACCGGCGTAGCGGAGACGCCGCATGATGCTGAATGAGATTACGACGCGGGCGGGTGCCCATCGTCGGCGCAAGCGCGTCGGCCGCGGCGAGGCCAGCGGTCATGGCAAGACCTGCGGGCGAGGCAACAAGGGTTGTCAGTCGCGCGCGGGCGGGGGCGTGCGGCCGCTCCACGAAGGCGGGCAGATGCCGATCTTCCGCCGCCTGCCCAAGCGCGGCTTCAGCAACTTCGAGTTTCGGACCGAGTACCAGGTCGTGAACTTGAGCCGTCTGGAGAAGACCTTCGCGGACGGTCAGACAGTGGACGCCGCGGCGTTGCGGCAGCAGGGGCTGGTGCGCGGCACCGCCCCGCGGATCAAGGTCCTCGGCAGCGGCGTGCTGTCGCGGAAGCTCACGGTGGAGGCGCACGCCTTCAGCGCCGCGGCCAAGGACGCGATCGAGAAAGCGGGCGGCACGGCGCGGCTGATCGAGCGGATCGCGGCGGCCGACAGAGCGCGTGCCAAGCGTAACACGGCCAAGAAGAAGTCCGCCGAGCCGACGCCGGCCGATGCCGGCTGACGCCCGGCGGGCGCGAGGTTAGACGCCGATGTTTCGTGCGTTCGTCAACGTCTTCCGCGTTCCGGACCTGCGCAAGAAGGTGCTCTTTACGCTCCTGCTCTTGTGCGTTTACCGGATTGGCTTCTACGTGCCCCTGCCCGGGGTGGACCAGGAGAAGCTCGCGCGGCACTGGCAGCGCGGTGCGGCCGGCGGTGCCGCCGAGCAGGCGGCCGAGCTGTTCGCGATGTTCACCGGTGGTGACCTGGGGCAGAGCACGCTCTTCGGCCTGGGCATCATGCCCTACATCAGCGCCTCGATCATTCTGCAACTGCTGGTGACGGTGGTCCCGGCCTTGGAGAAGATCGCCAAGGAGGGCGAGAGCGGGCGGCGCAAGATCAACGAATACACGCGCTACTCGACCGTTGTGCTGTGCCTCATCCAGGCCACGTTCTGGGTGCGCTACTTGAACGCCAACGAGCTCGTGTACCCCGAGTTCCGCAACACGCTGCAATTCATTGTGATGGCCCTGACCGGCCTGATGTGCGGCACGCTCATCCTGATGTGGACGGGCGAGCAGATCGACGAGTACGGCATCGGCAACGGCATCAGCCTGATCATCATGGCCGGCATCATCGCGCGCATGCCCTACGTCTTCATCGAAGTCTGGCGCGGCTTTGCGGCCAGCATCGGCGGAGGCGGAGCGATCGCGGGCGTCGTCATGACGCCGGAAAAGATCGTCTTCCTCCTCGTGTTCTTCGTGCTGGTCGTGGCGGGCTCGATTCTGATCACCCAGGCCCAGCGCCGCATCCCGATCCAGCAGGCCAAGCAGACGCGCGGGCGCCGCATGGTCGGCGGCATGCGGCACTACCTGCCGCTGCGGGTCAATCACGGCGGCGTGATGCCGATCATCTTCGCCAGCTCGTTCCTGCTGTTTCCGAGCATGGCGTTCGGCTGGCTGTACAGCGTCTGGCCGACGGCGGTCTGGGGTCAGCTTCAGGACTGGTTCCGCCCGGGAGAGTTCGTCTACGACGTGTCCTACGTTGGGCTGGTGTACTTCTTTGCGTACTTCTGGGTCTCGGTGCAGTTCCGGCCGAAGGAGCTGTCGGACAACCTGCGCGACATGGGCAGCTTCATCCCGGGTCTGCGGCCCGGCAAACGTACCGCGGACTACCTCGAAGCGGTGATGGGGCGCATCACGTACGTCGGGGCCGGCTTCCTGGCTGCCATCGCGTTGATCCCGTCCATCGTGGCGACGCAACTCGAGATTCCCTACCGGATTTCGGCGTTTCTGGGCGGGACCGGCCTGCTGATCGTGGTCAGCGTGGCGCTCGACCTGATCCAGCGGATGGAAGCCAACCTGATCATGCGCAACTACGAGGGCTTCCTGGGCAGCGAGGGCGTGGCGCGCGTGAAGGGACGCATGTATTGATGCCGGCGAAACGACTTATCTTCCTCGGCCCCCCGGGCTCCGGCAAAGGCACGCAGGCCCAGCGCCTGGCGGAGCAGCGCGGCCTGGTCCAGCTTTCCAGCGGGGACGTCCTGCGGCGCGAGCGACAGGAAGGCAGCCCGATCGGCAAGCAAGCCGCCCGGTACATGGATGCCGGCACCCTGGTGCCGGACGACGTGATTACCGGCGTGATGCTCGCGGCCGTCGGCCGACTGCCGGCCGGGACCGGTTTCATCCTGGACGGGTTTCCGCGGACGGTGCCCCAGGCCGAGGCCCTGGACCGCGGCCTGCGCGACCTCGCGCTCGACATTGACGCCGTTGTCGACTTCAAGCTCGATGATGATGAGATTATCCGCCGGATTGAAGGCCGGCGAGTTTGCACAAGCTGTGCGACCACTTATAATGTGAGTTTTCTGCCGCCCAAGGAGGACGGGCGGTGTGACAAGTGCGGCGGTGAGCTGTTCCAGCGCCCGGATGATCGCCGGGAGGTGATCGTTACGCGGCTGGCCACCTATCGTGCGCAGACCGCCCCGCTGATCGAATACTACTCGCGGCGCGGCCGTTTCCACACCGTGGACTCGGCCAGCGGCGCGGATGCGGTTCAGGCTGCGGTAGCTCGTATCGTCGAGGCAGCGGGCCGCGGGTGATGAACTCGGCACCGGCCAAGATCGTGATTAAGTCGCCGCGCGAAGTGGAGTTGCTGCGGGCGGCCGGCCGGGTCGTGCGGCAGGTACTGAGCGAGCTGGGCGCGCTGATCCGGCCCGGTGTCAGCACCGCCGAGCTGGATGCCCGGGCCGAGGAGCTGATCCGCCGGGCGGGCGGCACGCCGCTGTTCAAGGGCGTCCGTCACCCGCAGGCGCGGATGCCGTTTCCGGCGAGCATTTGTGCCTCGGTGAACGAGCAAGTGGTGCATGGAATACCGAACGAGCGTCCCCTGGCGGAAGGGGACATCGTCAGTGTCGATTGCGGCGTACGGCTGAAGGGCTATTGCGGCGACGCGGCGGAGACGTTCGCGTTGGGCCGGCCGGTGCCCCGGGTCGAGCGTCTGCTGGCGGTGACGCGGGAAGCGCTGGAGATCGCGATCCGGGAGATCGGTCCCGGGCAGCGGTGGAGCCGTGTGGCGAAGCAGATGCAGAAGTTTGTCGAGGACAACGGTTTCAGTGTGGTCCGGGAGTTCGTCGGGCATGGCATCGGCCAGGAGATGCACGAGGAACCGAAGGTCCCGAACTATTACGATCGCAGCCAGCGGCAGGTCGACTTCGAATTGCGCCCGGGCATGACGCTGGCGATCGAGCCCATGGTCACTGCGGGCCGGCCGGAAGTGAAGCTGGCCGACGCCAGCGGCTGGGCGGTGGTGACCAGGGACGGTTCCTGGGCGGCGCATTATGAGCACACGGTCGCCGTGACGAGCGAGGGCGCCGACGTGCTGACGAACGGCAGGTGAGTGTCCCGCGTGGCGGCGGGAGGTCGAGGCGATGAAAGTACGCAGCAGCGTCAAGCGAATCTGTGAGAACTGCAAGATTGTGAAGCGCAAGGGTGTGGTGCGGGTCATCTGCACCAACCCGCGGCACAAGCAGAGGCAGGGGTAGACCCCAGAGAGGCGTTTTGGTATGCCACGTGTTGCCGGTGTAGACATCCCTCCCCAGAAGCGCATCGACGTGTCGCTGCGTTACATCTTCGGGATCGGTCCGACGCGAGCGGCGGAGATCCTCCGGAAAGCCAACATCGATCCGTCGGTGCGGGCGAACAAGCTGAGCGAGGAGGAGGTCAGCCGCGTCGCCAGCGTCATCGAAAGCGACTACGTGGTCGAGGGGCAGTTGCGCCGCCAGATCCAGCAGAACATCGCCCGCTTGCGGGAGATCCGCTGCTATCGCGGCATCCGGCACATCCGGGGGCTGCCGGTTCGCGGCCAGCGGACGCGGACCAACGCCCGCACCCGCAAGGGTCCCAAGAAGACCGTGGCCGGCAAGAAGGGTATCAAGGAAATGCATCGCGGCTAAGGCCGTCAGGGAGCGCGTGGCGTGGCAAAGGCAACCGGTGCAAAACGGCGCATCCGCCGGAACGTGGTCAAGGCCGTGGCCCATATTCGGGCCACGTTCAACAACACGATCGTCACCATTACGGACATGAACGGCGACACGCTCTGTTGGGCCTCGGCGGGCTCCGTCCCGGCCGCGGGCGGCGACAAGAAGTTCAGCGGCGCCCGCAAGAGCACGCCGTTCGCGGCCCAGCGCGCCGCGCAGTACGTGGCCCACGAGGCCAAGAAGCACGGCGTGGTCGAGGTGGAGGTGAGGGTGAAGGGCCCCGGTGCGGGCCGCGAGTCGGCCATCACCGCCTTGCAGTCCGCCGGGCTGCGGATTCAGTCGATCGAGGACGTTACGCCGCTGCCGCACAATGGCTGCCGGCCGCGCAAGCGGCGAAGGGTGTAAGCATGGCGAGACACACGGGACCAACGATGCGTTTGTCGCGGCGGGAAGGCATCAAGCTGATGCTCAAGCCGATCCGCGACGAGACGGGCAAGAACCCGCTGGAGCGCGAATACAAGAATTATCCGCCCGGGATGCACATGTTCCGGCGCGGGAAGTCCTCCGACTACGCGGTGCGGCTGCGTGAGAAGCAGAAGGTCAAGCGGCACTATGGCGTACTGGAGCGGCAGTTCCGGCGGTACTTCGAGCTGGCGAACCGCTCGCCCGGCAACACCGGCGAGGCGCTGCTCCAGATCCTGGAGCGGCGGTTGGACAACGTGGTCTACAAGACCCGCTTCGTCGCCGGGCGCCGCGGGGCCCGGCAGGCGGTCGTGCACGGGCACGTTCTGGTGAACGGCCGCAAGGTGGACCGGCCGGGCGCCCTGGTGGAGGTCGGGGACCGCATTACGGTCCACCCGCGCGAGCGCTCCCAGAAGTACGCCCGCGCGCAGATGGCCCTCCTGGAGGGCGTCTCGAATCCTCCCCCGCAGGCCTGGTTGCAGGTGGACCCGGCCAAACTGGAGGCGACCGTGGCGGCCCTGCCTGCGCGAGAGGACGTCTTGATTCCGGTGGAAGAGCAGCTCATCGTGGAGTTTTGTTCGCGGTAGGAGCGGCGGCGAACCGGGGGCGTGGCGCGGCACGGCGGTAGCGCGGGAGGCGAGTGCGAAATGCGGATCAGATGGCGTGGCCTGGAACTTCCGACGCGGGTTGTGCGGGACGACTCGATCAGCACCGACACCTACGGGCGCTTCACGATCGAGCCGTTCGAACGCGGCTTCGGCACGACGGTGGGCAACAGTTTGCGCAGGATTCTGCTGTCGAGCCTGGAAGGCGCGGCGGTGACGGACGTGCGTATCGCCGGCGCGGACCACGAGTTCACCTCGCTGCCCGGGGTGCTCGAGGACGTGACCGACATTATTCTCAACATCAAGGCCCTGGTGGTATCGCTGGACAGCGAGAGCCCCAAGACCATGCGCGTCGAACGGCGCGAGAAGGGCGAAGTCCGCGCCGGTGACTTCGAGTGTGACCCGGCGATCGCCGTGCACAACCCGGACCTGCTGATCGCGACGCTGACGGACGACGTGACGTTCTCCGCCGAGTTGACCGTCGTGCGCGGGCGCGGCTACGTGCCGGCCGCGGAGCACACCGACGAGAACACGGAAGTCGGCGTGATTCCGGTCGACGCGATTTTCTCGCCGGTGACGCGCGTGCGGTACCGGACCGAGGACACCCGCGTCGGTCAGAAGGTCAACTACGATCGGTTGATCATGGAGATCTGGACCAAGGGCACGGCCCGGCCGGAGGACGCCCTGGTCGAGGCGGCCAAGATTCTGCGGAAGCACCTCAACCCGTTCGTGCAGTACTTCGAGCTGGGTCCGGAGGTGGTCGCGGCGCACAGCGCGGCCGAGCAGGCGGCGCCGGCCGTCGACGACGAGTTGCGACAGAAGCTGGAACGGTCGATTACCACCCTGGAGCTGTCCGTGCGGGCCAGCAACTGCCTGGATTCCGCCAAGATTCTGACGATCGGGGAGCTGGTGCGGATGAGTGAGGCGGAGCTACTCCAGTTGCGCAGCTTCGGCAAGACCTCGCTGATGGAAGTCCGGCAGAAGCTGGCCGAGCTGGGCCTGTCGCTCGGTATGACGACCGGGCTGCCCGAGGAGCCTGACCCCGGGGCCGAGCACAGCAGCGCTCCGGCCACGCTGGTTTAGTCGCGGAGGTGTGATCGTGCGTCATCGTGTTCGCGGAAGAAAGCTCAACCGTACCGCCAGCCACCGGGTGGCACTGCGCCGCAATCTGTGCCAGAGCCTGTTCGAGTGCGGCGAGGTGCGCACGACCGTCACTAAAGCCAAGGAAGTGCGGAGCCTGGCCGAACGGCTGATTACGCTCGCGATCGACGGCAGCCTCCCGGCGCGCCAGCGCGCCGAGGCCCTGCTGCAAGACCGCGCGATCATCCCCAGGGAGCATCGGGCAGAGTACGACCGGATGAGCGACGCCAAGCGCAACAAGGTGCTGCGCGCCCGCACCGGCCGCCGGTACCGCGCCAACGTCACGCGCCCGGGCCTCAAGTTTACCGCCGAGTCGGTCCTGCACAAGCTCTTCGCGGAGATCGGCCCGCGCATGAAGAAACGAAACGAGGCCTTCGGGTGCAGCGGGGGCTACACCCGCGTGATCAAGCTGGCGGACCGGCGCCTCGGGGACGCCGGGCAGCTTGCCATCCTTCAGCTCATCGGCGAGCAGGACAAGCCGCGCAGCAAGAGCAAGGACAAGACGGAGCGCAAGCGGCGGGCGCGCGTCAAGTACACGGTCTACGCGGGCAAGCCGCGGCCGCACCCGAGCCGGCGGCGCGCGACCAAGGCCAGGACCAAAGCCAAGGGGACGCCCGAGGCGCCGGCCGCCCCGGTTGCCCGAGAGGGTGAGGCGGACAAGGCGGAGTAGGTCCGGTGAGCGCGGCTCAGCCTTCCGTTTTCGCGCGGATCATCGCCGGCGAGATTCCCTGCCAGCGCGTCTTCGAGAACGAGCACGTCCTGGCGTTCCTCGACATCCGCCCGCTGGCCGAGGGGCATACGCTCGTACTTCCGAAGCGCTCGGCGGCCCGGCTGGCAGACCTCACGCCCGCGGAAGCGGCCGAGCTGGGTCGGCAGCTTGTGGCGATCGCGCAGCGCGTCGTGGCGGTGACCGGGGCCGCCGGCGTTAACCTCCTGCTCAACGACGGGCAGGTGGCCGGGCAGGAAGTGCCGCACGTGCACTTCCACATCATCCCGCGTCAGGCCGGCGACGGCCTGGGATATCGCTGGCGGCCGCAGGATCGCAATGCAGCGGACCTGGAAGCGCTGGCGGCCCGGATCCGGGCCCAGCCGTGAGTGCGCCGCAGGTTGCCGCCCGGCAAAGCCGATCTATAATGAAGTCCGCCGGGGACGTAGCTCAACTGGGAGAGCGCCGCGTTCGCAATGCGGAGGTTGAGGGTTCGAGCCCCTTCGTCTCCATTGTCCCGGAGCCCGCTGCCGCTGGGGGCGGGCTTCGTGGCAACGGTCCCCACCGGGTCCCGGCCGGCCTGAATCTGTGTGGAGGCGCACCAGAATGACCGTGCGAGATCACATCGGCTTGGTTGCGATCGTCATCCTGTCGGCAGTCGGCGGCAGCGTACTCGCGCAGCAGCCGCCCGCGGCCGAGGCAGAAGGCAGCCCGGCCCCGCGGATGGAGCTCAGTTCCACGAAGTTCGATTTCGGCGAGGTCTGGCAGGATATGCCGGCCAGGAAGGAATTCACCGTCAAGAACAGCGGCGACGCGGACCTGACGCTGACGCTCCGGAGCACGTGCGGCTGCGCGGTCGTGACCAGTCCGAAGTCGCCGTTGCCGCCCGGAGAGACCACGAGCTTCACGATCACGTTTGACAGCAAGGCCCTGGGCGACACGAACAAGAAGGTGACGGTCACCACCAACGACCCGGGGCAGCCGAACGTGGACATCGCCGTCGTCGGCAAGGTGAAGCCCGTCTTTGCGCGGAGCCCCGCGGATCAGATCGTGCTCGCCGGGCTCGCGACCGACTCGTCCGAGCGGGGGGTGCTTCGGCTCGAGAACAAGTATGACCGTCCGTTGCCGCTGAAGCTCAAGGAGGGTCAGGATTTCGCCCCCTTTGACGTTACGTTGAACGAGTTGAAGGCGGGCCTGGAGTACGAGCTGGTGGCCGTCACGCGACCGCCGCTCAGCGTGGGCACGAGCCATGTGCCGGTCGTGCTGGAGACCGGTGTCCCGGAGGTGCCCACCATCACGGTCTCGGTCGTGGCCAACGCGCAGTCGCGCGTGATTGCCTTCCCCCCGGTGCTCTCCGTCACCCCCGAGTCGAAGTCGCCCGTGGCGAGGATCGTCAGCGTGGACTACCGCAAAGAGACGCCCGTCAAGATCACGGCGGTCAAGCCCAGCCTCGCAGCCATCGAGTATGAGTTGCTGCCTGAGGAGCCCGAGGGGTCGGAGTCGCCGACGCGCAAGACGGCCTCGCTCAAGCTGCGCCTGACCATCCCGGCCTATGACGACGTTCCGGACGACGGAGCAACCGTGGAGATCTTCACCGACGACCAGGACCCGCGGTATCAAAGGCTGGAAGTGCGGATCATCAAGTTGAGCGAGTCTTCAAAACCCCGGCGCATCCTGCCCGAGCGCGACTCCAGGACCGGGGCGGAGAAGCCGGCCGAGCGGCCGGGCGCGGGCACGCCCTAGCAGTCTGCCGCGAAAGCAGCGTCGGCCCCTTGCGGCCCACGTAGAGCGCTGAAAGCGCCCCGAAATCCTGCGTCCGCCACGGGGGTGGACGCTGCATCGCCCTCCGCAGCGGGCTGCTGGACTTGCGCCGCCGCGCTTATCTTCTACGGGGGATTGTGCGGCAGAACTTCGCTCAGCCACTCCTGGACGGCACGCCCGCGGTAGATCACCACCCACACCGCCGCGCCCCATAGCAGAATCGCGGCCTGGAAGGGCCGATCGCGCAGCACGACCGCCGTTGGACCGTCCACCCGCCCGTGCTCGACCAGCAGTGCGAAGCGGAAGATGGCGTACACGACCAGGGGGAGCGTGTAGAGCAGGTAGTTCGTGCCGAATACCTCGAGCGTCCGCTGGTCTGTCGCGTACAGCATGAAGCTCACGACCGCGATGCCCGCCGTCAAGGTCGTCATATGATTGAGCAGCTCCGGGGTGTACTCGGCAAGCGTGCGGCGGTGGCGCGCGGCCCCGTTCTCGGGGCCCGTGCCGAAGCTGTTCAGTTCACAACGGCGTTTGCTGAACCCCAGGAACAAGCACAAGGTGAACGTGCAGATGACGAGCCAGGGCGAAATCGCGACGTGCACGACCACCGCCCCGGCGACCGCGCGCAGGACAAACCCCAGCCCCAGGGCGATCACGTCGAGAACGGTGGCGTGCTTCAGCCACCAAGTGTAGATCATTTGCAGCAGCGCGTAGGCCGCCGCTACGAACAGAAAGCCCCGGTCGAGCCAGAAAGCGCCCCCCAGGCCCGCCGCGAGGAGAACCAGCCCGAAGAGCGTAGCGGCCGGGACCGGGACCTGGCCGGACGCGACGGGGCGGGTGCGCTTGGTGGGGTGGAGGCGGTCCTCCGCTCGGTCATGGATGTCGTTGAAGACGTAGATCGCGCTGCTCAGCAGGCAGAAGCAGGCGAACGCCAGTACCACGATCAGCCCACTGTGCCAATCGGTCAGCAACCGCCCGAACACCAGGCCGGCAAACAGGAAGAGGTTCTTGGTCCACTGCCCCGGTCGCATCAATCGGAGGTACGCCATGGGCTCTCCGCAAACGCTCGGCACGGGCTGCCGAAGAGCAGGCACACGCTTCGCACGACGCCGCGCGTCGGGCTCCCGAAATGTGCGGCTGGCGGGGGGCCCGTCCCGGCTTCTGGTCGGCCGCCGGTGCGGCGTCGTCGCCAAGCATTGTGTGTGGACCGAGACGCGGGGTCAACCTGAGGGCCGCGCGGCGGGCGGACCGTCGCCGCCGCACGTGCGTGCCGGGCGGTCAACTGGCCCGGCCCGATCGTCGGGCCGGCGGTTTGGTACCGCGGTCCCTGAACCGGGCGATTGAGAAAACCGCCCGTTCAGCGTCTAATGGGAGCCGAGCGATCCAGTGCGGCAGTGGCCGGTGCTGCCGATGCACGTGGAGTGGAGCACCATGAGGATTCTCGTTACGTGTGAGTTGCCTGAAGTCGCGCTCGAGCAACTCCACGCCCTCGGGGGCGACGTGGGCTACCAGCCGCTGGCGACGTCGCAGGAGCTGCGCGACAGCGTCAGCGATGTCTGCGTGCTGGTGGTCGGCGCCGCACGCATCTCTCCGGAAATAATCACGCGCGCCACCAGATTGCAGATGATCGTGCGCGCCGGGTACGGTCCCGGGCAGGTGGCGGTCGATGAAGCCTCGGCGGCCGGCGTGTTCGTCACGCACTGCCCGGATCAGCATGCGACCGCGGTGGCCGAGCTCGCTTTCGGGCTGATCCTCGCCTTGGATCGGCGGATCGTGGACAACACGCTGGCGCTGCGGGAGGGCCGCTGGGCGCGGAGCGAGTTGGCGGACGCACGCGGCCTGGCGGGGCGCACCCTCGGTATTCTCGGCTGCGGTACCGTCGGCAGCCTGGTAGCACGCCGCGCGCGGGCGTTCGGCATGCGCGTGATCGTGTGGTCTCCACGGCCGACCGTCGAGTGTCCCCTGGAACCAGGCGTTGAGTTCTGCAACTGGCGGCGCGAGCTGGCACGGCAGAGTGACGTGGTCGTCGTCCACGCCCCGGAGGACGAGCCGGAGCGGCTGGTGGACGCGGCTTTCCTGGAGAACATGCAGGACGGGGCCTACCTGGTGCACGTCGGGCACCCGGCGAGCGTGGACGAGGCGGCCCTGGCGAGGGCCATCGAGCCCCGGCACCTGCGCGTGGCACTGGACGCCTTCAGTTCCGAGCCGGCCAGCGACGTGGGACGCTTCCGCTGTCGCCTGTGCGAGTTGCCCAATGTGATCGGCACACAGCACATCGGCCCCCTGACCCAGCAGGCCCGGCAGGCGGTGGCCGACGAGGTGGTGCGCATCATCCGGGCGTTCGTGGTCTCGGGTGAGGTCGCAAACTGCCTGAACCTGGCCAATCGGAGCCCGGCGACGTGGCAGCTCGTGCTGCGCATGCGAGACCAGGTGGGCGTGATGGCCTCCGTCCTCGATGCGATTCGTGCCGACGGGGTCAATGCGCAGGAGATCAGCAGCCGGGTCTTCACGGGTGCCAAAGCCGCCTGGTGTACGATCGCGCTGGATGAGCGGCCGAGCGCCGAGGCCCTGGAGATCATCCGTGCCCTGCCCGACGTGCTGCACCTGGACTTGCGGGCGGTGGTCTGAGACCTCGGCGACCGGTGGCATGCACTTGATAATTCGCGGGCGCACGGTACAACCCGAGCCGCCGCAACGTGTATAAGGACCTGTAGATACGATGGCTCACTTGGACCGCCCAAACAGGAACCTGCTGTGGTCGATCAGTGCGGCCGTGCTGCTCGCGCTCGGCGTGTTGCCGGCCGGCGGGCAAGACGCTGTGCCGGTGCCAGCCATGACCGCCGAGCCCCTGCACATTCAGGTGCAGGCGAGCCGGCCGCTCTTCAACCCGGACAGTCCGATCCGGGTGCGGTTCACGGTGATCAACGCGTCCGACGAGGTGGTGACCATACCGCTCGACTACGCGGTGCCGGCCGACCTTGGTCTGGGGCTGCCCTTGCAGCTTGTGCTGGGTAGCGGTACGCAACGCCCGCTGTCCGTGATTTATCAGTCCGAAGCGGCCCGCGAGGTTCCTCCGCCTGCGCCGCCCGTCGGCGAGCCCGACGACACATCCCACAGCTTGCGGCTGGCGCCCCGCGGCACGCTGGGATCAGAGCTTGACCTGCGCGAGTACTACCCGGCCGTCCGCTATTCGGGTTCGTACCGGGTAGAGTGGCGTCCGCTGGACGGCCGGCTCGGGGTGGCGAGCACGGAGTTCCGGGTCGAACTGCCGAAAGACGCGATCCTGGTCACCGACTTGGGCAAGGTCACGTTCGTCCTGGATTACGACGGCGCGCCGCGGAATGTCGAGAGCTTCCTCGAGCTCGTCCGCGATGGGTTCTACAACGGCAAGACCTTCCACCGCGTGGTCCCCGGGTTTGTGCTGCAAGGCGGTTGTTCGAAGGGGGACGGGACCGGCGTGCGGCCCGACGGCAAGCTTCTGCCCGCCGAGCTGCGCGACGTTCCGGTCGAGGCGGGGACGCTGCTGATGGCGCGCAAACCCAGCGATCCCAACACGGCCAGTTGCCAGTTCTTCATCGCGCTGACGCGGCTGAAGGAGCTCGAGGGGCAATACACTGTCATCGGCCAGGCCAGCGACGCGGAGAGCCTGCGCACGCTCAACCAGCTCGCCGAAGTGCCGACCGACGCCCGCGATCGTCCGCTTTCGCCGCTCGTCATCCGGTCCATCAACCTCGTGGACCGGGAGTTGGACCGCAGCCGGAGCGTTCAGCCGCAACGGCATGACAGCGCGCGGTCGCCTTCGATCTACGAACCCACCTCACGGCCGATCGAACGGCCGTAGCCCGTGGCCTACTTCGCCGGCGGAAGGGGCGTGCCCGGGTCGGACGTCGGCGGACTGCGGCCCGCCTGCGAGCGCGCTTTGCGACGGGCCAGCTCGTCGCGCAGCTCGGCCGCCGTCTCGAAATCCTCGTTCTCGACGGCCCGCGCCAGTTGTTCGTTCAGCGTCTGAGCGACGCCGTACTCGCGGCGCAGTTGGGCGCTCAGTTCGCGGAGGTAGCGGAGACCCGTGTCCTGGTCGCGCTGCTCCTCGTCGCAGCCGAGCGCGCTGAGCAGGCTGTCCAGCTCCGCGGCGCCCGCCTGGGCCTGCTCGACCGCGTCCTCCACGCGGCCCTCGATAATCTGCAACTGGGCTGCCAGCCGCGCGCGGTCGAAGACCAGCGCCGGTGCCAGCGACGCGTAGCCCTCTTTGGGGGCCGGGAGGGTTTGCAGCCAATCGAGATTGGCCAGACATTCGTCGATGTCGCGCAGTGCACAGCGGATGTACCGGCGCGCGCCCGGCTCGTCGTTGGACTGCAACGCCACGTCCGCGACGGCGGCGAGGGCCATGCGGCGATAGTTGGTTTGCAGCAGCTCGCGCTCGAGCTCCTGCCAGTCCTGGGCGCTCAACCGCTCTCCGCCCAGCCGCAACTCGTGCTCGACATAAGCGCGTACCGTGGGCAGGCCGTGGTAGCGCTCCCCGTCCGGCCGACCGTCGAGGAACATCTGCATGACGCCGAGGTCCACCCGTAGTTGAACCAGCTCGGTGCCGTCGCGGCCGACGGTCGCACGGGCGCGCAGTTCGCCGGGGGGACATTCCCAGTCGGCGGTCAGGTCGTCAAGATCGAGCATCATGGGCGGACTCGCGGTGCGCAGCGGACTCACGGCGAGCAGTGGGCTCACGGCGCACAACCGACAAGACCATCGGTTGCGCGCCGGTCGCGGTGCAATCCGGCGTCGTCGCCGATAAATGCCGCTCGGACCTGGAACGCCCGACCTGGATAATCGGACGCGCTGCACGCCGCGCGTCCAGAGAATTCAGGCGCGGGCCGCAACCAGGGCCACGGACGGCGGGTCTGCCCGGGCGCTGACTGCGTTTCGCTGGCAGCAAGCTGCCAGTGGCACCCCGGCGGAGCATATGTGCAAGCGCTTCAGATGCGCAGGGCCCAGACGCGCGCCGTGTGATCGGCGCCATGCCATTCTTCCGAGTGGTGCCTGATCTCGAAGCCCGGCAAGAGGCTCGGCCATTCGCCCGGCCGCAACACCTGGTTGTCCCGCGCGGGCTTGCCGTGCCGCCCGCGATGCAGCGTGGTGAACGTCTCACAGATCACGCTGCCCCCCGAGCGCACCCACGCGCGCATCCGCGGCAGCAGCGGCCGATGCAGGAACCGGAACGCGAACACGAGATCGAACGGGGTTTCGAACGTCAGCGGGTCGCGCGCGAGGTCCGCCTGACGCCACTCGATCGGCTCCAGCGCGAGTGCGTAGCGCTCCGCCAGGCTGCGGGCACGCTCCAGCGCATCCGGTAGCACGTCGATGGCCGTGACCTTCCATCCGCAGGCGGCGGCGAAGACCGCATCGCGGCCCGTCCCGCAGGCCAGGTCCAGCGCGCGGCCCGGCGCGAGCGCCGGCAGGACTTCGGCGAGAAATCGATTGGGTTCCCACAGCCGTCCCAGCCGCACCGGGCCCGCGGCTTCCGCATAATCAACGTCCCGCCGCAGGGCGGCCTGTCGTCCGTTCTGCACCAGCCAGGCCACCGCCTGCTCGGCCCACGGCGACGGCCCGACTACGGAGATCGCCTCGCCGCGCCCGGGCAGCTCGTACACCCGTTCGGGTAGCTCTGCCAGGGGGATGTTGACGGCGTCCCCGATCGGCAGCCGGGCGGCGTCGGTCGCCGGTCGCGGGTCCAGCAGGCAACAGTGTACCAGCGGGGTTCGTTGCGTCCCCAAGTCCTGCCGTCCGATGAGGCGTGGGCCGTGCACCAGAGCGAGCCCGGCCCGCCTGCGCCCCTGTTGTCAGGCCACCGCTTGCACGAAGGTCAGGGCGGCGCTGACCAATTGCAGCACCTGCCAGACCATGCTGCATGATCCTGCCAGCAGGAATCCGCCAGAGAGGGTCGCCAGCATCACCCACCGGGCTCTTCTCGTCGCGCGCATATTCATCCTCCGCGTCGGTACGTGGCCGACAGGGCGACATCGTACGGGCCGCGCGTCGGCGGACGCAAGGCGGGCCGCGACCGTCATGCGGGCGTGGTCCCCTGTGGCCCCAGGGCGGGGGACGTGGACCCGGCGTCGGCGCGCCTCAGCTCGGCGGCCGGCGCTTCCGTGCAGCGGTGCGGAGAGTCGGCGGGAAGTTCTCGGCCGGCGTGACGGCTGGCCCTATCATGTCGAAATCCGTTCGGCAATCCGCGGGGGATTGCGAACGGGAATCGCCCCCGGGGCGACCTCGCGCGGTTCCGCCGCGTGGTCTGTCACGTCGGGCTTGCGGAGTTCGTAGTGATGAGCGAACCGCGGTTGTTTTATCAGCAGCCGGGCCTCAACACCGAGTGCTACGAGGAGCTGACGGCGCAGGGCGGGCCGGGCGTCGCCGGCGACGTGTCCTATTACCTCCGCCACGCACAGCGCATCGGTGGGCCTGTGCTTGAGCTCGGCGCCGGCACGGGACGCGTGACCTGGGCTCTCGCGGCGGCGGGCGTGGAAGTCGTCGGACTCGATCTCTCCGAGGCGATGCTCGAACGAGCCCGGGCGAAGGCCCTGGACCTGCCGGCCGCGGTGCGCGAGCGGGCGCATTTCTTGCTCGGTGACATGTCGCGCTTCGACCTCGGCCGCAAGTTCTGGCTTGTCATCATCCCCTTCCGGGCGTTCCAGTCGCTTACGTCGCCGGACGATCAGCGTCGGGCGTTGGAATGCGTGGCCCGTCATCTGCACCGCGGCGGCCGCGTGATCGTCGACCTGTTTGACCCCCGGCTGGACCTGTGTCTGCCGGATGCGCCGCCGGACTCGGAGCCGCAGAGCGTGAAGCACCCGGCGAGCGGCCACCGCGTGGTAGTGGAAATCGTGGCGCGTACCACGGACCCGCTCCACCAGGTGCTGACCGAAGTCTGGCGATTCAAGGAGCTCGACGACGCGGGATCGGTGCTGCGGGTGGAGGACGAACGGCTCACGCTGCGGTGGACGTACCGCTGGGAGATGCGGCACCTGCTCGAGCTGACGGGCTTCGAGGTCGTCGCCGAGTACTCCGACTTCCACGAGTCGCCGCCGGCGTATGGGCAGGAGCAGGTCTGGATTGCCCGGCGGTCCTGACAGTCCGCTGAAGAAGGGGACTGGCTCGGCGCCGGCGGGGGCGGCCGATCCTGGTAACGAACCGCACGAGGTGCTGCTGGTGCTCGACGCGACCATCGGCCAGAACGCGATCAACCAGGCGAAGATCTTCTCGGAGGCGGTGAAGGTCAGCGGCCTGTTCCTGGCCAAGCTCGACGGCTCGGCCAAA
>JALHJL010000044.1 GCA_022839625.1 Phycisphaerales bacterium
GCGCTGCGACCGTACGCGGAGACTGTGCAGACGGACGCCACCCTTGACACGAAGATGCCTTTCATGGATAGCGTCGGACCTCCGTGTCCGACGTTCTTCTAACCGATCGGGATTCTCGCCGGACACGGAGGTCCGGCGCTACACTCTTGCGCCGGACTGCTGAGCCACCCCAGGGTTGGCGCGAAGTTCCCCTCTGCACGCTGCAATCCCCCACCTACCAGATGGCCTCAAGCAGACCCTCACAGCCATCGCGCACCGGGTCCGCCGCCGGAATCCCGAGTTCCAGTTGCATCCGCTGCAGCGCCGCTCGTGCCGTCTCCTCCGTGCAGCCGTGCGAGTTCAGCGCCACGGCCGCCACCCGCGCGGGGTGCACGAGCGCCGCGGTCTGCTCATACGCGGCGATCAGGTCCTTCATCGGCGGCAAAGGCGAATGGGGCGGCGCGTTGTAGTTCGTGCGGCCGAGCTGGTGCACGAGCACCAGCGCATGGGGACATGTGCCGTGCAACAGCGACAACGTGACTCCCGAGAACCCCGGATGTCCCAAACTTCCCTGGCCTTCAACCACGCAGAGATCGCTGTCCGCCGCGTCGAGGACCAATTGCTCGGCCGCGCCGGCCGCGAAGTCCGCGACACAGGCGTCGATACAGATGCCGCGGCCGGCGACCATGATTCCCGTTTGTCCCGTGGCCGCGAACCGCGCGTCCAGCCCCCGCCGGCGGGCCGCCGCGACCAGCTCCAGCGCCGTGACCATCTTGCCGACGTTACACTCCGTGCCGACGGTCAGGATGCGGCGGCAGCGCGTACCCAGCGCGCGCGCGGCTGCGACGGCGCGGTCCATGGGCGGGCGGCGTAGATCGAGGATCCGGCCTCCGCGCTGCGCTGCGAGGCCGGCCAGCTCGGGATCGTCGGCCAGGAAGCTGTGCAGGCCGCTGACCACGTCGAGCCTCAATTCGAGCGCGCCGGTGACGTGGGCCCGCATTTCCGGCGGCAAGGCGCCTCCTACCGGGGCGATGCCCACGAACAGCGCATCCGGCCGAAGGGCGGCGGCGGTTCCCACGTCGGGCACGATGGGGACCGGCGGTGCCCACGGAATGTGCTCCGCCAGCGCGGTCCCGGCCGCCACCGAATCCACGACCGCCACGACGTCGGCCGGACGATAGCGCAGGATTGCGGCGGCGGTCTTGGACGTGAACACGCCCAAGTGTCCCTCCGTCAGGAGCAAGAGCCGGTGATACGCGGGCAACACGTGCATCGTTGCCAATCGTGCGGCGGGCCGTCGCCCGTCGTGCGCCTGAGTTACGGTCGGGCGAGCGGCGTCGGCAGGATCGGAGGCTTGTCGAAGTCGCGGTCGACCCTGGCCAGGTCCAGCTCTTCGAACAGCATCGCCGGCGCGACGACCGTGTAGCCGCCGCCGCCGGCCACGGAGTTCAGCACATAGGGCGTGTCCCCGGCGGCGATCATGCGCTTGAACGCCTTGAAATCGACCCGGGCGATCTCCGCACCGCGCACCAGCTCCTCGCGGCCGTCGGGGTAGACCTTGTACATGACCAGGGGTGCGACGCCGCCGCCGTAGTCGCCGCCCCTGAAGCCGCCGAAGGAACTGTAGTAACCCGAGTAACCGCCTTCGCCCCCGCTGCCGAAGGAAGCGATGCGGATGCCGAATTCCAGGTCCTCGTCGGCACAGCGGTCAAGCAGTTCCTGCTTAAGGCTGTTCGCGTCGAGGGCCTCCTGCGCGGTGACGATCAAGCACCCGATCGACCCGCGCGTCGCACCCCCGGACCCGCGCCCGTGTCCGTTCGATTGCGCGAACTCCTTCGACGGGTTGCGCGACATGAGCAGCCCCTTCAGCCGGCCGCCCTCCACCAGCGTCACCGCCTCGGCCGGCACCGCCTGATCGTCGTATTGATAGTGCCCCATGACCGGGATGTCCGCGATGACTTCGCGCGCGGGATCGTCCACGACGTTCAAGAACCGCGGCAGAATCCGCTTGTTCAGCTTGTTCGCGAAATCGTCCGGGCCGCTGCGGCTGCCGACCGGGCGTTGCCCGCCGCCGAATGCGCCGCTGAACTGCCGCGCGAAGAGCGCGGCCGCCGGCTGGGCGTCGAAGAGCACGGGGCCGGCGTACGCGGCGAGGATCGGCGCGTCTTTGAGCGCGATGAGCCGTTCGGCCATGGCCTGGCAGCGCTGCATGAGCTCCTCGCGCGGCGGCAGTTCCTCGATCGTCCGGGCGTGGACCGTGTGGGCGTCGGACAGTTTCATGCCGTCGTCAGCTTGCACCGTCGCATTGATCGACACCGAGAACCGCGCACCGGACACCCGCATGCGCGTCCCCTCGGTATTGACCAGATAGTCGTGGCCGGCGTAGGCGCTCGTATTCACCCCTGAGCTCTGCACGTCCGGATAGGCCCGGAAGACCTCCGACAAGTCAACGGCAAGCTGCTCCAGTCGAGGCAGATCGTGGGCCATGCCGATGCGCTCCTCGAAGAAGACAGTCGGAGTCGCACGTGCGAAATCGTCCGGCTTGTCCTCGATGAGCTTCGTCTGCATGAACGCCTTCTTCTGCGCGAACTGCTCGACCACCCCCTTGTAGTCGCGGTCGGACAGCCACCAGACCGCCTGGCGAATGGCCTCGTAGTCATCTTCGATCGGCATGGCGACCCCCAGCATGCCGCTCGAGTAACCGCCGAAGACCCCTCCGCCGAAGTTGCTGTTGTCGAGCTCGTACGACCCCACGCGGACATCGCTGCGGAGCGAGCGGTTGCGGCTCTCGCCGCGGCCGGTGACCGCACCCAGGCCGGCCGAGACGTAGGCCCAGGCTGCGTCAGTCAGCCCGTACTCGATGAAATAGGGCACGTCGAGGTCCTCGAGCGTCAGCCCCGACATGTTCCGCTCCAACTCGTCGACCAGCGCGCGCAGGACCACGTCGCGCGACATCTCCTGCTGCACGTCGGGCTGGGCCCACGCAACGGCCGGACCGAGAGCAAACAGGAGCAGTGTTGCAGTCAAGCCTCGTCGCACCGTCGGCCTCCTCATGGTGTTCCGCTCGCGATCGGCGCCGGCAGGATCGGCGGGCGGTCTTGCGCCTTCTGTTGCTTCTCGACCTCGATTTGCGCAACCAGGATGCTCGGCGAAATCCCCGACACGGGAATGGACCCGGACTCCGCGCCGCAGTAGCCGTTGAACACGTCGGGGTCGTCGCCCGTACACAGGATGTTCGCGAAGCACGTCAACGGCGTGCCGACAATGTCCACTCCGCGCACCAGCTCGTCGGGCCGGCCGTCTGCGTACACCTTGTACACCAGAATCGGGATCACCTTGAACGCCTGGGGCAGATAGCGGCCCGTGAATGTGAAGCCGCCCGAGATGTCGCCGAAGAGCAAGCCGAACTCCTTGCCCTGCTTCTTGCATTCCTCCACCAGCCGCGCCCGCAGCTCGGCGTACGGAACCTGCTGGCCGGATTCGACCACCAGGTTCCCCATCCGCGCACAGATCTGCGCCCCCGGCTGGCGGCGTCCGTGCCCGTTGGACCTGGTAATGCCGCGCGTCGGGCTGCGCGACATGAGGAACGTCTTCAGCACGCCGTCTTCGACGACCCGGGCCGGCTGGGCCGGGACGCACTCATCATCGAACTCGTAGAAGCCGCTCAGGTCGTACCGTCCGAACGTCCGCTGTGTCGGGTCATCCACTACGCTAATGAAAGACGGCAGAATCGGCTGCCCGAGCTTCTTGGCGTACGTCTGGCCTTCCTCCACGTCCTTCTGCCGGTGGCCTTCGACGCGATGCCCGAAGATCTCGTGAAAAAACACGGCGCTGGCCCGGTTCCGCAGGATCGCCGGGCCGGTGTAGGGCTCCACCAACGGCGCGCTGCGCAACGCCAGCAGCTCCGTGATGACTTGCTCCACCGCAGCCAAGACCTCGTCATCCCCCGGCAGACCCTCCAACGTCGCCGCGTCGAACGACTTGTACTGCCACAACTCCATCCCGTCGTCGGCGATCGTGGACCCCATGATCCCGATGCGCCACAGGGCGCGCCCGAATTGGAGCCGACTGCCCTCGGAGTTCACGGCCAGCTTGTTTGTCACTGTGCCCGAAAGGGTCACGCTTGATCCGAAGACCAGCGGCTCCGCGCGGAAACGCTGGGAGTAGCGCTTCACGCGCTCGGCCAGGGCGGCGCGGTCGTACTCCTCGGTCACCCAGGGGCCGACGTGCACGCTCGGCTCCTCGCGCGAGAAGTCGTCCGAGGGGTCCTCTTCCTCGACCTTGATCTTGAGGTTCGCCTTCACCTGGGCCAGCCGCTTGGCGGCGGCCTTGAACCGTGTGTCCGTCGCCAGCCAGAGCGCGTGCCGGGTCGCCAGCGGATCGCCGTTCAGCGGCAACGAAGTGCCGCCCCACCCGCCGTATTCGTACCCGCCCCAGCCGCCGCCGCGGATCTGGCGGGTCGAATCCAGGGCGTAGTCGCCACATCGTACGTCCACGTCGAGCAGGCGCGCGTGGTTGACCACGTCCTGCGTGACGGCGCCCAGCGTGGCGCCGACGTTGACCTCGATCTCATCCGTAACCCAGTACTGCAGGAAATACGGCGCGGCGTCGTCCGGACCGACCAGCTTCTCCATCGAGAGCTTCAGCTCGTTCGCCATGATGGCCAGCAGGGGGTGCTCGTCCGCCGCGACCGTCGCAACCGGCGAGAGCAAAAGGACGATTGCCCCCACGACCGGCAGAACGGGCGCAATCATCCCACTGTCGGGGCCACACAGGCCTCTCTTCATGACCGCTCTCCTTGCGCCGAGCCTGCTACGCGCGGCGTTCGGCCCGCCATTCTACGCCGTAGCGCGCCCCGGCGACAGCCCAATCAGAGCCCGAAGCGCCAGCGACGGGTCCATCCGAACGCGCAGCGCCAGTGAGCGCCCGCCCACTGGACCGGTCTCCCCGGACGAGCCGCGGGGCGCCCACGGAGTGTAAGTTGCCGCCGTGCCGCCTCCGAGGGTGGCCACGAGGCGGCCCCGCGGTTATCCTCCCTGGAATGAATCCTGACGAGTCCACGCGCGCCGCGCGGGGACGGTACTGCTGTCCCAGCCACTGCACGCCGCCTTGATCAGGGTTGCTCCGGATGTAGCACGCGGCCGCTGGGCCTCCGCCCCCTACTGGTACCTGGTCGAGTTTGAACTCTGTAAGTATGGAACGCGCCTGCACACCCACGAAGACTTCTGCGAGCTTCTGGCATTGGCTGGCATCGCTTCAGGAAGCGAGTGTCGCGCAAATCGTGAGTCTCGCGCTGCTTGGTGCCGCGTTTACCTACCAGTTGGGCTGGGCATGGCTTGCTTCGGTTGCCCGGATCGTCGGCAACGTCACGAACGATGATACGTTCTTGTATCTTGAGTTCGCGCGTAACACGGTCGCGTTCGGGTTTCCTACGTTTGACGGGATCAACGTGACGAACGGCGTACAGCCGCTATGGGCGGGAGTCCTGCTTCTGCTCGCCGCATTGACTGACGACAGGGTCATCCTGCTACGTTCCATGCTCACGGTCTGCGCCGTGTTGAACGTCGCGACGGGCCTCGTGCTTCTGCGGGTCGCGGTGCGGCTGCAGAACCGGGTTCTGGCCGGGGTCGTCGGCGTCTGCTGGACCTGCTACATGCTTGGGCTCGCGCCCTCCATGCTCGGCATGGAGAACAGTCTGCACGCGTTCGTTGCCTCACTGGTCGTGTTGCATCTGACTGGTTTCTACACACGCTCATCACCGCCGGCGTGGCGCCAATACCTGCTGTTTGGCCTCCTGCTGGCGTTGAACGCGGGAGCGCGACTGGACTCTGCGCTGGTCAGCCTCGTGCTCGGATTGGCGGTTGTGCATCGTGGCGCAGCGCTCGGCACGCGCCGCTGGACGGCGTTCCTCTTCGTGTTCGGCCCCGCCCTACTCGCGGCCGGCGCGTACTACCAGTTCAACGAGGCGTACTTCGGAACGGGCCTGCCCGTCTCCGGCCAGATGAAGGCCTTCTACGCTCAGCAGTTCCTGAGTGACGACGACGCGTGGCAACGACCGCTCTACGTGTTGGCGGCCGTTGCCAAGACATTCTTCGACGCGCCACAGTGGCTTCTCGCGAAATTCGCACCGGAGGGCATCGAGTCTTGGTGGCTCGGCGTGACTCTGGTGCTTGTTCTTACGCCGCTGTTGCTCCGGTTCGCCGCGCCGCGCCTGGTGGATCGGCCGTCGGCCGACGGTCCGCTCGCTACACTCGGCAGGCTGCTGACGGCGGCGACGCTCATCCACATGGTGGTCCTCGCGATGAGCGTCCTGCAGTTCTCGATCGATGCGTGGTATCACTCCTGGCTCATTCTGACGTGGATCCTGCTCCTGGCTTGGGGGCTCGACCGTTGGCTCCATTCCCCGGTCCTGCGACGAAACACGCGGGTCGGCTTCGTCGCCGCGCTCGTGCTGTTGCTTGCGCTCACAATGGGCATTGCGCTGTATCGGCAACTGACCGGCCGGGAGGCCGTGCCGCTGTACGAGGCGCGGCTCGAAGTGGCGAACTGGATCAACCACCACGTCCCAGGCGGGGCGACACTCGCCGCCTGGAACGCCGGCCAGCTTGCCTACTTCACAGACCAGCCGCTGGTCAACCTCGACGGACTGATGAACTCGCCGGCCTACGCGTCCTTTCTCCAAGCAGGCGGCGACGTCCGCGCGAAGGTTGCTGAACTGGAGATCGACGTACTGGTCGATTACAACGCGGACGACAGTTCGATCCCCGATCACCGCACCTGGGACGCAGAGGATTCGTTTCGCGGCCTGTGGCGCTGGGACGAGGTTGTGATCCTGCATCGACGCCGCGGGCGCGATGGGACGGAGTACTGTGTGCTGAATGTACGGCCGAGTTTCGCGCCCCGGCGCGCTCCGGGTTGATGATGCACATCGCCGGTTTGGCAACAGCTCCGTTTCGAGGTTCCTGTGACGTGCCCCGAGTTCGTGTACCGGTCGCTATGAGAGTCGAACCACGTTTTCGATCCGCGACCGGCCCAAGCTCGGTCGCGGCCGCTTCGCGGACCGCCGGCAGATAGCGAGAGTCGATGAGCGGCCGCTCCCCGTCCAGAAGGGCGCCGTTCCCCCCTTCCGACGTTCCCACGCCGCACTCTCGCACCTCCGTCGCTTCATCCTCTCCCCTCGTACCCTTGAACCCTCGCCCCCCTCCCCCATGACTCCTCCGCCGCTACTCCTCCGCCGCCACCCTCCGCCGCCGTCGGCCGCCGGGGCGGCGCTTCGGCGGTGCGGCCGGGACGGGCGGCGGCGTTTCGCGGGCCTCGACGTCCAGCTCCGGGTCGACGGGCACCAGGTCCTGCGCAGGATGGTGCCGCTCCAGCGCCATCTTGTGGGCCGTCACGTAGTAGCCGATCAGGTTGTTCCAGTCGAAGAAGCCCGCGTGGCTTTCCACGCGGTTGCGCAGGGCGATCCGGTCGCGACGCGACATCCGCGTCAGGCCGTAAAGCCACTCGGCGACCTGCCCCACCGTGGCCTGGAAGCTGAACTCGCGCCGCAGCGCCACGAACATCCCGTCGCGGTCGTGGTCCGGGAAATGCTCCATGACGTAGTCCCCGAACCCGCTCAGATCGCTGGTGATCGCCGGGATGCCGCGGACGATGCACTCCAGCGGCGTGTAGCCCCACGGCTCGTAGTACGAGGGGAAGACGCCCACGTGACAGCCGCGCACGAACTGGTCGTAGTCCATTCCCAGCAGCGGGCTGGTCACGGACATGAACTCCGGGTGAAAGACGACCTTCACGCGGTCCTCGGCCAGGTTCCACAGCCGCCGATGCCGCAGATGGCACAGCACCGCGTCGTTCGCGTCGTCGGCCAGGTCATGGGTGACGATCGTCGGCGGCTGGCTGGAGCGCCAGGCCTGCATGATCCGCTTGAGCCGTACGGCGGCGGACTCGTCGAGCAGTTCTTCGAGCCCCGGCAGCCGGCCCGTGGCGACGGTATGGAACAGGCGCTGCCCCATCTCCTCCTGCATCGATTCGCAGGTGTCGCGCAGCTCGTTGAACATGGCCTGGCGGTTAAGGGTCTCGACGTTGATCGCGCGGTAGGGCGCGCGGGTCACGATGAACGCCACGACCGTCGCCGAAGCCTGATCCGCCTTCATCCGCCGGTTCAGCTCGTACAGGGCTTCGATGAAGACGTCCAGCCCCTTGTTGCGGTACTCGTAGCGGCCCGCGGTGAAGACATACAGCGTGCGGTCCAGGTCGAACGTGTAACTGGGGAAGAAGTGCCCCATCACGAATTCATGGATGATCTGCTTGCTGCTGCGGTGCATGACCTGGAATTCGTGCGGCGCCGCGAAACGCTCGACGTTCAGCCCGTTCGGCAGCACGACGTCCGGCTGGCGGCCCAGAAACTGCCGCGCCTCCAGGCCGGTGATGCCCGACACCGTGGTGAACACGTCGGCCGACTGCGCCGCGGCACCCTCGAGCGCGTGCCGGTGTCCAAAGCCGTGGCCGGCCGCGACCGCGCCGGCGTCGATTCCGCCGAGGTGGTCGTAGATGTTCGCGTTGGCCGACCCCAGGCTGCGGCCGACGAGCGTCGCGTGCGTCGTAAACACGGTCGCCACAGGCACTTGGCGATGCTTCAGCATCGGGAGGGCCGCCGCCCCCTGCCACTCATGGAAGTGCGCGAGGATCGGCCGCTCCGGCAGCCGCTTGCGCAGCACGGTCAGAAACTCCGTCACGACGCTCCCGAAGCCGACGATCTCGTCGAACTCGTAGTCGCCGGCGGGCGAGCTGATGCCGTTGTTCTTCCACAGGTAGTATTTGATCTCGGCCAGCCGCGGACTGACCGAGCCCGCATCAACCAGCAGAATCTGCGGGTGCCCCGTGATCAGCCAGCGCCCGAAGTGCAGCCGGATGCCCATCTGCGACAGGTCGGCGAACGCGGACCGGATCGGCTCGACCGGCATGTACGGCTCGAACTCGACGGTGGCGGCGGCCTCGCGATAGGGGCCGATGAGGCAGTAGCCGTCCCCCCACCGCCGCACGGTCGCCTCCGCCTTGCTCCGCAGGACCGTGTAGATTCCGCCCACTTGAGAGCCGGCTTCCCAGGAGACCTCAAACAGGAGGGCGGTCTGGGGGGCGGTCTCGAAGGGGGCGGCGGGTTGCGGGGTATCGGAGGGGTTCATGTCATCCCGGTCGTGTCCTGCCAGATAGCAGATCGGCTGTCAGATCGACGGGAATGTACCGGCGAAGGCCCCCGCGCGGCAACTGCCCGCGGCATGCGGCCGCCTGCGCGACGCGGCAGAAGGAACGCCGGCACGCCGGGTGTCATGCTCCCGACGTGCCGGGTGGTTTCTTCTTCACCGGACTCTGCGTTCCAGGCCGCGCTCGCACGCACTCACCCAGGCCGCAGCACCCTTACCCAGGCCGCGCTTACGTCGCCATGAGCCTCGGGATGAGCCTCCAGCGGTTCCAGCCCTTCGCACACGGATAGTACTTCGTCAACAGGTCGCCGAACTGGTCCACGATCGTCACCCGGCAGTAGATCACCGTGTTCTGCGGGAAGAGCGCGGTGCTCTTGGCCGTTCCGTTCGGGCACGCGACTCCCACATAGGGGGTGATGAAATCCAGGCCCGCGATCGGCGCATCCGGGTAGTTGTCGCAGCTCGTATAGCACTCCAGGTGCACTCGGAACTCCGCGAAGATGTCCACCTGGAACTTCCGCGGCGAGGCGACGGTCTGCGTCACCGTGAACCAGTCGGGATCGTAGTACGGCGCACCGTTTTGCAGACCCGCATACGAACGCCCGCAATACGTCGTGTTGGCGACGAACGACATGAAGTGCGGCGGAGTCCCGTTCGGATCGTCACAGCCCGCGTTGGTGTCGTCGAGGTAGATGTCATCGCATGAACCGTCCAGGTCGGTGCCCACACACGCGAAGTTACACACCGCGCAGCTAATCGGCTCCGTCAGCGCCAGCCAGTACTCCTTCCCACACTGCGCTATGGCCGTGGGGTAGACCCGCAGCCAATACGTGCCCGGCGGGTAGCACCGTAGGGTGTACACGCCCATATCGCAGCACCAGGGAACCTGGAAGCCCTCGATCGGGCCATAGTCACAGTCGTTTTGTCTCCAAATCTCCCACGTAGCCGCGAAGCACGCAAACAAGTATACCTTGAACCGCCTGGTCGCCGTGACGGTGAACTCATACCAGTCATAATCCTTGGTGAACGTCGCCGGATCGTTCGGGTCCGTGTACCAGGTGCCGGTGCGGCTGACCCAGATCGGATCGACGCCCACGCCCAGCGGCAACCGCGGCCCGGGCGTGCTCGGGTCTGAGACATCGCAACCGCTGTTGTACGTGTCGTCGTAGCTGTCCGCGGGGCACGGCGGATCGTCCGCCGGCTCGGTGTTGCTGTGCGGCTTGAGTTGCGGCTCGCAAGCACAGGGCAGAGCGAGGACGGTCATCGTAATCGCATAATCATTGCCGAAGTCGGCGCTGCCGACGGGGCAGGGGTAGCCGTGTCCCAGCGGGCCGCGCGCGTCTTCCGGCATGACCAGGAACCAGTAGAAGCCGACGTCGTAGTACGCGGTGCCGGTCCAGGTTTTCGGCACGCACGCCTCACAGAGCGTATCCTCCCAGTAGTAGTAGCTGGCGCAGCCGGACGGCGGGGTGTGCACACCATTCCAGTAGTTGAACAGCATCGTCGCCCGGCAGGGCACCTCGCTCATCACTTGCCAGTGAACCTGTGCCGGCGACGTAAGCTCCAGTCCGTACCAATCGAAGTCACGCTCGCCCTGGTTCGCCCAGAGCTTGCCGCAGAAGGTGAAGGTGTGCGGCGAGATGGTGTCGTCGTAGGGCAGCAACTCGAACGCCGGCGGCGTCACGTTGCAGCCCCCGTTCTCCGGGTCGTCCGTCGGGTCGTCCGGGTTGTACTGGCAGTACCCCGGCGCGGGACCGCCGTCCGGCGTACCTTCGATATAATCAGCGCCGCCCGGGCAGTTCCCACACGTGTTCAGCACTTCGCACGGACTGCCGATCGCCAGCGTCACCCTGTAGTCGGCGCGGCAGGGCACGCCGCTGAAGGAGGCCGGCGCCACAACGACGATGTAATCCCCGCCCGGCAGGCAGCGGGTCTGAAGCACAACCTGCGTACACTTGGCGCCGGTCACCGGGTCCGCGACGTCCACGTGCCCGTCGCACGGCGCCGCCGGGTTTGGACCCTTGCGAAACGCCTCGATCATCACGTCGAACTCGGCCTCGACCGTGACGGTGAACGTGCGCGGGCCCGGCAAGGTGAATGTGTACCAGTCTGTGTCACGGGTGCCGCCGAACGTCGCGGACTCGCCGTAGATCGGCTGGCCGGGCGTGACAATCGAGAACGCCGGGCTGTCCATGTTGCAGCCGCCGTTGAACGTGTCGGGCACGGCGCAGTCGTCAGGCTCATCTTCGAGGGTCGCGCCCATCGGCACGACCACCGTGCAGCAGTCGTCGCACGTCGTGCCGGCACCCGCCCAGTAGTTGCCTTGGGCGCGCGGGGAACCGCAGATAATGGGGCCCGGACAGGCGCAGCCGGTGCCGCACTGCGTCATCAACGCCACGAACGGGTTGATGTCCTGGAACGACCCCTGGCCATACACCCCGTCACAGTTGATGTCGCCGTCCGCCAGGCGGCAGCCCGGATAAGTGGCTTGCCAAACCGCCTCGTTCGACAAGTACAACACGAACGGGTTGATGTCGCCGAAGTCAATCGTCCAATCACAGTTCAAGTCGCCGATGCAGGTGAGTTCCCACCCGCACTCCCAGCAGGTCATGATCTTGCACTCGCCGTCATCAAAGCAGCAGGCGCCTCGCGCATCGCCGCACGGCGGAGTCAACACGGGGCACGTCGCACCGGGCAGGAAGCGTCCTCCGATCTCGTCGCAGTACAGCGCGGTTACATCCTCCCAGCACACGGAAGCGCAGTCGTAACAGCACGCACCGTGCGTGTCCAGGAAGCAGTAGTTCAAATCGCACCACTGCGTGACCGGCGGGCCGGGGATCGTGCCGCCCTCCTCGTACCACCCATAGAACTTGTTGTCGCCCTCAATCGAGCCGCCCCACAGGTGGTAGCAGCCCGGGATGTTCGCGCCGGCGATCGAAAACCAGCCCGTCCCCAGCGCCACCGGAGTGGACAACACGGCGGTGAACCGCAGGATCGGCGTAGGCTGGCACCCGAAACAAAGGGTCTCCGTCGGGCCAAGCTCCTCGGCCGTGGCGTAGACGTATTCGCTGTAGTAGGGCGTCGTCGGGTCCTTCGGTGCCCCGCCTTCGTCCTCGTAGAACTGAATGCGAAAGCGGTGCAGGCCCTGGTAACAGCCGTCCGAACTGTCATCCGCGTACAGGCCGATCCAGGTGATTCTCGTGATAGGCTCGGTCAGGGCGGGTACGCCCGGCGGGGGGAAGTTCTCGCAGCGCACGCGCTTGCAGGTCGTCGGCGACGGGGAGCAGAAATCCAGGTCCGAATAGAACCACCACGCCATGCTGCCACAGACGCCGTCCCACTCCTGGCCGCACGCGCTTCCCGGGGGGCAGTCCCACAGGTCGCGGGCGATGGACCCGCCGCCGACCTCGGCCAACGGGGGGACGCCGAGCGCATCCGATCCCTCGCGGCCTTGCTGCGCCAAAGCAACGCCGGCACTTACCACCAGTGCGCAACACACGTTGAGTGCTCTCATGACCCTGCCCTCCAATGACTATCCCGCAAGATTTGGTGGCGGCTCCGGGCCGGCCGCCGGTGCCAGACGGGTCAGCTCACACCAAACGCCGCGGCCCCGCAGCGTGCCGGCTGCCGTCCCCAGAACGTGCCACCGATGAGTCGGCCGAAGAGCTCCACGCCGACCACACGCCTTTAGCGTCGGTCCTCAGCAGCACGTATCGGTCACAAATCGCATTGTACGCGGCCGGGCCAAGCCCCTTCAAGCGCGTCTGCGGATCGCGGCCATGACGGACCCGGCCGCGTCGTCTTCTTGTCGCAGATGGCACGACCGAACACAGCCCACGGTGCGAACGCTCGTTGCGGCCGCGCGCCGCGGTGCCCGCGAATCTCGCATCGGCCCCAGGCGCCGGGTACTATCTCGGTATGAGCTTCCTCAACCTCTGGTGGGCGCTCGGCATCGCCGGCATCGTCATCCCGGCGCTGCTCCTCCTCTACTTCCTCAAGCTCCGCCGGCGCGAGGAGCTCGTGTCCTCGACGCTCCTGTGGAAGCGCGCCGTCCAGGACCTCCAGGTCAACGCTCCGTTCCAGCGGCTGCGCAAGAACCTGCTGCTCTTTCTGCAACTTCTGATCCTCGCTGCGGCGATACTGGCCTTGGCGCGCCCGATCGTGCCGACCGCGGTCGCCGACGCGGAGCGGGTCGTAATCCTCATTGATCGTTCGGCCTCGATGAACGCCCGAGAGGAATACGGGACCCGGCTCGAGGAGGCCAAGGAACAGGCCGTCCGGCTCGTCAGGACGTTGAACCAGCGGACCGGCGGCTGGCGGTCGTTCTTCTCCTTCGGGGGGGCGCGCGCCCAAACGCGCGTCATGGTGATCGCGTTCAACGATCGGGCGTCGATCGTTTCGCCCTTCACCACCAACACGGGCGAGCTGGTCGACCTGATCCGTCGTATCGAGCCGACGGATGGAGGAACGGACCTGCGGGAGGCGTTGGACCTCGCCGGGGCGTACATGGCCCCGCCGACGCGCCTCAGCCCGGGCATGGAGAGCACGCCCGTGTCGCCCGAGGCGCCCGCCAACCTCGTCCTTATCTCCGACGGCCGGATCGCGAATCTCGACAAAGTGGTGCTGCGCGGCGGGACGATGGACCTCATCCGGGTGGGCAGCGCCCGTGACAACGTGGGCATCACGGCCCTGCGGACTCAGCGGAACTACGAACGGCCGGAGCGGTTGAACGCGTTCATGACCGTTCAGAACTTCGGACCCAACCCGGTGAGTACAGACGTCTCGATCTACGTCGACGGCGTCCTGCGGTCCGTGCAACCGGTTACGCTCGGTGGTCGTACGCAGCCGGCGAGCGCTGTCGGCCAAACCCAGCCGGCGGAGACCGAAGACGAGAGCGTCCGCGCGATCCCGTTCGAGCTGGCCCTTGATCGCGGCGCCCTGCTGGAGGCCCGGCTGTCGCGAGGGGACGCGCTGTCGGCGGATAACTCCGCCTATGCCGTCGTTCCGCCGCCGCGCCGACAGAGGGTGCTCGTGGTGACCGATGGGAAGTACCCGTTCCTGGACAGTGTTATCCGCGGCCTGCCGCTCCAGGAGTTCCCGTTCGTAACGCCGGCCCAGTACGAGGCTTCAGCGGCACACTACGCTACGGACGGGCAATCGAACTTCGACGTGGTCATCTTCGACAAGTACGCCCCGGCGGCCCTGCCAGCCGGCAACTACCTCTTCCTGGGCGCGCTCCCGAAGGTGCCGGCACTGACAGCCGGCGCCAAGGCCGAGAAGCACCCCATCATCTGGTGGGACGAGACCCACGCCGTCCTGCGCTATGTCGCGCTCGACTTCGTGTATGTCGCCGAGAGCCAGGGAGTCGGGCTCCCGCCGGAGGCCGAGGTGCTGGCTGAAGGGCCGAAAGGTCCGGTCTTGTTCCGCTACGCCGCAGAGGGGCGCCACTACCTGGTCGTCACCTTCGCGATCGAGAACAGCACTTGGTGGAGCAAGTTGAGCTTCGGCGTGTTCGTCTACAACGCGATCCGCTACCTGGGCGGCGGGGAAGCCGAGGGCGGTCTCGGTGCGGTACGGCCCGGCGAAACGCTGCGGATCGCCATGTCACCGGACAGGCGGGAGACCCGCCTGCACCGGCCGGATGGAGCCAGCGTCGTCCTGATGGCCGACGCGGCGGGCGTGGCGTACTACGGCGGCACGGAGCGAGTGGGCGTTTATCGGGCGGACGGAGCGGTTGCGGGCCGCGACCAATTCGCCGTCAACCTCGAGGACGACCACGAGAGCAACATCGCCCCACCCGAGGGGCCGTTGACGGTCGAGAACCGCCCTCTCACCGAGACCGCGGCCATTAAGACTGCCACGCCCGAGGTGTGGCGGTGGTTCGTCGGGGCGGCGTTGGTGTTGGTCTTTCTGGAGTGGTGGATCTACAATCGCCGGGTGATGATTTAGGTGCGTGTTGCACGGGCTTCGGGCGTGTCTTTCACCCGCAAGCCGGTGCCGCATCGGGTGCCGCTGATGGAATCGAGCGCTAAGTGCATGTCTTTCGAAGACTTAAAGCCCGGCCAACGTGTGCGCGTGGTTCAGGCGATCGATCGTCGGGAGGGAGGCTGGCGCTGCGAGGTCGTCGGGTTGGTACAGGCGATCGAGGTGGACAAGACCGGAAGCTGGTACGCGCACGCCAAGGACAACAGGCTCTGGCTCCGACGTGTGCGGCTGATAAAGGATGACGGAGAGATCACTGTCGTCAATGTCGACCAGTGGACCGAAGTCCAGGTGCTGCCCTGACCACGTGGGTTCCGCCTGGCCGTCCTCCAGCCGAGTCGGACGGCTCGGCAGTGTGACGCCACCGCAAGCAACCGGACAACCGAGGCTGCGCCTGGTACGCGACAGCACACGAGCGATCCAGTCGTCACGTAGTCCGCTTGCCTCGCGCGCCGCAGCGACCCGATCTTCGCGTGCTCGATCTAACGCCCGCGGCACACATGCGCCGATAGAGAGTATGTCCGGAGGTTCAGAGGCCACGACGCGGCCAAGTGCCGTGCTGTTGGCGTCCGCCGGGCGGTCCGCTTGCGAGCCGACGTCCGCTCTATCGGGTGTACCATGAAGACCCGCGCCGCCCACGGGAATCCACACTCAAGCACTCGGCAACTTCCGCTGCGCACGGCGACTCGGCGCCCCCGAGTCGAACGTCGCACGCCCTACCGCGTCCCATGCCGGGTACGCTTGGTGGACACGGATACCGGCGAGGTTCGCACGGTCGTCGGGGAGACTCTCAACTTGTCCCAGCGCGGCGTGGCCCTCCAGGTCAGCGTTGACGTGCCGGTCGGAACGTGGGTCGAGACGCTGGTGCCGCACGCCAACGGCGACCCGATGTTCCTCTGCGGGACCGTCGTCCACAGCCGCCGCACGATGGTGGCGAGCTTCGAGATCGGCGTTGAGACCAACCATCCCGGGGCATTCGCCTGAAGGCGAATTGGTTGGGGGGGGCGTTCTTCCGGTTCGATGAAGCGGTTGCACTCGGTCCCCCGACGTACACCTAGCCCGGCGGACCGCGACGCGGCACACCGACGCCCGGGGGCCAAGTGTCAGAATCTGGGAGCCGGCGAGGCGGGAATCGCGTCGGACGCGGCGAGCCCGGTTTGCAATAATGCGAATCGCAGTGTATAATTCATGCGTGGACAGCCGGGAGATCATGGCGCGGCTGAGACGGGACCGCTGGACGCTGGTGCGGAGCAAGGGCAGTCACCGGCAGTTCCGCCACCCCGACCGGCCCGGCCTGATAACGGTGCCGCACGCCCGGCGTGACTTCCCCGTCGGGACGCTGCGGTCTATCTTCCGGCAAGCTGGCTGGCCGTGGCCGCCCAAAGGTAAGTGACCATGCACTACCCCATTGTCATTCACAAGGACGCCAACTCGGACTACGGGGTGACGGTGCCAGACCTGCCAGGCTGCTTCACGGCGGGCAAGACGCTCGACGAGGCGTTGCGGCGAGCGCCGGAAGCGGTCGAGTTGCACCTGGAAGGGCTGATTGACGAAGGGGAGCCGATCCCCCCCGCGAGTGAAATCGACCATTACGTCGATGACCCCGACTACGCCGGCGGCTACTGGGCGTTGGCCACCGTGAACCTGAACCACCTACGGATCAAAACTCAGCGGGTGAACCTAACGATCCCCGAGCGCGTCCTGGACGTGATAAACGCCCTGGCGCGCAAGCACCGGGAGTCCCGCTCAGCGCTGGTCGTGCGAGCGGTCGCCGCGTTGGCAGGACGGCCCGGCGACCCGGCCCTGCGAACCGACCGCCGGGGCCGCAAACGGCGTCCCCGATTGGCACGGAAGGGACGGTAAAGCAGGGCATCCCTCAGCCACGACCCGAACGGCCTGCGGCGTGTGCTGTTCAATCTGAACGGCCGACGTCGCGCGGTCCGCCTTGGCCGACTGCCGCAACGTGACGCTGAGGCCATACTCGGCCACGTCGAGGCGCTGCTCAGCGCTCACGAGCACGGCGCACCGGACGCGCTCGAAAACGCCGGGGAAAGCGGCCCTTTGCAGTCTGCTGCAACCCCCTGCGCTACCTTTCCTAGACAACCTATGGGCGTTACAGGACTCGAACCTGTGACCTCATCCGTGTGAAGGATGCGCTCTAGCCGACTGAGCTAAACGCCCGGACGGGCAGGCACCGCTCGGTACCCGACCAGAACGCATTGTCGGCTCGACGACCGGATAGCGTCAAGAGCCCCGGCTCACCCGCGGGTCCAGCGACGCCGCGGCCCCGCCCGCCCCACGTCCAGCCGACATGGTGAACGAATGGACACGCGGTCGCGCGCCGGCCACGGCCGCGGTCCGCTCAGCGCAGCGCGTCGGGCTTCGTGAGCGGCAGGTCCGATAGACGCGCGTGCTCCTGGATGCAGAAACGGTCAGTCATGCCGGCAACGTAGTCGCCCACGACGCGGTGTACCCCGAGTTCCACGGTTCGCCGGCGGTAGCGCGGGGGCAGAGTGTCCGGCCGGGCCACGTAGCCGTCGAAAACCGCCGTCAACATCGCGCAGGCCTGCGCGTCGGCGGCCCTAAGCTGCGGGCTTTGGTACACGTGCGTCGTAAGAAGGCCCTCCAACTGCCTGAACTGCCCGTCCACCTCGGCCGTCAGCAGGCCGGGGCCGGCGAGCCCATCCAGCGCCCGCTGCTGGAGGCGATCCGTCGCGGGACGCACGTGGCCGCGCCAGGCATCCCCGGCGTCGGCGTGTGGCCCTCGATACGCCCAGCCCCAGAGCTCAGCCGCCCCGAGCTGCACGGGATTCACGAGCCCCGCGTAGAGCCCGTCCTGCAGGTCGTGCAGCGCATACGTCAGCCGGTCAGCGAGGTCCACGACGAGCCCCTCCGGCGGCGGCGGCCGGCCGTCGCGCAGCGGGTGTTCGCCGGGCTGGTCATAGGGCGTGGCGTGTTTGGCCAGACATTCCCGGACTGCATGCGTCAGGTTCAGCCCGCGGAACTCTGGGTATGGATGCTCCAGCTCCTCGACGATGCGCAGCGTGTGTTGGTTGTGCTCGAACCCGCCGTGGTCGCGGAGGCAGGCCCGCAAGGCCCGCTCGCCGGCATGCCCGAACGGCGGATGTCCGAGGTCGTGGGCAAGCGCGACGACTTCGGCCAGGTCCGGGACCAGGCCCAGACGCTCGGCCATGCAGCGTGCCAGGTGGGCCACCTCGAGGGTATGAGTCAACCGCGTGCGAAAATGATCGGTGTCGGGTGCGACGAAGACCTGCGTCTTGTGCTGGAGCCGGCGAAAGGCGGCCGAGTGGACCACCCTTTGCCGATCGACCACCAACGCCGGCAGGCGGCCGGCATGAGGGTCAGGATGGAGCCGCGTGTAATTGTCGACCGACATAGTGGGCGAACCGCGCAAAACGCCCCGCCGGCACCCCGGCTCCGGCCGCAGTCGAACCGGCAGGCCCGCCTTCATGGCGTACTACGGCCCGTCGCATGACGGCCCGCCGCAGCGGTGTCAGTGTATCGCCCTATGTGTCCATTGAAAAAGGGGACCAACTCCGCGCCGCCGGGCTTTCGCGGCGGCGCTGCCTGGGTCTCTCGCGGTGCCTGCACCCTTCTTTCAACGGACGGCTATCGGGAAGTCAGCAGCGCCACGAACGGATTGATGTCGGCAAAATCAGGGTACACCCCGTCGCCGTTGATGTCGCCGTTGCTGCCGGGGCACTCCGGATAGGTCGCTTGCCACACCGCGTAGTTGGACAGATACAGGACGAACGGGTTGATGTCACCGAAATCAACCACGCCGTCGCAGTTCAGGTCGCCCACGAGGCCGCCACCCTCGGGACTCGTTTGACCGCAGCCCGGGGCTGAGAACTCGGTTTCGATCCACTCGGCGTTGCGGGCCATGACCTGGAAACAGTACGTGGTCGCGGGCTGTAAGTCCCCAACGATGAGGTCGCCCCATTCCGCCTGGGTCCGCCAGACGGCCTGGGCCACGGATTGCCCGGTGCCGCCGACGTATTTCCCCTGCCACGCCGGGTCGGGTGTCGAAGAGCAGAGGATGGCGAACTCCGTGCCCGCCGGGTTTCCGTTGGGGTTGATGTTCAGTTGCAGGCTGCCGGCGGTCGGATTGCTCACGGTCGGTGCGGCGGGGACTTCGGCGAGCGTGTAGGCAGAGCCGTTGAATTGGCTCCAGATCGTCTCGACGCCGTTGCGATTGCGGGCCTTGACGCGAAAGATGCAGTAAGTGTTCGGCGGGATGTCAACGGCGGTTGCGCTGTTGACCTGCACCCACTGATTCAGGCCGCCGTCGCAGTTGGGTCCCAGACAGTCGAAATAGAGGCCCGAGTTGCCCTCCGCCAAGTTCGTCAGGTTGCCGACCGCGGAGATTTGGATCGAGTGGCTGGTCACTTCGCCGGTGACGGTACCGGAGGGGGTTTCGATGAAGGTGGCCGTCGTCGCCGGCGCGGAAGACGCCGTCTCGTTCCAGGGCATGGCATTGTCGCGTGCCCGGACGGCATAGGTGTACGCGGTGTTAGGTTGCAGGCCGCCGTCCGAGTAACTGGTCGAGGTCCGCCAATACCCGGGCGTGCCGCCCGGCCCGCCCGACACGAAGTCGTAGTAGTAGTAGACCGGCGGCGACTGCCCATCGCTGGCCGTGGTCGCAACCATGGCGATCGCGGTCGTGCTCGTGGGATAGGGCGGCGTGGCGAACGTCATCGGATCGGGCGTCGGCGGGTACGGATCGTAGAGGTTTGTTTCGACAGTCAGGTGGTAAAGCTGCGTCTGGTTGGGCGTGTTCCCTTCGTAGACCTTGATGTAGTAGGTGCCCGGCCCGCTCGGCAGGTACACGTACGAAAGCTGCTCGATCCCACCGACGGGCTCGGACGCCGCGGTCGCGATGACCGTGGACCCGTTCTGCCCGATAAGCTGCACATTCAGGTCGGCCAGGGCGAGGCTGTCTATGAAATTGTCGCTGTTGCACGAGCCGTCGCTGTTCTGGGAGCTGGAGTCGTAATAGGTCCCGATCGGAGTAACCGTCACCGAGGCCGTCGCATCGTCGGTCACCGTGAACTTGAACCAGTCGACCTCGCCGTTGGCGTCAATGCTGAGAATGGACCCGTAGGCCACCTGGGGCGAAGGCACGGGCCCAATGGTCACCGGCTGCCCGAACGTGATGGTTCCCAGGTCGCTGGCCACCGCTGCGCTGTTGTCCGCTTCGAATGGGTCGCCGTAGTGCCGCTGTGCGCCGCGGATGTCATCGTGCTGCGGGCCGTCGAAGCTGGTGCTCAGATACGGCTCCATCAGCTTGGTGTTGTTCGAGGGGCAGCAGTGCGCCAGGCCGATCCCGTGCCCGTGCTCGTGCATGACGACGTTTCGCAGGAAGCGGTAGTCTTGGGAAGACGAACCCCAGCTCTCGCTGCTGTCGAGGACCATCTCGCCGCCGATCCCCGACCCGGGATAGTAGTTGTACGCCAGGACACCGGATTGCCCGTCGATGTTCTTGGCCGCAATCCGAACGTCGCCGCGCGTGCTGCTCCCGCTGGAGCCCCAACTGGCACCGTCGTCCCAGTCATTGCCGCCGTACGTGATCCGCTGATAGCTGATGCCGGTCAGGACCTCCCAGCGATCGAAGCAGGCCTGGATCTTGCTGATCCACAACTCCCGGTTGCCGCCGAACTTGGCGTCCATGGAGCTGAACAGGTCGCTCGGCACCCCGTCGTCGATGCTCAGTCCGTCCGGCACCAGGCTCCACCGCAGCGTGATCGGGTCGCCCTGCGAGCCGGACCACCGGGTGCCAAGGTAGTAATCCGTGTAGGGATCGTACTGCATCAACTCGTTGTAGTAGGCCATGACGGCCGGGTCCGTGCCCGGCGCGAAACAGAACACCGGCATCGACTCGCGCGCGAACATGTCCGCGGACGGCACCCACACGCCCGGGCCGGGCGGAGTCACATGCGGCCAGGCCGGGGCAGCCGGGCCGGAATCGATCGTCGGCGCTGCGTGCCAGGCGATCGCCGCCAGCGGCAGGATGCCGGCCAACATAAAGGCCGCGTAACGGACTCGCCGACGGATGCCAGGGGTTCGCTGTTTCATCGTTCGCCTCCGGTGGTGCAGGTGCAGTGTATCTCTATGGGTATCTCGCGGTGGGAAACTCCATACCCAACGCCGCTGCCGGATGCCGTTGCGACACCGGCAGCCAGCCGACGTTACGTTCCTATTATAGCCCCTCTGTGCCTTGAGTCCAAGCACTTCCCCCCGAACGCCGGCCGACCCGCTGCGCGTCCGCACCGGCCCGCGCGGCCCCTTCATTCCCGGGCCGCAGCACGTCCGAATACACCCGTCGAATCCGCGTACCGCGGCGGCGCCGCAATTTCCTGGGCGTCCGATGTCCTGGACACCTACCCCGTGGTCTTCTCCTCCGGCAGCCGCATCGTCACGCGTACCACGTCCCCCTCGGTTTGTGTCTCGACGACCAGACCGGAGCGGTGGAAGATCTTCAGCATGCCGCTGTTCTCAACGAGCACGTAGGCGTGGAACGTCCGGACACCGCGCTCCCGGGCAATCTTCACCAGCCGCTCAAAGAAGCAGGTGCCCAAGCCCTTGCGTTGCCAATTGTCCTGCACGGCGAACGCCACCTCGGCGGTTTCGCGCTCGGCGTCCGTCATGTAGCGAGCGACGCCGACCACGTCCTCGGCGCCGGGCTGGCCGTACAGACCCACCAGGGCCATCTCGGTGTCGTAGTCGATCGTGCAGAAAACCTGCATCTTGCTGTGCGGCATCGACTTCAGCGCGGCGTGGTAGCGCAGGTACTTGGTCTGCTCACTGAAGTTATAGAACATCTCCTGCATCATGGGCTCGTCGTCGGGGCGAATCGGCCGCAGGAAGATCTTCTCTCCGCTGCGCAGCGTAACGGTTTCTTCGTACTCGGCCGGATACGGAGCCTGGGCCGGCGGCATGATCTGATTGGGATAGACGATCCGGCGGCGCTTGGCCGCATGCAGCAAATCGGCGCGGAAGTCTGGATGCGCGATGCTGATGAGCGACATCGCCCGCTCGCGCAGCGTCTTTCCGTGCAGATACGCCACGCCGTACTCCGTGACGATGTAATGCGTGTCGCCGCGCGTGGTGATCACGCCCGCGCCTTCCTGGAGCGTCGCGACGATGCGCGACTTCACGCCATCGGGAGTGTCGGCGGTGCTCGGCATGGCGATGATGGGCTTGCCGTTCCGCGCCAAAGCAGCGCCACGGATGAAGTCGGCGTGGCCGCCGATCCCGCTATAGAGCAGTTGCCCGAGCGAGTCGGCCACGACCTGGCCGGTCAGGTCGACTTCCAGGGCCGCGTTGATCGCAATCATGTTCTCGTGGCTACAGATGACGACGGGGTTGTTGGTGTAGTCCGAGGCGTGCATCTCGATCTGCGGGTTGTCGTGCATGTACTCGAACAGCTCGCGTGTGCCGGCGGCGAAGCTGCCGACGATCTTCCCGCGGTTGATGGTCTTGTACTTGCCGGTGACAACGCCCTGGCGCGCCAGCTTCAACACGCCGTCGGAGAACATCTCGGTATGGATGCCCAGGTCGTTCTTGTCGGTCAGCATCGCGGCGACCGCATCCGGGATGCGGCCGATGCCGAGCTGCAAGGTGGCCCCGTCGGGAATCAGCCGGGCGAGATGCGTCGCAATGCGGCGCGTGACTTCGTCCGCCCCGGCGACGACCGGCCACTCCAGCAGCGGCTCATCGTGCTCGACCAGGTAGTGGATCTGCCGCACGTTGAGAAAACAGTCGCCGTGTGCCCGCGGCATGTGCCGATTGATCTGCGCGATCACCAGCCGGGCCGACTCCACCGCGGCCTTCGTGATGTCCACCGACACGCCCAGACTACAATTGCCGAAGTCGTCGGGCAGACTGACGCACACCAGGGCGACATCGATCCCCACGCGGTGCGTGCGAAAGAGCGCCGGGACCTGGGAGAGGAAGATCGGCGTGTAGTCCGCCCGCGCCTCGTTGACCGCGTCGCGCACGCTGCTGCCGATAAAAAACGCGTTGGCACGGAAGTTCCCCGCGTACTTCGCCTGCGCGTACGGCGCCACCCCCAGAGTGAGCACGTGGATGATCTCGGTGTCGGCGAGGTGGTCCCCGTACGCCGCCATCGCCCGCACCAGCTCCTGCGGCTCGCCGCACGCGGAACCCACGAAGACCCGGTCGCCGGGCCGGATCTTGCGCACGGCCTCGGCCGAGCTGACCAGCTTGTTGCCGCACGCGTCACGCCATTTATCGCCCATGGAATACCTCCTGGCTTGTAGCGGCCGGCACGCGACCGGCCGGGCACCTTTGTGAACACAGCGCCTGTCGTCGGCCGACGCCCCGCCGGCCGCTACGGCGCAAGGATCACCCGCGCGTCCGCGACCATCGCACCTTGTCCGGCCGCGAAGACGATCAGCGGGTTGATGTCCAGTTCCTTGATCCGCTCGTGCTCGGTCACGAGTTGCGACAGCCGCAGCAGGCAGTCGGCGATGGCCGGCATGTCCGCCGCCGGCTCGCCGCGGAAGCCGCGCAGCAGCCTGTGCGCGCGGATGTTCATGGTCATTTCCAGCGCCACGTTCTCGCGGATCGGGGCCAGGCGGAACGACACGTCCTTGAGTGCCTCCGTGTAGATGCCGCCCAGGCCGAACATGAGCAACGGCCCCATGCGCGGGTCGCGCGACATGCCCAGGATGACCTCCTTGCCCTTGGGCAGCATCTTCTGCACCAGGACGCCCCAGACCTCGACGTCCGCGCCCATCTTCTGGCGCACCGTGCCCACCATCTCCTCGAACGCCGCACGCACCGCGCCCTCATCGTTCAGGCCCAGCCGCACGCCGCCCACGTCCGTCTTGTGCAGAATCTTCGGCCCCGAAATCTTGAGCACGACGGGAAACCCGATCTGGACGGCGGCCCGGGCGGCGGCCTCCGCGCTGTCCGCCAGCGCATACGGCACGATTGGGAACCCGTAGTGACGAAAGACCTCCAGGGCCTTCAACTCGACCAGCGTCGAACGCCCGGCGGCCAGCTCCTCGTCCAGCAACCGGGCGACCGCGTCGCGATCCACATCGAAGTGCTTGTACGACAGCGACGCCTGCCGCGTCCACTCCGCGAAGCGGCACTTCGCCGCCATCGCCCGCATCGCATCTTCCGGGAACGCGTACGCCGGCACCCCGTGCTTCCGCAGGAGCTGCACCCCCGCCGACACGTCCACCAGCCCCATCAGGCAGCCCACGATCGGCTTGCCGCAGAAGCTCTTGGCCTCGCGGATCACGTCGGCGATCGCGGTGACGTCGGTCATGGTCTGCGGCGTCACGATCACCAGCACCTGGTCTACGCCTTCGTCGGACGAAACCGCGTCCAGCGCGGCCCGGTAACGGTCGTGCTTCGCGTCGCCGATCACGTCCACCGGGTTCTTCAGGCTGCTCGTCGGCGGAAGCTGGTAGCGCAGCGACTTCAGCGTGTATTCCTGGAACCTCGCCAGCGACATCCCCGACCGAATGCAGGCATCGGTGGCCATGATGCCCGGACCGCCGGCGTTCGTGACCACGGCGGTACGCCGGCCCTGCGGCAGCATCGGGTCCACGAACACCTCGGCACAGTCGAACAGCTCCTTCACCGAATCCACGCGCCGCACGCCCGCCTGGGCCAGCACGGCGTCGTACACCTCGTCGCGGCCCGCCAGCGATCCGGTGTGCGACGCGGCGGCCGCCGCCCCCTCCTGCGTCCGGCCGGTCTTGATGGCGATGATCGGCTTGGGGTTGCTGCCGTGCGTGATCTTGTGGCAGGTCTCGATGAAGGCCTGGCCGTGCGAAAGCTCCTCGACGTACATCAGAATGGCTTTCGTGAGCGGGTCGGCCGCCAGCGCCAGCAGCAGGTCGTTCTCGCTCACCGCGACCTTGTTGCCGAAGCTCACGAAGCGCGAAAAGCCGATGCCCACGCCCTTGGCATAATCGAGCAACGCCGTGCACAACGCGCCGCTCTGCGAGATCAGCCCGAACGGCCCCGCCTCGGGCATGCCCCGGCCGAACGTGGCGTTCATCGCGACCGTGGGCGCGGTGTTGATGATCCCCAGGCAATTCGGCCCCACGATCGTCAGGCCCCGTTCGTCCGCCAGGGCCTTGAGGTCCTGCTCGCGCTTCACGCCGTCGCCGCCGACCTCCTTGAAGCCGGCGGAGATGACAATGAAGTGCCGCGTGCCCTTCTCGGCGAACGCGGCGACCACCCCCTGAACGTGCACCGCGGGCACGATGATGACCCCCAGGTCCACGTGGTCGTCGATCGCGGCGACGCTCGGCACGCAGCGATTGCCCAGGATGCTCTTTGCCTTCGGGTTCACGGGGTAGATCACGCCGGTGAACCCGCCGAATACCAGGTTGGACAGGATCGCGTTGCCGACCGAGCCGGGCGTCCGCGACGCGCCCACGACGGCAATCGAGTGGGGCGCAAACAGCGGCTCCAGCCTGGTCGCTTCGGTCTCAGAAACAGTGTCCACGACAGCTTGCGTCATAACGCGTGACTCCTGGGACTCCACCGGTTCGCCTCCGCGAACGCGGGCCGGGCATCATACCGCGCGAACCGGCCCGTGGGCGAGCCGGTTCAGACGCCGGCGGAAATCGACGGTCCAATGGAATCTGTCACACCCGCGACGATCGAAGCTGCGATCGGTCCCGACAGTACGGGGGGGGGGGCCGTGGGTCGTACTGCACACGGAGAGCGGCCAAGTAGGTCGGGTCCGCAGACCCGACTGCTCCGGTCGCGCCGGGCTCCTTCGTGCAGGGCAACGTCGGGTCTGCTAACCCCACCTGCACGACTTGGGCCTGGGGAGAAGGTCGTCGCCCACCGGAGTGTAATCGTTGATGACATCGTCCCGGCGAGGAGCGTGAAAGCCGGTCATACCGGGGGGCCGTGTACGACGCGCTGGCGGAGTAAGCGGAACCAGCGGCCTGCCGCGCCGGGCAAGTTGCGCCCGACCGCTACGGACGTGGCGCCGCGACGGGCGGCGTCAGCAGACGGCAATTCCACAGCAGCAGCATCGCCGCGCAGGCCAGCAGCGCGGCGCCGACGACCTGGTGCAACGTCGTGACCGCGACGTCCAGCGCGGTCGGCAGGCGATCGGGAGCATCATTCCCCGTAACGATCAGCGCCGCGACCCCCAGCACGACCTGCACGCTGACCAGCACCAGCAGCCAGCGCCCGAGCCGCGGCAGGTGCGGCACGGTACGGTAGATACCCCAGGCCCGCACGCCGACGCCGACGGCCAGCAGCGTGATGAACACCGCAAGCGTGATGTGCAGGTGCAGCGCCCACTCGCCGATCGCCGCCAGCCGTGCCGGATCGGCCGCGAGCCCGTAGCGCTGAACCTCCAGCGCCCAGGTGAAGTGCCGCACCAAGGCCCCCAGGACAAGCTGAATCGCCAACGTCGCCATCAGGGCGATCCCGAACGTGCGGTCCGTGCCGGCTGCGGGGGCAGTCGCCGGCGCACCCGCCATCGCCCACGCGCGCGACCGCCAGACGGCGAGCGCGACCAGCAACGCAAAGACCGCCTGACCCAGCACGCCGTGAATTATTGCCAGCAGTATGTTGGGGCTGGTGTCCGCCGCGTCGGTACTGAGCGTCAGGCGTCCCGTCACCCGCAGGCCGCCCAGCACGCCCTGCACAGCCACGAAGAGCAGCGCCAGCCACGCCACGCGCCGGACCCAGCGGCGCGCCTCCGTGAGTTGGACATGGACCGCCAGCACCAGGGTGGTCAACCCGACCAGCGAGCCAAGCAGTCGATGCGAGTGTTCCAGGTACACGCCGCCGGTCATGCGCGCCAGGGGATACAGGAACATGTTGTATCCCTCGGTATTGGGCCAATCGACGACGGCGAGCCCTTCGTCGAAACCGGTTACCAGCCCGCCCGCCGCGAGGAGGACGAACGTCGCGCCCGCCGCGACGGCCGCCAGCCCGCCGCTCCAATCCTGCACGACCGTCCCCGCCACGCGCAACCTGCGCCCCAATGCGGCGCCTCCTGCCACGCAGACCACCGACACGACGAGCGTGCCGGGAACCCACGCCCAGACCCCCTGCTTGATCGCGTTCGGCGTCTCCGCGCTGATCAGGCTGCCGACGATGAGCAGGTTCAGCGCACCGCTCAGCAGGCCCACCGCGAACCCGCCATACAGCGCGCGCGACGTGTACCTTCCCAGCACCACGCCCCCAAAAACCAGCCCCGCGAGCAGCAGCCCGAACAACACCGCCGGCGGAACCGCCGAGCCGAACAGCCGGCAGAAATACCCCGCGGCCCACATCGCCGCCGTGGTACCGAAGCCAATCGTCAGTATATCCGCGGCGCGCTGCCGCTGTGGCTGGCTCGTCATGCAAGGTCCCGATCGTTAACGAAGCATAGTCCGGCGACCGGCGCGGTGCCACACGGCGGCCTCGGCGTCATCGCCGGCGGGCCACCAGCACCATCGCCGCGCCCGCCCCGCGCGTGCCTCCGCAACTCGCGACCACTTCCAGGACGTAGCCCGACCGCCGGATGGCTTCCAGCGAGGCAGAGTGCAGATTGCCCGGCGGCTCATCCACGTACAGGATCCAGAAGCGCTCGCCGGCAGTGCGCGCCGCGCGGCGTGCCAGGTCGGCCGGGTCACGGTCGTCCGGGCAGAGCGTTCCGCTGGCGGTTGGCGCGGTGACGATCGGCGGGGACAGGTGAGGTGCATAGTAGGTCACACCCGGGGCGGCCGTATGGTCCACGAAGACTAGCTCGCCCGAACGGCGCTGTTCGCGGAGCACGCTCAGGGCCGCCGGGAAGTCCTGCCGGACGCTGTAGCGGTGCACGGCCGCCTGCTGAAAGACGTAGGCGGCCGGCAGGACCCCGAGGAACATAAGCGCGAGCAGCGCGGGCGCACCGCGCCGCAAGAGCATGCGGCTCAGACCGCGGGTGAGAAAGAACGCGCCCGCCGTGACGGCCAGTACCATCGCCGGTGCGCAGAACTGCATCACCCGCGGCAAGGCGAACGGGTAGCGGTGTGCAAGTGCGGCCGCCAACAGCGTCAGCCAGGGTCCCAGAAGCCAGCAGCAGAGCTCGACCCGGCTCTTCCACGGCCAGCCCAGCACTCCGACGAGCGCAAGCATCCAGACGCCGACCACCAGGACCGCCAGCAGAAGCCGGTCCTGTCCGCTCTGCGCGGGCAGGCACCAGTCCTGCGGGAAGAAGAAAATGTAGCTCGTGACCGCGGCATAGCCGGCGGTATGTACCCAGGAGCGGCCGTCCAGCACGTTGGGATACCACAGCGCCCCGAACTTGACGAGCGCGGGGTCCGCCGCCTGTCCCCGCGCGGCCGAGAACCACACCGCCGTCACGCCGACGGCTAACAGCAGCAGGCCGCCCAGTCCGATGCAGGCGCTGCGCCGGCGGGTTCCCGACACCGGTTTCAAGATGACCAGCAGCGGCAGCATGGACACGATCGGGAAGATCGAACCGTAGCCATACCACGGCGCGATGAGGCAGACGGCCGCGATCACCCCGCCCAGGAGGCAGACCCCTCGTGTGCTGCGCGCGCGTCGCACCCGAAACACCAGCAGCGCGATCGCGACCGACACGAGCCCCTCGAAGCTGTAGTGCTTCAGCTCCCGCGACCAGATCACCAGCATCAGGCACGACGCGGCGAGCCCGGTCGCCCCGAGCGCCAGCGTACGCGGTGCCCGCAGCGCCCGCGCGGCCGCGTAGACCAGCGGCACCGCCAGCGCACCCCACAGGCCGGCCGGCAGCCGCAGGCCCAGCTCGGGCGGTTGCACCAACTGGCCGGTGAGCTTGGCCGTCACGGCGAACAATGGCGGCATGGGCACCGTGGACTGCCGCAGAAGATCGGGGCAGGAGTGGTCCCGGACGGCGCTGGCCACCCAGGCCTCGTCACGCCAGAAAGACCTCGTTTCGACGTTCCACAGACGCGCAAACGCGCCCCAGGCGGTCGCCACGCCGAGCACCAGAATGACGTACTTTGTGCCCAGGGGCCGCATACGCACGCCCGTTCGTCCCCGCAGCCCGCACCTCCGAGAAGCAGGATACGAGCTTCGGCGTCAGACCCGCAAGTCAGTCGGCGTCCGGCGCGCAGCGCGTGGCAGGGTCGGCGGCACCGGCGTGGCCGAGCGCAGAATGTGCCGGGGACACACGCTTGGCCCGTCCGTCTCTCGCCCGAAGAAGAAGTTGGAAAAACGTTGACGCAGCGGGCGCGCCGGACGGTATCATGGCGGGATGTTGCCCCAACGCCACCCCGACCAGGCGAAGGCAACTGGGAATCGTCCCGGAAGATGTGCGAACGACTGCCGTTCGAGATTTTGGCGCAACCGAACGCAACCGCCTGCGGCCCGACGTGCCTGCACGCCGTGTACCGCTACTACAAGGATGAGATCCGCCTGGACCAGGTGGTCGGGGAGGTGCGGGCGCTTGACGAAGGCGGCACGCTGGCGGTCTTTCTGGCCTGTCACGCGCTGCAACGCGGATACGACGCGACGATCTTCACCTATAATCTGCAAGTGTTCGACCCGACCTGGTTCAACAGCGGGCCGATAGACGTTCGAGCGCGGCTGCTGGCGCAGGCCCAACACAAGGATGACGCGCGCCTCCGCGCCGCGACCGAAGGATACCTGCGGTTCCTGGAGCTGGGCGGGCGACTGCGGTTCGAGGACCTGACGAGCGGACTGATCCGAAAATACCTGACGCGTTCCCGACCGATATTGACCGGGTTGAGTGCGACGTACCTGTATCGGGAGAAGCGGGAGCCCGCGGAGGGCGGTCCCGACGACGTCCGCGGATACCCGCAGGGACACTTCGTGGTGCTGTGCGGGTACGACCGGAGCACGCGGCAGGTGCGGGTAGCGGACCCGCAGCACCCCAACCCGCTGTCGCCGCGCCGGGTCTACGACGTCGGCATCGAGCGTGTGCTGCAATCGATCCTTCTGGGCATAATCACCTATGACGCCAACCTGCTTATCCTCGCCCCCCGCGGCGACGACCAAGGACCGAGCCGTGACGAATCTCGTCGTCGTGGACAACCCAAAGAGCTGGCCCCTGGTCATCCCGGGGGTACCGGTGGTGTCCGGCCGGGCGTACCTGACGGAACCGCAGTACAGTGAGCTGCGGAACGTCAAGGTCTTTAACCTGTGCCGGTCGTACCGCTATCAGAGCACGGGCTATTACGTCTCGCTGCTCGCGATGGCGCGCGGCCATCGGCCCCTGCCGAGCATCACCACCATCCAGGACATGAAAACGCTCTCGATCGCGCGGATCGTCGCCGACGACCTGGACGACATCGTCCAGCGCAGCCTGAGCCCCATCAAGTCCCCCACCTTCACCCTGAGCATCTACTTCGGCCGGAACGTCGCCAAGCGCTACGACGAATTGGCCTCGCGGCTCTTCCGGCTCTTCCAGGCCCCGCTGATCCAGGCGGACTTCGCCCTCGAAGACGAGCAGTGGGAGCTGCGCGCCGTCCGCCCGATCGCCGCCAGCGACATCCCCGCGGCCCACCTGCCGTTCGTCAGCGAGGCCGCCACGACGTTCTTCGCGCAGAACCGCTTCCCCTCCAGCCGCCGCACTCCGACCCAGGCCGACCTGGCCATTCTCCACAACCCGAATGAACCGACGCCTCCCTCTTGCCGCAAGACGCTCCCGAAGTTCGTCGCGGCCGCACGCCGCTTGAATCTCGGCGTCGAGCTGATTGAGCGCGAGGACTTCGGCCGGCTGGCGGAATTCGACGCGCTCTTCATCCGGGAGACCACGGCCGTCCACCATCACACCTACCGGTTCGCCCGGCGGGCCGCCGCGGAAGGGCTCGTGGTGATCGACGATCCCGACTCGATCGCCAAGTGCAGCAACAAGGTCTACCTGGCGGAGCTGCTGGCGCGGCACAAGGTCCCGATCCCGCGCACGCTGATCGTGCACACCGACAACTGGGAGCACATCCCGCCGGAAATCGGCCTGCCCTGCATCCTGAAACAGCCCGACAGCTCCTTCTCACGCGGGGTAAGCAAGGTAGACAAGCCTGACCAGCTCGAACCAATCGTCGAGCGGTTGCTGGACAAGTCCGACCTCGTGATTGCCCAGGAATTCGTGCCGACGGAGTACGACTGGCGCATCGGCGTCCTGGACCGCCAGCCGCTGTTCGCCTGCAAGTACTACATGGTCAAAGAGCACTGGCAGATCGCCAAAACAGTCGGGGACGATACATCTTACGGCCCAGTCGAGCCGGTGGCGCTCGAGCAGGTGCCCCGGGTCGTGCTGGCCAGCGCCGTACGGGCCGCCCGGCTGGTGGGCGACGGGCTGTACGGCGTCGACTTGAAGCTGGTCGGCCAGGACGCCCTGGTCATGGAGATCAACGACAACCCGAACATCGACGCCGGCGTCGAGGACCGCATCCTCAAGGACGAGCTGTACAACCGACTCATGCGGGTTTTCCTGGCGCGCATCCAGCAGAAGAAGGACGGCGTACCGCGGGGGCTCGGATGAGCGGCCCTTTTCCGCTGTTCGCACGGTTCGGCGTCGAGCTGGAGTACATGATCGTGGACGGCGACACGCTGGACGTGTTGCCCGTCGCGGACGAGGTCCTGCGGGCGGAAGCGGGCGAGTATACGTCTGACTTCGAAGCGGGGGCGCTGACGTGGTGCAACGAGCTCGTGTTGCACGTCATCGAGCTGAAAACCACTAGCCCGGCGACGGCGCTGGAGGGCCTCGCCGCGGCTTTCCACCAGGACGTGGGCCGCATCAACGCGCTGGCCAGAGCCCTGGGCGGCCGGCTGTTGCCCACGGCGATGCACCCCTGGATGGACCCCTTCCGCGAGGCGCGGCTCTGGCCGCACGAGTGCAGCCCGATCTACGAAGCATTCCATCGCATCTTCGACTGCCGCGGCCACGGCTGGTCGAACTTGCAGGCCCTGCACCTGAACCTGCCCTTTGCCAACGACGAGGAGTTCGGGCGGCTGCACGCGGCGATCCGCCTCGTGCTGCCAATCCTGCCGGCGCTCGCCGCCGGCTCGCCCGTCTGCGACGGTCGTCCCTCCGGCCTGCTGGACGCGCGGCTCGACGCGTACCGGCACAACGCACGGCGCGTGCCGTCGGTAAGCGGGCGCGTGATTCCAGAGCCCGTGTACACCCGCGCGGAGTACGAGGAGCACATTCTGGGGATGATCTACCGCGACCTCGCACCGCTCGATCCGGACGGCATCCTGCGCCATGAGTGGGTGAACGCTCGCGGGGCCATCGCGCGCTTCGACCGGCAGACCATCGAAATCCGGGTGCTCGACATGCAGGAGTGCCCTGCCGCCGACCTCGCAATCCTGGAGCTCATCGCCGCCGTCCTGCGGGCAATGACCGAGGAGCGCTGGGGCCGGTACGCGGAGCAACGCGCGTGGCCGGTGGAACCGTTGGCCGACCTCCTGCTGGCGGCGGTCCGGGACGCGGAGCTGACGCGCATCGCGTCACCCGCCTACCTGCGCCTGTTTGGAATGGAGGGCGTGCAGGAATGCACGGCGGGCGAGTTGTGGGGGCACCTGCGGGCAGCGTTGGGACCGGCGGCAGTCACCGAAGCCGCCAACGGCCCGCTCGACGTGATTCTGCGCGAGGGCTGCCTCGCGCGGCGGATTCTGCGGGCGCTGCCGGGCAACCCGCCGCCCGAGGCACTTCGGGCCGTGTACCGGGAACTGGCGCGGTGCCTGGTGGAGAACCGGCTGTTCCGCCCCTGAAGTCACGGTCATCCCCAGCCATGCCGACACGCGAGGCCGTCGTCCCGCCCCTCCGGGTTATGAGAGCAATAAACCCGGTCTCGCCATTTCATACGCGCCTCGTAACTTGCGACAGGCCATAGCGGCTCGCCGGTGCCGGCATGAGCAGGGCCGCCGAACTGGCACGCCGGCGGCTCGCTTGAGAGCGGCCCGCCTCGAACGAGCGCGAACCACAGCGCCGAAACGCGGTCCGGTCCTGTTCCCAGTCGGCTCGGCGTGTCGTAGAATCAGCGTTGCGTTCCAGGCAGAGCCTGATCGATGGCGACATCTGCGTAGGAGGAAGACCCACGCCAAGTCATCGCCCCGCGGTAATGCTCTTGCAATGGCTAAGACCACACGAGCATAACCCGGATTATTTACCAGCTTCATGAGTTTTGGTGCAAACCTGGGCCGTTCCGCTGCGTAAAAAGGGCGTGCAGACACGCGTGACCCACGGAACGGGAGCAACACCTCATGG
>JALHJL010000098.1 GCA_022839625.1 Phycisphaerales bacterium
TGTTGCGCGCGGCGAAGGAGGGGGCCGGTTTCGCGGCGAGATGGAGCCCGCTCAGCGGTTGCGCGATGGAGCGCGAGATGCAACCGAGCGTGGTTGGTGTGGAAGAGGAAGGGGCTGCAAGGTGGGCTGCAAGGTGGGTTCAAGATTCAGGATATGGCAGAGATCCGTCGCGGCACGATGCAGGGATAGGCTGCGAACGGCTACCCAGAGATCCAAGCTGTTGCCGTGGGATTGGCAGGCGAAGCAGTGATAGACCTGCCGGGTAAGATGGACGGAGAAGGACCGGCCGGAAGTCGAGCGACAACCAGGGATCGGGCACGGGCCGCGAAGCTGGGAACCACGCCGCCAAGTCGTCTGGAAGCCGATCAGGTCCAAGACCTCACGCATCGTGATCTGCCGCCGAAGTTCGTGATAGTCGATGCCCGGCATGGTGTTCATGCGGCATCGGTTTTGACTGCAGGCGGTTTCTTGGCGCGGTGAGCGCGGTACGATTTTCCACGAATCTTCAGCAGGATGGCTCCGTCCACGATGCGGTCCAGGAAGGCCATCGCCAACGGGGGATCGCCCAGATATTCGCCCCACGCCTCGAAGTCGATGTTCGTGGCCAATGCCGTGGAACGCTGACCGCTACGGGCGTCGATGACTTTGTAGAAGAGGTTCGCTGCCTGGGGACACTCGCTGCGTTCGATGCGGTCGAATCCGAACTCATCGATGATGACCAGGTCGAAACGCGACCAGTAGCGGATGCGGCGGGGCAAGGTCTGCTCGGCCAGCGACTTTCGCAGGTCGTCCAACAGATCGGCACTGGTCGTGTAATGCACGCGGTAGCCCAGTTCGCAGTAGCGGCGGCCCAACGCCTGGATCAGATGGCTCTTTCCCACGCCGCTTTGCCCGACCATCACGAGATTCTCGTGGCGGCGAAGGAACTCGCCGGTGGCCAACTGCTCGATCTGGGTACGGTCGATCGCCGGGGCGTTGAACTTCCAGTCGAAGTCGTCCAGGCGTCTGTGATTGCGGAACTTGGCCTCCCGAATCCGCCGCTCGACCGCCCGCTGACGGTTGCGTGCCGCAGGTTCCCCCAGGATCAGTTCCAGGAAGTTCAAGTGGGACAGTCCCTCCTGCTCGGCGCGCGAAAGCGCCACGTCGAGGATCTCGGCGGAGAGAGGAAGCTTGAGCGTCTGGGCGTCGTCCAAGACCCGCTCGCGGAGATTCTCAGAAAGGTTCGTCTTGGTCTTCCGGTTTGGTATCGTCTTTTTCTTCGGTTGAGTCATCGGGGTTGGACTCCTCAAAGAGCAAGTGTTGATATTCCGTCGCGGGCCGCGGCGGCGTAGGGTCATCGGACAAGAGTTCTCCGAGATGGGATGGTTTTTCTTCCGCCATGCGGTCCCAGCAGGTCTTGGGCCGCGCCTGTACCGCCAGGATGCGCTCGATCGACTTCGCCGAGAACGCACCGTAACGCACGGCGCGATCCAGCGCAGCGAGAAGATCTTCACGCCGATAGATGCCCAGCAGGGCCAACACTTTTTGGGCCTGGTCCCAGCCGCAGCGCTGAGCGGCCAGCAGGCCCTCCAGAAAGCGCACCGCCAGCGGCCCCAATTCGGCGAACCGTCCGCGCAGGACTTCACGCCGCCGCGCCACATCGCGGGGCGGCAGGTGCTCCGGTTGTCGACTCTGCCGCTGCCGCTCTGTTACCGGGAAGCGGGTGTGCCGGGCCAGGAGTTCCAATCGTGGACTGTAGATGACCACGGAATCGTCGGTGATCCGCACCGCAAGCACCTGCCCGATATAGTGCCAAGGCACCGAGTAGCGGTTCTGCGCGTAGGAGACGAGCCCTTCGGCGTCCACGGTGCGATAGACCATCTCCGCCACCTCGTAAGGCCGATCCGGCAAGGGGATCAGATGCGGAAGTTCTTCGGCGTGCAGGTCGAGCGGACGCCGCTTGGTCTGCCGGTGGATTCGCACGTCGGCCACTTCCCTCAACCACCAGGCGGCCACTTCGTTGAGATGGTCCAAGGAGCGGAACTCCCGGCCGCCCAGCAGGTTCTTCTCGATGAACAAAAATGGCCGCTCCACCTTGCCCTTCGTCTGGGGACGCCGCGGACGGCAAGCCACCGGGCGGAAGCCATAGTGCGTGGCGAAGGCCAGGAAGCGAGTGTTGTAGATCGCCTCGCCGTCCTCGTAACGGGCCACTACGACCTTCATGTTGTCGTAGAGGCACGTCGTGGCGGCGCCGCCCAGGTGCTCGAAGGTCCGCACGTGCTCGCGAAGCGTCGTCTCCAGATCCTGGGAAGCGGTGAAGTGGATGTACTGGCGGCGGGAATAACCCAGCACGTAGCTGAAGAGTTGCACCTTGCGGCGGCCTTCCTGAGTGAAGTCGATCGTGTAAGTCGCCCAGTCCATCTGAGCTTGAACCCCCGGCCCCGTCTCGAAACGCTCCACGGGCGGCCGATGGCCTTGTTTGCGCAACTGCTTCACCCGTTGCCGCAGCACGGTATAACCGCCCGTATAGCCGCGGCTGCGAAGCTCTTCCAACAGCCGCACCACGGTCATGTCGGGATACCGCGCCAGGTATTCCCGCAACGTGGCCTCGTGGGTATCGACCAGACTGCCCCGGCCCTTGCGCGGCTTGGGCGAGAGGCTCGTGCCGTTGGCCCGCTGCTGCCGATGCTCGACAAGCACCTTGGCTACGGTCTTCCGCGAAAGGTGCAATTCGCGGGCGATGTCACGCCCCGACTGCCCGCCGTAGCGGCGACGGAGCACTTCGCTTCGCAGTTCGTCATTCATGGAAGATGGATCTCCTTGAGGAAGTCGTCCGTCAACTCGGCCACGATATGGGCCTCGCCTGCCAGCCGGGTAAAGGCCGGTTCCAACACACTTCGGTCACACAATGCGAGGTCTCCACGGCCGTGATGCCGCAGCCAGTTCCCCATCCGCGCCAACTGGTCCAGAATCGCTGCCAACTGGCGGCTGACGCGGTTGCCCGCCGCGCTCAAACGCGGGTCCCAACCACGGACCTCGCCCGCCTGCGCCTCGCGCAAGGCTTCCCGCGGCCGCTCCAAGACGAACGCCGCCTTCTCCTGCGTGCCCGAGGCCATCAACAGGTCCGTCACGCCCCGCAACTCGGCCGCCGAGAGCGAGTTCCTCCGCGCGGTCTCCAACGCGCCCTGCTGGTTGCCCGCGGGCAACCTGGTCAACTGCCGGGCCATCGTCGGTGAGAGCAGGCCCAGCCGCAGGTCTTCCTGGGCCGCCGCACACAACTTCTCCATCATCGCCAACCGCCGACAAACCCAACTCTTGTGACGTGCCAGAAGCGTTGCCACCTCGACCTGCGAAAGCCCGTCCTCCCGCACCAGCGCCTGCACCAGCCACGCCTCCTCCAACTCGCCGAAGTGCCGACCGATGCGATTCAGCCCGTACATGGCCGCCTTCGCGCTACGCTCGTCTACCTCGATCCGCCGCGCCAACAGTGTGCCAAAACCCTTCAGGCCCCGCGCCGCCGCCAGTCGCTTGAAACCGTCCACCAGCACGGCAGTCTCGCCCCACAGGCAGACCACGATCGGCGCAACTTGCCCATAACGACGCAGGCTGCGGGCCATCGTCTCCTCCGCTTCCAGCACCGACAATCGGTAACGGGCATACCGCACGTCGATCTCCTCCAGCCGCAAGGCCCGATACGCTTCCACCGGCCAATCCATCACGCGTGCCTCGACAACAAGAAAAGGCCTCTTCTCGTCCCTCTCTTGGAACCCGTACATCCTCTCGCCGCGTTCCAGCGAAGAGGGAATCTACTGCCTTGGTCGATAGCGTCACAATATTCGACAGCTACGGTGGCCTGCGGTAACGATCCCAATGCCGCCCTTCAGCAGGATCAGAAAGACGTCGGTACCAACGGGCTTCACGCTGGCGAACACGACGTAAAGCCTCACGGCATAAGGCGCAACAGAACTTCTTCAGCGGCGAACGCCGAGCCGGCGAGAATCGTTCGTAGCAACCGGGACGGGAACAGAGACTTTTTTCGGAATCGTCCGCCCTCTGATGGCCCTCGGCCGCAGGGGACAAGGCCGCTTCCTGCCGCTTTCGCACTCGCTCCCGGTAGCGACAAGCTTGTTGGCGTCGGCATTCCTTGCCCTGCTCGCTGGCCCGATACCGCTGGCCCGCCTGCCGCCGCGACCAGAGACGCGCTGCATCCGCACAGGCTTTACTACAGTACCGGGAAAGGGCATGCGGCGGCGAAAACCACTTCTCGCATCCCTTCAGTAGACAAATCCGCGGGCGGTAATGGGGCGGAGCTTGCGATCGTATCGAAGAGCAATCATGCTGAACCACGGACCCTCGCGAGCGACAACTCCCGAAGGTCAAGTCCCGGCAGCGGAGCGCCTACTCCGCTCCGGGGCGTTTTGGACCGCTCACCTCCTGCATGTCCAACATCAGTTCAGCTTAATCCGCCCGCCGCCACTCTTCCAATCATTGCGGGGATGGCCGGCCACCCGGCCCCCTTTTCGCCGCGACTGCTCCGCGCGCCAACTGGCCCCCTCATCCCGCGAAACTGGCCCCCAGTTTCGCCGCGACTGACA
>JALHJL010000045.1 GCA_022839625.1 Phycisphaerales bacterium
CGCGAGCGTGGGCGCAGGCGACTGCGGTCGTTGGGTGGTCAGACGCATTCGTGCTCCTCGCCCAGCAAACCCAGCGCTCCCGTATTACGCCGCAACCGCTCCCCGCTGTTTCGGCTGACGGACCAGCTTGGTCGAGAAACCCAAGAACCAAGGAACCCGCCCCGGGTCCCGCCGCCCGAAACGAGCCGCGTGCGGGCAAGCCCTCCCGCCCCCGCGCAACCGCACTACGCCACGAAGCTTAAGAGAACGCCACCGCCTCCCCGCGAGGCCCTGCACGCGGTGCGGCAGGGCGGTATCATGGCGGCGTGAGTGCCTGCGTGATCCTGGGAATCGAGACGTCGTGCGATGAGACCTCGGCCGCCGTTGTTGTGAACGGCCGGGACGTGCGCGCCAGCTTGGTCAGCTCCCAGGTGGCGTTGCACGCCAAGTACGGCGGGATCGTGCCGGAAATCGCGTCGCGGGCGCACATCGAGCAGCTTCGCCCCATCGTCGAGCAGACGCTCGCCCAGGCCGGCGTCACTTATGGCGACCTTACCGCGATAGCCGTCACCGTCGGGCCGGGCCTGGTCGGCTCGTTGCTGATCGGAGTCAGTGCCGCGAAGACGCTGGCGCTGTGTAACGGACTCCCGTTGATTGCGGTCGATCACGTCGAGGCCCATGCGACCAGCGCGGCGCTGACGGCTGAGACGCCGCCGTGGCCCGCCGTGGCCCTGGTCGTGAGCGGCGGTCACACCTCGCTGTACCTCGTGCGCGACTTCCGCGACATCGAGCTGCTCGGACAGACCGTGGACGATGCGGCGGGTGAAGCGTTCGACAAGGTGGCCGCCGTCCTCGAGCTCGGGTATCCAGGGGGCCCGGTGATCGACGAGCTGGCGGCCCGCGGGAACCCCAAGGCCGTCCGCTTCCCGCGGACGTGGATACACAAGCCGCACTTCAACTTTTCCTTCAGCGGGTTGAAGACGGCGGTGCTGTACTACGTCTACGGCGCCGGCAAGAAATACGGCTCGGCGCAACATCTCAGCGAGTCTGAGTTGGCCGACGTGGCGGCCAGCTTTCAGTCCGCGTTGGTGCAGACCCTGGTCACGAAGACCGTGGCCGCGGCGCGCTACACGGGCGTCTCCAACGTGGTGGTCGGCGGCGGCGTGGCGGCGAATTCGGCCCTGCGCGCGGAATTGCAGACGGCCTGTGACCAGGCCGGCCTGCGCCTCTTTCTCACCCCTCTGGAGTACTGCACGGACAATGCCGCCATGATCGCCGCCTTGGCGTACCAGCGCTGGCAGGGTGACGAAGCGGCGGACTTGTGGCTGGAGCCGCGGGCGGGTCTCCTGCGCCCCGGCCCGCGAGCACGCGACGAAGTGATGCTGTGATCCGGTGGCCGCTGCGGAGCCCCGCGTGACGAACCTCTTTCTCGGCCTGGACGTCGGCACGAGTGGCACGAAGGCGCTCTTGTTGGAGCCCGACGGCCGCGTGCGGGCGACGGCGACCGCGGACCACCCCAGCCTGTTCCCGCGCCCCGGCTGGTCCGAGCAGCGGCCCGATGATTGGTGGTCGTCGGTGCGCGCAGCACTCCGCCGCGTGCTGCGCAAGGGCCGCGTTTCCGGCCACAAGGTTGCCGGAGTGGGCTTGTCCGGCCAGATGCACGGCAGCGTCTTCCTCGACGGACGCGGGCGCGTGCTGCGCAACGCGCTGCTATGGAACGATCAGCGCACCGCAGACGAGTGCGAGGAGATCGAACGTCACGCCGGCGGCCGGGCGGAGCTGATCCGGCTCGTCCGTAACGTCGCGCTGACCGGGTACCAGGCCCCGAAGATCCTCTGGCTGCGGAACCGCCAGCCGCGGCTCTTTCGCCGCGTGCGGACCGTCCTGCTGCCGAAGGATTACGTCAACTTCCGGCTGACCGGCGTGCTGCACACCGACGTCTCGGACGCGTCGGGCACGCTGCTCTTCGACGTCGCAGGCCGCCGCTGGTCCACCGAATTGATGCGCCGGCTCGAGCTGAATCCGGCACTGTTTCCGCCGGCGGCTGAGTCGTGCACGGTGATCGGCGCCGTGACTAGCGTGGCGGCTCGCCTGACGGGCCTGCGGCCCGGCACGCCCGTCGTCGCGGGTGCCGGCGATCAGGCCGCCGCCGCCATCGGAACGGGCGTGGTGCGGCGCGGGACCGTATCGGCCACGATGGGCACCAGCGGCGTGGTCTTCGCGCACAGCGACACGCCCGTGCCCAACGACGAGGGGCTCTTGCAGTCGTTCTGTCACGCCGTGCCGGGGGCTTGGTGCGTCTTCGGCTGTATGCTCTCGGCGGGCGGCAGCCTGCAATGGGCGCGCGAGGTGTTGTACGCGGACCGGCTCAAGGCGGCCCGGACGGAGACGCAGCGCGACGCGCTCTACTCGGCGATGATTGCCGAAGCGGCGGCCGAAGGCGACGACTCGCCGCTGTTTCATCCGTACCTGACGGGCGAGCGCTGCCCGTATCCGCACCCGCACGCGCGGGCCGCGTTCGTCGGGCTCACGCGCCGGCACGGCCGCGGCGCACTGACGCGGGCCGTGCTGGAGGGCATTACACTCGGGCTCGCCCGCCAGCTTGAGTTGATGCGCGCGCTCGGCGTGCCGGTCCGCGAGGTCCGCCTGGCCGGCGGCGGGGCGCGCAGCGCGTGGTGGCGGCAATTGCAGGCGGACATCTACGGCTGTCGGTGCGCCGCGATGCGTTCGGAGGAGGGCTCGGCCTTGGGAGCAGCACTCCTGGCCGCCGTCGGCTGCCGCGCGTTTCCCAGCGTCCCCGACGCCAGCGCCGCCGCCGCGCAGGTGAAGCAGGTCAGCCGGCCGATCGCCGCCCGCCACCGGCGCTACCGGGCCCTGGCGGCGCGGCTCCGCCAGACGTACGAGACCCTTGAGCCGCTTTACCGCGCGATGAGCTGACTGCGATGACAAGGCATCGACCGCTGACGCCCGCCGATTTGCTCCCGCATGGACCCTTGCACCGCGTGGGCCGCCGCGTGGTTGTCCTCGACGCGGTCGACAGCACGAACCAGTTCCTCCTGGAGCAGGCCGGCGCGCTCGGGGACGGAGCGATGGCCTGGGCCGAGTATCAGACGTCCGGCCGCGGCCGGCGGGGACGGCGTTGGGAAGCGCCGCGCGGCTCGTCGGTGCTGCTCAGCGTGCTGGTGCGGGAACCCGCCGGATCGCCCTTGTTCACCCAGGGCGCGCTGCTGGCGGCGGTGGCGGCGTGCGAGGCCATCGAGTCCACGAGCGCCTGCACGCCCGGCGTTCGCTGGCCGAATGACATCGTTCGCGGGGGGCGCAAGCTGGGCGGCGTTCTGGCGGAGTCCAGCGCGCTGCCCGCCACGTCAGACCGTGCGCTGGTCATCGGTGTCGGGATCAACTGCCTCCAGCAGCGCGGGCACTTCAGCGGCGAGCTCGCGCAGACGGCGACTTCGTTGGAGTGCGAGTGCGCGCACCCCGTGGATCGGGCGGTGATCGCGGCCGCGCTGGTGGCTCGACTCGATCACTGGCTCGTAGCCTGCCGCGCGGGGCCGGCCGGCTGGCGGAAGGTGCATGCCGCCTGGCGGGCGCGCTGCGAAGACCCCGGCACGCGCGTTACATTGGAGCATAACGGCCGGACGTATTGTGGTACGGCCCTGGAAGTCTCGGATACGGGCGACCTGGTGGTCGAGCTGGACGAGGGCGGCCGGCAGCCGTTTGCGGCGGCAAGCACGACGCGTGCGGTTCGAATGCCCGCCAAGACACGCCCCGCCGGAATTGCCGAGGAAACATGATGTCGCTGCTGGTTACCGGCTCGATCGGGCTGGACGACGTCGAGACGCCGCAGGGTTGCGTGGAAGGCGTACTCGGCGGTTCGGCGGTTTATTTCGCGCTCGCGGCGTCCTTGTTCACGCCGCTGCGGATGGTCGGCGTGGTGGGGGAGGATTTCGATCTGGATTGCCTGCGGCCTCTGGCGGACAAGGGCGTGGACGTCCGCGGCGTCGAGGTCCGCCAGGGTGCCCGCACCTTTCGCTGGCACGGCAAGTACACGGGCGCCATGAACGAGGCCGAGACCATCGCGGTCAAGCTGAACGTGCTGGCCGAGCGCGGCGCGGCCATTCCGGCTGAGTTCGCCGACAGCCGCTACGTCTTTCTGGCCAACACGCACCCCGCACTGCAACAGGAGTTCGCGCGTCAGTTCCCGCGCGCTGAACTGCTGGTCTGCGACACCATGAACCTGTGGATCAACAACGAGCGGCCGGAGCTGCTCAAGACGCTCGCGCTGGTCCACGGCCTGGTGCTCAACGAGGGCGAGGCACGGCTGCTGACGGGGCAGGTCAATCTGGTCGCCGCCGGCCGGGAGATTCTGAGGCTCGGCCCGCGATTCGTGATCATCAAGAAGGGCGAGCACGGCAGCCTGCTGGTCTCGCACGACGACTTGTTCCTCATGCCGCCTTACCCGACGGAGAAGGTGGTCGATCCGACGGGTTGCGGCGACAGCTTCGCCGGGGGCGTGATGGGGTACCTCGCCGCCCAGGGCAGGCCGGACCGGGAGACGCTGCGTGCAGCAATGGCCCGCGGCTCGGTGGTCGGCTCGTTCGTGCTGGAGTCGTTTTCGATTGAGGCGCTCTGTCGTGTAGCGGCCGCGGACGTCGAGCGGCGACTGGCGCGGCTGCGCGAGATGACGGAGTTTTCGTAGCGGACCGCGCCCGAACGCGGCCGCTGCTGTGGGTCCGGCGTTGCGCCGATCGGCAGAGGCCGGCGGCCCGCCGGACGTGAGAAACAGAAAGGCCTGCTGCCGTGCGCACGTTCATCGCGATCGAGTTGACGCCCGCCCTTCGCCGGCCGCTCCTCAAGCTGCTCCAGGAAGTGTTCCCGCGGCACCGGGACGTGCGCTGGTGTTCGGAGAACCAGTTGCACGTCACGCTCAAGTTTCTGGGCGAGGTGCGGCCGGAACAGCTTCCGCAGGTCTGCGAGGCCGCCCGGACGGCAAGCGCCCAGGTCCAGCCCTTCGTGCTGCGGATCAAGGGCCTCGGCGGTTTCCCCAACCCGCGCAGCCCACGCGTGCTGTGGTGCGGCGTGGAAGACCCGACCGGGAGTTGCCGCCGTTGGGTGGAGTTGGCAGAGCCACTGTTCGACGAGTTGGGCTTCCCGCCGGAAGGCCGGGCCTTCACCCCGCACATCACGCTGGGGCGCAGCCGTGGCCCCGGCGGCAACGGCATCCTGCGAGACATCCTCGCCACGGCACCGCCGCTGGAAACCGAGCCCATGACTGTCGAGCGGGTCGTCGTCTTCGAGAGTCACCTGCTGCCGACGGGGGCGCGGTACAACCCGCTCGCGACGCTGGCGCTGGGCTGAGACGGCCGCGGCCCGGGCGCGGCGCACGAGGCGAACTCGATCGACGGAACGGGTCTTACTTGGGCTTGCGACCGCCTTCCGGCGGCACGTAGTTCGGGACGTCCGTGGCCGGGCCGAAAAGGAAGCTCTCCATTTGCTCCCGAAGGATCGCGTTGGAGGCGTCCGAGGTAGGGTCCAGCCGGAACTCGTTGATGACCATCAACATGCGGTCTTTCCACAACTCCCAGGCTTCCGCGGAAACCTGGTCGTGTACCCGCTGCCGCACCTCCGGACCGCCCAACAATTGGGCCATCCGCAGCGCGCGGTCTCCGTCGGCGGTGTTCTCGTCCAGACCGGGAAGTTCGCGGCCGAGTTTGGCACACTGCACCATTCGCTGCGCCATAGGGGCTCCTCTGTTCGGTTGCCACGCTATAGCGTAGGCGCAACCCGGCCGGCTTTCATCCTCGCAGCACGAGGAAGTGACCGCCCCCGGACACGGTCGGCTTCGTCTGGACCGCGTGCAGATCTGCCTGGTGCCGGCGAAAACTCGATCGGTTCCGCGTTCGCCCGCTGGGCGAAATCGCTCACGCGCTCGCACGCCTCCTGGGGCCGCGACCTCGCCTCAACACGTCGCAGAGGCAATCGACTACGAACTCGATCTTGTCCTGCGTGAGGTAGCTCTTGTCGCCGATTCGCGCACGGATGGCGCGGATGCGCGTCTGCTCATCGCGCCGTGGGATCACCACCCTGCGCTGTTCTCCAACGAGTTGGAGCGCGCCCGCAGAGGTCGGTATCGGGGACACCGCGCGCTCGGGACGCCGGGTTCCGTCGGGGGCGTTTGACGGCGATGCCCTGGCACTTGTCTGAGATATTCGGCGACTCATGGCACTGCTTCCTTTCTGGCGAGCGCGTCCTGCCCGCGCCGCCGCATTCCGATTCGCCGCGCTGTTCCGGTCTACCTTACTGACAGCCGTCACTGCCCGGCGTCTCGGCCAACCCCAGGGCCACTCACGTTGCCCTCAGTAGTTTTTATCGTCCCCCGACGCACGGAGCTTTCGGTGAATTGCAGCGAAATACGGAGCGACGGTGGCGCGCAAGCCTTTTGTGGCCTTAGCTTTGCCGAAACTAACGTCTAGAGGCAGTTTGGTGATAATCTGGAGGGTTTGGGGCGCGGGAGTAAACACATCGGCAGGCGTTCGCCACGCGCAGGTCTTGCGCGTTTCCCTGTCAACAAGGTCTCGATGCGGCGGGTTTGGGCAGATCGATATGCGAAACCGCGGGGGTTCGGCGAGCGCACGGAAGGGCCTTCAGCTCGGCCCCGCTCCGCCGTCGGTCAGGTGCTGGACCAGGATCTTGATGCCGATGGCGATCAGCACGAGACCGCCGACGATCTCGACGCGCTGCCCGAATCGCCGTCCGAGGCGGCTGCCGATCAGCATCCCGATCGTGGTGACGGCCCCGGCAACGCAGCCGATCAGGAGGCTCGCGTACCAGATGTGGACGTGCAGGACGGCGAAGCTCAGGCCGACCGCCAATGCGTCGATGCTGGTGGCGATCGAGAGGACGATCAGCGTGAGGCCGCGGGTCGGGTCAACAGGCGGGGCGTCGTTCTCGCGCCTGGTGAGCGCCTCGCGGATCGCCTTCAGGCCGACCAACACGAGCAAGCCGAACGCGATCCAGTGGTCCCAGCCCGCAATGAAGCGCTCGATGCTGCGGCCGGCCAGCCAGCCCGCGATCGGCATCAGGAACTGAAACAGCCCGAAATGAAATGCCAGCCGGAAGACCTGCCGGCCGGAGATTGTCCGCAACATGATGCTGACGGCGATCGCGACCGCCAGCGCGTCCATCGCCAACCCGAGTGCGATGAGCACCAGCGTTGCCGGACCGACCAACGGGGCACCTCTACTTTTCGCCGAGCGCGCGCCGGTGGCGGAAGAACTCCCGCAGCAGGTCGGCCGCCGGTTCGGCCAGCACGCCCGCGACGGTCTCGACCCGGTGGTTCAAGCGGCCATCCTGCGTAATCTCGTAGAGCGAGCCGCAGGCGCCGGCCTTGGGGTCGGAGGCGGCATACACCAGGCGTTTCAGGCGCGCCAATACCAGGGCTCCGGCGCACATGGGGCACGGCTCCAGGGTGACGTACATCGTGCAGTCGTCAAGCCGCCACTGGTTCCGATACTCGGCCGCCGCCGTCAGTGCGATCATCTCGGCATGGGCGGTTGGGTCGCAGAGCTTCTCGCGCTGGTTGCAGCCGCGGCCGATGATCCGGCCCGCGTGGACGACGAGGGCACCGATGGGGACGTCCTCGCTGTCGAGGGCCTTGCGGGCCAACTCGATGGCCTGTTGCATGAAGCGCCGGTCGGTCTCGTCCTGGTGCAAGCCGAGCATGGTCCACCGCTGCGCACGACGTGCGTGCCGGAGGCATCCTGCCCACGGCACCGCTGGACGGCCGGGCTGCTCGCAGCCCCACGCCGCATCGTGTCTTACAGCTCGTACTGGCTGCGCTCCTCGTCCGCCAGCACGTCGGCCAGACGCATGCGGACATAATCGACGTCGATCGTGACCTCGCGGTTCGCGGCATCAGAGGCGTGGAACGCGATGTCATCCACGACTTTCTCGACGATCGTGTAGAGGCGCCGGGCGCCGATGTTTTCCAACGCCTGGTTGGCCTGGTACGCCATGCGGGCCATCTCGACGATCGCTTCGTCGGTGAAGCTCAGTGTCACCCCTTCGGTGCTCATGAGGGCCACCTGCTGCTTGATGAGCGCGTTCTCGGGCTCGGTGAGGATGCGGTAATAGTCTTCCGCACTCAGGTCGCTGAGCTCGACGCGGAGGGGGAAGCGGCCCTGCAACTCGGGCATGAGGTCGCTGGGACGGGATTGCGTAAACGCTCCCGCGGCGATGAACAGGATGTGGTCCGTCCGGACCATCCCGTATCGCGTACTGATGCTCGTGCCCTCAACCAAAGGCAGCAGGTCCCGCTGCACGCCGCTGCGCGACACCTCGGGGCCGGTGCCTTCCGTCAGGCCGGACCCGCAGATCTTGTCCAACTCGTCGAGGAAGACCATCCCCGACTCTTCGCACTGCCGGATGGCGGCTTGGTGCAGGGCGTCCTGGTCGATCAGCCGGTCGATCTCCTGCTGCGTCATCAGCTCCAGCGCTTCGGGGACCGGCAGGCGACGGCGCTTGGCCCGCGAGGGCAGGATGCGCTCCATGAACTGCTCGAACTCGGGCCCCATCTGGTCCAGACCCATGGTGGACAGAACGTGCGTCGGTACGGCGCGCTCGTCGACGGCGACATCGACGGTGCGCTCGGCGAGTCCCCCGGCCCGAAGCTGGCTGCGGAGCTTCTCGCGCGTCCGCTGGCGGCGTTCGGCCAGCTCGTCGCCGGGATCGTCGTGGCTGTCGGTGCCGGGCAGCAACTGTTCGAGCACGCGGTCCTCGGCAGCGCGCACGGCACGCTCGCGGACGCTTTGGGCGACGCGCTCGCGTTCCATCAGGACCGCCCGTTCGAGGAGGTCGCGGACGATGCTGTCCACATCTCGGCCGACGTAGCCCACCTCGGTGAACTTCGTCGCTTCGACCTTGATGAAGGGTGCTTCGGTGAGTTGCGCCAGGCGGCGCGCGATCTCGGTCTTACCCACGCCGGTCGGGCCGATCATCAGGATGTTCTTCGGACACACGTCGTTGCGGAGGGGTTTCGGCAACTGCAAGCGGCGCCAGCGGTTGCGGATCGCGATGGCCACCGCGCGCTTCGCCTCCTCCTGCCCGATGATGTAGCGGTCCAGTGCGGCCACAATCTGACGCGGAGTCAAGTTCGTCATAGCATCCGCTCGTCCGCGATGCGGGTTCGCCGTTCCCCGGAGCCTGCGTATCATACTCGGCACGAGCGCGGACCGACAATTCGGCGGCGCTCGGGCGACAGAAAGCGTCGGATGGCGTACAATTGGGCGGGCGGAGGCCGCTGGCGCTTCGCATAGGGACATAAGACGATGCAGATAGAAGAGATACGTGCAAAGTTCCCCATCACTCGCCGCTACAACTTCCTCGACCACGCCGGCGTTTCGCCGCTGTCGGGGCCGGCGGCGGAGGCTTTCATCGATTTCGCGCGCGAGCACTCGGAGTCCGCGTATCTTGAGACCTCCTACTACCGATTGATCGACCGCATCCGGCAGGACGCGGCCCGGCTGCTCAATGCCCACGCCGACGAGGTCACCTTCGTCAAGAACACTTGTGAGGGACTGAACTACGTCGCCAACGGCATCCCGTGGATCACCGGCGACAACGTCGTGTCCAACGCGATGGAGTTCCCGGCGAACGTCTACCCGTGGATGAACCTCGAGCGGCGCGGCGTGATCGTGAAGACCGTGCCGGAAGAGGATGGGCGGATCCCGTTCGACCGGCTCGCGGTGGCGATCGACCGGCGGACACGGGTCGTGGCGATCTCGGCGGTGCAGTGGAGCAACGGTTTCCGGACGGACCTGACGCGGTTGGGCGAGTTGTGCAAGGACAAGGGGGTGTTGCTGTGCGTGGACGCGATTCAGGCACTGGGCGTGCACCCGATCGACGTGCGGGCGATGAACATCGATTTCCTGGCCGCGGATGGGCACAAGTGGCTTCTGGGGCCCGACGGTGCGGGGCTCTTCTACTGCCGGCGCGAGCTGATTGGCCACCTGCACCCCAGCGAGCCGGGCTACCTGTGCATGAAGCACGATTTCGACAGCCGGGAGCGCAAGTTCGACCTGCGGGACGACGCGCGCCGGTTCGACAGCGGAGCCTACAACGTAGCGGGCATTTTCGCCCTGGGGGCCTCGCTGCGCATGCTGCTCGAAACCGGAATTGAAGAGGTGCAACGCCGCGTCAAGCAACTCACGGACCAGCTCGTCGAGGGTCTGCGACGGAAGGACTGGCGGGTTTATAGCCCGCGGACGCCGAGCGAGTGGAGCGGCATCGTCGCGTTCGCGTCTGATAAGCACGATTTGCTCGCGTTGCAGAAGCACCTGCGCGAGGAGTTCAAGATCGTGGTGGCCCGGCGGCTCGGGCGGCTGCGCGCAAGTCCGCATTTCTACAACACTAGCGAGGAGATCGACCAGTTAGTAACGGCCCTTCCGGCGCACTGAGGCAGACGGCTGTCCGCCGCGTTCCGCGCGGACCCTTGAATAAACACCGAGGAAGATTGGTATAATACTGGTGGTGACGTTTGTAATGGGTAAGTCGCCACCGGAACGGAATGAAGCGATGAAGAAGACAGCGCTCATGATCCGCTGCGTGCCGCGTTACGGCTACGACAACACCGAGGTCCGCACGGTCGACCTGGACGTGCCCCACGACGCCGACGAGGAGACGCTGCGCGAGGCCCTGACGTTCTACTTCGCGGCGCGCGGGATCGACGATGCGCTGTACGACATCACCGTGGATGACAACGGTTTCTTTGCCGTCGTAAACGACGAGGCCTTCGCGATCCGCTGGGGGACGCCGCTCTTGTAGGCGAGCGATCGGCGGCGGCGAATCAACGACCGGGCGGGATCTGGGGGAGGGGCATTCGTTTTCGGCCTTGGGCTTCGACCGCGCCGCGCAACCGCTCCACGAAGTCGTTCAGGGCCTCCATCACGTACGGCTCGACCTCCGCGAAGGTAGCGGCCGGACGCCCCGCGTCGCCCGCCGCTCGCAGCGCGACGTTCAGCGGAATCGCGCCCAGAAACGGCACGCCCAACTCCTGGGCCGCCTTCGCCGCCCCGCCGTGACTGAAGATTTCGTCCCGGTGGCCGCAGTGGGGGCACAGGTAGTAGCTCATGTTCTCCACGATCCCGAGCGGCTCGACCCCCAGCTTCTGGTACATGCGCAGCGCGCGGACCGCGTCCTGCAACGCGACCGGCTGCGGCGTGCTGACCACTACGGCGCCCGTCAGCGGGAAGCTCTGTGCCAGCGTCAGGGGGATGTCGCCGGTACCGGGCGGCAGGTCCACGAGCAGGTAGTCCAGCCCGCCCCAGTTGGTGCGGTCGAGGAACTCCTTGACGTACTTCTGCGCCATGGGGCCGCGCCAGATGACGGCCTGGTTCGGGTCGATCAGGTGACCCATGCTCACCAGCTTCAGCCCGTCCGCCTCGGCCGGCCGTACGCGGCCGCGCTCATCCAGCCCGAGGTGGCAGCCTTCGGTGCCGGTGAGCTTAGGCAGGGAGGGACCGTACACGTCGGCATCGAGCAGGCCGACCCGGAAGCCGCGGCGGGCCAGCCCGACGGCGGCGAGCACCGCGACCGTGCTCTTGCCCACGCCGCCCTTGCCGGCACCGACGGCGATCGTATGGCGCACATCGGCCAGGGGCGCGGGCTCCTGTTGCGTGGTGGGAAGATCGTTGGGGGGTGCGGATTCGGTCATCGGACGTCCTTGGATTCGGGTTCGGACGCGCGTCAATGCGACTCAGCCGGCCAGCGCCGCCGGCACGCGGGGACTGTATCGCCAGACCGCCGGTAATTGTAGTGCCCCGCTGCAACGAGAACAGCGACGAGGGACGCAGCGGCCGCGCATGGTTCGCGAGCAGCCACGCCCGTCAGGTTCTTTCACCGGCGGACGAGCAAAGCCACAAAGGGGTTGATGTCGCCGAAGGACGGGTACGTGCCATCGCCGTTGGCGTCGCCGTTGCGGGCGTGGCAACGCGGGTACGAGATCTGCCAGGCGGCGAAGTTCGACAGGTAGAGCACGAACGGGTTGATGTCGCCGAAGTCGACCGCGCCGTCGCAGTTCAGGTCTCCGTAGAGCGCGCGCAGGCCGACGCTGTGGTATCCTCCGCCCGCCAGGGCGACGAAGGCGCGGCTGCCGGCCGGCACGTTGCACTGGCCGTCCTGATTCCATCCCCACGCCACGAGCGAGCCGTCAGCCTTCTGAGCGAGACTGTGCCAGGCACCCGCCGCGATCGCGACGAAGCCGCTGTTCGGTGGCGGCACGTCGCATTGACCGTAGTAATCGTACCCCCATGCCACGACCGAGCCGTCCGCCTTCAGACCCAGGTTGTGGTAGTTGCACGCCGCGATGGCGACGAAGTCGCCGTTCGGTGCCGGTACGTCGCACTGGCCGTATTCGTTGTAGCCCCACGCCACGATCGAGCCGTCAGCCTTCAGGCCCACGCTGTGGTAGTGGCCGGCCGCGATGGCGACGAAGTCGGTGTTCGGCGGCGGGGCGTCACATTGCCCATCCCAATTGTACCCCCAGCCCACGATCGAGCCGTCGGCCTTCAGGCCCAGGCTGTGGCTGCCGCCGCCGGCGACCGCGATGAACCCGGTGTAGGGAGCCGGGACGTCACACTGGCCCAGCGGATTCGCCCCCCACGCCACAATAGAACCGTCGGCCTTCAGCCCCAGGTTGTGCTCTGCTCCGGCCGCGAGTTCGACGAACCCGCTGTTGGGGGCCGGGACGGCGCATTGGCCGGAGCAGTTCGCTCCCCATGCCGCAACCGATCCGTCGCTCCTCAGGCCCACGCTGTGGTAGTGGCCCGCCGCAAGGCTGACGAACGCGAGATTGGGCCCCGGAACGTTGCACTGGCCGTATTCGTTGTGTCCCCATACTTCGAGCCGGCCGTTGGCCCGCAGCGCTACGCTGTGGTAGTCGCCGGCCGCGATGGCGACGAAGCCGCTGTTCGGCTCGGGGGCGTTGCATTGACCCTCCCAGTTGTATCCCCACCCCACGATCGAGCCATCGTCCTTCAGGCCCAGGCTGTGGCAGTATCCCGCCGCGACGCCGACGAACCCGGCATTCGGCAGGGAGACGTTGCATTGGCCGTCCGCGTTCGCTCCCCAGGCCACGACCGAGCCATCGTCTTTCACGCCCAGGCTGTGCCAGGCCCCTCCCGCGATGACCACGAAGCCGCTGTTGGGCAGCGGCACATTACACTGGCCATAGTAGTTGTCTCCCCAGGCCACGATGGTGCCGTCGGCCTTCAGGCCCAGGCTGTGGTTGCCGCCGGCCGCGACGGCCACGAAGTCGTTGTTCGGTACTGGAACGTTGCATTGGCCGACGCCGTTCGCGCCCCAGGCCACGATCGAGCCATCGTCCTTCAGACCCAGGCTGTGGAAGAAGCCGGCCGCGATGGCGACATAGCCGCTATTCGGGAGGGGGACGTCGCATTGACCGTCACCGTTCTGTCCCCACGCCAGGATCACGCCGCTCTCGTACAGCACCAGACTGTGCCGCCAGCCTGCCGCGACGCCGACGAGGCTGCTCCTCCGCGGCGGCAGTTCGCATTGCCCGTCGGTATTTTGACCCCAGGCCACTAACGAGCCGCCGGCCTTCAGGGCCAGGTTGTGGGACCCGCCCGCCGCGACCGTGACTATACCGTTCAAGTCCGACTGTGGCAGCAGGACTTGCTCACCCCAACCCACAATCGCCCCATCTTGCGCGGCTGCATGGAGCCCGGCGGCCAATCCCAGGGCGAGGGCGCTGGCCCGCACGACCCCCATCCCATGCCTGCCAACGCCTGCTCTGTCGGTCACCACAGGTCCTCCTGATTGCCGTCCGAGCCCTTTCCCGTCCGCGCGCTTCGACCGAGGCACGGGAACGCGAAACGCACCCGCGCGCCGCGCGTGCCGAACGCACTGAAATGGCAAAGTCGCCCCGTCACCAGCACACCCGCACTCTACCGATTTCGCGCGCCCCGTTTCAAGCACCATGCGCACAGCGCGCCGCAGCGAGGGAACCTGCCCTCATGGTGGTTTTGTCTTCATTAAGGCACGATGAATTGTGGAATGCCGGGCTTCCCGCGTGCAACGCAGGTCCTAGCGAGTTTGGCGGGGGCCGGGCCGTGGCGCGGACGCCGGCGGCGGCAGCCGGTCGGGCGGCTAGATTCCGGCCGGGTGTGCAAAATGAGTACCCCCCGCCTAGTGGTCAACGGCCGCAACTTACGGTACATATAGCGTTGCGCAGCCTGTGGGGACGACGGTGGTTTGCCGCCTCACGGACGAATGGCGGCCTGCGCGGCGGCCTTGGCTCGTGGACGTGTTACGGGATTACGACCATGAAAACGAGATTGCCTCGGCAGGAGTTCCTTGACGCCCTGGCCGCGGTGGCGAACGTCACCGGCGGGCGGACCACGAAGCCGATCCTCGGGTGCGTGAGAATCGCCACCGAGGCGGAAGCGATCGAGCTGAGTGCCACGGATGGCGAGGTCGCGCTCCGCGTCGGGGTCGGCAGCTTCTCGGTTGAAGAGCCGGGGGAGGCGGTGGTGCCCGCCGAGCGGTTGCTGAGCATCATCCGCGAGCTACCGGACGCGGAAATCCGTGTGGATTGCGACGCGCGCTACTGCGTCGTACGTGGGGCAGGGAGCGAGTTCAAGATCTTCGTGCAGCCGTCCGCCGATTTCCCGGCGATTCCGACGTTCGAGGACCAGCCGGACCTGGTCATCGACGGTGCCCAGCTCTGGCGCATGATCGGCCTGACGATCTACGCGGCGGCCCGCGAGACAAGCCGCTACGCGATCAACGGCGTGCTGTGGGAGAAGCGGGGCAAGAAGCTGTTCATGGTCGCGACGGACGGACGGCGGCTGGCGCGCGCCGGCGGCGCGATTCTGGAGTCGGCCAGCAGCGATTTCGAAGCGATCGTGCCGGCGAAAGCGCTGACCGTCTTCGAGCGGGTGTTCGCGCCGGCCAAGGACCAGCGCGAATGGGCGGTCGATATCAGCGTGACGCCCAACCAGATCCTGCTTCGCAGCGGTGACCGGCTGCTTTCGACGGTGCTGGTCGAGGGCACTTTCCCCAAGTACGAGGACGTGATTCCCAGGGAGAGCAACAAGGCCGCCCACTTGGACCGGCTCGAGCTGCACGGCGCCATCAAGCGGGCCGCGCTGCTGACCAGCGACGAATCGCGGGCCGTGAAGCTGGCCTTTGCCGGCGAGCAGCTCGTGATTACCGCCCAGTCCCCCGAGCAGGGCGAGGCCCGCGTCGAGCTGCCCGCCGAGTTCGAGGGCGAGCCGATCGAGATCGGCTTCAACCCGGCCTTCATCAACGACGCCCTGAAGACGTTGACGTGCGACCGCGTCTGCATCGAGCTGCACGACAGCTTCCGGCCGGGGATCCTCTTCGGCGAGGACAAGGGCGAGTTCCTGTACGTGGTCATGCCGGTATCGCTGTGACGTGGGGGTGCGGCCGGGCGCGGCCCGGCCGGGCGTGCATGCGGGGCTTTTCGCCGCCGGCGCAAGAGCCGGCTGCTTCAATCGCATGAGCGAAATGACGGCCGAGCAATACGATGCCTTTCGTGACAACCGCCGCAGCGGTTCGGCGGTGCGCCTCAGCGAGCTGTCCAAGCGCGCCCGGAATCGCCAGCAGCGGCTGGGAGCGTGCTTGCTGACGCCCCTGGCGGCGGTAGTGCGTGAGGCTGCGGAGCGCTTACGCCGGCGCACCTTGGCGGAAGCGGCCTGGGCGCGCCTGGTGCCGCCGGAGTGGTCCGGGGACACCGCGGTGACAAGCGTGTCCGGCCGGGGGCCCGGCACGGTAACCGTGACGGTGTCCAGCTCGCCGCTGCTCTTCGAGCTGCGCCGTCGCCAGGCGGGCCTGGAGCGGAGCCTGGCGCGGCTGGCGCCGGGCCTGCGGCGGCTGCGTTTCGTGGTGGGCCAGCCTGGGCCGTAGCGGGAGTCCGGGTGGCCTGCGGTGTGTCGGCGTTCCGGCGACGGAACGGACGGGAGTGCGGCCGGAGACGAGTGTGGCTGACGTATATTCGATGAGCTATGACGAGCGCAACGTTCTGGTGCTGGAGGGTACCGAGCACGTCCGCAAGCGCCCAAGCATGTACATCGGTGACACCGGGCTGCGCGGGCTGCATCACCTGGTGTACGAGGTCGTCGATAATTCGATCGACGAGGCCATGGCGGGCGCGTGCCAGAACATCGCCGTCGTGGTCTATGCCGACGGTAGCGTCAGCGTCGAGGACGACGGGCGCGGCTTCCCCGTGGGCATCAAGGAAGAGTACGGGATGTCGGCGCTCGAGCTGTGCCTGACGCGGCTCGGCGCGGGGGCCAAGTTCGACCGCGATTCGTACAAGGTCTCGGGCGGGCTGCACGGGGTCGGCGTGAGCGTCGTCAACGCCCTGTCCGAGTGGTTGCACGTACGGACCCAGCGAGACGGCCAGACCTGGATGATGTCGTTCCAGCGCGGCAAGACGGTCGCCCCGCTGGAGGCGGTCGGACCGGCGGACGGCACGGGTACGCTGGTCCGCTTCAAGCCGGACGCGGAGGTTTTCCGCGAGGTCGAGTTTCATTATGACCTGCTGGCCAAGCGGCTGCGCGAGCTGGCGTACTTGAATTGCGGACTCGCGATCGCGTTGACGGATGAACGGGCCGGGCGGGCGGAGACGTTTCGCTTCGACGACGGGATCCGCGAATTCGTCAAGCACCTCAACGAGGGCAAGGAGCCGCTGCACAGCCCCCCGGTGTACTTCCGGCGCGAGGACGCCGCCCAGCGCCTGATCGTCGAGGTCGCCCTGCAATACACCGACAAGTACAACGAGACGATGCTGTCGTTCGTCAACAACATCAACACGGTCGAGGGCGGCACGCACCTGTCGGGCTTCCGGACCGGCCTGACGCGCACGCTGAACGCCTACGCGCGCAAGAACAACCTGCTGAAAACCAATGACCCGACGCCGAGCGGTGAGGACGTGCGCGAGGGGTTGACGGCCATCATCTCGGTGAAAGTCCCGGAGCCGCAGTTCGAGGGCCAGACCAAGACCAAGCTGGGCAACAGCGAGGTCGGCACCTTCGTCGAGACGACCGTCAACGAGATGCTCGGTAACTACCTGGAGGAACACCCGGCCGACGCCAAGCGCATCGTGGGCAAGACGGTGCAGGCGTCCCTGGCCCGGGAGGCCGCCCGCAAGGCCCGCGAGACCGCCCGCAAGAGCGCCGTCGCCGGCGCCGGCTTGTCGCGGAAGCTCGTCGATTGCTCCAGCCGCGACGTGGATTCGACCGAGCTGTTCATCGTGGAGGGCGACTCGGCGGCCGGCTCGGCCAAGGGCTACCGCGACGCCCAGACGCAGGCCATCCTGCCCATCCGCGGCAAGATTCTCAACGTCGAGAAGGCCCGCCTGCACAAGGTGCTCAGCCACGAGGAAATCCTGGAGATCATCAAGGCGCTCGGGACCGGCATCGGCGAGGAGGACTTCGACCTTGCGAAGCTGCGCTACGGCCGGATCATCGTAATGACGGACGCGGATGTGGACGGCTCGCACATCCGGACGCTGCTCCTGACGTTCTTCTTCCGGCACCTGCGGCCGTTGATCGACCGAGGCGTCATCTATATCGCCCAACCGCCGTTGTATCAGCTTGCGAAGGGCAAGGCCCGCCAGTACCTGCTGGACGACGACGCCCTGAACGAGCGTCTCACCCAGCTCGGCCTCGCGCACGCCGCCCTGGAGGTCCAGCGCCCCGGGCAGCCCGCGGCCCGCCTGGAAGGCGACCGGCTGCGCGAGCTCATGCAACTGGTCGAGGAGATCGAGCGGCTGGCGCGCGTCCTGGCCCGGCGGGGCATCGTCTTCCGCGCTTTCGTCGAGAGCCGCGGCCCGGACGGGCAACTTCCGGTCATCCGGGCGCAAACGGACGATGAGGAGCGCTTCTTCTACACGGACGCGGAATTCAGCACGTACCGCGCCGAGGCGGCGGCGCGCGGCAAGGCCGTCGTCAAGGCGGAACTGGGCGAGGCACATCAGCTTCAGCGCTGCTTCGGCCGGCTGCATGAGTTCGGTTGCAGCGTGGAAGACCTGTTTGCGCGCCGCGAGGAGCTGATCACCGGCGACCTGAGTCCGGCCGTCTTCGTTCTGCTTGCGGCGCAAGGCGAACGCCGCGAGCTGGAGAACCTGGCGGCGCTGCCGGCGGGCGTGCGGTCCCTCGGCGCCCGCGGCTGGGAAGTGAAGCGCTTCAAGGGGCTCGGCGAGATGAACAAGGAGGAGCTGTGGGAAACCACGATGGACCCGGCGCACCGCGTCCTGCGCAAGGTGATCGTGGGCGAAGCCGGCGATGACCCCGAGCAGGCGGACATCGACGCGGTCGAGGCGGACCGCATGTTCAGCATTCTCATGGGCGAGAACGTCGAGCTGCGCCGCGCGTTCATCGAGCAGAACGCCATTCACGTCAAGAACCTGGATGTGTGAGACCACCGCGGACCGAATCGTGGTAGCTCGAGACGCCATCCACGAGCTGGCCGGCCGGATCGCAGCGGCCTTTCAGCCCGAACGGATCATCCTGTTCGGCTCACACGCCCATCCGTCCGTTGATAAAAGGGCACAGGCACCGCAAGAAACCCACGTAGCGCTGCCACGAAGGCCCACCGGCGCGGAGCCAGTCCCGTTGTTCAACGGACACCCATGGAGATCCCACGCGCGACGGTTCCTGACCCTGCCCGCGTAACCCCCTTCGGCTCCCCGCCCGATATAATCCTTGGTGCTCGACGGGCCCAGGCTGCCCGCGGGCCAGACACGAAAGGTACGGCGTTCGTCTTGACCAATTGCGAGACGGTTTTCACGGGCCGCAAGTTTCACGTCGAACGCCGTACGTTCGAGCTCGGCGGCACGCCCCATGTGCACGACATCATCGTGCACCCCGGTGCGGCGGTGATTCTGCCGGTGCTGGACGACGGCCGGGTGGTGTTGATCCACAATTACCGCGAAGCAGTGGGCGAGGAGCTGCTGGAGCTGCCGGCGGGCACGCTGGACGCGGGCGAGGCGCCGGTGGCGTGTGCGGCCCGCGAGCTGGCGGAAGAGACCGGCTATCGGGCGGGGCGCCTGGAGCCGCTGGTCAGCTTCTACTCGACCCCCGGCATTCTGACGGAGCGCATGCACGTTTTCGTCGCGACCGAGCTTACGCCGGGGCCGCCCGCGCGCGAGGCCGGCGAGCAGATTCGCCTCGCGCCGCTGCCACAGGCAGAGGCCCTGAGTGCCGTCCGGGATGGCCGCATCAGCGATGGCAAGACCATCCTGGCGCTGCTGTACTACGATCGTTTTGTGCGCGGCCGGGAGGAGCGGTGATGAACTTCCTGAACGGCTCCCTCAGGATCGGCCGCGTGGCCGGGATCGACATCCGGGTCCACGTCCTGTTCGTGATCTGGATTGCCTACCGGCTGTTTACCGAGCGTGGCAGCGTCGCCCACGAGGCGTTGTTCCTCGGCCTGCTGTTCGGCATCGTACTGCTGCACGAGTTCGGGCACTGCTTCGGTGCGCGGGCCGTCGGCGGGTATGCGGAGAACATCCTGATGTGGCCGCTCGGTGGACTGGCGTACGCGCACGCCCCGATGCGGCCGTGGCCGCAGTTTGTCACGGTGGCCGCCGGACCGCTCGTCAACGTCGTGCTTTGCCTGCTTGCGGCGGGCGTGATCTTCGCCGGTTCGGGCGGGACCGTGCTGCCGGGGGTCAACCCGTTGCATCCGGCCCTGCACGTTGTGCGTGAGCAGCCCCAGTTTCCGTTGCTGTTCGGGGATGCAGGCTTTCGTTTCCTCTTCATCTTCTACCACGTCAACCTGTTCCTGCTGGCGTTCAACCTGCTGCCGATCTTCCCGCTGGACGGCGGCCAGATCTTCCACGCGATCATCTGGCCGTTCGTCGGCTTGCAGCGCGCCAGCATCATCGCCTGCCAGGTCGGGCTCGTCGGGTGCGCGCTCCTGGGTTTCTGGGGCCTGCAGTCCGGCGGCGGCGGAATGCTGATCTTCATCGCGATCTTCGGGGGCCTGACCTGCTGGCAGCGGCTCCAGGCCGCTCGGCAAGGGTGGCTGATCGAGGACCCGGTGTACGCCCGGCGCCAAACCGGCCGATCGGACGGCGGGCTGTGGGCGCGCTTGTTCCGAACCAGGCGCCGCCCGCCGAAACCGGCCCGGCCGATCGAGTTTCCGAATCCGAACCCCGGCGGTTGGGAGGCGCGCGAGGAGGACCGCGCCGCCGAAGAGACAGAGCTGGACCGCATCCTGAAGAAGGTCTCCGAGCACGGCGTGGGCAGCCTGAGCTACGTGGAGCGACAAACGCTCGAGCGCATCACGCGGGAGCGGCGGGAGGAGGAGCGTGAGCTGGAGCGCGGGCCCCGTCGTTAGTGAGACGCCGTGCGCGGTGAAGAGCGCCGTCGCACCAAGGCGGGCGGGCACCGTCCCAGGCGGCACGACACATCGCTTGCTTGACGCGCCGGATAGCATGATGGCGTAGGGAGAACGGGGAGCCGCGGGGCTGCGGTCGTCCCATAATGTTCGCGCCGCCGTACGCGGCCGCGCTTGGACGGCGGCGCGGAGGGCGGCCCAGCGACCCGGCGGGCCTGGGATCCACCCGAGGAGAACGAATGACCACCCGCTGTACGCGACGCCAGTTCATCGGGAGTACCCTCCATGGTGGCCTCGCGCTCGGAGCAGGACACCTCCTGTCGGGGTGCGGGACTCCCGCGCCTTATCGTCCGTCGCCGGACGACGCGCCCGTGGACGCGACCGCCCGTGTCGTGGCGGTGCGTGGGGACGACCTGGCGGCGATGGCCCGCGAGTTGGTGGAGCACCTGGGCGGCATGTCCGCGATCGTTCGCGCCGGCGAGTCCGTGTTCATCAAGCCCAACGTAGGCGGACTGAGCGTGATCCCCGGCGACTCGTTCGCCAACGGCGAGAGCACGAAGATCGAGATCGTGACCGCGATCGCCGAAGAATGCCTGAAGGCGGGGGCCGCGCGCGTGACGATCGGCGAAGGCGGGCTGACGCGAAGTTTCTCCTGGGAATTGGCGACGACCCTCGATCACTCCACGAACCTGGTGCGCGAGGTCGAGCGGCTGAATGCCGCCTATCCGGGGCGCGTAGAGCTCGCGTGCCTGATCGCGGATTCGCCGGCGTGGGACCCGCTGCCTTCGCCGCACACGGACCTGGGCCAGATCTTCGTCTCCAGCCTCGTCACGCGGGCGGACCGGGTGATCTCGATCGCGCCGATCAAGACGCACCGCTGGTCCGTGACGACCGGCACGATGAAGAACTTCGTCGGCACGACCTCCTTCGAGCAGTACGGCAGTGGCATGAGTTGGCGGATCGGCCTGCACAATGCCGCCGGCGGCGTGATCCAGTGCTTCGTGGACATCGTGGCGGCCCTGAAGCCTGACCTGGCCATCATTGATGGGTCGATCTGCTGCGAGGGCAACGGCCCGCACGTCTACCCCGGGTGGTGGGGCACCACCGTAGACGTCCGGGACCGGCTCGGGTCGTGGTTTCTGCTGGGCGGCACCGACTCGGTGGCCGTCGATGCCACGGCAACCCGCATCATTGGGCAGGCGGTGGAGCAGGTTCCTTACCTGGTGCGCGCCGATGAGCAGGGGGTCGGCCAGACGCAAGCGGACAAGATCGAGATGGTCGGCGCAGCGCTGCAAGAGCTACAGATGAAATGGGTCCCGGCCGAACCGACCGAGGGATTCAGCGAAGTCATCCTGCCCGCCTTGATCATGTGGGGCCTGAGCGGCGGGCGATAGACGCAATCCCACGTTTCCCCGCCCTCTTCGGGAAAGGTTGTCGCCGGGCGCGATCCGATGCACCGCCGCATTCTCCACGACCGTGCATCGCGCACCGCACCGGGCGATAGAGGCTGCGCGTGCCAGCGTTCTTCCGGGTCGCCTCGCCCTGTCCGGGCGCGTGGTACGGCTGGTTGTGCAACGGGCGCGGACCGGGCGTGGGACCCTGGTGTCTGCTATTGCCCGAGGTTGGCGGGCAACGTGGCGCAGTCCACCTGCACGCCGTTCTCGTAGCACACGCGCTCGACGGTCGTCGGCATCGTCACGTCGCGCAGCGCCCAGCCCGCCGCGCCGTCGCTGGGTGGAGGGGGCCTCCCCTTGTGACAGTGCTCTTGAGCAGTGTCTTTCCCCCGGGCGAGGTGGGCGTCTCCGCCCGCCGGCGACGCCCGGCCCGCGTCCCCGGTCTCAACGGCCTGCTACGGACTCGTCAGTCGTGCTACAAAAGGGTTGATGTCCCCGAAGGAGCCGGCGCCGTAGGTCCCGTCGCCGTTCACGTCCCCGATCTCCGGCGCGCAATCGGGGAAGACGGCCTGCCAGCCGGCGAAATTGGACAGATAGAGGACAAACGGGTTGATGTCGCCGAAGTCGATCCGGCCGTCGCAATTCACGTCGCCGAAGGGCACCTCGTAGGCCCCCATGTCGACCGCCGAGCGCACGACGCGCGGGCATCCGTCGAGGTCCCGGTTGCCGAGGGGCACGGACGTGTTGCTGCCGGAGTCGACGCACGGGGACCCGGGGGCGAGGTGGTAGTCGTCGAGCGCCGGATCGACGAAGTCCGGGTCGGCATCGATGTTGCCGCCGACGGCGGGGTAGTCTTCGATGTTGTTATAGTGCGTGTAGTAGGCCTTGTTCTCCCAAAGCTGGCTGTGCATGTACACGATGCCGGGGTCATTGTCGCGGATGATGTTGTTGGTCAGCACCGGCTTGGCGATGAAGTTCAGCACGGCACATGATTCGATGTAGGGATTCTGCTCGTTGTGGATTGCGTTCCCGACGATGGTGTTGTTGACAATCTGCGGGTACGAGTACGCACAGTAGACAGCGCCGGCGTTCTGGAGAGCATGATTGCCCACGATGAGATTGCCGACCAGGGCGACGTTGGCCTGACGGTACAGGAAACACGCGCCGCCGTAGTCCGCGACGTTATTCCGGAAGATGCAATTCTCGATCGTCAGCCCGGAGAAGCCGCACACGGACACGGCCCCGCCCCCGTAAGGATGTGGGCCGGCGCCCCCGCCCGTCGCCTTGCTGTACTCGAGTACGCAGTACGCGAGCCGGGACGGTACATTGGTGGCCGCCGTCTGGTCGAACCGGACCCCGTTCCAGCAGCCCGTGTGCGACTCGTCGATCCGGAATTGGTCCGGCTGGTCCGTGGTGAACACAATCCGGGCATCCGGCGTACCGACGGCGAGGAGCGTCCCGGCGACGGCCAGGCAGTAGTAATCCTGGAATTCCACCCGCGCCGGGGGCGTGATGGTGAGAACGACGCCGTCCTTCACCGTAACATCCCCCACCACCCGAACCAGGTCCGCGTTCCAGGTGGTGTCCGCGGCGATCGTGCCGGGGACCTCGATCACGTCGCGGCGCTGCCGGTTGCCCGGCGTATCGGGCAGCGCTTCGGCGCCGCGGGGCGGGCGCGCCGGCCTGGCGAACGTCTGGCAACCGTAGGCGACCGCCGGCGAGCCCGGAGCCGGACGGTAGTCGCCGCTTTCCGGGTCCATCAGTTGCGGGTCAAGCCCGATGACGTTGTAGTAGGGTGCCGAACCGGCCCCAGCCCAGGCGAAGGGCTCCACTCAGCCGTAGTCGCACAGCACGCTGAAATGGTGCAGCAGATCGGCGTTCGTGGCCGGGTCGGAATGATACGACCAGTTGTGAAAGGCGCTTGGGCCGCCTTGCAGGCTGAGGGAGAAGCTTGCTCCGGTGGGGAGCCAGTCGCTGGCGATCCCGGTCAGGTACATGAAGTCCGGCCCTGTGTTCACCGCGTCCACCACGATGTTCCGCTCGATCAACACCGTCTCGCCGCACCGGAACACGCGAACACCGTAGTCGTGGGGCTGGTAGAAGGTGACGAAGCGGACCGAGCCCGCCGGGATCAAGCCCAGCCCGTCGCCGTCATAGCCGCGGTACTTAACGTCTCCGTGGAGGATGACGCAATCCTCGATGTCCAAGCGGTTGGTGCAATACGCGATGCAGATTTCCCCGCCCTGCAAGTCCAGAACGGCGCCGTTGCCGACGATGCGGACGTCCGCTCCGAGGCCCTCGAACTCGGCCGTGATGCGGTTGAACGTCGCGCCGATCCACAGCCCGCCGGTGTACGTCACCCCCGTCTCCAACACGAGGCACTTGTCGTAGCCGGCGGCCGGCGATGCCAGGTCGTACATCCGCCTCAGCGAGTCCGCGCGGGCTCCCGACGCCGACAGCGCCGCGATGCAAAGCAGAGCGGCCAGCACCCCCGGGGTCGTATGCCGCAGACGGTCCTCGCGCCAACGCATCGTCGTACCTGCCGTGCGACCGCGCGCCAGCCGCTCGCACTCGACGAACGAAGCACGCGCCGGACTGCCATTATACGGAAGCGCGGCGCAACGACGAAGAAGTTTCTCTGCGGCGCGGCTTCAGGAGCCGCGGAGGCCGGCGCGGCGACGCGCGCGGCTACAGTTCCCGGAATCGGGCGGTGAAGTGGCGCAGCGAGGGCGGCTCCCACGCGATTTCCAGGGGCCGCAGCTCGCCCCGCCGCCGGAACACTTCGATGATCGCCTCGATCACGTAGTCCATGTGACTTTGGGTGTAGACGCGCCGCGGGATCGCCAGGCGCACGAGCTCCATGGCCGGCGCCGTACCTGACTGCCCGAACATCACGCTGCCGATCTCGACCGCCCGAATCCCCGCGTGGCGATACAGGCCCACGACGAGCGCCTGCCCCGGAAACCGCTCGGGGGGAATGTGCGGGGCGAAATGCTGCGCGTCGATGTAGATCGCGTGGCCGCCCGGCGGTTCGACGATCTGAATTCCGGCGGCCAGCAGTCGCTCGCCGACGTACTCCGTACTTCGCACGCGGTAGCGCAGGTAATCCTCGTGGACGACCTCATCGAAGCCCTGCGCCATCGCTTCCAGGTCGCGGCCCGCCAGGCCCCCATACGTGATGAAGCCTTCGGTCAGGATCAGGAGCTCGTCGGCCCGGCGGACCAAGCCCAGGTCGCGCAGCAAAAGCAGCCCGCCGATGTTCACCAGCCCGTCCTTCTTCGCGCTGATGGTGGCACCATCTGCCAAGTCGAATATGTCGCGCACGATCTCCCGGACGCTGCGGCTGTCCTGCCCGGCCTCACGTTGTTTGATGAACCACGCGTTCTCCGCGAACCGGCAGGCATCCAGGAAGAACGGCAGCTTGTAGTGGTCGCAGATGCGCCGGACGCCGCGCAGGTTTTCCAGGCTGACGGGCTGCCCCCCGCCGCTGTTGTTGGTGATCGTGACCATCACGAGCGGGATGCGCTCCGGGCCGGCGTCGTTGATCAGCGCCTCCAGTTTGGCGAGGTCCATGTTGCCTTTGAACGGGTGGCGGGCGCTCGCCTGGCGGCCCTCGGCGATGACCAGGTCGACGGCCTGCGCCCCGGTGTGCTCGATATTGGCGCGCGTCGTGTCGAAGTGGTTGTTGTTCGGCACCACCTTGCCGCGGCCGCCCACCAGCTCGAACAGGATGCGCTCGCTGGCCCGGCCCTGGTGCGTCGGCAGCACGTGCTCGAATCCGGTCAGCTCGCGAATCCGGTCCTGCAAGACGTACCAGCTTCGCGCGCCGGCGTACGATTCGTCGCCGCGCATGATGCCCGCCCATTGCAGGCTGCTCATCGCGCCCGTGCCGCTGTCGGTGAGCAGGTCGATCAGCACGTCGTCCGCGCGGATCAGGAAGAGGTTGAAGTTCGCCTCACGCAGCAGGCGCTCGCGCTCCTCGCGCGTCGTCATGCGGATCGGCTCGACGACCTTGATTCGGAACGGTTCGATGATGGTTTTCATGAGTTCGTCCACTTTGTCGCAAACGCCGCCAGGGTGGATCAGTGGTTCGCCGCATAAACCCGAACCGGCCGCACGCCTGCGGCGTCGGACCGTCAGGGCTGCCAGGCTCGCAGCGGTTGCAGATGTCGCTCGGCCGCCGCGCCCGCAACCGCGGCGAACTCGCCGGCGTCCAGTAGCTCCGCCGTGCGCGTTTCGTAACGGACGGTCGCCACCCGCGTCAACCAGCAGTTTGCCAGTAGCGCAATGGCCAGCACGGTGCACGTCGTCGCGGCCCAGCCCGCCGCGCGCGAGAACCGGTGCCCGGCGCGGCACGGCCACGCCAGCGCAAGTCCAAGCCCCACAAGCGCGATGCTGGCGGACACCCAGGGATACCGCGGCCACCCGAGCTCTGGCGCGCCCAGTCGCCGCAGGTCCTCCTGCATTCCCGGGCCGGCCAGCACGTATACGAGTCCCGCCGCAATCAGCACGACGCCATGCAGTAGCCCACCGACCAGCGGGCCCCGCAGGCCGCCCTTGGCCCGGCGCAGCCACGGCACGGCCAGCAATCCGGTGCCGACCGCCGCGACGATCAGGGCCGGGGCCGTCCATGCCAGCATTGCGACGGCGTCGCGCAGCCGGTCGTGCGCCGCCTGGTCCGGCAGTGCGGCATACGAATTGCTAATCAGCGGCAGGGGCGTCGGCCGCTGCGATGCCTGCGCCCGGTAAGCCGCTCGCCATTGCCGCAAACCACGCACGACCTCCGCGGCTGCCGCCGGCGCCGTTGTCGTCCCGCGCGGTTCGAGTTGGGCGATGAGCAGCTCGGCGGCGAGCAACCGTACGGCCGCCGGGCCAGGATCGACCGCCCATTGCCGGAGCAGCCGCCGCACCAACCGGCGGCAGGCGGCGGCACTTGCCGGGTCGCCCGCGTCCTCCTGTACCCGCGCCACCCGCTCCATCTGCTCGCTGAAGTACTGGAGGAACACCCCGTGCGGGTAGCCGACGGTGTTCTGAGCGCTTCGCCGGGCCGTGCCGCCGGGGAGCCCAAGTTCCATATAGACGGCGGCATTGGCCTGGAGGGCCTCCGGCAGGCAATGCCCGAGGCTCGCGGCTTCCGCGCCGGCAAAATACGGTTCCAGAGCGGCCCACCAGTTGGCGAGCGGCACGTTGTCGCGCTCGAGCTGAAGCATCGCCAGGGCGGCAAGTTGGAGCCGGCTGAGCGAAGTGCCGGCGACGCGCGCGTACCCGCCGCGCGCATCCTCGAACAAGTCGGGCAGGCGGTCGGGTTGGCGCATGGCAGTAGCGACGTGAGAACTCATGATCGTCAGCAGGGCACCGTTGAGGGCGCTGCCGGTCCACGTGCCGCGTGCCGCCCGGAACGCCTCAATTACCCTGTTGGCGTCGAGCCGTTCCAGCTTGGGCATCGGCAAGCTCGCCCACGCGAGGGGCAACTGCACCAGGGCGACCGCGGTCAGCACGGCGGCCGCGGCCAGCAGCACGCCGGGGCCCCATCGTCCCCCGCTCGAAGCCTGAACGCCTTGCGACGTCGCGCCAGGCCGCCCCGCGCCCGAACCCGTCTTGTGTCGCTGCACCATGCCCGCAACCTACGCCAGGAATCGCCATGCGGCAAGATCGGCGACCGGGCACACTCGGCCGGCCAGCGCGGCAGCAGCCCGATGAAGCGTATGGGGGACTTTCCGGCACGAAGCGCGGTTACGGCTCGCGTCCAGCCAGGCCGGTCAGCGCCGTCGCACGGCCGGCTGGCACGTGGCTTCGCGGGAGTGGCTGGAACATACGCTCGGTGGGGCGTTATAGTGCCGGCGGGTTGCCCGGGACGCGGCCGAGAACGTTGGCCACGCCGGGCGTGTAGTGTGTTCGTCGGCGGGCCGCGCGCGGCAATGCGTGCGGCCTGCCAATCATCAGGAGGTTGCAGTGGGTAACGAAGCAGCGTCTTTCTTCGAGCAATGGACGGCGGATCAGATCAAGGTCAAGCAGCTTGCACCCGAAATCGCCCGTGGGTTCGGGGGCCTGTTTCAGGCCACGATGAAGGAGGGGGCGCTCAGCGTTCGCGAGAAGGAGCTGATCGCGCTCGCCATCGGCTTGGCCATGCGTTGCGTGCCGTGCATTAATCTGCACGTCGAGAAATGCCTGCACGCCGGCGCCACGCGGGAGCAGATTCTCGAAGCGGCGGGCGTGGCCGTGATGATGCAGGGCGGCCCCTCGTTTACGTATGTACCCGAAGTGATCCGGGCGCTCGAGCACCTCGAGCCGATGCAGTGAGGCCCATTGAGGACCGGTCCCAGGGAGACCCATCATGACGCAGGCCGCGATCCAGGACTTCTATCCCGACGACCTGGCACACTGTTACGGCTGCGGGCGCCACAACGAGCACGGCCTTCACGTGCGCAGCGCCTGGGACGGCGAGGAGACGGTCGCGATCCTCACGCCCCGCCCGTATCACACCGCGATTCCGGGGTACGTTTACGGAGGCTTGCTCGCCTCGCTCGTCGATTGTCACGGCACGGGCTCGGCGGCGCTGGCCGCCTATCGCGCCGCCGGGCGCGAACCGGGCACGGAGCCGCCGCTGCGGTTCGTCACGGCGTCGCTCAAGGTGGACTACTTGCGTCCGACGCCGATGGGTGTGCCGCTGGAGGCTCGCGGTCGAATCGTGGAGGTGCGGCCGCGCAAGGTGGTCGTGGACATCGAGGTCATCGCAGGCGGCGCGGTCTGCGTGCGCGGGCAGGTCGTCGCAGTGTTGATGCCGGAGAACATGCTGCCGCGTCGTGACGGCGCGTGAGGCTTATTGCGGTATCGGCACCCCGCGGGGGCGGCGCAACCGCGCACGGAAATCGGTGGATGCCCCGGGGTTTCGGCTTGACAATCGAAACCACTTGGTAAAACATACCAACCGGAGACGGCCATGCGTCGCAGCGACGGGCGCGCCGCACGCGTTCAGCACTTTGTGGATCTTTGCCGTGCGCACGGTCTGGCCCTGACCGTACAGCGGCGGGTGATTTTCGATGCCCTCGTGGATCGGCAGGACCACCCCACGGCAGACCAGATCTACGCCGTCGTTCGTGATCGCCTGCCCGGCGTCTCGCGGACCACGGTCTACCGGGTCCTCGAGACCCTGGTGCAGGCCGGAGTCATCGCCAAGGCATGCCACCCGGGTACCGCGGCCCGCTACGATCCGCTCACGCATCGCCACCATCATCTGGTGTGCCTGCACTGCGACAAGCTGGTCGATTGGCAGGATCCCCGTCTGGACGCACTGCCCTTGCCGCGCGGCGCGACCGCGGCGGGCTTTGAGATCGACGACTACAGCGTCCATTTCCGCGGCACCTGTGCCGTCTGCCGGGCAAGACTCGGCCGCACGGGACGATCGTCTGGCACCCGGGCCGGGCGAAGAGAGAGCGAAGCGACAACGCGCCCTCGGAGGGCGCCGGCTTCAAAGCGGAGGAAAACACCATGAACAGAGAACATCACCATCGGAGAGGCCTCGCACGGATGGCGGTCGGAAGTGCGGTCTGCGCCGTGGTTGCGCTGGTCCTGCTCGTGCCCGTACTGGCACAGCAGACCCCGACGAGCTACGCGCCGGTCGCCAGCCAGGAGGACTTCAAGGTCGTCAAGGCGCGGATGGAGGCTGCCAAGGCTGAGATCCTGAAGAAGCACACGGACTTGTTGGCCGAGCGCTACGACCTGAGCGATCGACCCGCCAAGGGAGTCACGATGTCCGGCGGCAAGCCGCTCCAGGAGGGCGTGCGCGTGAAGCTCCCGGACGGCATGACGTGGCAGAAACTGGCCGACATGACACCGGGCGACATCCGCGAGAAGGGCGTTTGGCCCAAGGGCTTCCTGCCGCTGCCGCATCCGAATCACCCCGAAGGCGGCATGCTTTTCCCCAAGCACCACATCGACGAGATCAACAAGCAGGAAGGGCGCGACCTGACACGCTTCGATCTCGACTACGATCTGCCGCTCCATCTGCTGCCCGATTTCCCGCCGCCGATCTTCCTGACGACTCGGCCGGACCTGGGCGACGTGTCCAAGGGGCAGGTCGTCACGATCATGAACTACTTCGAGCTGTTCAACGGCATCCTCAATCCGAAGCAGCTCGAAGGCCTGCGGCTGCTCGTAACGCCGTTCCCGCAGCAGCAATTCAACCAGACGGATGATCGGCGTTCCGCGCTGCCCCACCGCGGCGTCACATGCTTCGACTGCCACGTGAACGGGCACACCAACGCGGCCACGCACCTGGTGGGCGACATCCGCCCGCAGGAGTTCCGGCACCGGCTGGATACGCCGCCCCTGCGCGGCGTGAACATCCAGCGGCTGTTCGGGTCGCAGCGGGCGCTGAAGAGCATCGAGGACTTCACCGAGTTCGAGCAGCGGGCCGCGTATTTCGACGGCGATCCGGTGATTGCGACCAAGAAGGGCATCAACATTCTGGAGCGCGGCAGCCAGGTGCACTTCATGGCGGAGTTCCAGGCGCTCCTGGACTTCCCGCCGGCCCCCAAGCTGAACCTCTACGGTCGGCTGGATGAGTCGAAGGCGAGCGAATCCGAGCTGCGCGGCCAAGCCGTCTTCTTTGGCAAGGCGCAATGTGCCGTGTGCCACGTGCCGCCGTACTACACGGACAACCTGATGCACAACCTGAAGGCCGAGCGCTTCTACAAGCCGCAGATGGTCAACGGGCGCATGGCCTCCAGCGATGGTCCGATCAAGACGTTTCCGCTGCGCGGCATCAAGGACTCGCCGCCGTACCTGCACGATGGGCGACTGCTCACGCTGGAGGACACCGTCGAGTTCTTCAATCTCATCCAGGAGCTGAAACTGACGGACCAGGAGAAGCAGGACCTGGTCGCGTTCATGCGGGCGCTGTAGGCCCGATCCATCGGTGGGCGCCGTCCGGCGGCGCCGACGGAACGCGAAGCGCAAGCGAGCGCTTCCTTGCACGCGCGCTCGCTGGCGCTTCGCGTTCTCATTGCGCTGTAGGCCGGTCGATATCGGGCCCAGGATGCCAGCATAAATCGTGCTCGGGTCCCTGGACGGCCGGTGTATACTTGAAGCGCGACGAATTTCAGCGAGGGAAAAGATGACCGCCGTATCAAGCGACCGACCGGCGCCGCTGCGACACGCGGCTTTGCCGCTGTTGGCTGTCCTGACCCTGGCCCTGGTGATGGGAGTCTTCCGGCCGCCGAGTCCTTCGGTCGGCCCGATCCAGCCGGCCGCAAGACCGCTGCCACAGACCGACGCGGTGCCGGGCCGGTTGCCCGCGGAGCTGAAGAAACCCGTCAAGGTCTGGGTGCATTTCACTGACAAGGGAGTCCACTCGCCCGCGGAGCATGCGCAGGCCCTGGACCAGGTTGCCGCAACGTACAACCCACGGGCGACTGCTCGCCGGCTCCTGCGGGGCGACGAAGCCAAACGGGCCGGGGCGCTGTTCGATCAGCGCGACTTGCCGGTGCCGCCGAGCTATGTCGACGCCGTGACCGCGACCGGCGCCCGGCGCAGCGTGGTCAGCCGCTGGCTCAACGCCGTCAGCGTGTATGCGACGCCCGAGCAGGTGGAGCAGATCAGGGCCCTGCCGTTCGTAGCGCGGGTCCAGCCGGTCGCGCGAGGCCGGCGGATCGAGCCGGCGGACGTGGCGCCGGTCTCTCCATCGTCGGTCGGCGGCGACGCGAATCGCGGACGGCTCGACTACGGGCTGGCGACGGAGCAACTCACCCAGATCAACCTGATTGCGCTGCACGAGGCGGGCTACACGGGCCAGGGCGTCGTCGTGGGGATTCTGGATACGGGCTTCCACCGCGAGCACGCCGCTTTCAACGACCCCGATCACCCGCTGGCGATCGTGGCCGAGTACGATTTCATCAACGACGACCCGAATACGGGGATCGAGCCCGGCGACCCCGGCGGGCAGCACTACCACGGCACGTATATCCTCGGCACGCTTGCCGCTTACCGACCGGGCCATCTGATGGGCGGGGCGTTCGATGCCGCGTTCATCTTGTGCAAGACCGAAGACACCGCCGGCGAGTACCCCGCCGAAGAGGACTATTACGTCGCCGGGCTGGAGTTCATCGAGGCCAACGGCGGCGACGTGGCGACGTCTTCACTAGGCTACATCGACTGGTACACGCAGGCGGATCTCGACGGCCAGACCGCTGTGACGACCATCGCGGTCAACATCGCGACGGCCAACGGCGTCCATTGCTGCACCGCGGCCATGAACATGGGGCACGATAGCAACCCGACGACATCGCACCTCGGAGCGCCGGCGGACGCCTTTCAGGTCATCACTTGCGGGGCGGTGAATTCCAACGGCGTGATCGCCAGCTTCAGCTCGGACGGCCCCACCGCGGACGGCCGCGTGAAGCCGGAGGTGCTGGCGCTGGGCGTCGGCACGGCTACGGTAAACCCTGATACGGTTTATAGTTACAGTTCCGTGAGTGGCACCTCGTTGTCCACGCCGCTCGTGGCCGGGGCCGTGGCTTGTCTCACCCAGGCGCACTCGGATTGGACCGTGGACCAGTTGCGTGACTTCCTCTTTCAGACGGCCGGCGACTACGTGGCCGACGGCACGTATGACCCGCTGTACGTCCGCGGATACGGCATCATCAACGCCTACCAGGCCGCGCAGGACTGCAATGGGAACGGGGTCCCCGACCTGGCGGACATCAGTACCGGCACATCGACCGACGTGAATGGCAGCGGCATCCCTGACGAATGCGAGAGCGTCGGAGACCTCAATTGCGACGGCGTCACGGACTTCGCCGACATCAATCCGTTCGTGCTCTATCTGTCGAACTTCGCTGCCTGGCAGGCCGAATTCCCCGGCTGCGATCCGCTGAATGGGGACATCAACGGCGACGGGACGTACGGGCAGTGGGCCTTCGACGACATCAACCCGTTCGTCCAACTGCTGGCCGGCGGGTAGTGGCGGGTAGTGTGGGCGCCCCGCCCGCCATCCGAGCCCCAAGCGCCAGCGCGGGGCCAGGAAGCACGTAGGGCAGGTGGAGCCCGCACGGCGGCCGAAACCTGCCACTGGTGCGAGAATCCCTTCCCGCGTGCAGATCTCCTGGTGCGAGAATCCCTTCTCGCACCTACTTGGGCGGGAATCCCTTCCCGCGTGCAGATCTCCTGGTGCGAGAA
>JALHJL010000046.1 GCA_022839625.1 Phycisphaerales bacterium
CTTTGCGCTACTGGGGCCTGCAAAGCTGGAGCTTTGCGCTACTGGGGCCTGCAAAGCTGGAGCTTTGCGCTACTGGGGCCTGCAAAGCTGGAGCTTTGCCCTACGGGTACCTGCAAAGCTGGAGCTTTGCGCTACTGGGGCCTGCAAAGCAGGAGCTTTGCGCTACTGGGGCCTGCAAAGCAGGAGCTTTGCCCTACGGGTACCTGCAAAGCTGGAGCTTTGCGCTACTGGGGCCTGCAAAGCTGGAGCTTTGCGCTACTGGGGCGGGAGGCGGCCGCGCGAGGGGGCGGGCCGCTACGCCGCCTTCGTCTTGAAGTCCTTGCCGATCCAGTTCCTGGCCAGCAGGAGCAAAAGCGTCGAGGAAATCGCGATGCAGCCGAAGATGAGCCACATGAACTCGGTGCTTTTCGGCCCTTCGGCCGGGCAGTACCGGTCCATCATCCAGCCCGAGTACAGCAGCGGAACCAGGACCTTGGTCAGGAACCACGGGAGTTGCGCCACACCCATGTATTCGCCGGTCCGCCCCTCGGGTGCGATCTCGGCGGCGTACTGGAGGAAGCGCGGCTGCCACATCGCTTCGCCGATGGTCATGATCATGATGTACGCGAAGAGCGTCCACCAGTGCGGCCCCAGCACGTTGAGGAAGGCCGGCGCCGCCATGATGAACGTGCCGATGATCATCATGTTGTAGACCTTGGCCTTCTGCGTCAGCGCGGTAATGATCGGGACCGCGATGAAGATGAGGATCGGGTTCGCGTTGGAGAGAATCTCGAAGTACTGCCCGATCCAGCCGGCGAAGGCCCGGGAGATGTACTGCGGGAGAATCAGCCAGTTGTACGTGAACAGCGTCTGCACCGGAATCAGTGCGAAGATGAAGAAGAAGAACTTCACGTCGGCGAGCGGATGCCGCGCCAGCCAGCGCCGCGTCGGTGGAGCCGCCAGAAGAATGATCCAGAGACCGACGATGCCGATCGCGGTCCGCAGGTTCCAGGGCGCCGGCACGCGCCAAAGGTCGGCGGCCACAACGAGTGCCACCACTACCCAGAGGTGAAACGGTACCCGATCGGCCCGTACAATCTCCGGCTCAACCGGGGTCTGCGGGGTCGCCTTCGCCTTCTCCTTGGCCGCCTCGGCCTCCTTCAGGCGGGCGGTCTCCGCCTTCGCCGTGGCAATGGCGGTCGCGACCGTCCGCTTCGTCAGAATGGCCGCCGTGCACAGCAAAGCGACCAGCGTGAAGCCGGTATAGACCCAGTATGTGCCGGGAATGCCGAGGCCCGCGAAGTCGTCGTCGCGCAGCAGGAAGGCGAATGTCGGCAGCCAGCCGCCGAGATTCATCAGCGCGTACAGCATGGCGAAGCCCATGGCGGCGGTCTTCGGCGTGGTGAACTGGCGCACGCCGGCGTACGCCGCGGGCTGGTACATGCCGTACCCAATGACAACGAGCAGAATCCCCCCCATCGTCACCAAGTGTAGCGGCGAGCCGACGCCCTGGGGCGTCAAGCCAAAGATGGTCGGGGCGGCGGAGATCAGGATGCGGCCCGCGAGCAGCAGTACGAACGCGGCGATCAGTGCGAAGCGGACGCCCCACCGGTCGGCGACGAACCCCAGCGCGAACATCGCCAGGGTGATGCCCGACGTCAACACCATCACCATGCTGTGCGACCACTCGTCGGCGCGTTCGACGCCCTGGAAGATGAAGGACGAGAAGTGGATCGCCAGGTACCCGAGCATCCCGAAGTAGACCATGCCCTCGATGACATACGCGAGGTTGATGCCCCATAGGGCCCGGGGCGCATGGATCAGGTCGATGAAGGGTTGCACGATCTCGCGCAATGGGCTCTTCGGCCCGGCGCCGTTGGACGGCTCGGCACTCATGGCTCTTCTGGTCCTTTCCGTAAGCGAGGTGATTGGCGTGGGCGAATCAACCGCGTACTCCCGTGTCGTTCCGCACGCACGGCCCGACCCTGCGGGTCAGCACCGCCGACCGAACGACGGCCCCGCCTGCACGGGCCGGGGCCGGATAATCGCGGTAAGGCTAGCCGCCAGCGACCGGCGCAGCAAGTCGGTGCCGCCCCGCGGACCGCAGGGGTGCGTGGCAGCTCACCGGCCGCAGGACAGGTCGAGTCCGCGCCGCGGCCGTAACCCGCCGACTAGCTACGGGTTTGTCAGCAACGCAATGAACGGGTTGATGTCCGCGAAATCCACGCTCCCGTCACCGTTCACGTCGCCGCTGAGCAACGGGCAACCCGGGTACAGGTCCTGCCACTGAGTCGGATTCGTCAGGATTATCACGAACGGGTTGATATCGCCGAAGTTCACCACGCCGTCGCAGTTCACGTCGCCGCGCAGCACCGCGGGGATCGCGACCAGCTCGATGTCGTCGATGTTCCAGCCCGAATACGCGTACGCCCCGTTGGCCACGCGGTAACCCCAGCGGACGTAGACGGTGGCCTGCTGGTCGGCGACCGCCGAGATGTCGTATTCCCTCAGCGACCAGGCGTTGTCCTGGATGACCTGGGTCCCGTTCGCCCAGATCTGCGTCCAGGCTGTCCCGTTGTTGGATGCCTCGATCGTCGCATACGCATAGGGCTGATAGTCGCTGTTCAGCCAACGCTGGAAGCGCAGCTTCGTGTTCGTCGCGAAACTGAGGTCGACTGGGCCCATCGTGACCCACCACGGCCCGCCCGGCGTCGTCGAGTAGTCGCCGTTCAGGTTGACGCCGTACACGTAGAGGCCAGTGGCCCCGCTGGTCGGGTCGGGATAGCCGTGTGCGGCTCCGCCCTGCCCCGTCGGCTGCCCGAAGGCCCACTGCCCCTGGACGGGCCAGCCGGGGTCGCTGTTGAGCGGGTTGCTGTATACGACCTGGGGCGGGTACAGGGCAATCGAGAAGTCCGCGTTGGACATGTCCTCGCCGCTATTCCCGTCGCCGTCGTGTGCGACGACCTTGACGCGGGCGTGGGTAGTCGGGATGGCCGGAATCGGCCAGGCATACGTGCCGGTATTGGCGAGCCCCGTGGCGATGGTGTGCGGGAAGGTCGCGCCGCTGTCGGTGGACAGGTAGATGTCGATGCTCGTCACGCCCACGTTGTCCGTCGCCGTCCACTCGATGTCATGGGTTTCCCCGAGCGTCCACAACTCCCCACCGTTGGGCGCGCTCACCGTCACGTGCGGGTTCGGGTCGGGCGCCTCGCTCGGCACGTGCATCACGATGCAGTGCATGGCGCCGGCCGCGCCAATGATGTCGGAGTTGTCGATCTGGCGGATTGTGTACCCCGGCAGCGCCGCCTGGTAGGTCGCCAGGGCCTGCGCGTCCTGCGACACGTTGAACTTCGAGATGAACACCTGGTTGTTAAGGATAACGGCGTTCGTATACGTGTAATGCGTGCTGCCCGACCGCCAGCCCGGTGTGCGATAGACCGTGTAGCCGCGGGCCGTCAGGTCCGCCACCGCGGCCTCGGTGATCGTGTAGGGCTGTCCGCTGCTGGGCGAGTATTCGCCGATGATGATCTTGTAGTCGCCGAGCGGGAACATCCACATGTCAATGTGCTGGGTCGAGTCGAAGCTGCTCGGAAAGGCCGTGTAGATCGTGAGGTTGAGGTTCTGATACTGGAGGAACAACTCCTGGATCTGCTGCGCGGTGTAGCCCGGGTTCTCGTTGAGAATGAGCGTGGTCATGAAGGCGTCGCCGTTGGCGAACAGGTGGAAGTTCCCACCGCCGTGCGTCAATGGCAAGTCGTACTGGGCGATGCCCCACAGCCCGGCGAGGTAGTCGTTGAAGGCGTTATCGTTGGGGCGCGGGCGGTTGTACGTGTGATCGACGATCGCGCGCACTCCGTCTTCCAGAATGAAACGCGGGCCGTAGTCGCGAATCCACACGGTGTCCGTGACCCGGATGACGAACTGCACGTAGGCCATGTTCGCACCGGCCGAGTTCAGCGTGCTGTAGGCCGTGGTCTGCTCCGAGGCATTGTCCACGACCACCCACACCGTGGCCGGCGGCGTGCCCGTCGTGGCGTAGACCGTCATCTGCGTGAGGATGTTCGTGTATCCCTCCCAGGCGATGAAAAGCCCGTCGCACGGGGCGTACTCCGGCGGGGTGTACACGGTCCCCGTGGGCGGCGTCCGGTCGCGCACGACCGGCGGGAGGGGGAGCAGCCGCTCTTCCGGCGTCAGGTAGGCCGGCAACCCATCCGGGTACTTCTCAGCGAGCTGCGCCTGAATGTCTTCATTGGTCGGGACCCGCTCCTGGGCCGGGCACCACGCCGCCAGGGTGAGGATCGATAACAACACGGCCAGAGGCTTCATTGTGCTTCTCCTTTCCCGTCGCCCGTCATCGGGCTGCCGTCGGGGATTCCATTGCGCTCATCGACCGGCAGGCCAGTGACCTGCAAGCAAGCACGTGCATTCTAACCGAAAATCGGCCCCCGAATCACGCAGTTTTTGGACGTGCGCCGCGGCGGACGCCGCGCGCGGCGCCCTGCCAGGCCCATGATCGACGACCGCGGGGCCGCCCCGTGCGGCCCCGCGGCAGGCTCAGACTGCCTAGGAAGACTACGAGCCCGACAGCAACGCGACAAACGGGTTGATGTCGCCGAACTCGACCTCGCCGTCGGAGTTGATGTCGCCGTTGTACCAGTGGCAGTCCGGAAACGCGTCGTAGTAGCCCGTCTCGCCGCTGGCCAGCGCCAGGACAAACGGGTTGATGTCGCTGAAGTTGACGCTGCCGTCGCAGTTCAGGTCGCCCCGGCCGGCACCGTACCCGGTATTCACGATCAAGTGCGCCGCCGAACTCGTCACCGGCCCGCAGGTGTTCGTAACGACAACGTCGTAGTAGCCCGCCTGGTTGGCCATCACGCTGATGATTGCCAAGCTGGCGCTGGTCGCCCCGTAAACGTTCCCGCCGTTGCTCAGGTTCGCGCCGTTGCGCCGCCACTGGTACGTGAACGGCGCCGACCCGGAGGCCGTCACGGTGAAGTTCACATTACTCCCCTCCATGATTGTCTTGTTGCTGGGCGGGCTGGTGATCGTCACGGGCGAATAGACGCCGACCGTCGCGTTCTGCGAGCCGGAGACGCACCCGTCGTCCATGTTCGTCACCCGGCAGTTGTACTGACTGTCCACGTCGTCCAGCGTCAGGCCGACCAGGGTCAGGCAGGACGTCGTCGCGCCGAAGATGTGTACGCCGTCGTCCATGAGGTCCGTGGTTCCGCGGCGCCACTGAAACGCCGGAGAGGGAATGTTGACCGCCACGCACATCTGGACCGTGTCGCCGACACAGCCCGTCTGACTCTGCGGCTGTTGCGTGAACTGCGGCACCTCGCACGGCGGATAGTCGTAGCCGATGGCGTCGAACATGTTGATGTCGGCCATCGAGAAGTAATTCGGATAGTGCGTCTCGCCGTAGCTGAAGGCCGGGTCCATCAGGCCGATCCACGGGCTGCTCTGCTCGCGGAAGTGGCTGGCTTGCCAGGGGTCGCCGTCGGACATCCGATACTCGTTCGTGATGATGTCCGAGTTGTGGTCGTCGTCGGGGCTGTTGAAGCTGACCAGGCGGGGCGTGGTCTGGAACTGCTCGAGCGTATCCGGGTTGTAGTTGCAGCAGCCGTCGGTGCGCTGGAAGCGGAAGAGGTCGAGCGACGTGAAGCTGTAGCCGCTGAAGCCGTCGGTGCCCGACACGAACCCCAGGGCGTGCCCGGTCTCGTGGATCGCTACGTCCACGAAGGACATGCCGCTAACGCCGTCCGACGGATCAAAATCGAACGAGAACTGCGTGTTGAACGTCATGGAGGCCGCCGTGCCGCTGACCGAGCCGATCGTGGCTCGGTAGTTCGCCCGCGTCCAATCCACGTTCGCCTCGTCCGTGATGTTCGGCAACGAGCCGTTGAAGCGCACCGGTACCGTGCTGCCGGTCGGCAGCCAGACCTGAATCGTGTCATTACTGTCCATGCCGTTGACCAGTCCGGCCCGCGAGTTGGTGTAGCTGACGTTGGACACGGCATTCGGCGACGTGGCCCCGATCACTCCACCGCCGCCCATGTCCTGGAAACTCACGCTGATCGTTACCGTGATCGGGTCGCCGAACAGCCCGGACAGGTACTCCGAGACCATTCCCAGGGCCGCAACCGCCCCCGCCGGCGGGGAACCGCTGACGTTGAACACGATGTTGATGTTGCTGGCGTCCCGCTCCGCACTTCCGACGACCATCACGGGGCCGGCGTCCATGATCTCCGCATGCTTCTCCGCCCACTGGCGCAGGTTGTCGCTGGTGACACCGGCCGGGTTGGAGTTGCACATCAGCCGCCAGGACTCGCTGGTCTCGATCACAATCTGGCTGCCGTCCGCGTAAAGCGTGCTGACCTCGGGCACGCCCGGGATCTGGAAGCTGGGCCAGACCGGCGCCGGTGCCGGCCTGGGCTGGTTATCCGCCGCCAGCGCGACCCTGCCTTCCACCGCGCCGCCGCCGGGGGGTTGTGCCCACGCGACCGCGCTGACAGCCAGAGTAACGCCCCATAACCCAGCCAGGCGACCAACGCCCAGCGCCGGCCCACAGTACCTCGATCCGCTCACAGCCATTTTCGCAACTCCTGGTCCGACAGAAAAACCGGTATCAGCCGTGCGGCAGCACGTGCAGCAGCTTGGCCTGACGGATTATAGGCACGCCGGCGGGCCGCGAGTCCAACCCGCGGCAAGTACCCGCTAACGCAGCCTCCCTTCCTGTCGGGCAGGGGAGGCCGGCGACGATGGTCCGCTGGTCGCACGGCATACCAGCTATCGTCATCGTCACCCGGACCCCGTCACTCCACGCGAGGGCCGTCAACCCCGGAGCCGCTGATCCCGGTCTCGTGCCGGCGCGCTGCTCAAATTGGCGGAGAGCGAACGCCGGCGGATTCGGGACTACGCGCTGGCCAATCCAGAGGTACGGCACCGCGAGGAACCCGGCGCGGACCAAGGCGACCTCGCTCCCGCGTCTGGGTCGGCTGTCCGTCTGGGGGATGCGGCGGGTGGCAGTGTCGCAGTACTACTCCCCCGGCTTGAAATACTGCCCACGGAACCGATCGACGGGGTACTTGGCCGCGTTCTTGGCAACCTTCGCCGCCACCGCCGCCGAAAGGTCCAGGTCCAGAGCGTTGACCAGGGACAACAGGTAACACGCAATGTCGGCGACCTCGTCTGCGATGCTGGCCCGCTCGGCGTCGCCGGCCAACAGAGCCGGCAGTTCCTCCGTGCGGACCCACTGGAAGTGCTCCATGAGTTCCGCGGCCTCGATCGCGATCGACATCGAGAGGTTCTTTGCGTCGTGGTAGCGCTGCCAGTCGCGGTCGGCGACGAACGCCGCCATGAGCTTGCGCAAGTCCGCGATGTGCGTCGTTTGGTCGGTCATCAGGGCCACTCCTGCTTTCCCGGCGAGCATAGGCGTCCGTGCCCGCCGCTTCAACCGAACTCGCCGGCCCTTGCTCCGTGGCGATCACCGGGCTACTCTGCGCGTGTTCGCCACCGAGTTGTGTATGGGTTTATCCGGCATGTGCGTGGAGGCACGACGATGAAGCGGTTCTTGATTTTGGCCCTCGTATGCGTCGCGGCCACGTCCCTGGGTTGTAATCTCCTGGCCAGCATGGGGCCGCCGTGCCCGCTCGACCGAAACGGCGACGGGACGATCTGCCCGCTCGATTTCGAGGGTCTGACGGCACAGGAGATCGCCGACCTCCAGGCGGATTACGACGCCAACCCGTCGAAGTACTCAAGCTGCACGGCGATGCTGCTGGCGGCGATCGCCGAGGGCGCGGGCATCCCGACGTTTGGACTGTAGAGCGCTTTGCATCCGCGTGTAGTGGCCGAGCTTCTGCTCGGCCGACGGCCGGCCGAAAGGTCGGCCGCTACCTGGGCAACCAACCGAAAGGTCGGCCGGTCTGGGAACCTGAAAACTGCCTCAGGCGGCTGCCAACCGCATGACGGCGGCCCCGCGAGCATCGGCGTCGCACAACACACGCGGGCCGGGCACCTGTGTCTGCGCAGGTGCAACGGGCTGCTGCCGCGGCGCTGTAGCGGACCAGCAGCGGGTCGCACGATCGGCGGGCAAGTGCCTCTCGTAGAAACGCGCACACCGAGGAAATCGAAGATGCCGAGCACTGGATCGTCGGCGGCGAGCGTGGCCCACTTCTCGCCTGGAGCGATGATGCGCGTGGCCGCCACGTTTGCGGTGATCCTGCTGCACGTCTCCTCGCAGATTGTGAACGATCGGGCAGGTATGCCGAGCGGAGACTGGCACGCGGCGAACATCGTGGAATCCGCGTGCCGCTGGTGCGTACCGGCGTTCGTCCTGCTGAGCGGGGCTCTGTTGCTTGACCCCGCGCGCCACGAGCCGTTCCTCCGCTTCTATCGCAAGCGTTTGCTGCGCGTGGGAATCCCGCTGGTCTTCTGGACCGTATTCTACTTGGCTGCGGTACATCTGTTTGGCCGCGGGTCGTTTTCGGTTAAAGACATGGCGACCCGCGCGCTGTTGGGCAGGGCGTTCCTCGGCCAGTACTACCTCCTGCTCATCATGGGCCTGTACGTGTTCACGCCACTACTACGGCGCTTCGTCGAGCGCGCCAGCCGCAACGAACTCCTGGTGGCCTGGGTCCTGTGTCTGGGCGCGGCCATGACCTCGACGGCGGTCGACGCGATGCGCGACACGCACGCCGAGCACGCCTTCTCCTGGTTTGCGCCGTACTTGGGCTATTACCTGGCGGGATACTGGCTGCGGTCCGTACGTGTGCAGCAGGCGCACGCGCTCGTCGCTGGCGCGGTGTTTCTGCTCTCAACAGGGCTGACCGCCACGTCCGCCGCTTGGCTCTCGACCTTCGAGGGTGTGGCTCCGAGCGCCGTGTTCTACTCGTATCACTACCTGAGCCCCACCGTCGTCGCAATGTCCCTCAGCGCGTTCGTGCTCATCACATACGTGGCTGACCGACCGGGTGCGCGTCTTCAGCGTCTCATCGATTTCACAGGTCCTTTGACGCTGGGGATCTTCGTCGCACACCCGCTGCTGTACGTGCTCTTGACTCGGCTGGACTGGCTTCCGTTGCCATCGCGGCCGGCCCTGGGCATGCTCCTCTGGCCGCCGCTGCTCTTTTTCGCCAGCGGTGCGCTGACCTGGGTGATTCGCAAGATTCCGGTGGTGCGCTACGTCGCGGGCTGAGTCCGCCGCCGGCACAGACGCCTCATCTGCCCGTCAAAAGCACCACAAACGCGTTGATGTCGCCGAAGTTCACAAGGCCATCCTGGTTGCAGTCGGCGTTGTACCAATCACAATCTGGGTAGTAGGCATAGTAGTTGCCTTCGCCCAGCATGGCCAGGACGAACGGGTTGATGTCGCCGAAGTCCACATTTCCGTCGCAGTTCATGTCCCCGATGCGCGAACACGAACCATAAGCCGAGAGGTCGCTCTCGATGAAGTCCAGCGGCAGGCCATAGCCCGCCGACAGGCCCACGATGCCGTCGCTTGCCGCAATGCCCAAGTAGCTCAGGCGGATTTCTCCACTGGCGTAGTAAAGCTCCATTTGGAACGTGTTCTGGTTAGATGTGTTGTACTCTGGCACGTTGAGCCACGTTACACAGGCGTGATCGTCCAGCTCGTGCCACTTCACGGCACCCCCGGCCTCCGGGTTCAGGTCATCGAAAAGCGCCGAAATGCGCCGCAGACCAAAGTGCTGCTCCAGGGATTCGTTCCATGTCTGATCGTGGCCCAGGAACGTCATGTTGCCATTAGCATTCACGTAGCCATAGCTGTAGACGTGCCCGTAGAACGTGAACAGATACGGGAACATGTAGACGAAATACCCGTCGTCTGAAAGCGGCCACGTGTATCCCGTGGCCGGATCCGTGGGCAACTCGGTGATCGGGGTGACACAGGCGACGAAATAGTCACCCGAGCCGTCCGGCGCGAACGTCACCATCAGTCCATCCAGATCGAAGGCTCCCTGCCCGGGCCCGAACTGCTCGGTGAAATAGTCAGCCTGCCCGATCGTCGTGAAACTGAAGGGCGCGCAATAGTCGGTTTGGCCGCAGACATTCTCGGCGCGCACCCGCCAGTAATGAACGGTGGACGGCGGCAATGGTATTTCCAGGATGTATGTGGGGCCGTCCGTCGTCGCCGTGTGGACCACATTCGTGAAGCCCGCATCCGTCGCTAATTGCAGGTCGTAGGTTACGGCCTGCCAGGCTGCCTCCCAGGTGAAGATGGGGTAGCGCGAGACGTCGACCGCCCCATTCGGCGGGCTCAGCAGCTCGAACTCTGCCGGCGCGGCGTTCCAGAGGCCGAGCCGCACGGCCTTGAAGCGCTCCAGCCCCGGCGCACTCGCCTTGACCTCGATCTCGTACTCCCTCGGTGCCACTTCCGATAGGTTGCCAACCGTCATTACGGACGTGTAGGGCGGTGGCACCGAGTTCACGCTGAACGTCACGCTCGTCCCGGCAGGCGCCCCCGTCGCGGTCAGCGTCACGGGGTCCGCGAAGCCGGCGTTGCCGAAAACCTCGACCGTGTAGGACGCAGAATCCGCGACCGCGATGCAAACGTCGCGCGACAACGGCGTGATGGTCATGCTGAAGCCATACGGCTCAGGCACGCGCAGCGCCGGATCGCCCAGCAGGTTGAACATTTCGAAGTAGTCGCGGGAGACCGGATTCGCCGGCCCATACGTCGCCAGCAATTCGTACAGGGCTGTTTGCCATGCGTCTCCGATTTCGCGGCGCCCGTCCTCGTAGGCGGCGCGAAAGACGAACTTGTACAAGTTCGCCGTCTCCGGCCACCCGGGGTTGCTGGAATAGTAGATGTAGTTTGTGGTGCCGTAGGTCGCCGCCACCCCCTTGTTCGCCACGCGCGTCCAGCGCTCGGTGAAACACGGTTCAGAGGTTCCCGAGAATCGGCCCACGGTGCAGGTAAAATGCAACAGAAAGCCGTACATCCCATCGTTGAGCAAGCCCTGGACGTCCGCGTGGGAAAAAGCCGGTCCGTCCTGCCACATGTCGGACCAGCTATGTCCGTAGTACACGCCCCACACGCAACCCGCGTTGAACGCCAGCCGTGTGTCCTCGGTCGTTGCTCCGTACGTGCGCTTGTACACGCGAGCTGGGCTGATGCCATTGGGCAGCATGTAGCTGTCGATGACGAAATTGTGCGCCGCCTCGTCGCCGCTGTTGGCGTCCGTGCCCGCCATGAAGACCGCCCGCTCTACGTACTTGGGGTCGTCGAACACACCTCCGGCCACGAGCGTGGTCTTGTTGATTAGTGTCTGCACGTCGGTCGTCGAGCGCACCGAGAAACGGCCCAGGGACGCGTCCGGGTACCAATCGTCCCCCGTATCGAAGCAGGCATACGGCAGGTCGGTCGGCGAAGCTCGTGCCCCGCCGCCCGTCCAGGCCGGGATCGTGTCCGAATCACCAACCAGCAAAATGTAGTCTGGTTCGTCAGGCGTGCCCGCCAAACTCATAATATAGTTGCGGATCGCCGTGTTCGTCGTACCCGGTGCCACCGAGTACTTCGTAACCGTGTACCCCTGCGCGCCTTGGAACGCGACGAACGGGTCAATCGCCGTGCTGTACGCGGACGCAACAACGACCAAGTAGTTCCCCGACCCGCGTTCGCTCGGTTCACCGACGGGAGCGTTCAGGACCCTGCCGTTGCGCGGCAGCAGTGGTGCCCGCCCCCCGAACGCAGGATCCCCATCATCGAAGCGGATGCCCACGCGGATTTGTGACGAGATCGACAGCAGGTGTCGCGCCGCGTTGTACGCGATCGGGCGCACTTCCAGCAACGCCAGCCGATGACCGCGCACCAGACCCAGCTCGGTGATCGTGGCGCGCGCCGCCGGCAACCATTCATCCCGTTCGTACGCGGCTTCATCGTACACAAGTGCAGCCGGACCGATCGCTTCCGGGGACATCGGCACAGGCGGCTGGTATGGCACAACCGGCTCGGGATACCCGGCCTCCAACAAGTCGCGTACCATCGTCTCCCCGGTTTCCACGCTTAAGCTGACGCGCGCCGCGCGTGGAACCACGACCAGCCGTCGTACAACCGGCAGCGCTGCGCTGCCATCGGCGCCGTCCACGGGCAGTTCCGCGCACATGACAGCCGTGAACTCGCCGCCCGCAGTCTTCACATGCTCCAGGTCGACGTCACCCACCTCGACGGTCACGACGAGCCCGTCCCGAGTTACCTCCATCACGCTTACGGCCGCTCCCTCTGCCCCCGAGGCACGATGCGCTCCGGAGCCAGTCGCGGCAGTCGCGAGTGGCGGACGCGCGTTGGCCGGGCTTGCCAGCACGACGGCAACCAATACGGCCCCCATCACTTGCGTCTCGAACAGAGCTGCCCAGCCTCGCTTCTCCAGCATCATAGGCCTCCTAACGCCGCCACCCTGCCGTCCAATCGCGTTGAGCCCGCGAACGCAAGGCCCATCGTTGCGAATAGCACGCGCTGATCAGCGACGTATCCGTAATTTAGCACACCGGCGAGCATGAATAACATGCGAACTCGCAAAAAAGGACTCACGGCCCAACGCCGGCCCGGTCGCCGCCCTCCGGCCGCTTCACCGCGCAGGCCGGGAGCAGTTCGCACTCGTCCGATAACTTGCCAAGCAACGCGGCACATTGCCAGCCCACGCGACCCGTCAGGGCGTGCCGGAGGCCGGGGATCCCGCCGGTTGCTCCCGCAGGCCCTCCGCCCCGGGCTCGCCCGCGGCCGCAGCCGCGGAGCGCAGGGTCTCCAGGTCGACCCACACGCGCGTCTGGCCGCCCTCGAATTCATGGTGCAGTTTGTAGCTGTATGCGCCGAACGCCTTGACCAGCGCGTCCCACGGGACCAGTGGGCCGATCAGCAGATTGGCGTAGCACAACTGGTAGCCGCCCTCACGCGACTCGTCGTCGTCCGGGCCGCTCGGCCAGTCGCAGCGTACCGGCGTACACAGCTCCAGTCGCGCTCCCGCGTCCGTACGCACGGCCGCGACGTCGACCCGCATCCGAAACCCCGGCGCGCCTCGCATCGCGGCGTCGACCCGCCGGTGGAGCCACACCGGCAACAAGAGAATTGCGAGCTCGAGGAGTACCCGGTCGCAGCGCACCACCAGCGCACCGTCCGGCGCGGCGCGACACATCACCACCACGTTCAGCTCGCAGCTATACTGCGGGGCCAGCCCCGTGGCCTCGTCGGGGAAGAACTCCTTCAACAGCGCGCACAAGTCGCAGGTCGCCGCGTGGTCCGGCGTGTAGCTGCCTTCGGCCAGCCGTGCGGCGCGCCACGAGCGGTCCACCATGCGCCCGGCCCGCTCCAGCAGGCGCGGCACGTACTCCAGGTCGCCGGGCAACTCGTGCATATGCAGTATCGCCGGGCGAAGCAGGTTCGTCAGGTCGTGCCGGTAGGCATGCGCGAGATCGGCGCTCTGTGCGAGCTGCTGGGTCTCCCGCTGCATCAGGTGCGCGCGGATGGCGATCTTCACCGAAATCATGCGGGCAAACGCCTGTAGCAGGTACTCATCCTCCTTCGAGAAGCCCTGCGCCCCGAGCGTCACGCGGTCCCGTTGCAGCCGGTCACGGACCTTGAGCACGCCGATCGCCTCGGGCGCCGGGCCGCCCTCCACCGGGGCCAGCGGCGCCGGAATCGGCACAGCCAGAAAATGCTGGGAGAGGCGGTACTTGCCGTACTTGCGGCGCGTCGCGACGGCGTGCCGGCCTTCCAGCTCGCTGAGGCGCAGGAACATGTCCGGCTCATTGATCGTATTGCCGGCCAGAACGCGCCCGGTCAACCGCTCGCCACGCGCGTAGTTCGCTTCGCCCAGCCAGGCCCGCCGCCCGTGGTAGTAGAGTTCCATGTAGTCTTCGGGCATGGCCCGCGGCTTGCCGATGACTTCGGGCGTGAGGTAGAGCTGGCAGGTGTCGGCGTAGAGGTCGCGCCGGATGCGGTCCACCTCCTGGCGCACGGGACCTTTGGCGGTCGCGATGCCAAGCGCCCCCCGGTTGGCGATGAGAGCGCGGATCAGGTCCGCGGCCCGGTTCTGGAGCGTGCGGGCGTCGTCACGGGAGAAGCCGTCGCGGGCGACGCACATCTGGCCGTCTTCCCCGCGGGCGTAGCGGTCGCGCAGCGTGAGGGCGCCGATGACCTCGTACGGCTCCGCGGTGGTCAGCAGGAGGCCGAGGAAGTGCCGGGTAAGCCCGAGCGAGGAGAGCGCGTACGCGCGGAACTGCGGGTGGTCCAGAAGGTTCGAGATGGCCAGCGGCGATGTGATGGCGTTGCGCCACAGGTGCGACACCAAGGAGGGCTCGCTGCGCATGTTGCGCAGTCCTTCGCGGGTCGCCACCTGCTCGGCGACCAGCCACACGCGGTCGGGATGCTTGTCGCGTACGCAGCTCGCGTGCCCCGGAAACAGGTAGAGCTGACAGGTGTCGCAGTTCATCAGGACGCGGATGCTCTCCACCAACTGGCCGAAGTGCGTCTGCGCGTCGGCCCACGGCGGCGTCTCCGCCAGAATGTGCGTCACCCCCGCCTCGATCGTCGCCGCCAGGTCCATCGAGCGCCGCGCGAGCCGCGGGGCCTCCCAGTTGACCCGCAAGTGCGCGACAAGCCGGGCCAGGAGGGCGAGATCGTCCCTGTGCAGTTCCTCAGCCCGTGGCTGAGCACCCCCGGTCCGCACGAACGCCACCACCAGCGCGATCTGAAACGCCGGCATCGCACTGAACTCGGGCGGCACGAAGCAGCGGATCGGAAAGATACCGAATTGGTAGGGGTCGTTCTTCCGCAGGGCGCCCGCCAGCCAACTGATTACGCCCGGCTCGCTCGGGCTGCGGTCCACATAGGCCACTTCCTTGAACTGGCTCAGGTAACGGGCCATCGCGCGGAGTCGATCGTGCTCCTGAAAGCGGATGACATCCCAGGCACTCGAGTAGATGGGTGACTCCGGCGTGGACCGCGGCCAGGCGGACAGAAGCAGCGCACCCCCGACCCCCGGCAGGTTCTTCTGGATCTCCTCCAACAGGCCGCGCAGGGATTGCTCGGACCCGCCGCTGCCGTTCTCCGCCAGCAGTTGCCGGAAGAAGCTCCCGACGATCCGTTCGGTACACGCGGTGTCCACGGCCATGACGGCTCCTTCCGCACGGCACGCCAGGTTCCCCCATCTGTCTACTTATCGGCCGCGTTGCGCGCTGTTTCGCAGCCCATGCGTGATCTCGCGGATGACGTCGCCCTCCAGCTCGGCCGAGCCCTTCTCGACCAGCCGGACGCCGAGCTGCTCGCAGCGCGCCTGCACGCGTTCCGGATCGACCAGTGTCACCAGGAGAATCGTCGCCCCCGGAGCCACGGCGCGCATCTCCGCCGCCACGTCCAGGCCCGTCTTCGGACCTTCCGGACCCGCGCGTTCAATCACGTAGTCAAGTACGGCGACGTCGAGCGGCTCCTCATGGATCAACCGCAGCGCTTCGCCGTAGGTGGACGCCCGGTGGATGCGGCACTCCGGGAGGTGTCCGTTGCGCACCGCGTTGACCAGCAAGGCCTCCCAGGCCGGCTGATCCTCGAGCACGAGAACATTCAGCATGAGCGCGCCTTCCTGTCCGCAGCGGGCATCTTAGCCGTTCCCCGCCGTTGTTGCCCCGCTGCGGAGCCATTATACCGCCTCGCGGCCACCGTCCGCGACCAGCGCCAAAGCCTATCACCGACCGATGAACAGTTCCATCAATCGGTGCCCCGGATCGACCAGCAGCCCCGTCTGCCTGGCCGCGCCTTCATGGAACGTCCGATTGCCGCCGTCGGCCACACCCGTGCCGGCAAAACAGAACGGCGGCGGCGTGCCGTCGTGCGCGGTCGTTGTCACCGGGGTGGGATGGTCCGGGGCGACCAGGATGCGCCAGCGGTCGTGGCGACGCAGCGCACCCAGCAAGGGGCCGACAATCAGCTCGTCGATGCGCTCCAGCGCCTTGACCTTCTCCTCGGCATCGCCCAGGTGCCCGGCTTCGTCCGCAGCCTCGATGTGCACCGCAACCAGGTCGAACTCCTCGAGCGCCCGCACCGCCGCCTCGCCCTTCCCCGCGTAATTCGTGTCGATGTAGCCGGTCGCCCCGGGGACCTCGATGAGCTTCATGCCCATCATGACCGCCAGCCCGCGCAGGATGTCCACGCCCGTAATCACCGTCCCCCGGGCGCCGAACCGGTCGGCGAACGGCGGCAGCTCCCTCGGCTGGCCCTGACCCCACAGCCAAATGTCCGTCACCGGCTCCCGGCCCTGGTCGCGGCGCAACCGGTTGACTTCATGGTCCTCCAACAGCGCGCGGGCCCGCGCCATGATCCCCCGCGCGCGCTCCGCCCCGCTGCCCCGCGGCAGATGGTCCGCCACCGGCTGATTCGGGATGTCGTGCGGCGGAGCGCACCTGAGCTGCAAGTCCGCGGCGCCCCCGGCCACCATCAGGTTCCGGTACGACACGCCGCTGTGGAACGTGCAGCCCTCCAGCGCCGGTTCGCCCCGCCCCACGAGCGCATTCAAGTCGCCGATCAGCCGGTCCGCTTCCGCCTGCTGAATATGCCCAGCGGTGAAATCGCGCATCCGGCCGTCGAGGATGGTCACGAAGTTGCAGCGGAACACCAGCTCATCCGCTCCGAGGCGGATTCCTCGTGCCGCCGCCTCGATCGGTGCACGCCCCGAGTAGTACGCCTGGGGGTCATAGCCGAACAGAGCCAGCGTGGCCACGTCGGTACCCGGCGTGAATCCATCCGGAACGGTGACCGCGCGGCCCAGCCGGCCGTGCTGTGCCACCCAGTCCATGTTCGGAATCCGGGCCGCCTCCAGCGGCGTACGGCCGTCCAGTTGCGGCAGCGGCTCGTCCGCGGCCCCGTCCGGCAGAATGACCACGTACTTCATGACTGCTCCGTCCCTTCGGTCGGTTGCTCTATGGTACCGCTCGCCGCTCAGAGCTTCATCCTCCGGCGCTTGCACAATACGGCCGGCGGATTGTATCGTGCCGATGGAGGCAACTCGGCCTCCGCGGTTCCCGTTCCGCGTCCGCGGCCGGCTGAAGTGCGGTTGCGGCGGACCAGCAGGTCCCGAGGAGCCGCACAAGGACGCGAATATGCAGGATCTGATCTACCTCGATAACGCCGCCACCAGCTTCCCCAAACCCCAGGAAGTCCACGACGCCGTCCGCGAGTTCTACAGCCACTTCGGCGTGAACCCCGGCCGGACCGGCTGCGACCTGAGCCTGACCGCCGAGCAAATGATCCATGAGACGCGCAAGCGGCTGTCGGCGTTCTTCAACCCGAGCCTCGTCGCGGCGGGCAAGCCCAAAGACCCGAACCGGCTCGTGTTCACGATGAACGCGACGATGAGCCTGAATCTCATCATCAACGGCACACTCGGCCCCGGCGACCACGTTGTGACCACGATGGTCGAGCACAACTCGGTGATTCGCCCGGTCAACCACAAGGTGCTCGAAGGCGCCCAGGCGACCTTCATCCGCCCCGACCCCGAGGGCTACCTCGATCCGCAGGACATCCGCAAAGCGATTCAGAAGAACACCAGGCTCGTCATCGTAAACCACGCGTCCAATGTCACCGGCGTGGTGCAGGACCTGGCCGCCATCGGTGCCGTCTGTCGCGAGGCCGGCGTGCCGCTGGCCGTCGACGCCGCCCAGACCGCCGGCGTCCTGCCCATCGACATGGCGGCCTGGAATATCAGCTTCCTCGCCTTCACCGGCCACAAGAGCCTGCTGGCCCCGACCGGCACGGGGGGCATCTGTGTCGCCGATGACGCCGAGATTCGCGGGACGATCTACGGCGGGACCGGCGTGCGCAGCGCCGACCCGTATCACCTGACCGAGTATCCGTATCGGCTGGAGGCGGGCACGCAGAACCTCGCGGGCATCGCCGGCCTCGCGGCGGGGCTGGACTGGATCGAGAAGCGCGGGCTCGACCGCATCTACGAGCACGAGATGCACCTGCTGCGTCTGCTCCAGGACGGGCTGGGGCAGGTTGAGGGCGTGACGATTCGGGGGACCAGGCGGCTCACGGCCCGGGTGCCGACGCTGTCGGTGACGGTCGAGAATTACGACCCATCCGACATCGGGACGATCCTGGACGTGGATTTCGGGATTCAGACCCGCACCGGCCTCCATTGCGCGCCGCTCATCCACGAGCACATGGGGACTGCGCCGCGCGGGACGGTGCGGTTCTCGGTTGGCCCGTTCAGCACAGAGGCCCAGATCGCAACGACAGTCAAGGCCGTCGCCCAGGTAGCGGCCGACCGCTGTGCGCCCGTTGCGACTCCGTAGGTGCCCGCTGCAAGAGGGGACCGGCTCCGCGCCGGCGGGCCTTCGCGGGAGCGCTGCAAAGTTCCCTCGTGGTGCACGTCGCCTTTTTCAACGGATTCCAGGGCCGTTTCCGGAACCTCGTCGTGGCCGACCTCCTGGTCCGCCCGGGAGGGTGCAGCGATTCTCAACGGCCAACCGGGCGGTCGGCTCAGCGAGGCCGGCCGGGAGTGCCCACCATCTCCTCAAGGATTTCCGCCGCCGAACGCACGAACTGCGGGCACAGCGTTTGGTGCAGCTTGCGATCCTGCGCCTTCCGGAAGCCCTCCGGCGTGCTGAGGTCGCAGCCCAGGAGGTCGCGGCAGACCGCACTGCCGTGGCGGGCCCCGAAGCGCGTGACCAACTCGCGGACGCGTTCGTACAGGGCGGCCTTCGCGCGCGGGTCGGTCGTGGTGTGTTCGCCGTAGCGCAGCCCGAGCACCACGATCGCCCCGGTCACGGCGCCGCACGTCTCACCCAGCCGCCCGATCCCGCCGCCAAACGGCGCGGCAATCCGTGCGGAATCCCGCTCGGACAGGCCCTCCTCTGGCCCGTACGCGCAGACTATCGCCTGGGCGCAGTTGTGGTGCTTGGAGAAGAGATCGAGGGCCTGCTGCGCTTTGCTCACAGTCGCCTCACCGAACTCTGCTGACGTCGTCTGCTTCCGCATGACTTGCTAACGTCGCAAAGGTATTGTACCGCGAGACCGGCCACGCCGGACGCGCGGCTGCCACTGCACGAGGCCAAGACCATGAGCTCTCGCGTCACACGTCGGGAAGTGCTTCACACCGCCGGGCTCGCCGCCGCGTCGGCGTTGTTGGGCGGGCGGGCTGTGCCGGCCGCTTTCGCCGATCCGCCGCCCGCCGCGCAGCCGGACGCGCCGCGCCGGCCTGTGCTCCGCATCGCGCATCTGACCGATACTCACGTGCAGCCGGAGCGCAAGGCGGCGGAGGGACTCGCGGCGTGCCTCCGCCACGTTCAGAACCAGCCGGACAAGCCGGACCTGGTGCTGACGGGCGGCGATCTGGTGATGGATTCGTTCGAGGCCACGTTCGACCGCACGAAGCTCCAGTGGGAGCTCTTCACCCGCATCTTCAAGGACGAGTGCGGCCTGCCGGTCGAGCACTGTCTCGGCAACCACGACATCTGGGGCTGGAACAAGAGCAAGAGCGGTGCGACCGGCGACGAGCCGCAGTACGGCAAGAAGTGGGCCCTGGAGGTGCTCGGCCTCGAAGCGCCGTACCGCAGCTTCGACCGCGCCGGCTGGCACTTCATCGTCCTCGACAGCGTAAGCCCGAAGGACGACGGCTACATCGGCCAGCTCGATGAGGCCCAGATGGAGTGGCTCCGGGCGGACCTCGCCCGCCTGCCCGCGGGCACGCCGGCCCTGGTGGTCTCGCACATTCCGATCCTGGCGGCGTGCGTGCTGAGCGACCCGAAGGGCGCTGCCGAGAAGGAGGGCGAATGGCGGGTGTCGGGGAGCCTGATGCTGACGAACGGCCGGAAGATCCGCACGCTGTTCGCCGAGCGCGGCAACGTGAAGCTGTGTCTGAGCGGGCACATTCACCTGGTGGATCGGGTCGATTACGCGGGCGTGAGCTACGTGTGCGACGGGGCAGTCAGCGCCCGGTGGTGGCGCGGGCCGTACTACGAGTGCCGGGAGGGCTACGGGCGGATCGATCTGTACGCGGACGGGGCGTGGGAGCACCGGTACGTGCCGTACGAGTGGGAGGCGGAGAAGGAGGCGTAGGGTGGGGCGTTGCCCACGGCTCGCGGCTCGCCGCCAGGGGCAAGCGCGTTCTTGGGGCCGGCAGGCGAAGATGGCCAAGATGGCCAAGTGTTGACACTCCTCTGTTGGCATCCTTCCGGCGGGGTTGGGTGAGGCCGCTTATTATCAGACGAACGGATGCGGGGTTGGCAATCTTGGCTACTGGGGCCGTGCCAGCGTGTCGAGTTTGCAGTTGTCAAAGAGCCGATCGCGGGCTGGCGCTTGCGGGGCGCGGAACAGCGCCGCGCGCGTGCAGCGCAGGGTAAGTATTCACCGTTGCGGCGCAGAGGCACAAACGGACGGCGAGTTTGTCGGAGAATGGCGCGCGCGGGGCGGGGATTGGCGGGGAAACGGGGAGTGGGAGCGGGCACGCAGTGGGGTGGGGATTGTCGGTCGGGGGCAACGCGGGGGCCCAAGCGCATCAGCAAACGGGGTCGGGTTCGCGGTGGCCGTCCGTCGACTGCACGGCGCCGAGGTAGTCCTCGATGGAGGCGAAAGTCGCAATCCCCGCGGCCTCGCTACTCAGCTTGCGCTGGACGCGCGGCGAGAGGCATTCCCAGAGCCGGTCGGCGGCTTCGTGGCACCCTTTGTCGCCTTTGTTGACGACGCAGACCTGGCCGACGCCGGCAATTCCCGTTGGGAACCAGTCTTCGGATGCGGCCCGCACCAGCGACCTTAGCTGCATATCCGTCGGCGCGAAGGAAACGCCGATGAAGACCCACCGGGGTGCGCGGCTGAGTGCACGAAACGCTTGGAGCCACATTAGCCTGAGCTTGGGGAAGCGATCGAACGGCTTAGTTGCGACGGGGGGGATAATGACGGTCTCCGGAAGACTGCCGCACACGGAGCAGCGGCCCGCTTCGGAACTCTCGGCCGCGTCTGAGCCCGGTCGGTCGGTCGATTCGATGTACCAGTGGTTGGGACAGATTGGTCTCGGGCAAGATCGCCAGTTCAGCGAGCCGTGTAGCTTCGCGTAGAAGCCTCGTCCCTCGACCCCGACCTGTTGGAGCATTCTCGGACCGGTTTGGTGGCCCGGAGAGGGCAAACCGAGGTAGTAATGCAAGACGTCAACGCGGGGATCCCAGACGCCGTGCTTGTCTCGGCGTTGGCCTCGGTGGTGCTCGATGATGGTGTCATAGTTGAGCGTTACGATTGAATCGCGGACACGCTGGGTTTCGAGCAAGGCCTGTACGAGGGGACACTCATCATCGCGGCCTTCCGGCACGCGTAAGCGAAGGCAGATGTAGAGCAGCAGGAGCTGGTAGTCGCGTCCGAGGTCCGATCCCTCAGGTGCCGGGTGAAGAGGGATGCCGTCGGGACGGATGCGCCGCAGATCGGAAGCTTTGAATGGAAGTTCCCGATCGACTAGCGCAGGGTCTCGCGTGCTCCATGGTTGCCCGATGCCCGCACTGCGCTCATAGAGATCGCTCATGATGGATTCAAGGTCCAACGATCTCAGTTCGCCGTACCTCGCTTCCAGTCTCGAGAGAAGTTGCGGTAGGTCTGGATGATCCGAAACGCGGATTGTGCCCTTCTGGTTCAGCGCGTTGCAGCAGTAGATGAGCGCATCAGGTGATAGAAAGCCTTCGGCTGTGGGAAGGCGGTACCGGCTGGCTGCGCTGAAACCAGCGCCGAGGAAGTAGCAGATCTCGGACGCCGGGGGTATCGGCCGGAGGTTGTCCTTTACCGTCGGAGCCATAGCTGTTAGCCCTGAGCGCTCCAGTCTAACTCGCGTACGGCTACCGGCTATCATGAAACTCGTCAAGGCAAACTGCGGGGCCGGGCGTTGCCATGGTGCCCGGGGTGATCGCTGTCGGACGGTCGCGGTTCGGATCGGCGGGTGTTGAAGGCGCACCCGCGGCTGCAATCGTGTGCGCGGTCCGGACCGCGGCCGTGATCCGCCGTGGCGGGCACGCTCCGGCGGGCCGGTACGTCATGCCCGAATGGCCTCCGGACGGACCTTGTTGATGAAGGGCGAGTTGCCAGCGCGCCATTCCGTTTCCTCGGCGAACGCCCGGGTGACCTTGCCTGGGTATCTTGCCGACAGATCGGGTGAAAATGCGATCAGGTATCAAGAACGGCCTCCGGGGCGCAGCCAAAAGCTCGTGGCCGCCGGCTGGCAGTAACCCGGACACGTGGAGTACGCGAGCTCAAGAAGTGCACCCTCACGGCTTCACGTCAATCTCGACGGTATTCGAAGGAAACCGCTGGCGCGCGAGGCCGTTATCCACGCCGAGCGCGTCGCCCACCTCCAGACCATGGCCATTGAACTGGACCCGGTAGTTGCCGGGCTTGGTCAGGTCGTACTGCTTTGCGATATCGAGCGCGTCGAACAGGACGGCCGTCTCACCCGCCCGAATGGCCCGGGGAGCCCCCTGAGTCTGAACTGGGCCCGCCGTGTAAGGTACGGTCCGGCCATCCTCGAACGTAATCGTCATGTGCGCGTTGACCGCCACCTGCTGCTTGTCGTACGACAACTCGTACGGCCCCGCGTTGACCAGCTCCAGCCGAAACGGCATCGGCTGCCCCAGCCGATACTCGTCTTGCAGGGCGATCAGTTGCGTTCGCAGCCCCGTGAGCTTGGGCTCCAGCCGCTTCCACTTCGCATCTGCCTCCTCCTTCTGACGCCGCTGGCGCGCGATATCCTGCTTCGTCCACTCCGCGACCGACACCTCCGGCAAGTCAACGAGCCACGCCCCGGCGGTCCTTTCGAGCGACCACGGCCAGCTCACCGTCTCCTCGCCCGACGGCTGGGGGAGCCGCAGAAAGAAGTCCAGGCGCACGGGCTCCTGCTTGTCGTCGATGAGTTCTACCTTCCCCCCACAGCTTCGGTAGCTGGACTCTGCCAGCAGCGCCTCGATAGGTACGCAGTCTCGAAGGTACTCCGCCTCAGAAGGGTATCCGCGCGCGCGGGCCCGCGTCGCCGCGGTGCAGCACGACACCGCCGTGCCCCAGTCGGCCTCGCGCAGCGCCTGCCGGAACATGTCCAGCGCGGCGATGGCCGCTGGCGGCAGCGCTCGGCGCTCCCCCTGTTTGCCTACCTGCCGGGTGGTCGGCGACGAGGCCGGAGGCTGAGCCGGGGCGTCACCTGCGGCCCACCACGGAATCGCGAACGCCAACACCATCCGCACGAGTACCGGATTCACAGTTCGTCCTCCCAACCGCGAAGAGGACACACGTCTCGTGTGTCCTGACGCCGCCGCAAACGGCTGTACGGCGCCGACTCGACGTCCTTCCTGGTCGCCCAAAGGGACAGCGACGTCGTCAGTCGGCATGGCCCGCTCCTGCCACGGAAGCCCTAACAAGTCGCAGGATAGCGCAGGGCGGCGGTGCCGTCTACCTCCCGCGGCAGGCTCCACTTGCCGTACGGGCTCCAAGAGTCCGATCGTTGCCCCCTGCGAACGTGATGCTCCTGGCACTCATTGCTTGCCCGCCGGCGCGCGGACTGGGTAAGATTCCATCCGTGACGCGGGACCCCGGTTCAGACTCTGCGAGGTAGGCTGCAATGTTCCCAATGGATGTGCGAAGCATGTTAAAGACGGCGGCGGTAATCTGCGTGGCAGCCCTGTGGCTCCCGCGGGCAGACGCACAGGTTCCGGTGCAGAAGATCAAGGAGGCCGCCCGCGAAGCGAAAGACGCGGTGACCCACAAGGATCAGCAGAAGGACGCACCCAAGACCGAGGCCGAGCCCGCGGCGGCGGCCGGGGGACAGATCGTCTTCTCCACGGTGCCCATCGACCCCGACAAGCCCGAGAACCTCGCCACGAGCTTCAAGAGCGGCGAGTACATCTACGGGCTGATCCAGGTGGAGAAGACCTGGCGCGATCTGCTGGGCAAGGGCAACAAGTCGGCTACCAAAATCGAGGTGCCGATCGACATGCTCATCGACGGCGAAACCGTCGATTTTCAGTACATCCACATCGAGAAGCCCGAGGCGATCGACAGCAAGTACCTGGTGTTCGACGTCGCGCCCGAGCCGGACAAGATGACCGCCTACAAGACGCCGGGCTTCACCTACGCCGAGGGCAAGGGCCGCCGCAAGATCGGGCCGGACACGTACACGTTCAACCTGGCCGAAATGAAGGCCGGCAAGCACACCGTGCGGTTCCAGGTGCGGAGCTACGGCGACATCTTCTCGGCCGGCGAGTTCACGATCGAAGGCGAGGATTACAAGTTCTACGCCGAGCTGCGCGAGAAGGTGCTGCAAGAGGCGTTCGCGGTCGCGACGATGCCCAAGGCCGGCATGGTCAACAAGGAGCTGGAAGACGAGATGCGCAGGCTCCTCGAGAACGCCGGCTGGAAGGACATCCGCAAGCTGGTCATCAGGGACAAGGACTGGTGGCTGGACCGCGCGAGCGGGGGCGACTCGCCGATCGTGTCGCGCCACCTGGGCGCGGCGGTGGCGGCCAAGGCGGACGACGGCAGCTTCTACTGGTGCATCTGCACGTTCCACCAGCAACGCCGGCTGGACGGGTCGTATGGTCCGCTAGAACTGACACACACCGGCGACAAGAAGCCGATCCTCGAGGAAAACATCGACAAGTAATCCCTACGGCGCGTCGCAGCACCAGACCAACGGCGGACACCGAGATTGGCCTCCGCGCATCAAGCGCAGCGGTCCCGCACTACCGCTTCTTCTCGATCTTCGCCCAGGTGTCTTTCAGTGTCACGGTGCGGTTGAAGACCAGGCTGCGCCGGCCACCCACGACGGCGGGCGGGCCCGGGGTCGATGCTACGTTGTCGGGCGGGACGCCCACCCCAGCCGCGCCCAGCCCGGCCGGGGAGCCGGCGGCCGTTACGGGGCCCGTCGCTGGCGCTCCGGGCTCTGATAAGGGCGCGTCACTGTCCTCGTCCACACAGAAGTAGCCGTGCCGCTCGAACTGGTAGCGCGCCCCGAGGGGAGCGTTCAGCACGCTCGGCTCGACGTACGCCGGGTTGATGACCTCCAGCGAGTGCGGGTTGAGATTGCTCTTCCAGTCGGCCGCCGGACCCTCCGCGGACGCCTCCCGGGAGGCGAGGGGGCTTCCCGCGTCGGCAGCCGCGCGAAGCGCATCGTCGCTCACGTCGTCAGGATCGGGCTTGGTGAACAGGTGGTCGTAGAGCCGGACTTCCACCGGCAGCGCGTGGGCCACCGAGACCCAGTGCATGGTGCTTTTGACCTTCCGTCCGTCGGGCGCGTCGCCGCCGCGCGTCGCCGAGTCGTAGGTGGCGTGTACCTCGACGACGTTGCCCGCCGCGTCCTTGACGCAGCCGGTGCACTTGACGAAGTAGGCGTAGCGCAACCGGACCTCGTTGCCGGGGTACAGTCGCCAGTACTTCGGCGGCGGCGTTTCACGGAAGTCCTCGTGCTCGATGTAGAGCACCCTCGAGAAGGGGACCTTGCGCGTGCCGGCGGCGGGGTCTTCCGGGTTGTTGATCGCGTCGAGCCACTCGACCTGGTCTTCGGGGTAGTTATCGATGACCAGCTTGAGCGGCCGCAAGACCCCCATGACGCGCGGGGCCACCTTGTTGAGGTGCTCGCGCACGCAATGCTCGAGCAGCGCGATGTCGACCGTGCTCTCGACCTTCGATACGCCGATCCGCCGGCAGAACTCGCGGATCGCCTCGGGCGGCACGCCGCGGCGGCGCAGGCCCGCGATGGTCGGCATGCGCGGGTCGTCCCAGCCGCGGACGTGGGCTTCCTTGACGAGTGAGAGCAGCCGGCGCTTGCTCATCACCGTGTACGTGAGATTCAGGCGGGCGAATTCGATTTGCTGGGGATGGTGGATCTTCTTGCCCCACGGGCCGCTGCCGTCGTCGGTCCGGCCCTCGTTGACCATATCGATGAACCAATCGTAGAGGGGGCGGTGGTTCTCGAACTCCAGCGTGCAGATGCTGTGGGTAATGCCCTCGATCGAATCCTCGAAGCCGTGGGCCCAGTCGTACATCGGGTAGACGCACCACTGGTCGCCGGTGTTGTGGTGGGTCGCGTGTATGATGCGGTACATGACCGGGTCGCGCATGTTGAGATTGGGGTGGGCCATGTCGATCTTGGCCCGCAGGGTCTTCGTGCCGTCGGGGAACTCGCCCTGGCGCATGCGCTCAAACAGGTCGAGGTTCTCCGCGACGGACCGGTCGCGATAGGGGCTGGGGCGACCGGGCGCGGTCAGCGTGCCGCGCAGCTTGCTAACCTCCTCCGCGGGCAGGTCGCACACGTACGCCCGGCCCTTCTTGATCGCCTCGAGGGCCCATTCGTACATCTGGCCGAAGTAGTCGGAGCCCCAGAGCACGCCGGCGTGAGGATCGTCGTCGCGCATCCCCACCCACCGGGCGCCGAGCCAGCGCACGTCTGCGATGATCGAGTCGACGTACTCCTGCTCTTCCTTCTCCGGGTTCGTGTCGTCCATCCGCAGGTTGAACGTGCCCCCATACTCCGCCGCCAGCCCGTAATTCAGGCAGATCGACTTGGCGTGGCCGATGTGGAGGTAGCCATTCGGCTCGGGCGGAAAGCGCGTACACACGCGTCCGCCGAAGCGGCCGGTGCGGTTGTGCTCGTCGATGATCTCGCGGATGAAGTCGCGCGCGGCGGTTTCGCCTGGCGCGTGCTGGTCGTTGGGTGTCGGCATGGCTCGTAACTCAGGTTCCCACGGAGGTCAATGATCCTAGCTATCGGCAGCCGGAGTCTAGCCGGCGAATGATATCCGCCGTGCGGCGCGCCGCCAACTGAGGCCCGGGCCGCGACGCAAGTCTGCCGCGCGCCCGTGTCATCTTTGCGCCTTTGCGACTTCGCGCGAGGCAAGTAGGATGCCCTTCTTTGCGAGGAATTCACCGTGGAGAGCGTTCGGACCCGATTCGCCCCGTCCCCGACCGGGTATCTGCACGTCGGCGGCGCCCGGACGGCGTTGTTCAACTACCTCCTGGCCCGGCGGCTGGGCGGCAAGTTCGCCCTGCGAATCGAGGACACGGACCAGACCCGCAATATCGAGGCGGCGGACGCCAAGCTGCTCGAGGACCTCCGCTGGCTGGGCCTGCAATGGGATGAAGGCCCGCAGGCCGGCGGCCCCTTCGGACCGTACTACCAGTCGCAGCGCCGCGACCTCTACGAGGAGCACGTCCGGCGGCTGCTGGACGCGGGGCAGGCCTACTACGCGCTGGAGACCCGCGAAGAGCTGGAGGCCATGCGCAAGGCGGCGATTGCGGCCGGCGAGAAGGGCTTTCGTTATCGCCGGCCGACGCACTTCCCGTCCGACGCGGAGGTCCGGCGGGCGCGCGACGCGGGCCGGCCGGTGGTCGTGCGCTTCAAGATGCCGGAGCGGGATTTCGTGGTGCACGATCAGATTCTGGGGGACGTGACCATCGGGGCCCAGGAGCTGAGCGACTTCGTGATCGTCAAGAACGACGGCTGGCCGACGTACAACTACGCGGTCGTCGTCGACGATGCGCTCATGCAGGTCACGCACGTGCTGCGCGGGCAGGAACACCTGATGAACACGCCCGGCCAGCTCGCGCTCTACGAGGCCTTCGGCTATGCACCGCCGGCCTTCGCTCACCTGCCCATCATCTTCAACATGAACGGCACGAAGATGAGCAAGCGCGAGAAAGACAAGGTGGTGCGTGACGCGGTGAAGGTCGCCCAGCTCGACGACGAACGGGTCGCGGAGCTGGCCGGCGTGGACGATGCCGCGCTGGTGGCCGCGTGGCGGCGCGGCGACACGCAGCTTCCCGGCCCCGCGCTGGAGAAGCTGGCCAGGGCGCTCGCGGTCCACCTGCCGGAGATCGACATCCACGATTTCCGCAAGAGCGGCTATCTGCCGGAAGTGCTGGTCAACTTCATCGCGCTGCTGGGCTGGTCGCCGGGCGGCGGCGAGCGGGAGCGATTCACGCTGGCGGAGCTCTGCCGCGAATTCAGCGTCGAACGGATCGGCAAGACGAACGCCCGCTTCGACCGGGAAAAGCTGCTGGCGTTTAGCACCGCGGCGCTCGAGGCGGCCAGCGCGGAGCGAAAGCTGGAGGGGCTGCGCGATTGGCTGAGCGTCAACGAGCGCGGGCCGTTGAGCGGGCTCGATGACGCGCTACTGGCGCGGCTGATTGAGTTGTGCCGCGGGTTCCGCACGTTTGCGGACGTCGAATACAAGTGCGGCGCGCTGTTTGTGCCGGACGAGGCGTTGCGCTACGACCCGAAGGCCGTCAAAGACGTGCTGCTCAAGGGCGACGGGGCGGGCGCGAAGGTGCTCCAGGAACTGAAGCCGCTGCTCGCCGGCCTGGCGGATTGGACCGCCCCGCACCTCGACGAGGTGCTTCGCCGCTACGCGGAAGAGCGCGGGCTCGGGTTGGGCAAGGTGGCCCAGCCGCTGCGCGTGGCGGTGGCCGGCACGACCATCAGCCCGCAGATCGGCGAAACGCTGGTGCTGGTCGGTCGCGAGCGCACGCTGGCCCGCATCGAGCGGGCCCTGGGAGCGCTGCCCGCGGCAACGTGAATGCGTGGACGCCGCGCCGCCGCGGCGGGTTACCCAAGGGCCGTCAGCCGGCGAGCACATCCCCGCGCCCGGGCGGGCCGACGACGTGGCAGGACCGGCTATGGCAGGCTATTACACGGAGCGGCTCGCGGCCGAGCGCCTGCGCCAGTGCTACGAAATCGCCCCGCCGCGAACCAGGCAGTACCTGGAGGCGGAGATCGCGCACGTCGTCCAGCGGATTCGTCCGTCGGACACGGTCCTGGAGTTGGGTTGCGGGTACGGGCGCGTCCTGCGCCGCCTCGCCGGCCAGGCCCGGATGGTGGTGGGGATCGATACGTCGCACGCCAGCTTGGAGTTGGCGACTCACTTTCTGGTGGGGATTGCGAACTGGCGGCTCGTGCGGATGGACGCGGGGGCGCTCGGATTCCGGGACGGCTCCTTTGACGTGGTGGTATGCGTGCAGAACGGCATCTCCGCGCTGCGGGTCGAGCCGCGCAGGCTGCTCGCCGAGAGCGTGCGCGTGACTCGGCCCGCAGGCCGAGTGCTGTTCTCGAGCTACGCCGCGGGCTTCTGGGAGGAGCGGTTGGCGTGGTTCCAACTCCAGTCCGCGCAGGGGCTGTTGGGCGAGATCGACTGGGCTGCGACGGGCGCGGGCGTGATTGTCTGCAAGGACGGGTTCCGCGCGTCCACCGTCGGACCGGACGAGTTCCGGGCGCTGGCGGCCGGCCTTGGCCGGCGCGTGGAGGTCGAGGAAGTGGACGGCTCCAGCGTCTTCTGCGAGATCGCGGTGTAGGACGCTCTCCGCGTCCCGCAGACGCGGCGTGTTGTTCACAGACCGCACCGGCGGCGCGCTTCGGTGTGGCACCAACCCGCAAGGGTGCCGCCGCTCTGGAGCCCCGCGCACGGGCGCGTATAATGCCGGGCACGTGATCCGAGGAGGTGAGACGACGTGGATCAATCAGCGTATGCCCGCCTGCTGGCTTGCCGAGCGGCGACAATGCTCGCGTGCTGCGCGTTGCCCGTGCTGATCGGTTGTCAAGGCGCGATCCACGGCGAGTGGTACTTGGTAACCGCCAAGCCGAACAGACAGATGTTCAGCATCGACCACGCCGCGTTTCGTCCGGACGGCACGTACACCGCCACGACCACTATTGAGGGTGTAACAAACCAGGAGAGCGGCACGTACGACTTTAACGGCTTCCAGCTCAAGCTGCGTCCGCATGCCGGCGGTCAGCGGTCGTACACGGTGCAGATGCAGCCGAACACGATGCAGGTCGGCGACGCGCAGCGCAACGCGACGCTGCGCAAGGGCAAGCGCGGCTCGTAGCGCCGGGGCCAAGTGTCCCGCGTCGAGCCGCCGAAGAGGACAGCAACATGGCAGCGGAGCGAGAGGCCGGACCCGTGCGCTGCCGGGTCATCTACAGCGGGCGTGTGCAGGGCGTTTGCTTCCGTGCGACGGCGTTCGAGCTGTCCCGCCGGAGCAAGGTCGTCGGCTACGTCCGCAACCTCGGCGACGGGACCGTCGAGCTGGAGACGGAGGGTGCGGCCGGCGAGGTCGACTCGTTTCTCGCGGCAGTCGCACAGGAGTTCACAGGGTACATCGCACACGAAGAGCGCAGATCACTTCCGCCGCGGGGCGATGAGAGCCGCTTCGAGATTCGGTATTAGAGCGCTCTGAGTCAGGGTGCAGCGGCCGACTTTTCGGTCGGCCGTCGGCCGAGCAGAAGCTCGGCCGCTACGAGCAAAGCGGAGCTTTGCACTACTGCGAGACGGACGTTCCGAAAGACTTGGCGCGGATGGCCCGCGCAGCGGCTATTGATTGCTGAGCATCTCGACAAACGGGCGGATGTCGTCGAACGCCCACTGCCCGTAGGTCCCGTCATTGTTCAGGTCGCCGTTGCGCGGATCGCAGCCATCGAAGCTGGCGACCCAGGCGGGGTAGTTGGACAGGAGCAGTACGAACGGGTTCACGTCGACGAGGTTCACGACGCCGTCGCAGTTCACGTCCCCGGTGCACCGGCCGTCGGGCTCGGGCGGGGCCGCCGAGTTGAATTCGTAGGCCCCGATGTCAACGAGCGGCGCGGCACCGCGGCCGGTGTCCGGCGTTGCCGGATCATCCGCATAGCGTGCGTTGCCGGTCAGATCAATGGGCAGCGGCTCGGTGTAGCAGCCGTCGCCATCGAGATCGTACACGTCGCGCGGCGGGTCGGCATTGTCGCCGGCGTCGATGCACAGGGAGCCGGCGGTCAGCCGCAAGTCGCCGTAGTCGTCATCATCCGTGCCCCATTGCGCGTCATCGCCCGGATCCGGGGGGCGCGCGAACAGCGGATCGGCGTCGATGTTACCGTCTCCACCCCAGCCGGCCCATACGCTGCAATACTCCACGGTCGGCTCGCCGGAGTTGAAGTAGATACCGACCGCCGAGTTCTCCCAGATAATGCAGTTCCTCAACGAGGGACTGCTGTTGCCGGTACAGGAGAGGCCACCCGCGAGTGCGCTGTCGTTTCTCGTAATCGTGCAGTTGACCAGCGTCGGATGGGATGCCAGCCGGCACATCACGGCCCCACCGTCGTTGGTGGCCCGGTTGGCCACGAATACGGAGTTCAGCACGGTCGGGCTACAGGCGCTGTGGCAGAGCAACCCGCCGCCCGACTGGTTGGTCGAGTTGGCGGCGACAATGCAGTTCACCAGGTCCGGACTGGACGAGGCATAGCAGAACATCCCTCCTCCGCCTCCGCTGGCGAAGTTCGCCACGATGAGGCAGCGGAGCAGCAGCACGCGCCCCACGGAGCGCAGATAGACTCCGCCGCCGCTCGCCGCCGAGTTGCCCTGGATCGTGCAGTCCGTCAGCGTCGCCCTGCTGCCGGAGTCACCGTACAGGCCGCCGCCGATATTGGCCACGCAGTTGAGGATTACGCAGTCGATGAGTGTGGGCCGGCTGGACTGCCCGGAGATGTAGACGCCTCCGCCGTACGAGGCCGCCCAGTGGTTGCGGATGACGCAGTTCCGCAGTGTGGGACTGCTGTTCACGCAGTACACTCCGCCGCCGCTGCTGGTGACGACGCCGTTGCGGATCGTGAAGCCGTCCACCACGGTCGCGCCGGTCTCGCCGCTGTGAAAGTCGAGCGCACGGCCGCTGAATTCGCAATCAATGACGCACGTCGCCGGATCGCCGCTGGCGGAGCGGAGCGTGACGGCCTTGCCGTAGAAGTTGAGGAACTTGTTGCCAGGGCCCGTGTAGGTGCCGTCGGCGACCACGATCTCGTCGCCCGGCAGGGTCACCGCGAGGGCCTTTTGGATGGCGTCAAAGGGGTGCGCTTCGCTGCCGTCCTCGAGCGGGTCGCTGACCAGTGGGTCGCCCGGGCCGGGGTCACCCGGTGCGTCGTCGTCGACGTGAATGACCGCGCTCCAGGCCGAAGTCGTCCACAGACCGATCGCCAGTAATCCTGCTGTCCACCTGCGTATCATCCAGTGCTCCTGCGCCGACCGATAAGATCGAACCTGCGATGGTCCTAAGGGCCGCCCGTGGTGTGCACACCTCGGCCAACCCGGCTCCGTGCCAGTGTCCGCCTGCCATTCTTCTACCAATCATAGGCCCGCTGTCGCCGGATGAGGCTCGTTTTCGCAATTTGGCGTCGGCGGGCAACGTCCGGCGCGCGACACCGGTGAGCGGCGACAAAGGAAGGCCCCGGCCGAAGCGGCCGGGGCCAGGTTTCAGCGCCCGCGACGGATTGCACGCCGCGACC
>JALHJL010000047.1 GCA_022839625.1 Phycisphaerales bacterium
CTAGGCACGGACGCGCTTCGGCTGGGAAGCGGGCCCGGACGCGGCAACCTACGCCCGCCGGCCGCCGCAGCTCCGCACGCGCGCTGGGCCATCGAGAACGCGGGCTTCAACGAGTTGGTGACGCGCGGCAGCGCGGGTACAAGTTGCACCTGATTCTCGGGCAAAACAACCGCTTTGAAGCCCTGGCGATCCGGCCCTTGAACGTCACTGAATGCGGCGTGGCGCGCGAACTCGTGGCCCGTGCGCGTTTGTGCGGCTACTTGTTGGGGGATGCACAGTACGACGATGAACAACAGTTGTATGGCGTTTGTGCAACACGCGGTCTGCAACTGATTGCCCCGCGTCAGTTGGGTTCGGCGCGCGGCCTGGGGCATCGGCGCCAGTGCGCCGCGCGGCTACGGGGCATCGCGTTGTTGGAAAGCTCGCACACGGGGTTTGGTCCACGGCGCTTCCGGCTGCGGCGTGGAATCGAGCGCCTCTTCGGGCAATTGGTGAGCGTCCCGTACGGTCTGTGCGCGCTACCTCCCTGGGTGCGGGGTCTGGAACGCGCCCGCCGGTGGGTAACCGCCAAACTGCTGCTGTTCAGCTTCCTTCGGCGGTGCCGAAAACACGCCGGATGATGCAAAAGCTTCGCGAGCCCTGGGCTTTGGTCTAACGCCGCTCCGCGGCTCGGCCGGTCGCCCCGCTTTTCCCGGAGGAACCTTGAAAGAGGGGAATGACTCCGTGCCCGTAGGCTTTCGCGGCAGCGCTGCGAGGGTCTCTCGCGATGCCTGTACCCTCTTTCAACAGACTGTTAGGCGGGCTTCTGAGCCTCCGCAGGAGCGGCCTTTCCGGCTTCGGCGTCCTCGGTCTTCGCCTTCTTCTTACCGGCCTTCCCCTTGCGGTGGGCTATCTTCGGCAGGCCCAAGACGCTCTGGTCAACGTCCCATCGCTCCTGGTCCTGTAGGCGTGCCACGCGCTCGGCTCGCGAGAGCACGTTGCGGTGCCGCTCCAGGGAGCTCTTGCCGCGCAGCGAACGATCAATCGACATCACGGTTCTCCAATTCTCGAATCAATTAGTGTAGCATGATCGCCCCTCCTGGGCAACCGGCACCCTTGGGGAGCGCAATGGGACGGTCCGCGACGCTTCAGGCGGCCTTTGGGTAGGCGGGGCGGGCGTCCCAGTGGCGTCGCCACGTAGGTGGTCAACCGTGGCTGTGGCCGATGCGCCGTCGTCCCGTCGCCCGGCTGACACAACGTCAGCGCCCCCGTTTCATCCTCCCGCCAACGACTGCCGTATTCTCCGGGTTCTTCGCGGGTCTGCACCCGGCCCCCGTCTATCCCGATCGCCAGCAAGACCGGCGGGTTGGCCGGCCCACCCGGACGCCGGCCGCGATGCGGTCGTCGATGCGCACTCCGTGAAGCGGGCGGGCGCCGCCGGCCTCGCGAACAAGACGCCGCGTGCAATCAAGTGCCGCCTGAGCCAAGTGACACCATCGCATTCCGCGTCAACTTCGGGTCGCCGGTCGTCCGCTGGCCCTCCGAGCACCGAACCGTAAAATGGCGGCGCCATCAGAGACCGAGTTCGGAGAGCGCATTATGCCGGCAAACCCACCGACCGTCCGTGCCCCCCGCGGCACGCAGCTTTTCTGCAAAGGCTGGCCTCAGGAAGCCGCCCTGCGCATGCTCATGAACAACCTCGACCCGGACGTCGCCGAAAAGCCCGATGAGCTCATCGTCTACGGCGGCAGCGGCAAGGCGGCCCGGAGCTGGGCCGACTTCGACCGCATCGTCGCCGCCCTGAAGCGCCTCGATGGCGATGAGACGCTGCTGGTACAGTCCGGCCGGGCGGTCGGCGTGCTCAAGACCCACCCCGACGCCCCGCGCGTCCTCATCAGCAACTCGATGCTTGTCCCGAAGTGGGCCACCTGGGACGAGTTCCGTCGGCTGGAGGCCCTCGGCCTGACCATGTACGGCCAGATGACCGCCGGAAGCTGGATCTACATCGGCACGCAGGGCATCCTCCAGGGCACGTATGAGACGTTCGCCGCGTGTGCCCGCAAGCACTTCGGCGGCTCGCTGAAGGGCAGGCTCGTGGTGAGCGGGGGCCTGGGCGGCATGGGCGGGGCGCAGCCGTTGGCGGCGACATTCAACGGTGGGGCGGCCCTGTGTGTCGAGGTCGATCGGGCCCGCATCGAACGCCGGCTCAAGACGCGCTACTGCGACAAGATGACGGACAGTGTGGACGAGGCCCTCGACTGGGTGCTGAAGGCCAAGGCGGCCGGCCAGGCACTTTCGGTGGGGCTGCTGGGCAATATCGCCGACGTGCTCCAGATTCTCATCGATCGCAACATCACGCCGGACGTGCTCACCGACCAGACCTCCGCCCACGACCCGCTAAACGGGTACGTGCCGAACGGGATGACGTATGAGCAGGCACTGGAGCTGCGGCGAAGCAGTCCGGACCAGTACGTGAAGGCCTCGTTCCGCACGATGGCCGGGCACATGCGTTGCATGCTCGAGTTGCAGCGGCGCGGAGCCGTCGCGTTCGACTACGGCAACAACCTCCGCGGCCACGCCCAACAGGCTGGAGTTGCCAATGCGTTCGACGTGCCCGGCTTCGTCCCCGAGTACATCCGCCCGCTGTTCTGCGAGGGCTCGGGGCCGTTCCGGTGGGCGGCGCTGTCCGGCGACCCGGCGGACATCCAGGCGACCGACGAGGCCGTGCTCCAGACGTTCCCGGAAGAGGAGCACCTGTGCCGGTGGATTCGGCTGGCGGGCGAGAAGGTCGCGTTCCAGGGCCTGCCCGCCCGGATTTGCTGGCTCAAGTACGGCCAGCGGGCGAAGATGGGGCGGGTGTTCAACGAGTTGGTGCGGACCGGCAGGGTGTCGGCCCCGATCGTCATCGGCCGCGATCACCTCGACTGCGGCTCGGTCGCCAGCCCGAACCGCGAGACCGAGGGGATGAAGGACGGCTCCGATGCCATCGCCGACTGGCCCATGCTTAACGCTATGAGCAACGTGGCCTGCGGGGCGACGTGGGTCAGCATCCACCACGGCGGCGGGGTGGGGATCGGCTACTCGCTCCACGCCGGGATGGTCATCGTCGCCGACGGCACGAGGGAGGCCGAGGCCCGGCTGGACCGTGTGCTCACCGCCGACCCGGCGACGGGGGTCATACGGCACGCGGATGCGGGGTACGAGCTGGCGCTGGAAGTGGCCCGCACCAAGGGAGTCGGCATTCCTGGCTTGCGGTAGCCCGGGCTCCTGCTCCGCGGCTCACGCGGGCGCGCCGGCGGTGGGAACGGAACCAGACGCCCCGGGGTTCGTAGCCGCCCACGTGCTGCCGCCTGGCGGCGCGCGATCGCGCGTCCGGCGAGAGTCAGATTCCGCCGATTTGCGCCACGCTACGCCTGTCCGGCGCGTTGAAGGCCAGCAGTCCGTTGCAGGAGCCGCGGGACTCACCCCGCGCGGATCGGCCGTACGTCACGGACGATGCATCGCGCATGCCGACCCCCTCGGCGGCGACCTCGATCACGCAACAAGGCGGAAGTCAGGCCGGCGCGGCGTTTGCACGAAGAGCGACGAGGTTGCCGTTGGCGGCGTCAGCCTCAACGCGGGCCGGCGGCGGCTCAAGTTGGAACTCTGGGACGATTTCCTTCAGCCGCCGGCGGGCGGTCTCGCGCGTCAAGCGGTCCGCGTCGGCGATGAGTCGGTCGATGGCCGCGAGCAGCGTGTCCCAGTTTGCCGGGATGTTCTGCCAAATACCGATCTTGGGGTGCGCCGTCCGTGACACGCCCTCGCCATCGATGGCCAGCTCCTCGTAGAGCTTCTCGCCGGGGCGCACGCCGCTGAAGGTGACCTTGATGTCCACGTCGGGACGGAAGCCGGACAGCGTGATCATCTGGCGGGCCAGATCGACGATCTTGACCGGCTCGCCCATGTCGAGCACAAAAATCTCGCCGCCCTGGCCCATCGACGCAGCCTGCAAGACGAGTTGCGAGGCTTCGGGGATGGTCATGAAGAAACGGACCATCTCGGGGTGCGTGACGGTAACGGGGCCGCCGCGCGCGATCTGCTCCTTGAAGATCGGGATCACGCTGCCGCTGCTGCCAAGCACGTTCCCGAAGCGGACCGTAACGAACTGCGTGTCCGCGCGGGCGTCGAGCGCCTGAATGTACATCTCGGCCACGCGCTTCGAGCAGCCCATCACGCTCGTGGGGTTGACGGCCTTGTCCGTGGAAATGAAGACGAACTTCTCGCAGCCGAAACGGTTCGCAGCGTCCGCCAGCACCCGCGTACCGTAGATGTTGTTCTTGATCGCCTCGCCGGGGTTCAGTTCCATCATCGGAACATGCTTGTGCGCGGCGGCGTGGAACAAGGCGGTGGGCCGGTGTTGCTCCAGAATCGCCTCGACCCGGATGCGGTCGGCGACGTCGCCGATGTACGGCGCAACGTCGATCTGCGGAAACGCCCGGCGGAGCTCCATGTCGATCGGAAACAGACCGGGCTCGGCCCGCTCGAAGAGGATCAGCCGGCGCGGCGAGAAGCGCGCGATCTGGCGGCACATCTCGGACCCGATGGAGCCGCCCGCGCCGGTGACCATGACCACCCGATCGTGGATGAACTTCCCGATCTCGTCTTCGTCCAGCGTGACCGGTGCCCGGCCGAGCAGGTCGTTGATGTCGACGTCGCGGATCTCCTTGACGGACGCACGGCCGGCGATCAGGTCCGCCAGCGCCGGCAAGGTCTTGAAGCGCAGATTGGTGCCCTGGCACATCTCCACCACGCGCCGCAAGCGGGCGCGCGCCGCCGACGGAATCGCGATCAGGATCTCGTCGACGCCCTGCTCGTCGCAGACGCGCTTGATGTCCTGGATTGGCCCGAGCACGTCGAAGCCGTGGATCTGTGCCCCCCACTTGCTTTCGTCATCGTCCAGGAACCCGACGACGCGGTAGCGCAGCACCGGCATCCGCAGAATCTCGCGCACCACGTTCTCGCCGGCGTTTCCCGCGCCGAGGATCAGCAGCTTGGGCATTACGCCGTCCGCAGCGGGCCGGACCTCTTCATGGTAGAGTCGTACGGCCAGGCGCGCGCCACAGACCAGCGCGATCGTGCCCGCAAAATCGAGGACGAAGACCGAGTCCGGGAACTTGTCGCCGAAGGGCTCGATCGGCAGGCCGAAGCCGCGCGCGTTTTGCAGGCCGTAATAGAGGACAAACACCCCGACGAAGCCCCACCACGCTCCCCGCGCGACCGCGAACACGTCGCGCAAGCTCACGTATCGCCACGAGGCCCGGTGCAGCCCGAGCAGGACGAATACCATCAGCTTGATCGCCACCACGGGAACCAGCAGGGGCAGGAAGAACTCGGTCAGCCAGTCGAACGTCCCGCTCTTGGGCGGTGCGACCTGGGTCACCAACGACTTGATCCAGAGGACCGGTCGGGCCAGCGTGGGCGACGCGCGGAAGTTGTACGCCAATCCGAACGCCAGAAACCAGGCGGCTACGAACAGCAGCCCATGCGAGACCACGCTGAACAGGACACGTTGTCGCCGTGTCCACTCAGTCCAGGCCCCGTGCTGTGACGTTGCTTCTCCTGCGCCCATGACTCCCTTAGTAACCCGGCGCGATCGTGCTCCGCGAGCCGTTGCCGGCTCGGCGCTACGCCCGAGCTGTCGATCATCCCTCGCGGCGGCGTTGTAAGCGTCCTCACTGCAACGCGGCCCGCAGACCCGCCACGTACACTTGCAGGGCCTCGGCCTCTTCGGGGGTCGAAGCGCGGGCCAACTCCTCCACCCGGGTCAGCGCGGTGCGCGCCGGGCCGGATTCGCCCAAACGCCAGGCGCAGTAGGCTTCCAGCGCGTACGCCAGGACGGAATCCGGGTTAAAGGTGCCGGTCCGCGCGTAGCGGCGCATTTGCGCCGCCAGGAAGGCGGACCGCTCGCCCTCCGCGGTCGCGTCCCCGAAGAACGAATCAAGCGCCGCTCCGTCTTCCAGAAGCAGCCGCGGCTCGCGGCGCAGCGCCTCGACGAGATTGCTCGCAGCCAGCAGCGGCCGGTCCTGCTCCAGCGCCGCGTGTACGGACAAGAGCACCGGCAGGGCGGCGTGCCCATCCAGATCAGATGCCATTCTCAGGCGGCGCAGGGCCGCTGCCAGCTTGTCGGAACAGTCCAGGCACTTCTCGAAGTACCCCGTCCGCGGGTCGCGCTGCTCGATGGTCCCTTGCTTGAAGAGGGTCAGGCCCTCGCGCTGGGCGCGCAGTGCCACGTCGTCCGTCCGGGCATCCAACCGCTCCGGAGCACTCGGTAGCAAGGACAGGGGCTCGGCCGACCGCGCCGGAATCAACCCTAGCAGATCGTGAAAACGCTCCGTGCGCGGGCGGGGTGTGTACGCACTGGCCGTCAACGTGGGCAGGCCTCGGGGCGCAACGGTGGGTACCGGCAAAGCCAGGCTGGTTGCGGCGTTCATTCCGGTGATGAAACCGATCTCCTCATGGCGGCTTCGGAACGCGCCGGTCATGACGTCAAAGAACTTGCTCTGTGGAAACGCCGCCGAGTCCTCCATGAGCCCCGTTTGCCCGTAGGTCAACCCGCGTCCGTACCGATAGTCCCGCATGCTTGCCCGTGAGGGCAGCATGCGCTGCGTGAGCAACGCGACGTTGGACTCACGCGCGGCCGCCAGCGGCTGCGCGGCCTGACGAGTGTAGGTGCCGCCGAGCAGCGCCGATGGCGCGTTCGTCGTCGGCCGGTCCACCAGACCCTCCAGCTTCCGCGCATATTGGGACACGGCGGCGGGCACCGGCATGCCGATCAGGATCAGGCCCGCACCGCACAGAAATAACCGCCGCGAATTCATGGCAACTTCCCTGGCTCGCCGGGCCAAACCACGACCAGCTATACTAGCATCGGCTTGCCGCTCGGTGTAGCTGCGGGGGTACGAACTGGCCGCTGCCGAATTGTCGGCCGCGCTCCGCTTCCTGTCTATCGGACGCAAACCACGCCAGTCTCGCCAGCAACTCCGCGACGCACGCTGACGCGCTCCCGGTTCACTCGATTCTACGGCGGCGAACGACTCCGGGTCGCGCGAAGACCTGAAAGCACGGGAAACGGGCACGAGGTTGAGCCCGGGATCGGTTTCGGGCCGTGTGACAACGCCGTCCACCGCGGGGTCCGCCGGCGTCATTGGACGCGGTCGAGCGAGCGTATTCTCATGGGCGACCTTCGCCCGATCATCCGATAATTGTTGTCCCGGAGGTGGATAAAAGGCGATAGCACAATCGGCGGAGGTTCTGAGATTCGCCACTTGCATTATCGCGCGACCGGCTGTATTATCAATCAAACCGCCGCCGGGTGCATCAACATACCCCTCGGGTGCGGTCGATGGAGACGGTGATGCCCCTTGATACTGCCCCGGTTCGAAAGATGCTTCGCATAACCGGCGTGAGCGCCAGTGATCCCCTCACGTACCGGCTCATGGAGATGGGACTCATCGAGGGCAGGCAGGTCCAAGTTTTGCGCCGCGCACCTTGGGGCGACCCGATGCACCTGCGGGTGGGCGACTACGAGCTTTCGCTACGCGCAACCGAGGCCGCACTGATCGACGTCGCGGCCGAGTGAGCTCCGGCCTGGTGCATCCGTCTGCAAGTGGCTCCACGACGAACATCTCCGCCGGGCCGGCTGCCACGCCGGAGCACGGCCCAAACGCCGCCGCACCTGCGAGTTCCGAGTCGGCGGCGATCGCCCTCGTCGGCAACCCGAACGTCGGCAAGACCGCGCTCTTCAACGCGCTTACCGGCTATCGGCGGCATGTCGCGAACTACCCGGGCGTAAGCGTTGACCTCGCGCGCGGACCGGTGCGCGGCGCGAGCCGGACGCTCGAGGTCCTCGACTTGCCGGGGACGTACAGCCTCACGCCGGCTTCGCCTGACGAGGCGATCGTGTGCGACGTGCTCTGCGGCCATGCGCCGCCGCGCCCGGCCGCGATTCTGGCCATTGTCGACGCGACCAATCTCCCGCGGAACCTGTATCTCCTGAGCCAGGTCCTGGAGGTCGGCCTTCCGGCTGTAATTGCGCTGAACATGATCGATGCGGCGCGTGCCCGCGGCATTGAGGTGGACGCCCGGCTGCTGGCGGAGCGGCTCGGGCTGCCCGTCGTGCCGGTGATCGCCACGCAGCCCGAGACGGTCGCCCCGTTGGTGCCGGTCCTCGAATCGGCGCTGCGGGCGGCACCGCCCGCCACACGCGTGCCCCTACCCGACGCACTGGCGCGCGCCACAAGCGCCCTGGTTGCCAGCGCGCCGGCGCCGCTGCAACCGGCCAAGGCCCTGCGCGTCCTGGCAGACCCGGACGGACACTCGGAGAAGCAGTTCTTTAAGCTGGGCGGCGATCGATGCGTGCTGGCCGAGGCGCGCGAGGCGCTGCGGGCCGCGGGCATCGACCCCGGACCGGCGGAAGTCCGCGCACGCTATGCGTGGATCGACCGGATTCTCGACGGAGTGGTCATCCGCAATCTGCCGCCGGGAGACACGTGGTCGGACCGGATCGACCGCTTGCTCACGCACCGCGTGGCGGGCGTCGCCGCGTTGGCAGCCCTCCTTTACGCGGCGTTCTACACGATCTACGCGGGGGCCCAACCGCTGATGGATGCGATCGACGGGGGCGTTGGCTGGTTGGGGCTGCGCATCGGCGAGTTGCTGCCCGCGGGCGCGTTGCGGAGCCTCGTCGCCGAGGGCGTGCTCGGCGGAGTCGGGGGGGTGCTGGCGTTCCTGCCTCAGATTCTGACGCTGTTCGCGTTGATCGCGATTCTGGAGGACTGCGGGTACATGGCCCGCGCCGCGTTCATGGTCGATCGGCTGATGCGACCGCTGGGTCTGAGCGGCCGGGCGTTCATCCCGCTGCTGTCCTCGTTTGCCTGCGCTGTGCCGGCCATCATGGGAGCGCGGGCCATCGGGGACCGGCGCGAACGATTTATCACGATCCTGATCGCGCCGTTTATGAGCTGCTCGGCGCGGCTGCCGGTGTACACGCTTCTGATCGGCGCGCTCGTGCCGGCCCATGCGTGGCTGGGTGGGTGGGTGCGGCTGGACGCGCTCGTGATGCTGGGGATGTACCTGGTGGGGGTGGTGTTCGCGATCCCCATCGCGTTGCTGCTCAGGAAGACGGCGTTTGCCGGGCCGTCGACGGGTTTCGTCCTCGAACTGCCGGGCTACAAGTGGCCGCGCCTGCGCACGGTGTTGCAGCGCATGTACCTGGCGGGCTGGAGCTTCGTCGTTCGGGCCGGCACGGTGATCCTGGCGGTCAACATCGTGGTCTGGGCCCTGGGCTACTTCCCGCGCAGCGCGGACGCGCGCGCGGCCCTGGAGCAACAACAGCAGGCCGCGGGCTGGGACGACGCGTCGTTCGAGTCGCAACTGGCCGGCGCGTACTTGCGCGAAAGCTACCTCGGCCGGCTCGGCCGCGTGATCGAGCCGGCGATCGAGCCGCTCGGCTGGGACTGGCGCATCGGTATCGGGGTCCTCAGCTCGTTTCCGGCACGCGAGGTGGTCATTGCGACGTTGGGCACGATCAGCAACCTCGGCGAGGAGACTGACGCCCGCTCGCCCTCGCTCCGCAGCGCGATCCAAGCGATGACTTGGGAAGACACCGGCAAACCACTGTTCACGCTGCCGGTGGCACTGTCGCTGATGGTCTTCTTCGCCCTCTGCGCCCAGTGCGTCAGCACGCTGGTGGTGATCGGCCGCGAGACGCACTCCTGGATGTGGCCGTGCGCGTCGTTCGTCGGAATGACGACGCTCGCCTACCTGGTTGCCTGGGGCACGTCGGCCGCGGGGCGCGCGCTCGGTCTGTGAGGGTACGCCGCCGGACCGCGCGGCTTGGGCTGCTGGCGGGCGGCAGCTAGAATGCCGCCGGACGGTGGGCGCTGCCGCGGGCAAGCGGGGCAGCCCGCCGTCCGGTCTGTGCGTGCCGGCAAATGAAACAGCGACAACAGGACTTCGCGCTCGGGCTGGCGGCGATCGTGTTCGTGGCACTGTTCCTCGCCACGGTAATCTTTCTGTACCCTCGGATGCAGGCCGCGGGTCGGGAGGTCGTCATCCGCTTCCCGCACGAGGAGGGGCTGGCGCCCCTCAAGGTGGGTAGCCCGGTGATGCTGGCCGGTTCGTTCGAGGTCGGCCGGGTGCGCGACCTGCACGTGGAGCAGCTCTTTGTGCCGGGCGCCGGCGGCCCCCAGAAGCGCACGTTCTTCGTCGTCCACGCCGAGATCCGCGAAGACGTCGCCCTGTACGGCAACTGCCAGATCACGACGGACCAGCCGGCCATCGGGGGCGCGGGCTTCGTGTCCATTTTGAACGTGGGCACGCCCGACGTCCCGCTCAGCGGCCCCGTCAACGGGTTGCCGCCGCAGAGCCTCTCCGCCGCGATCTCAACTCTCTCGCGCCGGCTGCTCGGGCCGGGAGGGCTGGTCGATCGGCTCAATGACGCGGTCGATCCGGACGCCGACAAGTCCATCGTGCGCAAGGTGCTGTTGAGCCTGGACGACATCAACGCGCTGACGGGCGAGCTGCGCACGCAGATGAGCGCACAGGAACAGACCGCGCTCCTGCACAAGATTCACCGCTTGCTCGACGACCTGAACGCCACGACCGGGGCGCTGCGGGCCGAATTGGCGGCCGGCGGAGACGCGACCGTGCTGGCCAAGCTGCACAGCGCCTTGACCCACCTGGACGACGGGCTCAGCGAGGCCGCCGCCCTGGTCAAGGAGAGCCGCCCGGCGATCCGAGACACGCTCGCCAGCCTGGAACACGCGACGCGCACCATTGACCAGGAGATGCTCGCCCGACTCCAGGCGGAGCTGGATCCCGCGAACGCTGCCGGCACGCTCGGCAAACTGCACGGCGCGATGGACCGGGTGAATGCGTCGCTGGAGCACGTGCGGTCGATGGCGGCCATCGGCGAACGGACGGTGATTCTGAGTCGCCCGGCGGTCGAGAAGACTCTCGCGAACTTCCAGAACATGAGCGAGCAACTGCGGCTGGCCAGTCAGCAAGTGCTGCTCAACCCGTCCAAGCTGATCTGGGGGCCCACGCGGCAGCGCGAGGACAAGCTACTGATCTTCCGCGCCGCGAGCCACTTCGCCGAGGCGGCCAGCCAACTCGACGACGCGGCGGCGCGCCTGGCGGCGGTGCTCGAAACGCTGCCGCGCGACGGGCCGGCGACGGGGGCCGAGGCGCAAGAGATTCAATCGATCTACGACGCGGTGCGCGGTGCGTTCCAGCGTTTCGGGCGGGCCGAGGAAGTTCTTTGGGAGCAGTTGAAGTAAGGGAGTCCGCTTGACGGCTGCCGAGGTACGGTACGACGTCGTGATCGCAGGCGGTGGGCCGGCCGGCTGTGCCGCGGCGCTCGCGGCTGCGCGCCGCAATCTGGCCGCACTCCTGATCGAGCCTCAACAGTCCCCGTGCTCCCGAGGTTGCGCGGGGTGGATCGGCCCGGCAGGCATGCGGATGTGCCGTGAACTCGGAGTGGACGCCGCAGCCGCGGGCGCCGCCGACTTCGCCGGGGTCCGGCTGTGGGGTTGGGACCTGGCCAAGCCGCTGGACGTCAAGGATTCCAAGCTCACGGGCTGGGTTGTCGAACCTTCGCGGCTTGGGGCCGCACTGCTGGCCGCTGCGCGCAGCGGGGGGGTGCAGGTGCTCCGCGGCGCCGTGGCCGGCGTGCAACTGGGTGAGGACGCGGTGCGGGTCGAGGTGGCCGCCGACGGTCGCGTGGGAACGCGCAAAGCTGCGGGAGAGCGCCTGGTGACCGGGCGGGTGCTGGTCATCGCGGACGGCGCCGGAAGCGCCACCGCGCAGTCGGCGAACCTGCCGGCGGCCCACGGAGAGCGCGGCGCCTGCGCGCAGGTCTCGCTGGACCGGTCTGAGCCAGGGTGCGGCCTGGACGTTGTGCTGGGAGCCGGCCGGGACCTGAAGGTGGCGACGATCGCCTGGCACGGGCGGTGCGCGTTGGTGACCCTGATGACGCAGGACAGCACGCTCCCCGCCGTAGCGCAGCTCGCGGAGTTCCTGCACGTGGCCGCCGAGAAAGGGGTACTGCCGCCCGCCAAGCGCGTCGCCCCCGTCGCGCTGCCATGCCTGGCCGGGGCGGCGCTCGAGATTGAGACGCACGTGGGCAAGCGCTGCCTCCTGGTCGGTGACGCCGGCGGGTTCGCCAGCGCTTTCAGCAACGACGGCATCTATCCGGCGTTGCGTTCCGGGTGGCTTGCGTCCCAGACCGTGGCCGAGGCCCTCGCCGCCCCGGTATTACAGGACGAGTTGGCCGCGTTCAGTGCGACGTGGAGGACGGAGCTGGCCGACTACCTCCGCATGCCCAACACGGACCTGGGGCTGCTCCTGCCGATGGTCTTTAACAACGTCCAGATGGCCCGGCGGCTGGCGCTCGCGTTTCTGCTCGGGCAGGCGTTCTGACAAGACGCAGGCGCCCGTCTATCATTAGTCTGGTTCCGGGGCGATCGGTCCTTCGCCTGTGCCGCACCGCCGGTAGAGACTCTGAGACGTGGCGATGCTTTCGACGATGAAGCTCGATCTCAAGAAACTGCGTATCGTGCACTACCCCGACCCGCGTCTGCGCAAGGCGTCGGAGCGGATTACCGAGTTCGACGGCGAGCTGCGGGCGCTCGTGGCACGGATGCAGGAGTTGATGGAGTCCGGTAAGGGCGTCGGGCTGGCCGCGCCGCAGGTGGGCGTCAACAAGCGGCTGATCCTCATGAACGTGACCGGCCGGCCCGAGGACACGCGCGTGCTCGTCAACCCCGCGATCCACGAACCCCACGGGTCCGCAGAGGCCGAAGAGGGCTGCCTGTCGCTGCCGGGCGTGAACGTACAAGTGCGGCGCTCCCAGAGCTGCCGCGTGACGGCCCAGGACCTGGACGGCCGCCCGTTCGAGGAGGTGCTCGAAGACCTCCCCGCCCGAATCTGCCAACATGAGACGGACCATCTCAACGGCGTGCTCATCATTGACCGCATGGGTCCCAGCGACCGGGTCGCGACCCGGCGGACACTGAAAGCGCTCGAGGACTCCTACAAGTCACGCGGCCCTGCGCGGTAGTATCTGCGGTGGTGCGCGTGCGGGCGGGGCGCATCCGGAGCGAGGGCCGCGCATGCGCGTCGTCTTCCTGGGAACCGCCGAGTTCGGCGTACCGGCCCTGCATGCCCTCGTGCGTGCCGGCCATCCGGTCGTCGCGGCCATCAGCCAGCCCGACCGGCCGGCGGGGCGCGGGCGCAGCGTTCGCCCGACGCCGATCCATGCGGCGGCGGTTGAGTTGGGACTGCGCCACATCCAGACCGACGACGTAAACACGTTGGACCTGATGGACGCGCTCGGGCAGGCCGAGATCGGCGTCGTAGCCGCCTTCGGGCAGAAGATCGGCAGCGGGGTCCTGGCCGCACTGCCTCGCGGCTGCGTCAACCTCCACGGCTCGCTCCTCCCCAAGTACCGAGGTGCCGCGCCGATTCAATGGGCGGTGATCAACGGCGACGAAACGACGGGCGTTACCGTGTTTCAACTGAACGAGCGCTGGGATGCCGGCCCCATCTGGAGTCAGCGCGAGACCGAGATTCGGGAGACCGAGACGGCCGACGAGCTGCACGACCGCCTCGCGGAACTCGCCGCCGCGCTGATTGTGGACACGTTGCGCGACATCGAATCCGGGACCGTTCGTCCACGGGCGCAAGACCCGGCGCTGGCCAGTCGCGCGCCGAAGCTCTCCAAGGCGGATGGCACGGTGGACTGGTCGCAGGCCGCGCGCCGTGTCGCGCGGCGCATCCACGGGCTGTGGTCCTGGCCGGCGGCGGCGTGTCTCTTTGCCTCGCGCAGCGGCAAACAGGAGCGCGTGCTGCTGGTTCGTGCGGAGGTCGCCGACGAGGTCGGTGCGCCCACGCCGGACCGGCCGCCCGGGGCGTTCTGCACCGATCTCACGTTGCAGACCGGCGCGGGCCGCGTGCGGCTCCTGGAGGTCCAGCCGGCGGGCGGTAAGCGTATGGCGTTTGCAGACTTCGCCAACGGCCGCCGCATCGCCCCACCCGACCGGCTCTTGCCAGCGCAGTAGTGCAAAGCTCCAGCTTTGCGCGGACCGCGGAACAGTAGCGCAAAGCTCCAGCTTTGCGCGGACCGCGGAACAGTAGCGCAAAGCTCCAGCTTTGCCCGGATCGCCGAGCAGTAGTGCAAAGCTCCAGCTTTGCGCGGACCGCGGAACAGTAGCGCAAAGCTCCAGCTTTGCGCGGACCGCGGAACAGTAGTGCAAAGCTCCAGCTTTGCGCGGACCGCGGAACAGTAGCGCAAAGCTCCAGCTTTGCGCGGGTGGCGGACATGGACGCCGTATTTTCCGACATGCCCGGTCACGTGGACGGACGCACCGCCGCGGTGCTCGCGGTGGCGGATGCGCTCACCGGCCGCCGCTTCGCACACGACGCGCTGGCGGAATGGCGCGCCGCGTGCGACCTGGACAGTCGGGAAGCTTCTCTGGCAACCGAAGTGAGCCAGGGCACGCTGCGGCGGCTGGTCACGATCGAGCACGTCCTGGCCGCTTTGGCGCAGATCGACAGACGGCGTACGTCGGACCGCCTGCGCGCCATCCTGTACACCGCCGTCTATCAGGTCATCTGGCTGGACCGCATCCCCGTCTTTGCGGCGGTGGATGAGGCGGTTGAGCTGGCTCGCCGGCTCGCGGGCGGGGCTCCCCCGCGCATGGTCAACGCCGTGCTGCGTCGTGTCACGCGGGCCGTCGCCGAGCGGCGGGTACCCTGGCGACGGCTCGATCCGACCCAGGTCCGCGTGAATTGGGACCAAGCCTGCCGCTTCAACGTTGCAGTATTGCCCGAGGTGCCGAGCTCCGGCGTCGCTGAGACCGCGGAGCCGGAGGCCGTTGGCATCGCGTCCCATCTCGCCGCGGCCACGGGCGAGCGGCTCCCGCGTTATGTCGATCTGGTAGCGCGCTTCGGCGCGGAGCCGGCCGAGGCGGCGGCGTGGGCCTCGTCGGCGACCCCGGCGGTGGTCCTCCAGGCAAACGCGCTGCGCCTCTCGCCGGCGGAATTCGAGCGCCGGTTGCGCGAGCAGTTCGGAGAGGCCGTGTCATTCTCGGGCGGCGCGGCGTTCCTGCCGGCAGCGGTGCCGGCCGTGGATTCCCTCGCGCTTCGCGAAGGGCTGGTCTTCGTGCAGGACAGTACGGCTAACGCGGCAGCCCGGGCCGTCGGGGCACGGCCCGGCGAGCGCGTGCTCGACCTCTGTGCCGCGCCGGGCGGCAAGTCGCTGGTGCTGGCGCTGGACATGGAAGACCGCGGCGAGGTTGTGGCCTGCGACACGGCCCCGGAGCGGTTGGCGCGGGTGCGGGCGAACGTGCAGCGGCTGGGGCTTACCTGTGTGCGGACACAGCTCCTCGACCCGAGTGCGACCGGCGCCGAAGCGTCCGCCGCGGCAGGCAGCTCGGCCCTCGCCGCGACGACCTCCAGCGAATCCTCGGCCTGTGGTCCGCGGTGGGACGGTACCTTCGATGCCGCGCTGGTCGATGTGCCCTGCTCGAACACCGGCGTGATCGCGCGGCGGCCCGAGGCGCGGCTGGGGCTCACCGCGCGCAAGCTTGAGTCGCTCGTCACGCTCCAGGGCCAGTTGCTGCGGCAAGCCGCCGGGTTTGTCCGCCCCGGCGGCCGGCTGGTGTACAGCACGTGCAGCATCGAGCCGGCGGAGAATGAACAGATCGTGGCGGGTTTCCTCAGCGAGAATCGCGGCTGGCGGCTCGACGTGCAGGAGACCACGCTGCCCGCGTGGGGCCCGCGGCCGGCGGATTGGCGCGACGGCGGCTACTTCGCACGGCTGATGTGTTCGGCAGGTGGGCCTCCGTAAGCGTTCCCGAGAAGAATCTCCTTGACGCAAGACCGGGGGGGGGGAGGGCTCGCACGTGGCCGACTATTATGGTCGGGTTGGCCGTCGCTCGTGTGGCCTGCGAAAGGAGGAACAAGACGTACGAGGAAGACAAGTGAGAGCCCTCAGTCTGGCGACGTTGCTGACGGTGGTCGCGCTACCTCTGGGCGCGACCCGTGGACAGGCGTGGTACTGCTACTCGCTGTTGCCAACCTGGGAGTACTGCGGATCCTGCCCAGGGTATCAGTTCTGCGCGTGCAGCTACTCCGGACACCCATGCGTCAATGAGATCATCTGCAACAAGCGACAGAACGTCACTCTGGGTTTCATCCTCTACACGACGAATCGGACGTTTTGCTATCTGGTGCGCGGCTGTGCGTCGCAGTACGGCGGGCTGTGTGACCCTGTCTGGAACCCGTGTGTGAAGGACGACGCGTTGGGAACGGTCGGCGCCTTCGACGTGTACGTGTACACGGGCACGTGCCTCTAGTGATGACGTCGAGCGCACGGCGCCTCGGTAGACTATTGCGCGCAGTGGGGCCGTCGCACGAAACTTGTGTTGGAGGTCGACATGCCGCACTGGTTTCTGCTGCTATCAGTACTTTGCGCTGGAAGCATGGGGCCGTTTGCTGCCGCGCGGGGCGAGTCGGAGAAACCAGCCGTCTTGCAGGCGGCAGAGGAGGCCCGCAGCTCCGCGTGGCTTCGGACGGCGCACATTGAGTTCAAAGAGGAGCGCACCGTACCCGAAGGCGGCGAGGGCCCGCCTGCGCCCGTGCGCGTGCGATATTACACATGGAAGTGCGCCGCGGACTCACACATTACCATCGACCACGGCGACGAAGACGGTGTCGTGATGCGCGATGCCGATGGCCGACCACGGAACGATTTGACCTTCCACGGTGCGCTACACACCCTGGTCACGGGTGATGATCTATGGAGGCATGTGGAGGACGCGCCGGTTGCCGACGTGTTCGGCGCGACCCGAACAGGCTTCTTTCGGCTGCATGACCTGCGCCGGGTTGGTCTCGATCCGGTGGCGCCCGGACACGATCTTGAGGCCGAGGGCCAGCAGGCGGGTCGGCCGCCGCTTGAGTACGAAACCCGGAGAGAAGGAGACTTGGAGGTCGTCAGTGCATCAGACGGCGTCGGCAAATGCGAATGGTGGATCGATTCGCAGAAGGACTGGAGTGTCGTGCGCACGACCGTCTGGCTCCAAGGCAAGCTGATTGGCGAAACGCGCTTCACGGTGGCCCAACTCGATGGGGTGTGGTTTCCCCAGAAGGTCGAGGTATTCCGCCTGGCCGCCGGCGACCTGGTGCCCTCGACCATCAGCACGATAGTATCCGCCGAGTTCAACCGCCCCCATCATCCGCAGGAGCTGACGCCAAGCGAGATCGGTGTTGAAGCCGGGGCAACGGTCCGCTACCACGACCGCGAAGATGCCTCCTCAATGGTTTGGGACGGCAAGCGTCCGGTATCGCCGGAGGAGTTCACGGAGCGCGTCGAAAGCGGGGAGTTGGAGTGGGGACCCACTATTGCGCGGGAGCGCGAGCGGGTCAAGGCGGCCCGCGCCAAGAGCGAGGCCAGCGCGACACAGGCCGCGGCGTTTCAGGCGCCCCTTGACGCGCGCGTGTTCGAGGCCCAGTGGGAAGCCTATACGCGGCGGTTCATCATTCGCTATGGCTTGGACGACGAGCAAGCGCGCAAAGCTTGGAGCGTCTGCCGGGAATGCCAGGAGAAGGGCCGTGAGCACATCGCCCGACGGCGCCACGACATCGACGAGTGGCAGAAGGCGATGGACAGTGCCGCACTGACCGCTGGCGAGGAGCGAGAAAGGCGGCTGGTCGACGTGCAGGAGCGCCGCAAGAAGCTGATGGCGCCGGTGGACCGGATCTTCGAAGAGCGGCTCAAGCCCGGTCTGGAGCGGCTCCCGACGGCGCGCCAACGCGAAGCAGCCGAAGTGCGCTCCGGCACTGACCGGGAGGCGGGTGGACCGCAAGTTCCTCCTCGCCACAGCGAACGGTAGAACGCAGGGGGCACGCAGGGCTCTGCATTCCAGGCGTACAGCGGGGTCGGTGCGCTGCGTTGCGCGCCGGGCGTCGGACACGCGCTGTAACCCTGGCGTCCTCTGGCTCGCCGACAGTATGCTGGTGTCAGCAGGGCACGGCCGGCGAGCAACCCGGCGAACCTCCGGTTCCGCTCGCCAACAAGAGCGCCCCTGCGGCGCGAGGCCCGGAGAAGCGAGCGTGGCAGCGCAGACTTCCAACGTGCGGGACGTCTCGACGGTCTGCGGACTGCGCCCCGGGCGCAACGCAGGGACGGGCCGGGTGTGTGTGGCGCGCGCGTGCCCTGGGGGGACGATTCCGGCTTTGATTGTCCCCGCCGCCCTGACGCTCCTGCTGGTCTTCGCCTGCCGCAAGGAGGACCCCGGGCACGCGCTGCCGACGGGAACCGCACCCGTCCTGGCGTCGCACGGGCCGCTGAAGGCCGGCACGCCGGCACCGCCGCTCGGGCTGGAGCAGGTTCTCCAGGCCCCCGACGGGACGAAGGTGAGTTGGGAGTCGCTGCGGGGGAAGGCAGTCGTCCTGGAGTTCTGGGCCACCTGGTGCGGACCGTGCGTCGCCGCCATCCCGCACCTGAACGAACTGGCGCAGAAGTTCGCCGACCGGCCGGTGCAGTTCATCGCGATCACCGCCGAGCGGCCGGACGTCGTCGCGCGGTTCGTGAAGAAGAAGCCGATCCGCGGCTGGATCGGGCTCGACACGGACGAGTCGCTGTACCGCGACTACGGCGTAGAGGGGATTCCGCTGACGATCCTGGTCGATGCCCAGGGGCGGCTCGCGGGTTTTACGTACCCCACAGGGCTGACGGAGCAGGTGCTCGCCGACCTGCTCGCCGGTCGGCCGGTGACCCGTTAGGACCCCGACGGGAGCGCCGCGAACCTGGTTGCGGCCCGTCTGCGCCAGTCGACGGGGGACAACCGCACGCCCGCGGCGATCCGGCCGATAACTCGACCGTTCTTCGATGGTATGAGACACCGCCCAGGTCTTGTCGTGCGCGCCCAGCGGCTCGCGGTCACCAGTACTACGAAGTAATGCAGGTCAACCGACGATAACACCGGTGGCGGTTCCAGCCGATCGTGACATGCCGCGCGGGAGTTGCCAGACGCCGGCCGGCGCACCGTCGGCTCACGGACCGCAGGTACCGCCTTGGAACTTGGCAAGGGCAGGCGTCTGTGCGCACACTTCGAGCAACCGGCACCAACCGACCGATCCGCGACGGACTGACGGTGGCCATCGGGCACCTGGTCGCGGCGCTGGCCGGAATCGGCTGGATCTGGTGGGCAACCGCGGCGCACAGCGCGCACGACCCTCGGGGGGCCCGGGCGTGGGCGCTGCTCGGCCTGGCACTTGCGGCCACGCTCAGCTTGCTGACCGGACTGGTAACCTACCTTCTCCGCGCGCGCGCCCGGAACGACGCCGCACTGCGCCTCCAACAGGAGCAGGCCCTGCGCGAGAACGAGGGGCGGCTGAGGACAATCCTCGACGGGATGCAAGCCGGCGTCGTTCTCGTGGACCGGGACACACACGTCATCGCCGATGTCAATCGGGCAGCGTTGGCTACATTCGGAGTCCCGCGCGAGGCAGTGGTTGGGGCCACTTGCCACGAGTTCATCTGTCCGGCCGAGTGTGGGCGTTGCCCGGTGACCGACCTGGGCCAGAGCATCAACAGCTCCGAACGCGAGGTGTTGGCCGCCGGCGGGCGGCGCATACCGGTCGTCAAGACCGTCGTCCTGCTGACGTTGCGCGGGCGCGAGTACCTGCTGGAGAGCTTCATCGACGTCGCCGACCGTAAGCGGGCCGAGCAGGAGCTGGCCGAGCATCGCGCGCGGCTGGAGGAGCTGGTTCGCGAGCGTACGCTCAGGCTCGTGGAGGCTGAGCGACAGGTGCTACAGGCCGAGAAGCTGGCATCGGTGGGGCGTCTGGCCGCCGGCGTCGCTCACGAGATCAACACGCCCATCCAGTACGTCGGGGACAACCTGCGTGCGCTGGCGGACTTTCAGGAAGACCTCGGCGAGGTGGTGCGCAGGTACCGCGAGCTGGTGGAACTCGTGGCCGCCGCTCAGGTCGAGCCGGACGCGGTGGCCGCGGTCCGGGCCGCTGAAGAGCAGCATGATCTGGAGTTCATCCTGGAGGATGCACCGAAGGCCGTCCGGCAGGGATTGGACGGCGTGGAACGTGTCGCGAACATCGTACGGGCGATGAAGGACTTTTCGCACATCAAGGGCGGCGAGGCCTCGGCCGTCGACCTGAATCACTGCCTGCGAAGCACGCTCACGGTGGCGCGCAACGAATACAAGTACGTGGCCGACGTGGAGACCCGGCTGGGCGAGTTGCCGCCGGTGGAATGCTAGGCCAATGAGCTGAACCAGGTCTTCCTGAACATCCTGGTCAACGCCGCGCACGCGATCAAGGACACCGGGCAGCGGGGGAAGATCACGATCACGACGCGCGCGGAGGGTGAGTGGGTGGAGGTGGCGATCGGAGATACCGGGACAGGCATCCCGGAGGAGATTCGCAGCCGGATTTACGAGCCGTTCTTCACGACCAAGGAAGTGGGGCGGGGGACCGGACAGGGACTGGCCATCGCCCACCAGATCGTGGTCGGTAAGCACGGGGGTCAACTAACGTGCGACAGCACCGTGGGCGTCGGGACTACGTTCCACATTCGCGTGCCGGTGAAGCTGGCCCCGCAGGCCGCGGCCGCGAGCGAGAGCGATCATGAGTAAGACCCGCATCCTGTTCGTGGACGACGAGGTGAACGTGCTCGAAGGTCTGCGCCGCATGTTGCGCAGGCAGCGGCACGAGTGGGACACGGTGTTCGTGGCGAGCGGCGCCGAGGCCCTGGGGCAGCTCGCGGCGGCGCCGTTCGACGTGGTGGTCACGGACATGCAGATGCCGGGCATGAACGGGGCCGAGCTGCTCGAGAAGGTGATGGCCAAACACCCGCAAGTGGCCCGGATCGTCCTCTCCGGCCACACCGACGACGAGAGCGGCATCCGGGTGCTGAGAGCCGCCCACCAGTTCCTGTCGAAACCGGTGGACGCGGACACTCTGAAGCTGGCCGTGGAGCGCGCTTGCGCAGCGCGGGAGGCGCTGCCGAACCCGCGGGTCCGCTCCATCGCGGCCAGCGTGGGGACGTTGCCGAGCCCCCCGGGGGTCTACGCGGAAATCACGAGGGCCGCCGCGGCGGAAGAGGTGAGCGCGCGCGACATTGCCGCGGTCATCGCACGCGACCCGGCGCTTTCCGCCAAGCTACTGCAACTGGTCAACTCGTCGTTCTTCGGGCTGGGGCGCAACGTGTCCAGCATCGAGCACGCGGTGGCGCTGCTTGGGCTGATCCGGATCAAGTCGCTCATCCTGTCGGCGCAGATACTCGACCGGTTTCGTCCGACGCACCCGTTGCCGGGCTTCTCGGTCCAACGCTACCTGCACCGCTCGATGCTGACGGCCCAGATCGCCCGCGCGATCAGCAACGCCGAACGGCAGTCGGGCGACCGCCCCAACCAGGCCTTCGCGGCCGGACTCCTGCATGACGTCGGGCTGCTGATCCTGGCCGAGCGGCAAACTGATGGCTGGGCGGAGGCGCTGCGGCGTACCAGGCAGGACCAGGTTCCGATCTGCGCCGCGGAACGCGAGGTGCTGGGCGCCACGCACCCGGAAGTCGGAGCGTGCCTGCTGGAACTGTGGGGCCTGCCGCCGCGGCTCGTCGAAGGCGTGCTGCTGCACCACAGTCCCAACGACACCGACTTCGATGGCGTCTGCGCGGTCAGCGCCGTGCACGTCGCGGCCGCCCTGTGGCCCAGCTTCGCCCCGGCCGGAACGCCGCGCGATGACGAAGCCCCGTTCGTGCCCGAGCTGGACGCCAGGTACCTGGCGCGGATCGGACGGCTCGACGGCCTGGGCGAATGGAAACAGTCGATCGCCGCGACGCTGGTCGGCGCGGAGGTGCAGCCGGCATGAGCACCATCCCGAAGTGCAAGCCCGCGACCGATGACGTCGCCGCGGAGAAAGGGACCACCCGATGAACGAGATCAGCCGCAAGATCCTTTGCGTGGACGACGAGCCGAATGTCCTGGACGGTCTCCGCCGTCAGCTCCGCGGCCGGTTTGAAATAACTTGTGCGCTTGGGGTCGCGGCCGGGTTCGGCGCGCTCGAACGGGAGGGGCCGTACGCCGTCGTGATGGCCGACCACAAGATGCCGGAGATGACCGGGGTGGAGTTCCTGCGCGAGGTGCGGCGCCGGTGGCCCGACACGGTCACGGTCATGCTTACCGGTTGCCACGACGTCGACGTGGCGGTGGAGGCGCTGCACGAGGGACACATCTTCCGCTTCCTGAACAAGCCGTGCCCGCGCGAGGCCCTGGAGGCCGCGATCCGCGATAGTCTGGAGCGCTACCGGCTCGTCATTTGCGAGCGGCAACTGACGGCGGCCTTGCAGGACGCCAATGCCCAGTTGCAGCGCCTGAACGCCGAGCTTGAAGACCGCGTGCGCGAGCGGACCGCGGCCATCGTCCGGCTGTACGATTTCGTGTCCGACCTGAACGGCAAGGACACCGTGGCGGACGTGGCGGAGGTCGTGGTGCGAACGACGGCCGAGCTGCTGCGGAGCCGGCGCGTGTCGTTAATGCTGCCGGATGCTAGCGGGGAGTACCTTACGATCGTCGCGGGGGTCGGCCTCGCGCCGGAGCTGCGCGACGGCATTCGTGTTCCGGTCGGCGCCCCGGTGGCCGGCCAGGCCTTTGCCGAGGCCCGCACGATCGTCGCGAACACGCCCGACGACGCGCTCCGAGCCAACCCGCGTTACGACAGCGAGATCTTCGCGGCGCTGCCGCTGACCGCCGCCGCCCTGGTCGACGGGGGGCAGGCCATCGGCGTACTGAGCGTGACGGAGCCCTGGTCGGGAGCGCCCTACGATCCCGAGAGCCTGGCCACGCTTCAGGCCATCGCCGAATCCGCCACGGTCGCGCTGCTGAACCAGACTCGGCTTCAGGAACGCAACGAGACGCGCGACGCCGTCATCCTCGCGCTCGCCAAGCTGGCGGAGCACCGCGACCCCGAAACCGGTGCTCACCTCGAGCGCGTGCAGACGTACTGCCGGTTGATCAGCGAGACGCTGGCGTCGGCGCGCAAGTACGCGCCGCAGATCAGCCCGGACTTCATCGCGACCATCTTCCGCTCCGCGCCCCTTCATGACATCGGGAAGGTCGGCATCCCTGACCGCATCCTGCTGAAACCGGGCCAGCTGACTCCGGAAGAATTCGCGATCATGAAGACGCACACGACCATCGGCGGAAACACGATCCGTACCCTGCTCACGCAACGTCGGCGACAGGAGTTCCTCCAGATGGGGATGGAGATCGCCCTGTACCACCACGAGAAATACGACGGCTCCGGGTATCCCGCGGGGCTGGCCGGCGAGCACATCCCTCTGGCCGGCCGGATCATGGCGCTCGCCGACGTATACGACGCGCTGCGCACGCGGCGCGTGTACAAGGCGGCGATGGGGCACGAGGAGGCCGCGGCGATCATCCGCGAGGGCTGCGGACGACATTTCGACCCCGACGTGGCCGCGGTCTTCTTCGAGCGCCAACACGACTTCGAGCGCCTGGCCCAGGAGCTTGCCGACCAACTGCCGGATCCGGCTCAGCCTCCCGCAGGCGCAACTCCCGCACTGGTCGAAGCCGCGGTTCCGTAGCCGGCAGCGCGAAATCGCGAGTCCGGGCGCCTTCCGGCGCTCCGCGCCGCTGGGGAGCAGCCTCCCGGTCCGAGCGCCGCGCCCACGCGCGGACGCCGCCGTGCGCGCTACCCGACCGGGTCCTCCCGTCGAATCCCGCCCGGCGGCCGTCGAGAATCTAGCACGTCTAGTAGCAGGGAGCCACGTGACTTGCGTGGCAGACCGCTAAAATCGGAGACGGAACCGAAGGGCCATTGGGACCGAACGCCCAACCGAGCGATCAACCGGAGCATTCAAAGTGAAGACGACCACTCGATTGGCCGTCCCGAGCCTCGCCTTCATCACGGCGGTGCTCGTGGCGGGTTGTGCCTCGTTGTTCGAGAACCTCCTGCCCCCCGCCGGCGAAGTGGGCAACAAGGGGCTCGTCGGCCGCCTCCAGGGCCGCGACGCGCTGGTCGGCCTGCTCGTCGAGGGCGAGCGGGTGCTGGCGTACGTGTGCGACGCCGTCGAGGGGCGGTCGTCGCTGAGTGCCTGGTTCGAAGGTGCGCTGGAGGACGGCCAGTTTGAGCTCGCGGTGGTCGTCGGCACGACCTACGAGACGACGAGCCTGGGCTCGGTGCTCTCCGGGACTGTCCGCGAGCGCAACGCCGAGGGCACGTTGGCGCTGGAAGACGGGACGCAGTTTCGGTGGACAGCCGACGTGGCGCGCGCCAACACCGCGGCCGGGCTGTATGCCGAAGGCGACGACGAGAACCTGACCAGTGTGATCATTGACAACGCGGGGCAGGTGCGCGGCCTGTCCAAGTCGCTCATTACGGGCTGGACGTCTCGCGTGATCCCCACCGTTCCCCTGCGGCCGACGACGCGGCTCGCGGTGCAGTTTGCGGGGCGCGAGGGGGCCTTGTTGCGGCGGGAAATCCCGCTGGCGCGGGAGTTGGAGCAGTTGCGCCGGGTCCTGCGGCCGAAACCCGAACCGCTGCCGCCGTCGGACGCAAGCACGCTGATGGTCCTGGCCGCCCTCGACAAGGGGCAGGCGGTCGGGCACCGCTACGTCGAGCGTCGCGGGGATACGATGGGGGTGCCGACGTTGCGCTTGAGCGCGCAACTGTTGGATCCCAACCGGCCCAAGAACGTCCTGGGTCCGTTTCTGCGCGTCAACGTCCTGAACGCGGCGGGCAGCGTGCTTTCCACGCATTTCATCGATGACCCACTCAGTCCATACGTGGAAGTCCCGGAGGGGCTGAAGGGCGAGAGCATGGCCTGGCTGGACGTCGGGCGGGAGCCGAGTGGCTTCCTGGTCGCGGCACCGGACCTGAAGGAAGCGCGGAAGATCGCGTTTACGCGCTTCAAGTCCAACGACAGCCCCATCTTCGCCGGCACGATCGACCTGGAGACGCCGTCACTCGAAAAACCAATCGGGCAAGGCAAGCGCTTCGCGCGCTCCGCCGTCGGCGCGACGGGGTACGACACGGACGCCGCGGAGCATTTCACGCTGGCGTACAACGGCCCCTCGCCGGACCGCATGGACCTGCTTATCCTGGCGGAGGGCTACCAGGACACGCAGGCGGACCGTGATCTGTTCAGCCAGAACGTGAGCAACATCCTCGCTCATCTGTGGAGCTACTCGATCTACAGCGAAATGCAGCACCTCATCAACGTGCACGTGGCATTCATCCCCTCGCGGGACGCGAACGCCGGCACGAAGGCCGCCGATGGTGAGTTGCTGTTGAACGACACGCCGTTTCAGGCGTACTTCGACTGCCAGAAGGTCGCCGACTGCCGGCTGGCCCTCCTCACGTCGGAGGGCGAGCAGTTCGCTTACGAGGTCGCCGCCGGCGCACCGGGCAACTACGGCGCGGGCTCGATCGACACGGTCGCTGTCTTAATCAACGACTCGCGCTACGGCGGAGCGGCAAGCGGGTACGGGACGGGATTCATGTACCTCTCGAACGTCGTTCAAGCGCCGAGCGTCTTCGCGCACGAGTTGGGGCACGCAGCCTTCGGCCTGGGCGATGAGTACGAGACGGTCTACAACGACGACGCCGTGGCCGCCTCGCTGTTGCGGCCCAACGTCAGCGCGCCGGTCGCGAACCGGAATGCGTTGAAGTGGATCACGCTGGTCCACCCGTCCACCGACATTCCGACCGAAGTCGACGACGGGCAGTGCATCCGCGTGGATCACACGCAGGGCAGCGGCGGCTGCACACCGTCCCCGCTGCCGCCCTCACCGGACGGCACGTACCAGACCGTGGGTATGTACGAAGGGGCGGGCTACACCGCCTGCGGGTCGTTCCGCCCGAGCACGGCGTGCCACATGCGCTGCGCCGTCGGTCACTTCTGCGCCGTTTGCGCGGGTGCGATTCGCGAAGCGTTCGAGCCCTTGATCCCGCCGACCGTGGACCTCTGGATGCGCGACAACACGCTGGACACGGGCGCTACGCCCTCGCCCAGCGGAGTGGGCGACGGCGAGACCGGGATCGTGGTCAAGCCGTGGCAGAGCCCGGACATCCGCGTGGACGCGCCGCCCTTCACCGATCCGAACGCCACGGACCTACACGTCCACGAGAACCCGATCGCCGGCGCACCGCACCGGGTGTACGTGACCGTTCACAACCGGGGCTCGCTGGCCGATCCGGCGAACGCCCAGGTGCTGCTGTACTTTGCACCGGCGACGGGGGGCGCACCGCCGTTCCCGGCCAGTTGGACGCTGATCGGCAGCATCGCCAGCACGGTTCCGGGCCAGGATGGGCGCCGGACGGTGACGTTCGACTGGGCTGCGCCGGCCAACCTGCCGCCGCACACTTGTCTAATTGCCCTGGCGGACAACGACGCGGACCCCTATCCGGCCGCGAGCGGCGGATTGTCGGCGTGGGTGCGAGGCAGCAACAACGTGACGTGGAAGAACGTGCACGTCGTGAACGTGCCGGAAATCGCAGGCGAGCTCAGCAATTTCGAGCGGCAGACCGTGCCGATCGTCTTCCGCATCGACGCGCAGTCGATTCCCGTCGGCACCGAGTTCACGCTTCTGCACGAGGACAACGTCGTCCTCACGCCGTATCCGGACGGGTTTCAGATGACGCTGCTGTCCGAGCAGGGCGTGCTCTTCGTCTTTCAGAAGGGCAACTCCGAACAGGGCCGCTTTCAACTGCGGACTGAACTGCCGGCCGGCGCCCCGCAAAGTCCCTTCCGGTCGCCGTTCCTGCTGAAGATCCAGCTTCCCGGCGGTACGCCGGCCGGCCAGATGTATCCCATCACGACGTCGCAGTTCGCGTTCGACCCGGAGACCGGCGAAGTGGGCGACGTGATCGGCGGAAACACGTACTACAGCGTCGGGTTCAACTAGCGTGCTGCCTCGCGCAAAGTTGCGCGTAAGTGGGGCAGGCATCCGTATCTGCCGCGGCGGGCAGAGACGCCCGCCCCCCTTTGCGAATGCCGAGTTGCTCGTGGGGCAGCACGCGAGACGGGACTGGAGGGAGTGTCACGGGCTCTTTAGCGACGTGCCGTGGTGGTCAAGAGCGGGGGCGCGGGCTATGCTCTGCCGCTCGGTGTGTGTCAACGGAGTGACGGTCTATGCCCGGAACAACCCTGCAAATCGACTACGCAAACGTGCTCGACACCGCCGTCGGGCGGACGCACGGCCTCAGCATGGCCGAGATCAAACGCGCCGCGCCGGCGGTCAAGGAAGTGATCGTCCGCGTCGAGCGGGAGCGCGCAGCGGGTGAGCACCGCTATCGCGATCTGCCGCACGACCGGGAGATGCTCAAGCAGATCCGGGCCGCGGTCCGCCGGTATGCCGGCCGCTACGAAAACCTCGTGGTCCTCGGTATCGGCGGCTCGGCGCTCGGCAACATCGCGCTGCAAACCGCGTTGAACCCGCCGTACTACAACCTGCTGCCCGCCGGGGCACGCCGCGGGCCGCGTTTGTTCGTCATGGACAACGTGGACCCGGTACAGTTCGGCGACCTGCTCGAGCTGCTCGGGCCGGGGCTGCGGCGGACGCTGTTCAACGTAATCAGCAAGTCCGGGGAGACGGCCGAGACGGCGGCGCAGTTCCTGATCGCACACGACTTGCTGGCGAGAAAGCTGGGCCGGCGGGCGGTGTGCAAGCACGTCCTGGTAACCACCGATCCGGCGGGCGGCACGATGCGGGGCTTCGCCGACGACGCCGGTCTCGACACGCTGCCTGTTCCGCCGGGCGTGGGCGGGCGCTTCTCGGTGCTGTCGGCGGTGGGATTATTCTCGGCTGGCATGTGCGGCCTTCGGATCGACCGGCTGCTGGCGGGTGCGGCGGCGATGACGCGGAGGGTGAGCGCGTCCGCGGCGCTGACGAACCCGGCGGCCATGTTGGCGCTGCTGCTGCACGCGTTCTACGTCCGCGGCAAGCGTCTGCACGTCATGATGCCGTACAGCTTTCAGCTCAAGGACCTGGCGGACTGGTATCGCCAGTTGTGGGCCGAGAGTCTGGGCAAGCAGGCGGATCGCGAGGGGCGGCCCGTGGTCGTGGGGCCAACGCCGATCAAGGCGCTGGGTGCGACCGACCAGCATTCGCAGGTTCAGCTCTATCGCGAGGGTCCCAACGACAAGGTGTTTATCTTCCTCGAGGTCGAGGAATTCGCCCGCGACGTCAAGATCCCGCGCGTCTCCGGGATGCCCGACGAGTGGGCGTACTTGCAGGGCCGCTCGCTAGGCACGCTGCTCAGTGCCGAGAAGCGCGCAACCGAGCACGCCCTGGTGGCCAGTCAGCGCCCGTGCCTGACGATCCGCTTCGCGGTGGTGAACGAGGCCACGGTGGGGCAGTTCATCATGTTGTGGGAAGCGGCCACCACCCTCATGGGCGGATTGCTCAACGTTAACGCGTACGACCAGCCCGCCGTGCAGCTCGGCAAGGAGCTGACGTTCGCCCTGATGGGCCGAAAGGGCTACGAGAAGCAGGCCCGCGAGCTGGGGCGGCCCGGGCGCGGCAACCAGTACACGGTGTAGCCGCGGGCACAGCAGGAATGCAGCGTCGGCCACAGGGGACCGGCGCTACATGGTCGTGGAGGTCCTGATGCGTCACGCAGTCATCATGGCCGGCGGCGCGGGGACGCGCCTGTGGCCGCTCAGCCGTAAGACAAGACCGAAGCAACTCCTCAAGCTCTTCGACGGCGCCTCGCTCTTGCAGCTTGCCCGCCGGCGGCTCGTGGGTCTGTTCCCACCCGAATGCATCTGGGTTATCACGTCCGCGGCCTACCTCGATCAGGTCGCCGAGCAGTTGCCCGATCTGCCACCCGCACAACTGATCGGCGAGCCGATCGGGCGCGACACGGCGAATGCGGTCGGGCTGGCCGCACACTTGGTGGCGCGTCGCGAACGCGACGCCACGATGGCCGTCTTTACCGCGGACCACATCATCGGGCCGCAGGAGCGCTTCTCGGCGGCGGTGCTCGCCGGGCTGGAGGCGGCCGAGCGCTCGGCGGAGAGCCTCATCACCTTCGGCGTCAAGCCGCGGACCCCGCACACGGGCTACGGGTATCTTCATCGCGGGGAGCTGGTCGCGCCGAGCACCTTTCGCGTCGCTGAGTTCAAGGAGAAGCCCGACGCAGAAACGGCCCGGCGGTACGTGCGGTCCGGCGAGTACTACTGGAACAGCGGGATGTTCGTATGGCGCGTGGCGGCGATCCTGGCCGAGCTGGAGCATCTGCTGCCCGTGAACTACGGCGCGCTGGAGCGGCTCGCCGCCGACTGGGACCGCTTGGCCGGCACCCCCGCCGCACTCGCGGTGTTCGAGCGGCTCCAGCGCATTTCGATCGACTACGGCGTGATGGAACGGGCCCGCAGCGTGCTGCTGGTGGAGCTGGATTGCGACTGGAAAGACCTCGGGTCCTGGCTCTCGGTGGCGTCCACGCGAACCCCCGACGCGGCCGGCAACGTGGCCATCGCGCCGCGTGCTTTGATCGTCGACGGCGCCAACAACATCGTGGTCAGCGAGTCCGGGCATCTGGTCGTGGCGTTGGGGGTCGATGACCTGGTTGTCGTACACAGCCCTGACGCCACGCTGATCTGCCGCCGCGATCAGGTGGAACGGGTGAAAGACCTGGCGGCCGAGCGCCAGGCGCGCTTCGGGGATGAATACGAGTAGCTGGAACGGTGTCAGGAGAAGCTGGGAAAACCGCGCGGCGGCGGCACCAAGCGCGGGCGTAGGTCGTCTTCGAGCGGGACGAAGACCGACCAGTCGTAGCGAAGCATACAGAGGCCGTGCTGGAACCCGTCGAAGGCAATCTCCGGCGGCTTGCCGGCCAGCTCCTGTAACAGCCACGCGGGAAAGTCGGCCCCGGCGGCGATCGCCAGGGGCGCCCCGCCGCCGAAGCGCGGGTTGATCTCGATGAACCGAATCCGTCGCTCCGGCGTGACGATGCACTGGAGGGTAACCACGCCGCGCACGGACGGACCCAGGGTTTCGACTACGCGCCGGCCGGCGTCCATGACGTCCCGGTCCTTGACGACGACGCCTTTCGAGACTTCCCCGGTACGGACCTGCCAGCGGGCGCGTGGCACGACGCAGCGCGGCACGCCGGTGAGGCCGACGTAGACGTCGAGCGTGTGCTCGACGCCCGCCACGAACTCCTGGATGATCGGGTCGCGTACCCGGCGCAGGTAGTACTCCAGGTCGCTGGCATCCTCGATCTTGTGCACCCACTGGCTGGCGCTGCCGGTGCGCGGCTTGATGAATAGCGGAAACCGCCGATCGGCATTGGCCGGCAACTGATCGGGTGTCCACGTCTGGGGCGTGTCGATATCGTGCCGCCGCAAGTGCCCGTAGGTCAGCACCTTGTTCCGGCAGGTGCGGATCACGTCCGGCTCCGCGATCAGCGGCACACAGCCGAGCTCGGCCAGTGCTTCGCGGTGTCGGCTGATGACTTCCAGGTCGGTATCGGTCGTCGGGATCAACAGGGTCGCGCCGCTGGTGCGCACCGCGTCAAGTACGGCGTCGATGTAGTTCGCCTCTGTGGCGCGGGGCGCGATGACGGGCTGGTCCACGCACGACAGGGCCGGGGCCGTCAGGTCGCTATCGATGCCGACCAGGCGCAGGCGGACCCTCAACCGGCGCGCGGCGGAGCGGAACGCCTGCAAGAGCTCCACGCGCCGGCCGACGCAGGTGAACGCCACCGTGCAGGATCGGGGTTTGCGGGTACGGGCCGCCATGAAACGTACAATGTCCCGCCGCCGGCGCTCGGCGCCAAGGGCCGCCCTGCACTTCGTGCCGAAGGGGTGGAGCGCCGTCCGGCCGTGTCGAGCGGCTTGCGTTCCCAGCCGGGCTGGGGGTACGCTTACGCTTCGTCAGTACGCCGAAGTGCGGCAACCGGCTGAATCTCTTGCACGAAAGGTAACGCTATGACCCGCCTCGTCGCCCTCGTGGTCGTGCTCGTCGCCGTCCCCTTGTCGCTTGCCCAGGATGAAAAGAAGGAGGAGCCGAAGCCCGGGCAGCCGGCGGCCGCCACCACCGAGCCTGCCCAGCCTGCGACCGCCGCCGGCCCGCGGGTGAAGCTCGAAACAACGCTGGGCGACATCGTGTTGGAGCTTAACGTCGAGAAGGCCCCCATCAGCGTGCGGAATTTCCTCCAGTACGTCACGGCGGGTTTCTACAACGGGACCATCTTCCACCGCGTGATGAGCAACTTCATGATTCAGGGCGGCGGGTTCACCCCCGACCTGGTCGAGAAGAAGGAGGGGCTGCGGCCGCCGATCAAGAACGAATGGAAGAACGGGCTGAAGAACGTACGTGGCACGATTGCGATGGCCCGCACGCAGGTCGCCGACTCGGCCACGGCCCAGTTCTTCATTAACGTCGTCGACAATGCGGCCCTGGACGTGCCGCGCGACGGCGCTGCCTACGCCGTCTTCGGCTCGGTCGTGGAGGGGATGGACACGGTCGACAAGATCCGCCACACGCCGGTCAAAGACGATCCGAAGCTGCCGATGGGCCAGGTGGTACCGGTTGAGCCGGTGATCATCAAGTCGGCGACGGTGGTCGGCACGTTCGATATGAAGGCCCTCGACGCGCGCGTCGAGGCGTCGGACAAGGAAGCCAAAGAGGCCGAGGCGCAAGCCAAGCAGGCACAGGAGAAGCAATTGGCCGATTTCATCGCACAGGTCGAGCAGGAAACGGGCAAGAAGGTCGAAAAGACCCCGTCGGGCCTGATGTACATCATCCTCCAGGAAGGGCAGGGCGCTGCGCCGCAGGCGACCGACACCGTGGAGGTCCACTACCACGGCACGTTCCTCGACGGCAACAAGTTCGACAGCTCGGTCGAGCGGGGCAAGCCCGCCAAGTTCCGCCTCAACCAGGTCATCAAGGGCTGGACCGAGGGCGTCGGAATGATGAAGGTCGGCGAGAAGCGCAAGCTGATCATCCCGCCCGATCTGGCGTACGGCCCGAGCGGACGGCCCGGCATCCCCCCCAACTCGACGCTCGTCTTCGATGTCGAGCTGCTGAGCATCGTTCCGCCGCAGTAGCAGACGCGGAGGGCACGGGCCTCTCGCGCGCACGGCGTACCGCCGCCGCAGGGCGCAGGTCCAGACCGTGTTCCGTGTCCCAGGGCGCGGAGGGGGTGTGCGCACGTGCCGTTGCCAGCCGCTTGCTATTGAATTGGGCAACCAAGACGTTCCAGCCCATGGATGGCAGCACCGGGGGGACGCCCAGCGCAAACCCCTGGACGCGCGGCGCGGCTGCGTGCCCAATTCACGGATGAACTGCTCGAGAACGTCCACGGCTTCCCGCCGGCCAGGTCCGCGACGAACCGCGCGTTGCTGAGCGGCCGGAAGTCGAGATTGCCGACGCGGCCGCGCTGCGGAGTCCCATAGACGATCGCCGGACCGTCCACGGCTTGCAGGGCGTGCTCGATATGGGGCGGAAGCGGGTGCTGATCCTTGCTGAAGTACACCAGCAGGGAATCGCCGCGCGTCGGCCGGGCCCGCAGTATCTCCGGCCGCAGCAGTGGGCCAATGACACGCACCGACGGCCAGCGGGGCGGCGCATCGTAGAAGCTTGACACGATGACCCGCTCGGGCCGCCCCATCAGGAACCGGTACAGGCCCACGTCGCGCGGGTAGCGCAGACGGTCGGCCGACCGGATCGGCGGTCGGCAGTAGACCAGGATGCCGTAGTGGTCGAACCCGATGCGCGGCAGGTTCAGGTGACGGGCCACGCGATGCAGCCACGGCTCGGCATCCGAGACGACTACCTGCGGGCGAAAATCCGACACGGCCGCGCAGATCGCCCGGAACTCCGGTCCGTGGAACAGCAGGTCGAGAATGTGCCCCGCATTCCGCTGGAGCGTCAGCCCGGACGAGGTCTTCCCGTCGGGATCGAACACATAGCGGAGCGCCGGACTGCGTACGTCCGGATAATCCGGTGCCAACTGCTCCTAGGCATCCCCGCCGGCGAAGATGCGAACTTCGTGCCGCGTCTCCAGCTCGGGCAGGACCGCCGCCGCCCGTGTCGCGTGTCCGCGACCATACCCAAACACGCCGTGGGCGATTCGCATGGCTCCACTCCCGTGCGGGTGCCGATCGTCTTCGCCACGTTCCGTTTGGTATTCGGATGTTGAGCCGGTCTTATTCCGAGGCGAGCACCCACCGCGCGACGTCGAAAGCCGCCTGCGGGCGGCCGAGTGCCCGTGCGTGCTCCTTGAGCTGGTCAAGACGCCGGGAATCTTGCAGGAGCCGAGTCAGCTTGTGGGGCAACGTCGCCACGTTGTTGATTTTGATCGCGGCCCCGTTCTCCAACAGGTAGTCGCTGTTCCGGCTTTCCTGGCCGGGGACGGGGTTGACGATCGCCAACGCGGCCCCGCGCGCCAGAATCTCCGAAGTGGTGAGGCCGCCGGGTTTGGAGACAACCACGTCCGCCAGCAACATCAGCTCGTCGATCTGATCCGTGAAGCCCAGCACCTTCGCGCGATGGCGGGCCGGCACTTCGCATGCGGCCAGGCGGGCGCGGAGCTCCTCGTTGCGGCCCGTCACCACTACGATCTCGATCGGGATTTCAAGCCGCAGTATCGCCTGGTACAGTTGCTCTATCGGCCCGACACCAAATCCGCCCGCGAGTTGCAGGACAATCGGGCGGTCGCCGGCCACTCCCTGGCGTTCGAGGCAGGCCCGCCGCTCTTTGGGTTGGCCGAAGACCGGGTGAATGGGTATGCCGGTGACCGTAACATCGCCTGGGGGCACACCCCACTGTTGCAGATTCAGGGCCCCTTCTTCGGTAGCGGTGAAATAGTGCTCGCAGGGAGGAGTAACCCACAGCCGGTGGGTCTCGAAATCCGTGGTCACCGTGTATTGAGGGATGTGCAGGCGCCGCTGCGAGCGCAACGCGGCAATGATCTCCGCCGGCAGGAAGTGCGTGTTGACCACCGCATCCCAGTGCTCGCCTTCCAGAAAACGAATCAGCGGGGCGAGGTTCAGTTTCTGAACCAGAACCCTCAACCGATCGCCGCGCCGGCGGGGCGAGGGGGGCTGGTCCATCAGGTCATACAGATATCCGACCAGTTGCGGGGCCTTGTTGACGAGGTCAAGATAGGCCCGGCCGTAGAGCCGGCGAAAGGCGGGGTTCGTCAGGGTGAGGACATCGAGGTTCTTCACCGTCGCGCCGGGACTTAGTTGCCGGAAGGCCAGTTCCAGGGCCTCGGCGGCACGCAGATGGCCCGCGCCCACCGACGCGGATAGGATTAGCAGGCGCACAGACGTAACCTCCTGGGGGAAATGAGGGTGACCGTGTTCTGCCCGTGACCCGTGCCATCGTACGGACTCGTAATCCGGGCAGCAACACTGGAGCGTCTGACCCGCCGCGCGCTGCCGCGACCCGGCAGCCGTTGCGCCCGTTGCCCTTCGTGTTCGGCACACTTCAGCGCCGGGGCGACGACAGCGAAGCGCGCGTGGGCGGGCCCCCTACGCCTTGAGGTTGAAGACCGCCAGCGTGGCGCCCACCGCCATCAGAGCTGCGAGCGCAAATACGAGCGAGAAGACGACCCCGTCGCTAACGAACGCCAGCCGCGAGGTCAGCGGGAGCGTTGCCAGGCCCAGGCTGCCGGCCGCGACCAGCGTTGCGCCCGTCAGTGCCCGACGGCGGCGTGAGCGGTGTTCGAGCGTCATGTGCGGGCCTCCTCATCCGAGTGCGCCGGGGCCAAACGAGCGCCGCGGCCCGGTGTCCGCCGAAGCGAATCCCAAGCCGTCCTCCTCTTCTGCATTCGCAGGTTACCAGGCCTTATTCGGTCGCCGCGATTACAAGTTGCACCCCCTTTTGGAACCCGCGCCCGGACCGCGACCGGCGTCGCGTTTGCCGGTACGATCAGGGCGAGTGCGGGTGCAGGCGCGCTCCGCCCGCCGCTGCCGCGCAGAATAGGAACGCCGGTGACCGTCTTGTCCTGGCTGCTGACGGCGTACGTGCTGATCGGCTGCGCCTATTGGCTGGTCAACCTTGTGCTCGCGCTGCGCGTCGTGCGCACGGTTCCATTACTGAAACACTGTCAGCCGCCGGAACCTGACGAATGGCCGAAGCTCTCGCTGATCATTCCCGCGCGCGATGAGGCCGACACGATCGAGGCGGCGGTTCAGTCCCGCTTGCAGGACGACTACCCGAACCTCGAGATCGTGCTGATCGATGACCGGTCGGGCGATGGCACCGGCGAGATCATCGATCGGCTGGCCGCCAACGACCCCCGCGTGCACGTTCTTCATATTCGCGAACTGCCCGCTGACTGGCTGGGCAAGGTCCACGCGCTCCAGCGCGGCTACGAAGCCTCCTCGGGCGAGTGGCTGCTGTTCACGGACGCCGATGTGCACTGGGTTCCCGGCACGCTGCGTCGTTCTGTTGCGCACGCACTCGCGCGCGGCCTGGACCACGTGGCCGTGATTCCCGAGTTGTGGCGGGCGGCCTTCCTGCTCGACGTGCTGCTGGCCACGTTCGTCCGCCTGATGTGTCTGCTCGGCCGGCTGTGGGCGGCCGGTGACCCACGTTCCACGGCCGCGGCCGGCGTCGGAGCGTTCAATCTTGTGCGGCGTGCGGCGTTCGAGCGCACACCCGGCTTCCCGTGGCTGAAGTTCGAGATCGTGGACGACATCGGCCTCGGGCAGATGCTCAAAGCGGCGGGGGCCCGCAGCGCCGTAGTCAACGGGCGCCGGTTGGTCGGACTGCACTGGTATCGCTCGCTGGGCGCCCTGGCCCGCGGCATGGAACGGACGGCCTTCGCCGGGCTGGGCAAGACCGGCGTCGCGCCCATGCTGCTTCTGAGTCTCCTCATCTCCGTCCTGGACGTGGCCCCGTTCGTCGGACTGATCCCGCTCTGCGTGCCATATCTGATGGCGGCCGGCGCGGCCGGCACCGCGACGGCCCTGCTCGCGCAGGCCACCACGTGGTGTTGGATCAACGGCCGCCTGCTGCCGGCGTTATTCGTGCCCCTGGGTGCCGTGCTGGCGGTGGGCGTCACGCTGCGCTCGGCCTGCTGCGCGGTGCGGCGAGGCGGACTCGTGTGGCGTGGAACCTTCTACCCGGCCGATCGCCTGCGCCAGGGCACCCGGCTCAAGTTCCCGTAGCGGACTGCGCGACGCGGGCCGAAAGCGGCGTTCCGTGCTACCGCCGCTGGTAGAGCGAGACCACGGCGCCGGTGGGGTCCTTGATGACACAGAAGCGCCCGACGCCGGGGATGTCCGTCGGCGGAACGACGACCTGCCCGCCGAGTTGCGTGCAGCGCTCGGCCCGGTCGTCGAGATCATTGACGAGGATATAGGGCATCCAGTGGGGCGGTACGCCTTCGAACTGCGGACCGCTCATCGGCATCATGCCCCCCACGGCTTCCTTCGCGCCCGGGGGATACAACATCGTGTACGTCATACCGCCGATGTTCTCATCGACGGTCCGCCAGCCGATCAGGTCCGCGTAGAACTTCTTGGCGGCGCCGATGTCGCGCGTCATCAACTCCGTCCAGCAGAACGTGCCCACGCTAGCCGGTTGCCCTTCCGCCATGACGGCTCCTCGTTAATCGCGTCCCTCGCCTGAACGGCGGCAGTGTATTCCAGATTGCAGCGGGTGTCGAGCACGCGGAACCGCGTTCGGTCGCGCGCGGCGCCAGTCACCCTTTTCAACGGACTGCTAAGCGATGACTACAGTTTGACGGACTTCAGCGCCAAGAAGACGGGGAATTCCCGCGCCGCACGGTTCTCGCCACGGCTGTGCCCGCCGGGCTGCGACTGGCGGTGCGTCAGCAGTTCCTCACAGGCCGCGACCGCGAGGCCGGCCGCGCCGAGCGCGCTGATGATGTCCGCGAGCGGCCGGTGATAGAAGAACGTCTGCTGTCCGGGCGCGGCACCGGGGTGCGTTGCAATCGGAACGCTCATCGGCGTCGCGTACCGATCGATGCGCCGGTACTGCGTCCGCTTGGACTCATCCCAACCCCATTCCGATTGCCGCGGGACACGAAAACAGGGATGCATCATCACGAGCACCGCCCGCCCGCCGGTGCGCAGCGCCCGCGCCATCCCTTGCAGCACCGGCTCGAGCTCCTCCAGGTCCTGCACTGCCATGATGAGGGCCGCGGCATCGAACGTTCCGTCGGCCAGGTGGTCCAACCGCCGGGCGTCGCGAACCACGTAGCGCACGCGCGCGTCGCGCGGCCCACGGGCCTTGGCGGCGGCGATGAGCCGCGGGCTGGCATCGACGGCCAGGACGAAGCCGACGTTTCGCTCCAGCAGCAGCCGCGACAGCACACCCTGCCCGCAACAGACGTCAAGTACCCGCTCGCCCGGCTGCGGGTCCAGCATCCGCATCGCCGCGGGCAGAATCACGTGGCGGTGATAGTCGCTGCCCTCGTCCCCGACCAGCCGGTCGTACCACGCCGCGACGTGGTCCCAGCCGCGAGTCGGCGGCGCGGTGCCGCGCGGTGTGCGGGGCTTACGGGGGGGTTGGCGCATGAGAGCACGGTAGCAGAAACCGCGAGGAAGCTGTAGCGGCGGGCGGCCCGCCGGCCGCGGCAACCCCGCACCGCTCACGGAGCCGTGGCGCCCCGGCGGGCACCGCGTTCCACGTGCTTCAGCCGCCGGCGGATTGCCAGCAGCGTCGGCAGTGCCGTGAGGGCCTCGCGCAGCACGCTCACCCGGCTGTGCGGATGATGTTGCCAGACAACGCCCACTTCCTTGACGCGGTAGCCCATTCGTTCCGCCAGCCCCAGCACCTCGCAGTCGAACAGCCAGCCGCCGATCGTCTGCCGAGCGAAGACCGCCCGCGCCGCCTCCCGCCGGAAGAGCTTGAACCCGCACTGCGTGTCGCGCACGGCGGGCAGCATCAGCCGCCGCCGGAGCCCGCGAAACACCGCGGCCATCCACCGCCGTAGCAGCGGCTGCGGCGGATCGAGCCGGGAATCGGGCATGTCCCGCGAGCCGATCGCCACGTCGTAGCCGCGGTCGAGCCAGGCGCGGAGCTTCTCCAACTCCTCGATGGGGGTCGAAAGATCGGCGTCGGACATCAAGAGCACTTCGGCGGACGCGGCCAGCATGCCCCGTGCGACGGCGTGCCCCTTTCCCCGATTGGCCGAGTTGACGAGCAGTTGCACCGTCAGTGGGGCACTGGAAAAACCGCGCGCGACGTCGCCGGTGGCATCGGTACTCCCGTCGTCAACCACGACCACCTCCCACGCTTCGCCGCGCTGCCGGGCATACTGGCGCAGGCGCTCCACGGTGGTTCCGAGCCGCCGGGCCTCGTTGAAGGCGGGGATCACGATGGAAAGGGCCAACTCCGCCATGTGCGCGGCAAGATAGCGCGCGTCGCACCACGCGGCAACGCGGCCCGGGGCCGGCCGCCCGCCCGCCGGCGCTCTTATTCGCCGTTGACGCACTGACCGGCGGCGGTACATTGGTCGGATTAGTACACGCCGGGCGGAGAGGGGAGAACGCCCGCACGCTACAAGGTGCAGCATGAACGATGTGTTCCGGGCAAGCAGCGTATCAGGGCTCAACCGTCGGGAGTTCTTGACTGCCGCGGCGGCCGCCAGTGCCGGGCTGATGATGACCCGGCCCGGGTGGGCGCAGGAGCAGGCCGGCTCGGCGGACAAAGTCGATGAGCTGCGGATCGCGTTTATCGGTCCTGGCAGCCAGGGCCGGAACCTGCTCACGCAGTGCCTGAAGATCCCCGGCATCCGTTTCGCGGCGATCTGCGACATCTGGCCGTACCACCAGGAATACGCCGCCAACATCCTCAAGAAATACGACCAGATCGTGAAGGTGTACGCCGACTACCAGGAGTTGCTGGCCCACGAGAAAGACCTCGACGCGGCCATCATTGCGACGCCGGACTGGGTCCACGCCGAGCAGACCGTGGCCTGCATGAAAGCCGGCCTGCACGTGTACTGCGAAAAGGAGATGGCCAACACGCTCGAAGGCTGCCGGCAGATGGTGCAGGCGGCGCGGGACACGGGGAAGCTGCTCCAGATCGGCCACCAGCGCCGCAGCAATCCGCGCTACTGGCACGCCCTGAAGATGATCAAAAACGACAGAATCCTGGGGCGCGTCACGCACGTGAACGGACAGTGGAACCGCTCGCGGCGGTTCGACCTGGGCTGGCCGGAGGGCCGCGAGCTGGACGACGCCAGCCTCAAGAAGTACGGCTACGACACGATGGACCGCTTCCGCAACTGGCGCTGGTACAAACAGTACTCCGGCGGCCCGATGGCCGACCTCGGCTCGCACCAGATCGACGTGTTCAATTGGTTCCTCGAAGCGCCCCCGACCGCGGTCCAGGCCAGCGGCGGGCTCGACAACTATGACGACCGCGAGTGGTACGACAACGTGCTCGCGCTCTATGAGTACAAGGTCGGCGGCAAGAAGGTACGCGGCTTCTACCAGGTGCTGAATACGACCAGTCACGGCGGGTTCTTCGAGACCTTCATGGGCGACGAAGGCTCGCTGGTCATCTCGGAGGACACGCGCAGAGGCTTCATCTTCCGCGAGCAGGAAGCCAAACGCCGCGAGTGGGAAGATGAAGCCTCGATGGTAGAGACGATGGGCCGCGACGCGATCGAGCTGAAGATCGGCGAGACGCTCCGGCCGGACGGCACCAAGGACCCCGAGGGGCAGCGCCTGCTCGAAGAGAGCCAGAAGCCGCCGCACCAGTTGCACATGGAGAACTTCTTCAACGCGATCCGCCACGGCACGCCGCTTTCTTGCCCGCCGGAGGTGGCGTACGAGACCGCGGTGTCGGTGTTGCGGGCGAACGACGCCGTCGAGGCGGGCTGCCGCGTCGAGTTCAAGCCGGAAGAGTTCAAGGTGTAGACCGCGTGCGTTTGTCAGTACGTGGGAACGTGGGGACGTCGGGACGTGGGAACGGAGATCGCGCGTGCGACGGTTCCTCCCCGCACCCCGCATGTGCCGCCGGTGACCGCTGGTGCGAGAATCCTTTCTCGCACCTTTGGCCGCGGGAATTCTTTCCCGCTTGTGGCACCGGTGTCTCGCCGGCGCCCCACGCCCGACTCGAGGGTCGGCCGCTGCTTCTCCTGATGGTGCTTGCGGGCGTACTGCCCGTGGCCCGCGCTCAGGAATCCCAGCAGATCGAGCTCCTCAAGACCGACAGCCGCGCGCCGTACGTGCATCGCCTGACGCTCTACGACGAGAACGGGCGGGCCATCCGCCCCACCGACCCGCAGCCGGCCCCGTACTCACCGAAGGCGACGTGCGGCAAGTGCCATCCTGTGGCGCAGATTGCGCGCGGCTGGCACTTCAATGCGTGCGATCCGAACGTCCCGGGCGGCCGGGCCGGCGAGCCGTGGCTGCTGGTCGACGAGCCCACCGGCAGCCTGCTGCCGCTTTCAGGTCGCGGGTGGCCGCGCACCTTCACGCCGGAACAGCTCGCCGTTTCGCCCTGGCAGTTCGTGATGCGGTTCGGCGGGCACACGCCCGGCGGCGGGTTCGGCGACCTGGGTGAAGAGCGCGCCCGGACGGCGCGGGAGGCGGACCGCTGGCGGATCTCCGGTGCGCTCGAGATCGACTGCATGTTCTGCCACAGCGCCGACCAGCAGCACGATCCGGCCGAGGCGATCCGGCAGATCGAAGCCCAGAACTTGAAGTGGGCGCCGACGGTGGCGCTGGGGTTGGCGGTCGTCCGCGGGGAGGCCCGCAAGGCACCCGACGATTGGGACCCGGACCTGCCCCCCAACCCCGACTACCCGGAGCAGGCCGGCCCGAAGCTGATCTATGACCGCAGGCGCTTCGACCCGGACGACCGCACACTCTTCAACATCACGCGGCGCCCGCCGGTCGAGCGGTGTTACTTCTGCCATTCGTTCCGCGACGTCGCACGCCAGCCCCCCGCCGCACTGGTCGTCGTGCAGGACGTGCACCTGGCCGGCGGGCTACTGTGCGTCGATTGCCACCGCCATGATGTCAGCCACGACATCGTGCGCGGCTACGCGCGCGAGGCCGCCGAACGGCAGGAGCCGTGGCGGGCCGCGTTCTCCTGCGAGGGCTGCCACATGGGCGCGCCGCTCCACGGAGACATCGAAGTCGCGCTCGGCGGTCACCACGGCGCGCCGCGTCCGGAGCACCGCGGCCTGCCGCCGCTGCACTTCGAGAAGCTGACGTGCACCGCCTGCCACAGCGGCCCCTGGCCGACACAGACGGCGCAGCCGCAGCAGACTGCGCTCGCACATCGTCTCGGCTGGGCCATGCGCGAACGGCCCGCGGACATGCCGCCGGAGATCGTCGCCCCGGTCTTCGTGCGCGAGGACGACGGCAGGATCGCGCCGCACCGCCTCGTGCAGCCGGCGTTCTGGGGCCAGGTGCTCGGGGACAAGGTGCAGCCGGTGCCCCTGGAGACGCTCCGGCGGGCGGCCAACAAGCTGCGGCCGCGCGGCGATGACGGAGCCGCGTGGGTGCAGGAGCTGACGGCCGCGCTCGCTGCCGGCCCGGGCGTGTCGGACGAGATCATCTACGCGGCGGCCCGGCAATTCGCAACCGCGGAACTCGGACCCTACTCCTGGCCGCTGGCCCACGATGTTCGGCCGGCGAGCCAGTCGCTCGGTGCGCGCGGCTGCACCGACTGCCACGCCAGCGGGGGCGCCGTGCTGGCCGGCGAGGTGCAACTCAAGGTGCTGGCGGCCGACGGCCAGGCCGGCTGGCCGATGTGGCGCTTCCACGGATACGATCCCAAGCTGGCCGTCCTGTGGAACAGGGGCTTCCGGCTCCGTGAGGCATTCAAGTGGCTGGGCTTGGTCGGTGCCGGCCTCGTCGCCCTGGTCCTGCTGCGATTTGCGCTGGACGGTGTTGTCGGCCGGGCCTACGCGCCGGCCTCGCCGTTGCGGATCGTCGCGAACGACGGCGCACCCCTGACGCCGCGCGGCCTGACGCGGTGGGAACACGTCTTCCACACGCTGGCCGGGCTCGGCCTGCTGATTCAGGCGGTCACCGGTCTTGTGCCGTGGCTCCTTGGCGGCGAGGTGCGCGGCTGGGTCCTCCTGGCTCACATGGCGGGGGCGCCGCTGTTCCTGGTTGGGCTGACAGGCGTCGCCTTGCAGTGGGCCGCGCGCTGCCGGTTCAGCGGGCGCGGCGGGCCGTTCGCCCCGGGCTTGAACGTCGCCCAGCGGCAGGTATTCTGGATTACGCTCGTGCCCGGCCTTGCGGTGGTGTTAACGATGCTCCTGGCCATGCTTCCGGTGGCGGGCACGGAGTGGCAGGAAACACTTGTCGAAGTACACAGTTATAGTGCGCTCGTGCTGCTGGTGATGATGCTGCCCCACCTGGCGGTATCGCTGGCCGCGCGGCGCGCCCGAGGAAAGACAAAATGATGCGCAGGACTGCGACCCTTCTGCTGGCAGGACTCCTTTGCGGCGTGCCGGGCGCGGTTCCCGCCTGGTCACAGGAGCAGAAACCCACACCCGGCGATGCCAAGCTCGTGCCGCTGGAGCTGAAGCTGCCGCGGCCGGCCTTCAAGGGCACGCCCACCAACGTCCCCCCGGGCACCAACCTCGAGCCCCCGCGCAAGGGGCCGCGCCCGCCGCTGATGGTCCCGCCCGGCGTGAAGAACGTTTCCCAGGGCAAGCCGGTGACGTGCAGCGACCGCGATCCGATCATCGGCAGTCCGAAGCTGATCACCGACGGCGACCGCGAGGCCAAGGAGGGGAGCTACGTGGAGTTCGGCCCTGGAAAGCAATGGGTGCAGATCGACCTGAAAGAGAAATACGCGATTCACGCGATTGTCGTCTGGCACTTTCACATGAGCGCGCGCGTCTACCACGACGTGGTCGTCCAGGTTGCGGACGACGCCGACTTCATCGAGAACGTACGGACGGTCTTCAACAACGATCATGACAACTCGTCCGGCCTCGGCCTGGGCAGCGACAAGGAGTATTGGGAAACCTACGAAGGCAAGCTGATCGATGCGAAAGGGGCCGTCGCCCGCTACGTGCGCCTCTACAGCAAAGGCAACACCGCCGATGACCAGAACCACTATACCGAGGTGGAGGTCTACGGCGTGCCGGCCCAATGAGCCCGCGAGCGCTTTTTGTCGCCGGTCTCCTGGTTTCCACGGGGGTGGCTCTGGCGCTCCGGCTGCCGCGGCTCGAGCTGCGGCCGATGCACGTCGATGAGGCCGTGCACGCCAGCAAGCTCGACGTGCTCTGGGAAACGGGGCGGTACGAATACGATCTGAACGAGTACCACGGCCCGACGCTGTACTACTTCGCTCTGCCCGCGTGGTGGTTGAGCGGGGCGCGCGACTTCGCGGAGCTGCGCGCCACGACCCTGCGCCTGGTGCCGGCCATCTTCGGCGTCGGCCTCGTCCTGCTCACGATCCTGATTGCGGACGGACTGGGACGCCCTGCAACCGTCGTCGCCGCCGCGCTCGCCGCGATTTCGCCCGCCCTGACGTACTACAGCCGGTACTACATCCAGGAGACGTTGCTCGTCTTTTTCACGTTCCTGGTCATCGCCGCCGGCTGGCGGTACGTGCGCACGCGGCGCGTCGGATGGGCACTGCTGGCCGGCGCCGGCGTCGGCCTGATGCACGCGACCAAGGAGACCTGCGTCATCGCGCTGGGCTGCATGGCCGCGGCGGCGACGCCGGCTGCGTTGTGGTGTCGGCCCCACGGGTCGGAGCAGAAGTCGCAATGCCGGCGCCCGTTTCCCTACGGCGCACTGCTCGCCGGCGTGGCCGCTGCGATTGTCGTGTCGGTGGTCTTCTTCTCGGGCTTCTTCACGAATCCCCAGGGGCCCGTCGATTCGGTGCGGGCCTTCGGCACCTACTTCCAGCGCGCCGGTGAGGGCGGCGTCCACGAGCATCCCTGGTACACCTACCTGCACATCCTGACGTACTGGCGGGCCGGCGCCGGACCGATTTGGAGCGAGGGTCTTATTCTCGCGCTGGCGCTGGTGGGCGCGGCCGGCGCCGTTCGCCGCGGTGCCAGTCCACTGCTCCGGTTTCTGACCATCTACGCCATCCTGGTGACGGTCGTCTATTCGGCGATTCCCTATAAGACGCCGTGGTGTATCCTCAGCGCGCTCCACGGCCTGATCCTCCTCGCCGGCGCCGGGGCCGTCATTTTGCTGCGGGCCGCGCGGCATCCAGTCCTGAAGTCCGTCGCGGCGGCCGCGCTCGTCGCCGCCGGTACGCACCTCGCGTGGCAGGCGCAGCGGGCCAACCGCTTCAAGTACTGTGCGAACGAGCGGAACCCGTACGTCTATGCCGCCACCCTGCACGCCGTAACCGACCTGAGCGAGCAGCTCGAACGGCTCGCGGCGGCGCACCCCCGCGAGCACCGGCTTCTCATCAAGGTGATGGTGGAGAACTGCTGGCCGCTGCCGTGGTACCTGCGGGGATTCGAGCGCGTCGGCTACTGGGAGACGGTGCCGGACGACCCCGACGCGGACGTGATCCTCGCATCCTCCAGGTTCGAAGCGGTGCTCGGACAGCGGCTCCAGGGTACGTATCAGATCAACCAGCGCGGCCTGCGGCGCGACGAGCGGCTGCAAGTCTATATCGAGCAAGACGTATGGAAGACGTTTGTCCGGCACTTGCAGGGTGCGGACGCTGCCTCACGGCCCGCCCGACAGGAATGAGCCCGTGCCCGAGATCCCCCCCGCGCCGCAGCGCTTCGCCCACGACGCGATGGCGTGCACGTTCGAGCTGTACCTGCCCGGCGTCGAGCCCCGGTACGGGCAGCGGGCCGCACAAGCCGCCTTCGATGAGATCGACCGGCTGGAGCAGATCCTGAGCCGCTTCGTTCCGCACAGCGACATCGCGCGACTCAGTGCGCTGGAGGCCGGCCAGTTTCTCCGCGTGAGCCCCGAGACGGCCGAATGCCTACAGCTTGCAGAGCGGGTGTACGCGGCGACGCGCGGCGCGTTCGATGTCGCGTTTCGCAGCCGCCGGGACTTGCGGTCCGCACCCCTGGTGTTCGACCCGGTCGCCTGCGCGGTCGGGGTACGGGAGGCCCGGGTCAGCCTGGACCTGGGCGCGCTCGGCAAGGGCTACGCCGTCGAACGCGTCGTGGCCCTGCTCCGCGAGTGGCAGGTCAGCTCCGCACTGGTCCACAGCGGCCAAAGCACCGTGTACGCCCGTGGACAGCCGCCGAACGGGGGCACCTGGCGTGTCGCCCTGCGTGCTCCAGAGCAATCGGCCGCACCGCTCGGATTCGTCGAGCTGCGCGACGCCGCTCTGAGCGGTTCCGGACAGCTCTTGCACGGCGGCCATATCGTCGATCCCCGAACCGGCCGGCCGGCGGACCGCCACGACGCCACGTGGGCGAGCGCCCCCTCCGCCACTGTGGCGGATGCGCTTTCGACGGCGTTCATGCTGATGGCGGCCGACGAGGTCCGCGCGCTCTGCGAGCATTGGCCGGGCGTCTCAGCTATACTCCTGCCCGCCGGTCGCACAGCGCACGAGGCTCTGTGTCTTGGACCGCTGGGCGGCCGTGTGCAGTGGTCGCGCCCGGTGCGACCGCCCGAGCGTCCGGCACAGAGGCCGGAAGATAGCGGATAATCAGACCCCAGGGCTCCGCACAGAGGAGTGTACTTATGCAAGTCACACAGGCTGGTGTCACTGCTCTCGGCATATTGATCCTCGCCCTCGCGCTCGGCCAGGCCGCCTTCGCCCAGGAACTGGCGCCGGATGTGCTGGCGAAGATCCGCGCCGCCGTCCCGGACAAGGCTCCGGCCCAACCGGCGGAGCCCCGCCGACTGCTCGTCTACACGGCGTGCAAGGGTTTCAGACACACGGCGATCCCGCATGGCACCGCGGCCATTCAGGCCATGGGCGAGAAGACCGGCGCCTTTGAGACGATCGTCAGCGATGACCCCGCCGTGTTCCAGCCCGACAGCCTCAAGCGCCTGGACGCGATCTGCTTCAACAACACGACCGGCGAGTTGTTCGACGACGCGGCCCTGAAGGAGGGCCTGCTCGAGTGGGTCAGGCGCGGCAAGGGCATCGTCGGCATCCACGCCGCCACGGACTGCTTCTACGAGTGGCCGGAGTTCGGCGAGCTGATGGGCGGCTACTTCGACGGGCACCCGTGGAACGAAACGGTGACGGTCAAGATCGACGACCCGCGGCATCCGGTCAATGCCGCGTTCGGCGGCCGGGGGTTCGAGATCGCGGACGAAATCTACCAGTTCAAGGAGCCGTACTCGCGCGCGCGGCTCCGCGTGCTGCTGAGCCTCGACACGGCGAAGACGGACATGACCAAGGCGGGCATCAAGCGCGAGGACCAGGACTTCGCCGTCAGTTGGGTGCGGAACTACGGGCTGGGCCGCGTGTTCTACTGCTCGCTCGGCCACCGCGAGGAGATCTTCACCCATCCGGCCGTCTTGCAGCACTACCTCGCCGGCATCCAGTTTGCCCTCGGCGACCTGCCGGCCGACGCGACGCCGAGCGCCCAACTCGCCGCCGACGGCTGGAGCGACCTGTTCAACGGCAAGGACCTCACCGGCTGGATCGCCAAGCCCGGAAGCTGGACCGTCGAGGACGGCGTGCTGAGCCGGCAGGGCGGCGGCGACATCTGGACCGAGCAGCCCTTTGCGGACTTCGTGCTGGACCTGGAGTTCAAGCTCGACCCGGAGACGAACAGCGGGGTGTTTCTCCGTACGGGCGACATCCACGACTGCGTGCAGACCGGGATCGAGATGCAGGTGCTGGACTCGTTCGGCAAAGAGCCGCCCGGCAAGCACGACTGCGGTGCCATCTATGACTGTCTCGCCCCGGCCAGGAATGCCGTGCGCAAGCCGGGCGAGTGGAACCACGCGCTCATCACCTGTCGGGGCAGCAAGATCCACATCGTGCTGAACGGCGAGCCGATCATCGACATGGACCTCGATCAGTGGACCGAAGCCGGCAAGAATCCGGACGGAACGCCGAACAAGTTCAAGACCGCGTACAAGGACATGCCTTGCCGCGGCCGGATCGGCTTCCAGGACCACGGCAAGCCGGTCTGGTACCGCAACATCCGAATCAAGCCGCTGTAGTCGCGCAGGGCAGTACGAAACAGACCCTGCCCGCCGAGCTGGCGAGCAGCTCGACGGGGCTGGAGGAGGAGTGCGATCACCGCGGCCCGCGACGCCCTCATCAAGAACCGCCTCCAGGCGCTCGACGACAAGGTCTGGCGGGCGATCGGCCTGCTCAAGAGTGCCCGGCTCATCAGCTC
>JALHJL010000006.1 GCA_022839625.1 Phycisphaerales bacterium
GCGGACGCGAAGAGCGCTGCGACCGTACGCGGAGACTGTGCAGACGGACGCCACCCTTGACACGAAGATGCCTTTCATGGATAGCGTCGGACCTCCGTGCCCGACGTCTCCTGCACACTGCTCAGACTACGCCGGACACGGAGGTCCGGCGCTACGGTCGGGGTCGGACTGCTACGGCTTGGTGGCAAGGTCGTCCGGGCGGGCCGCTCGTCCCGCGGCAAACCAGCGGCGCAGGACCTGTTCCGCGGGTTTGGCCTTGGGCGAGTACCCGAAATCCTCCGGGCCGCCCGGCGACGCATCCCACTCCCACCAGATGACGCCGAGCAGCTCCGGCTCATCGCCCCACACGTTGAGAAACGCTTCGTACAGGCGGCGTTGCTCCTCCAGTCCTTCGGGCGTGGCCTTTTGGTTCTGATAGTAGTTCCAGGGGGCCATCGCGGCACCCTCCTGGCTGCACCAGCCGACCTCGGTCATCAGGATCGGCTTGCCGATGCGCCGTTGCCAGGCCAGGATGTCTTTGCGGATCGGCTCCCACTTCTGGACGATGTCCCCGACGGTCGGGTTCTTGTGGTCGGCCAGCGTGAAGTAGCTGGTCATGCCGATGAAATCGAGCTGGTCCCAGAACTCGACCGGGCGGAAATGGTCCCAGTTGGCGGAGTAACCCAGCTTGCCGCCCCAGAAGCGCGGCCGCACCGCCGCGATCAGCTTCTCCCAGCGGGCCGTGTATTTCTCCGTGCTGACCAGCTCGGAGCCGACGATCAGGGCGTCCGCCGGCGCTTCCCGCGCGATGTCCGCGAAGTACAGGACGAATTCCGTGTACTGCTCCCACCAGTCGTCCCAGTCCGGCGGCTCGATCACGCCCCGCCATTCGCTGCCGCGCGGGTTGCGCAGCAGCACGATCGGCATGACCACCGTCCGCAACCCGACCTGCCGGGCGTGACGGACGAGGGCCTTGAAGTCCTCGGGCGCCGGCGCCTTGCGGGCGTCAATGAAGATCGTCTGGGTGGTGGCGTGTTCCATGTGGCCGGCCACGCTCAGCAGGACCGTGTTCGCTCCAAGCGCGGCGATTTCGTCCAGCAGCGGCCCGTAGGTTTCCAGCGGCCTGTGTCCCGAGGCCACCTGGATCGCGAGCCCGCGCCACGGCACGCGGTCCGATTGCGCCAGGCGCTCGGCGGGGGCACTGGCGGCCGGCGGGCTCGTCGGTGTGGGTTGGCCGCTCCACCAGAGGGCCATTAGTGCCGTGGCTGCGACCCCCAGTGCCCAGAGCGCCTTCGCAGTCACGGCGCCGCGCCCTCTGCTGCCAAGTGCGCGGCCCGATCCGCAAGCGGTAGGGGAACTCCTTCCAACCATGAGTGCCGTTCCACGTCCAAGCCCAGCAGGTCCAGCACTGTGGGAACGAGGTCCACGGACCGGGCCACGTCCATCTCACTGCCCGGCTCAATCCCCGGACCGGCGAACATCAGCGGGATGTGCAGCTCTTCCCGGCGAATTCCGCCGTGGCCGCCGCGCTCCCGCACGAAACTGTAGCCGGGCGCCGCGAAAACGACCACCTCCCCGGCCTGACGCACGCGCAGCAGTGGGAGCAACTGCGGCACGACGTTTGGGAATACGTGGTCCGCGGTGGCATGCAGCCATTCGCCGGGCGGATGAAAGCCCGCGGCTACGAACGCGGCCAGCCCGGGCGTATCCAGATACCCAAGGACGTCGTCCGGAGCGGGCTCGTAGGCGTACCAAGGGCCGTCGGGACCGTCGCGGGACAAGACCCGCGCGGCACCGCCGCCTGCCCGCAGGACCGCTTCGTGCTCGCTCGCCAGATAGACTACCAGATCGACCCCGTCGATGTTCCACAACTGGGCTTCCGGCGGCGGGGCGGAGAGGATTGCCTCAACCGTCTCGGGGGCCGGGCGCTCGTGCCAGCCGTCTGGGCCACGGAAGTAGAGGAACGCCCCGCGGCCGTTGTGGTAGGCCACGACCGTATCGAATCGGTCGAAATACTTTTGTCGCGACTCCGCCGAGCCCTCCTGGAGCGCGCGGTCGGTGGCGTTTCGTCCCCAGACGTCGCGCACGAGCTGTGTGAGGTCCGTCAGACCGTCCGGCGACACGTCCACCATCCCGTGGTCGCTGACCAGCACAAGATACGTCGTACTCAACAGACCTTCGGTTTCGAGCCAGTCACATACGCGGCCGACCTGATAGTCGAGGTGCTCCACCGCTCTTCGATACTGCGGCGAGCCGGCACCGAACCGGTGACCGACGGAGTCCGCCCCCGGAAAGTAGCAGGTCAGCAGGTCCGGCCACTCCCGCCGATGGTTGGCCCAGCGCGCCACACGCCACACCGACGTGGCCGTCAGCTTGTCGACCGCCGTGTAATCTCCGAAGAACCACATCACCCCCGAAAGCGCCCAGTTCGCGATGTTCTTCGTTACGCCGCGGCGATGCGCGGCCTGGATGCTGACGGAGGCGGCCGGCTGGATCAGCTCATAGACCATCGGCGGGCCGAGGTCGTCGTTCACGTAGCGGTAGCTCTGGATGGTGGCGTAATCGCGGAAGAAGACCTGCTCGGGATCGAACCAGCAGTTGCCGACGATCGCGTGCGTGCCGGGTCCGGTGCCCGTGAGCAGGGTCGCGATGGCTCCGTAGGTGATGGCCGGGATGCAGGTAGTCGCGTTCGTCACGCGGCATCCGCCGGTCACAAAGCGGCGCTCGATATTAGGGAGCCAGCCCTCGCGGCACCCCTGCTCGACCACGTCCGCGCCCAGTCCATCGCACAGGAACAGCACGACGGCCGGGTCCGGCAGCCGGACATCCGCGTGCAGGTCGATGGTAAGCGCCCGGCCAGGGCCGCAGCCGCTGACGAAGAGCAAGCTGACCGCGACCGCCGCGAGCGCCGCCGGCGCGCTGCGGGCCGCCAGGAAACGATACGGAGATTCTGCAAGAGCGGGTGTGTTCGGCATGATGCGAGGTCATTCCTCCGGCGGTCTGCCGCGTTACGAAGTCAGGCATCGAACAGCGCTCGTCGAGACCTGCTGTTCAATACCCCCAACGGGCCGGTGAGGGCCTGCTTCGGCGGCAAACGGCCAAGCAGCAGTTTCGCGGCATTATCCACGCCGCGAGCGGCCGATCAAGTTTGTGTCCGCGCGCGCTTGTGCGACGCCGACCAAGAGCTATAGTGCCAGACAGACCGGCAAGCCCGCCGGTTAGGAAACCTGGACGGAGACCGTCATGAAGGTCTGGAAATGGGCGGCGTTGACACTGTCGGGTGGAGTGTTGCTGCAATACAACACGTGCTCGACGGACTTCGCATACTACATCATGCAGGCGCTGGCGACGCAGATTGTGACCGCGCTCCTGAACGCTGCCACGGGACAGGTCACGGTGTAGAGAGCGCCGCGGTCGGCTGCGGCGGCTGGAACGCGTCGGGCCTCGGTCCCGCTCACTGCCGCGCCAGCAGGTAGACCCAGTTGGCCAGCACGGCGACGACAAGGCCGGCGGCCAACAGGCGGCGGCTCGCCGGGGACGTGATCCACACGATCCGCCGGCCCAGGGCCAGCCGCGCGAAAAGCCAACACGCCCCGATGATGGCGCCGATGAACATGAGGGGGTTGCAGGCGATGGCGGCCACAATGTTCCCGTGCGCGAATGCCAGCACCATGCGGGTTGTGCCGCACGTCGGGCACGGCTGGCCGGTGAGGTGGCGGAAAAGGCACAACGGCGCCACCTCGGTGGCGTGTGTGTGGGCCAGCCACGTGCCGATACCAACCAGGGCCAGATCGACCAACACCAGCAGGACGGCCCAGGCTGGCACCGCCGGGCGGCAATTCGCTCGTTCCACGTGCATCGCGCCGTTTCCCGGGCGTTAGAACGCGCCGGCGCTGGCCGCCCCGGCCGCGACCAGGCCGCACATCACCAGCAGCCAGATTCCCAGCGCCACCACGTTCAGGATCACGGCGATCATGCCGCAGATCTTGCCGGCCTTGGTCATGCCCTCGCCGGTCGGGTCCATCGTGCCGGCTCGCATCTCGCGCAGGTCGTTGTTGCCCATGACCCAGGCGATGATGCCGCAGATCACGCACACGACCAGGCCCAGGATGCCCAGGACGAGGACCGCAGTCCCGCGGTGGGGCCGCAGGTACCCGCCGGTCGGGCCCATGGTAGGGGGCATTGGAAACTGGCTCATTTGGATTTGCTCCCGGAAACGCGCGCCTGTGCTACGTTTGCTCACACGCCAGAGCTGCAAGCGCACTATAGGCAGGTCCGGACGACGACAGCAAGTCCGCCCGAGCGCGCAATTCGTGTTTCAGCGGCTGGCCGGTTTCGGTAGAATGAAGTGGGAACACGAAGCCAAGGAGGTACGAGAACATGCCAGCCCGCGTAATGTTGCCCGTGGCTGTCGCTCTGTCGCTGACCGCCGGAGCCGTCGGACAAACCATCTATACTGCGAACCCGAATTGGATTTCCGCGGACACCCAGGTCAGCACCGGCGGGGCCCTGGTGGATCTGGACGGCGACGGCTGGCTCGACTTCGTCGTCGCCAACGGCAACGACATGGCCCAGCAGCGCATCGCGGTGTACTACAACAACGGCGACGGCACGTTTCCGCCGACGCCGAACTGGCAGTCCGCCGACTTCGTGTACAACGGCCATCTCGACGTGGCCGACGTGAACGGCGACGGCTGGCCGGACGTGGCGGTGGCCACGCTCGGCGAGTTCTCCACGCAGGGTCCGATCGCCCGCCTGTATCTCAACAACAACGGCACGCTGTCGTCCACGCCCGATTGGAGCGCCAACATCATCGGCAACGCCTTCGGCTGCGCGTTCGGCGACATGAACAACGACGGGCGGCCCGACCTCGCCGTGGCGACGGGCTGGGCCTACGGCACGCCGAACCAGCAGTACAACTACGTGTATCTCAACGTGGGCGGAATGCTGTCGGCGACCCCCAGTTGGACGTCGTCAGACACGTGGGACTACCAGGGCGCGTGCTGGGTGGACGGAAACCACGACGGTTGGCTGGACCTCGCGTACGCGGCCGCCAACACCCGCAGCCGCGTCTACCGCAACTACGCCGGCATGCTTGAGACCACCGCCAGTTGGCAGTTGACCGACGTCACGAACCAGGACGCCATCATGGTGACCGCCGGCGACGTGACCGGCGACGGGCGGCCCGACCTGCTGATCGCCGACAACAACCAGATTTCGGGCGGCAGCGGCCGGTTCCGGCAGTACAACGGCCTGGCGATCGGGATGTTCAGTCCGACCGCGGCCTGGACGTACCAGGAGGGCTACTGCTCCGCGGTGGCGCTCGTCGATGTGAACTGCGACGGGCTGCTGGACCTCGCGACCGGCGCGTGGTGGGACTACACGCGCATCTTCCTCAACACCGGCTCCGGGTTCGGCAGCACGCACAGTTGGCGCTCCACGCCCACGAGCGTGATCGAGAAGATCTGCTTCGGCGACATCGACAAGAACGGCCTGCGGCCCGTGGTGCACGTGTTCGCGCCGGTGCCGGCGGGGCGCCGGCTGTTCCACCTGCCGCACCAGGTCATCCAGGAGGTTACGGCGGTCATCGCGGACGGCCAGCCGCTCGCCCCGTCGCAGTATTTCGCGAAGCACGACCTGGGTTGGCTGACGGTGGGCGTGGACGTGACCAGCTTCCTCCAGGTCGAGTACACCGTGTCCAGCAAGCTCGACATGGCCATCACCAACTGGGACAACAACAAGGGCAATTACGTCTATTACAACCAGTTGGTCGTCATGGGCGACGCGAATTGCGACGGAACGCTGGACTTCGGCGACATCAACCCGTTCGTCATGCTCTTCACCGGGACCCACGAGTTGTACTACCCCGACTGCGACGCCGCGACCTTCTGCGACATGAACGGCGACGGCGTGATCGACTTCGGCGACATCAACGCGTTCGTCGCGGCCCTGACGGGGACATAGGAGTCGGTCGGGCAGTAGTCCGGCGCAGAAGTGTAGCGCCGGACCTCCGAGTCCGGCGAGGATCCCATTCGGCTTGAAGAACGTCAGACACGGAGGTCTGACGCTACAGGGTGGCACCGGCGTCTCGCTGGTGTTCGGCTCACGGAGACCGCTGTGTCGGACTGATAGCCCCGGCTTCCCGGCCCGGGCCAAAATCCCCCGCGTCCGGCGGCCGTGTCCGGTCACCACCGGACCCGCTTCTCCGCGGGTCGCAGCACGCCTTGTTTGGCCGCGGGTGTCCCCCTTTGACTGATGCCGAGCAGAACCGGAAGTCGCATAATAGGATGTCCGTGGCCTGAGGTCGAGACCGGGCCGCCCTGACTGAGGAGCCGACGCGGTGCGCATCACCTGGTTCAGGATACTCGCGGTCGTCGCCGTCACTGTGCCGACGTTGGCCGCGTGGGCGGACGACTGGCCGCAGTTTCGCGGGCCGCGGCGGGACAACATCTCCCGCGAAGCGGGGCTGCTGCGCACGTGGCCCGAGGGCGGGCCGAAAGTGCTGTGGACCACCGAGCTCTGCCAGGGCTACGCCGCCGCGGCGATTCACGGGGGGCGCGTCTACTTCGAGGACTACGGGCGGGAGGAGCGCGAGTGGTACCTGCGGTGCCTGGACCTGTCCGACGGAAAGGAGCTGTGGCGGTTCCGCGAGAGCAAGACGATCCGCGTCAATCACGGGATCACGCGGACCGCGCCGGCCGTCGATGGCCGCTACGTCTTTGCGCTCGACCCGAAGTGCGACTTTCACTGTCTCGACGCGCAAACCGGAAAGGAGCTGTGGCGCAAGAGCTTCCTCGATGATTACGGCGCCCCAATCCCCCCCTGGAACAACGGCCAGAACCCGCTCATCGAGCCCGACCGCGTGATCCTCGGCGTCGGCGGCGAGGCCGCCCTGATGGTCGCGCTCGACAAGGCCACCGGCAACGAAATCTGGCGCACGCCCAACCCCGATAAGTGGCCGCTCTCGCATTCGTCCGTCATGCCCGCGGAGATCGCCGGCGTCAAGCAGTATCTGTGGTGTACGCTCTTCGGCCCCGTCGGCGTCGACGCGGCGGACGGCAAGCTGCTCTGGCATCACGCCCGCAAGTTCAACGTCGCGATCGCGCCCTCGCCGCTGGCACTGCCCGACGATCGCGTCTTCATGACGAGCGGCTATGACGCAGGCAGCGTGATGTTCCGCGTGAAGAAGGAAGAAACCGGCTTCACGACCGAGACCGTCTTCGATTGGACCAGCGAGCAGTGGAACTCGGAAGTGCACACGCCGGTGATCTTCCAGAACCACATGTTCGCGGTCGGCCGCACAAAACGCGGACTGCTGACCTGTCTCGACTTCGATGGGAACATCGTGTGGACGAGCGCGGAGCAGGCGGAGTTCGACCTGGGGAGCTACCTGCTGGCGGACGGACTGCTCTTCATTCTGGAGGGCAAGACGGGCATGTTGCGGCTGCTCGAGCTGAACACGCAGGAGTATCGCGAGCTGGACCGCGCACAGGTGCTGAGCGGCGACAACGTCTGGGGGCCGATGGCGCTTTCGGACGGCAAGCTCGTGCTGCGCGACATGAGGAAGATGGTCTGCATCAGCGTAGCGAACGATCCCCAGCGCGCAGCGGCCGACCACGGAGTCGGCCGTGGCGACTTGGGCCGCACGTCGCCGACGGCGCACTGGTCGGAAGCGGTGGCACACGGGCCGGGAAACCCGGGGTGGGGTGGGCGTCCCGCCTGCCAGGGGTACGCAACTTGCTTGTGGACACCATCGGCGGCCGATGGGTCTGACGTGCGCTACCGAAAGCTGCGTGTGATTGGCGGTCGTGGCTCGGAGCCGGGCCAGTTCCGCGACGAGCTGCGCGGTTTGGCGACCGACCGCGCGGATTGCCTCTACGCGGTCGGGGATTCCAAACTCGCGGTTTTTTCGCCCGAAGGGGAGTTTCTGCGCGCCTGGCCCACCGAGCGGCCCGGGTACTCCGTCGCCGTCGCGGCCGACGGCAAAGTGTACGTCGGCGAGCAGGGGCAGATCGAGCGTTTCGACGCCGCCGGCCGGTTGCTCGACACGTGGAAGGACTCCGACCGACTGGGGCTTGTCACGGCCATCGCTTTCGTCGGCGACGACGTGCTGGTCGCGGACACGCAGGGGCGCTGCGTGCGGCGTTATGACCGGCACGGCCATTGGCTCGGAGACATCGGCAAGGACAATCGGATGAAGGGGTTCCTGGTCCCCAACCGCCACCTGGACTTCGCGGTGGACAGCCGCGGCGCGGTGCACATCGCCAACCCCGGCATGCACCGCGTGGAGCGCTACTCCAGCGAGGGCGAGCTGCTGAGCCGCTTCGGCCATTTCGACGGAACGGACCCGGCGGGCTTTCCCGGCTGCTGCAATCCGACGAACGTCGCGCTCACGCCGCAGGGCAACGTCGTCGTCGCCGAGAAGGCCGGTCCGCGCGTGAAGGTGTACGCGCCGGAGGGCGAGCTGTTGGCGGTGGTTGCCGACCGCGACTTCGATCCGAACTGCAAGAACATGGACGTGGCCGTCGATTCGCGGGGGCGCATCCATGTAATCGACACGGTCCGGCTTCAGGTCGTCGTGTACGAACCCGAGGCGGGCGGCACCTCCACGCAGCCGGGCACTCGTGCGGAGGAGCCAACGTGAACGAGAAGCCGACTCGTCGCGACGTGCTGGGACACGCGGTCCGCGGGGCGGCGCTGATGGGGATGGGCGGCGTGGCGGCCTACGTCAGCCGGAGGGCCGGCCCGGAAGGCGCCTGGCGGATCGACGTCGAGAGGTGTGTGAACAGCCGGCACGGCGCGGTGGGCGTCGCGGTGTGCGACAAGTGCGCCACGACCTGCGTGCTGCCGCTGTCGGCCGTGCGGGCCGTCAACGACCATGCCAAGTGCGGGCGCTGCTACATCTGCCCGGCGTACTTCGAGATCACGAGCGCGATCGACGAACGCGGACTGCCCAGCCAGAAGCTCTGCCCGCGCGACGCGATCCGGCGTACGCCGATCGGCGAGGTCGACCCGCGCGATCCCGCCAACAACTACTACGAGTACACGATCGACGAGAAGCTGTGTAACGGCTGCGGGAAGTGCGTCATGGGCTGCAAGGAGCCGGCGGGACTGAGCTCGATCCGCCTGGAGGTCCGCTACGACCTGTGCGTGCGCTGCAACCGCTGCGCGATCGCCGTCGCGTGCCCCGACGAGGCGTACGAGCGCCGGCCGGTGCAAACATGACGCGCGGCTTGAGCATGCCGGGTGGACGAAGTCTGCTTGTCGTGCTGCTCGCGTGTGCGGCGCCGGCCCTCGGCCAATACGACTATCATCGCCCCGTGGAGGCGGCCCCCAGCGAAGAGGACATCGGCGGCGGATACGTGACGCCGGCCGTGCAGCGTCCTCCGCCGCGCGCCCAATGGCGCGAGGCCGCCGACGTGGCGGTTCTGGCTGCCGCGCTGAGTCTGGGGGCCTGGCTCGTGCTCAAGCGCCGCAGCCGCAACGGCCTGGTCGCCCTGACCATCGGGTGCCTGGCGTACTTCGGCTTCTACCGGCAGGGGTGCGTGTGCCCGATCGGGGCGATCCAGAACGTGACAGTGGCACTCGTCGATCCGCACTACGCCGTGTCGTACTTCGTCGTGGCCATCTTCTTCCTGCCGCTGCTGTTCGCGGTGCTGTTCGGGCGTGCCTTCTGCGGCGGCGTTTGTCCGCTGGGAGCGATTCAGGAACTGGTCGTGCTCCGGCCGCTCCAGGTGCCGCGACGGGTGGACAAAGGACTCGGCTGGCTCCGGTGGGTCTACCTGGCCCTCGCGATCTGGTTTGCCGCACTGCCGGCGGTCAGTCGCGACTTCGTCATCTGCCGCTTTGACCCGTTCGTCGGCTTCTTCCGCTTCGCGGGTCCGTTGCACATGCACCTGATCGGCGGCGGCTTGCTGGTGCTCGGCCTGTTCGTGGGGCGCCCGTATTGTCGCTACGTGTGCCCGTATGGTGCGCTCCTGTCGCTGCTATCGCGAATCTCCTGGCGGGCGGTGAGCGTAACGCCGGACAAGGAGCTGGATTGCGGCCTGTGTGCGGAGGGCTGCCCATACGGCGCGATCGAGGGCCTGCGCGCCGTGCGGTCCTCGTGCGTGTCCTGCGCCCGCTGCTTCGACTACTGCCCGCGCCACCGCGTGCATTCCCCAGAGCGAAGCGCCGCGAGCAAGGTCTCATGAGCCGCACCCGGCAGAAGCTCGTTGCCGCGGCGCTGGCCGTATCAGCGGCGGCGGCGGCGCTGGTTGCCACCGGCGGGCTGACGGCGGATGCTGCCCTCGCACGGGCGCGGCAGCCGCACGAGCAGCGCCGCGTGGACGAACTGCTCGAGCGCGCGCGGCAGGATGCGATGTACTCGCGCGAACTCCACGCCGAGTACGACCAGCAGACCCAACGCTCGCTCCGGCGGCAGGCACGCACGGACACGCTGGCGTGGATTCTCGTGGCAGCCGGGGCCTTCTTCCTCGTCGGAGCCAAGTGGCTGGTCGCCCTGCGGACGCCCCGGCCGCCGTTGCCGAAGCAGGTCGCGGCGTGGTGCGCGCGAGGCGGCGGGCAGCCGCGGATCGAGTCAACCCCGCCGGCGTCGGGAACGACGCAACCGCTGCCGGTAGTCGAACCGGTCGATCTGTCTCCCGTCGCCGAGATTGTCGCCCGCCTGGGCCGCGAGCCTTCCGCCGCGATCCCGGTTCTCCAGGCCATCCAGGGACATTACCGCTACCTGCCGGACGCGGCGTTGCGGCGCGTGTGCGAACTGACCGAGATCACGCCGGCGCAACTCGCGGGCGTGGCGTCGTTCTACGCGCGTTTTCGCCGCACGCCGATCGGCGAGCACGTCGTAACCATCTGTCACGGGACGGCGTGTCACGTCGCCGGCGCGGGTCACATCGATGAGGAACTGCGGCGGCGGCTGGGCATCGGGCCCGGCCAGGATACCGACGCGGCGCGGCGCTTCACCGTGCAGGCGGTGCCGTGCCTGGGTTGCTGCACGCTGGCCCCGGTCGTGCAAGTGGACGGCGTCACCCGCGGGCACACGCAGGCGGACGACGTGGCGGAGTTGCTGGGGCGTTGTGCGACTCCACACGCAGCCGAGGGTGAGGCCGCAAAGCCACGGAGGCACGAGGCCACGAAGTCACCCAGCCACGAGGCGGCGGAGCGATCCAGGCCCGAAGTCCGCATCGGACTCGGGTCGTGCTGCGTGGCGAGTGGCAGCGGGGCCATCCACGAAGCGCTGTGCGACGAGCTAGCGCGCGCCGGCATCCAGGCGAGTGTCAAGCCGGTCGGCTGCGTGGGCATGTGCCATCACATGCCGCTGGTAGAGATCAACGGCCTCGACGGGCCGCCGGTCTTCTACAGCCGCGTTCAGCCGTCGCAGGTCCGCGCGCTGGTCTGGCAACACCTCCGGCCAAGCGGCCTGCCACGCCGGCTGCGCGGCCATGTCATGCGCGCCGTCCGGCGCCTGCGCGACCGGCGCGCACAGCCAGGCACGCCGATCTGCCCCGTGGAGCCGCACGATCCGCGCGTCGCGGCGTTCCTCGATCGGCAGCAGCGCATCGCGACGGAGCACTGCGGAGCGCTCGATCCGCTTGACCTGGACGAGTATCTCGGACATGCCGGGTTCGAGGCGCTGCGGCGTGCCGGACAGCTCGCCCCTGACCAGGTCATTGAGCAGATTCGGGCCAGCGGGCTGCGCGGCCGCGGCGGGGCAGGTTACCCGACGTGGGAGAAATGGAGCAAAGTCCGCCAGGCCGCGGGCGAGCCGAAGTACGTGCTCTGCAACGGGGACGAGGGCGATCCGGGTGCCTTCATGGACCGGATGATCATGGAATCGTACCCGTACCGGGTGCTGGAGGGGATGGCCGTTGCGGCGCATGCCGTCGGAGCGACGGAAGGCTGCCTTTACATCCGGGCGGAATACACGCTCGCCGTCGAGCGCGTGACTGAGGCGCTGCGGCGCTGCACGGCGCGCGGATTGCTGCGCGCCGGCGACCGGCCGCTGCACCTGCGCGTCGTGCAAGGGGCCGGGGCGTTCATCTGCGGCGAGGAAACCGCGCTCATCGCCACGCTGGAGGGACAGCGCGGAGTGCCGCGGCTGCGCCCGCCTTACCCGGCCGAAGAGGGACTGTGGGGCCGCCCGACGCTGGTCAACAACGTCGAGACATTCGCCCTGCTGCCCTGGATCGTACGCCACGGTCCCGCCGCGTTCGCCGCCCTCGGCACTCCGAGCAGCAGGGGCACCAAGGTCTTCGCGCTGGCCGGCAAGGTCCGCCGGGGCGGCCTGATCGAGGTCCCGATGGGGATCACGATCCGCGAGATCGTCGAGGGAATCGGCGGGGGGGCGCGCGAGGAGCAGACGGCGGCCGGCCCGCGCCCGCGGGCGTTCAAGGCCGTGCAGGTGGGCGGCCCGTCCGGCGGCTGCATTCCGGCCGCGCTGGCCGATACGCCGGTGGACTACGAGGCGCTCGCGGACCTGGGGGCGATCATGGGCTCGGGCGGGCTGGTGGTGCTGGACGACCGCGATTGCATGGTGGACATGGCGCGGTATTTCCTGAGCTTCACCCAGAACCAGTCGTGCGGGAAATGTGCGCCGTGCCGCATCGGGACGCGGCGGATGCTGGAAATCCTCGAACGGCTGTGCGCCGGGGCGGGGCAAGCGGACGACTTGGACACGCTCGAGCAGCTTGCGCGCATGGTCGGCCAAACCAGCCTGTGCGGGCTGGGCAAAACCGCGCCCAACCCCGTGCTCACGACGCTGCGCTACTTCCGCGACGAGTACGAAGCGCACGTGGCCGGCCGCTGCCCCGCGGGGAAGTGCAAGGCGCTCATCCGCTACGTGGTGACGGATGAGTGCGTCGGCTGCACGCTTTGTGCCCAGCACTGCCCGGTGGACGCGATCACCCCGCAGCCGTACGAGAAGCACGAGATCGACGCGGAGATATGCACGCGCTGCGACGCCTGTAGAATCCGTTGTCCGGAGGACACCATTCGCATCGTGGGACGCGCGGACGTGTCGCCGGCCACTGTTGGCGGGCGAGACGCCCACCCCACCCGGCGAGACGCCGACCCAGCCCGGCGAGACGCTGAGCCCACCCAGCGAGACCCCGACACTACCCGGCAAGACGCCACAGCCACTCGCCCACCGGCAAGGATGAACTAGACGTGCCGCGCGTGATCATCGACAACCAGGAGGTCGAAGTCGTCCCCGGCAGCAACCTGCTGGCCGCGGCTCGCAAGCTGGGCCTTGATATCCCAGCGCTGTGCCATCATCCGGGCTGCACGCCGAACACCGCCTGCATGGCGTGTGTGATGAAGATCAAGGCCCCCGACCGCATCGTGCCCTCCTGCGCGACGCCGGCGGAAGACGGCCTGCGCGTCGAGAGCGAGACGGCGGAGATTCATGGATTGCGGCGCATGGCCCTGGAGCTGTTGCTCAGCGATCACGGGGGCGGCCCCGGCAGTCAGCCCTGCACGTGCTCCAAATCGGAGGTGTGCCGGCTGCGCAGGTACGCCGAGATGTATGGAGCCCGGGCGGATCGCTTCCAGGGCTCGCGGCGGCGGGCCGAGCGGCAATACCAGCATCCCGAGCTCGTCTATGAGCCGGACAAGTGCATCCTGTGCGGGATCTGCGTGCAGCTTGCCCGCCAGGCCGGCGAGCCGCTGGGGCTGACCTTCGTGGGGCGCGGCTTCGACGTGCGCGTGGACGTGCCGTTTGATGAGACGCTGGAACGGGCGCTGCGTACCGCGGCACGGCGCTGTGCGGGCGCATGTCCAACGGGGGCGCTGCGGGTGCGCAACGATGTGCCGAACCGCAAACCCCGGTCGTGAAACCCGGGGGCTTCGATTCCGCCTTTCGAGCCGGCCTGCGTGCCGCCGCACGCCAATCCACGGCCTGAGATCGAGCTTCTGAAATCCACAACCGCAGATTCAGAATCTCAGACGAGAGACTCGAGTCCCGAGATCGAATCCAAGTCGCGAACCCACGATCGGAAGGCCGGGGGCCGCTACGCGTTCTCCTCGTCCTCTTCTTCGTCCTCCACCTGCGACGCGGTGACGGCCGTCGTTTCCAGGATCTTGTTCAAGAGGCGGCGGCGGACGGGAAGCAGCAGCACGTGCGGGATGCGCCGGAGTTCCTTCGTGCCGCTGGAGTTGTACACGATCAGCGTGCCGGCCAGGCCGAGCAGCAGCTCGAAGACGTCGGGGTAGTCCGTCCGGACCGTCTTCGCCCCGCGGCCCAGCGAGTCGTTCATCTTGCCGAACGTGTAGTGCTCAAACTCGTTGTGCGTGATCCGCCAGCGGTCATTGAGCCGCGCCCACACGCCCAGCAGAACACACGGCACGAGCAGCAGGATGCTCAGGGCCAATCCGAGCCGGCGGTCATACTGCACGTCCAGGCGGCAGAACCAGCGATACACGTCGCCGAAGAACGTGAAACCCTTCGCGTCGTGCAACCATAGCCCCAGCACGTACACTGCCGCGACCAGCAGCACCCAGAACGCCGCCATGTTCCGGTCCACGTCCACACCGAGCGTCAGCAGCACCAGGACGACGATCCAGATGTAGATCCAACCGAGGACCTCGAGTCGCGCCGAGACCGCCGGTGCTCGGGATTCCGTCGGCGGCGCGGGCTGGGCCGCCTCGCCGTCCGCGGTTGGCCCTGGGGTCACCGCGGCCGCGCCGGCCGCCGGGGTGTCCGATGGATGGGGATAGGCAAACGGGTAGAACACGAAGCCCGCCAGAACCAGCGGCCAGGCGAACAGCAACTTGGGGTAAGTGACGAAGTTGATCGCGTGCACGGTCTTCTCGCGCGGGCGCGGGCTGGTTCCCCCCGTCGGACCGGCCGCCTGCGAGCCGGCGGGGACTGGCGGTTCCTGCTTCGGCGTCTCGGCCACGGTCGACTCCTGCTGCGCGGCGAGCCCGACTACCACGGTCATCCCGTGCCGCGCGCCGGGTGAACACCAGAGGGCGATTGTAAACCAACGCCGGCCGGCCGCCACTACTCGGCGTGAGCCTGGCGACGAACAGGCATGGGCGAAACGGCCCACAGAAAGGTAGGGCAGGTGTAGGCCGCGTCGCGGCCGAAACCTGCCGGTGCGGAGCCAGTCCCCCATTTCGACGGGCATTCAGCGCGGCACGATGGATTTCGAGCCGACCAGCAGCTTCTCGTACTCGCTCATCCCGTCGGCGTCGGTTAGCGGGCCGGTCGCGGCCCCGCGCAGGAACTGGTGGAGCAGGCGGTCCTCGTCCGACTTCAATTGTGCGGGTTCGGCCGCCCGCAGGGCCTCGAACTCCGCCTTCGGCGCAATCCGCATGATCCGGCCCTGCTGCAACATGATCATCCGGTCGGCGATGCGAAACGCGGAGTCCATGTCGTGGGTCACCACCACGCTCGTGACCTGGAGCTTGTGCGCCAGGTCCATGATCAGCTCGTCGATCGCGGACGATGTGACGGGATCGAGGCCGGCGCTCGGCTCGTCGTAGAACAGGAGTTGCGGATCGAGCGCGGTGGCCCGGGCCAGTCCGGCCCGTTTCTTCTGTCCGCCGGAGAGTTGGGCCGGGTACTTGTCCCGGTGCGGCAGCATGCGCACCTGCTGGAGCTTCATCGTGACCACGATGTCGATGATGTCGGGGTCGACGTGCGAGTGCTCCTTCAGCGGCAAGGCGACGTTCTCGGCCACCGTCAGCGAGCTGAACAGCGCACCCGACTGAAACAGGATGCCAAAGCGCTTCCGCAGGGCGTTGCGAAGCGGCTCGGCAGCGGCGGCCAGGTCCACCTGGCCGAACTCGGGCAGCCGGTACACGATCGTGCCGGCGTCCGGCTCGATCTCGCCGATGAGGCAGTTCAGCAGCGTGCTCTTGCCGCAACCGGAACCGCCCATGATGACCAGCGTCTCGCCGCGGCGGACATCGAAACTCACGCCGTCGAGGACGGTCAGCTCGCCGCCGTCGGCCAGCTCGAAGCGAACGACCAGGTCGCGGACGGACAGGACGATGTCGGTTGTCTCGGACACGCGTGAATTGTAGCCGCCAGCGCATCCTGTGGGCCGGGTCGGCAACCCATTTTGGATTTTGGATCTCGGATTTTGGATTGTCAGCGCGCCTGGGCGCACCGCGAGAGCCCTCCGCTAGTGCGAGAATCCGCTGGTGCGAGAATCCCTTCTCGCACCAGCATGCCCCATCGGAACGCGCCGCGCACCGCTGGTGCGAGAATCCCTTCTCGCACCAGCATGCCCCATCGGAACGCACCGCGCACCGCTGGTGCGAGAATCCCTTCTCGCACCAGCATGCGCGCAGGCAAGCGCGGGGTCCAAGACGCGCTCGGTGGCGCTCCGCGTTCCAGTGCCTACCGGCGGATCGCGCTTTGTGGTCTGGCATCAGCCTGGCACCAGCGCAGCCAGCCCGATAGAATGGCGGACGGCGATTCAAGCCAATACGCGCCGAACGTGCAGCAGAGGTCTCCATGAGTGCCGAGAAAGTCTTGATTACTCGCCGCGTTCCGCCGCCGGCGGTGGAATTATTGCGCGAAGCGGGCTTTGCGATCGACCTCTGCGACCAGGACGACCCGCCTGGCCGCGAGACGCTGCTGGCGCGGGTCCCCGGTGCGGCGGGCCTCGTCACGATGTTGAGCGAACGCGTGGATGGCGAGCTGCTGAAAGCGGCCGGCCCGTCGTTGCGCGTCGTGGCCAATTTCGCCGTCGGCTACGACAACATCGACGTCGCGGCCTGCACGGCGGCCAAGGTGCGCGTCACCAACACGCCCGGCGTCTTGACCGACGCAACCGCGGACCTGGCGTGGGCGCTGATTCTGGCCGCCGCCCGGCGCGTGGTCGAAGGTGACCGGCTCGTGCGCTCGGGCCAGTGGACCGGCTGGGCGCCCCTGCAGCTCCTGGGGCTGCAACTGACCGGGGCGACGCTGGGACTGGTCGGCGCCGGCCGTATCGGCACTGCGGTCGGCCTCCGCTCGATGGGCTTTGGGATGCGCGTGCTCTACTCCGACGATCAGGTCAATCGCGAGCTGGAGCAGCGCGTCGGCGCACAACGCCTGCCCCTGGACCAGCTCATTCCCGCCGCCGACGTGCTCAGCCTGCACGTGCCGCTCACGCCGCAGACCAGACACCTCATCAACGCCGCTCGCCTCGCCCGGATGAAAGCGACGGCGATCCTCATCAACACCGCCCGCGGCCCGGTGATCGACGAAGCCGCGCTCGTGGAGGCGCTGCGGCAGCGGCGAATCGCGGCGGCGGGGTTCGACGTGTATGAGCACGAGCCGCGCTTGACGCCGGGGCTGGCCGAGCTGCCGAACGCGGTCCTGTTGCCGCACCTCGGCAGCGCCGCAACCGCAACGCGGCAGAAGATGTCCCAGATGGTCGCGGAGAACGTGATCGCCGTGCTGAGCGGCCGTGAGCCGCCCAACCCGGTCAACTGAGGCGGGCCAGGCGAGCCGGCGGCGGCAACGGCGGCTCAATTGGAGGACACAGCGATGCCTACGCTTGTGAAGTCGCCGGACGCGGTCTTTCCGACTTCCATCGAGCAAATCCCCCCGGCAGCGCGTGCGGCCTACTACGACGCGGATCATTACCTCGTCGATGGCGAGATTCGCCGCTGGGCGGGCGAGCGCTGCGAAGTCGTGTCGCCGGTGTGTATTTGCGGCCCCAGCGGGCCGACCCCCTTCCCACTGGGGTGCTATCCCTCCATGACACCCGAGGCGGCGCTGGAAGCGCTCGCGGCGGCCCGGCGCGCCTATGACCACGGCTGCGGCGCGTGGCCGACGATGTCGGTCGCCGACCGCATCCACCACGTGGAGGCCTTCGTCCCGCGCATGGAAGCCGTGCGCGACGAGGTGGTGCGCCTGCTGATGTGGGAGATCGGCAAGACGCTCGGCGACGCGCGCAAGGAATTCGACCGGACGGTCGAGTACATCCGCGATACGATCGAGGCGCTCAAGGAGCTGGACCGCACCAGCTCGCGCTTTGCCATCGAGCAGGGCTTCGTGGCCCAGATTCGCCGCAGCCCGCTCGGCGCCGTGCTCTGCATGGGCCCGTACAACTACCCGCTCAACGAGACCTTCACCACGCTCATCCCCGCCCTGATCATGGGCAACACCGTGGTCTTCAAGCCCCCGAAGTACGGCGTGCTGCTCCACGCCCCCCTGCTGCCGGCCTTCGCCGAGTCATTTCCGCCCGGCGTCGTGAACACGCTCTATGGCGAGGGGCGCACGATCATCGGGCCGTTGATGGAGAGCGGCGAGATCGACGTGCTGGCGTTCATCGGCTCGGCGAAGGTGGCGGCGCTTCTCAAGCACCAGCACCCGCGGCCGAATCGCCTGCGCTGCGTGCTGGGGCTCGAGGCCAAGAACCCGGCCGTGATCCTGCCGGACGCGGACCTCGACCTGGCCGTCAGCGAATGCGTGCTCGGGGCGCTCTCCTACAACGGCCAGCGGTGTACCGCGATCAAGATCATCTTCGTGCACCAGAGCGTCGCCGACGCGTTCTGCGCCCGGCTCAGCGACGCCGTGGGGCAACTTCAGGTGGGGATGCCGTGGGAAGAAGGCGTGAAGATCACGCCGTTGCCCGAGGACGGCAAGCCGGCGTGGCTCAAGCGGCTCGTGGACGAAGCCGTGGCCGGCGGCGCCCGCATCCTCAACGCGGGCGGCGGCGTGATCGACCAGACGCTGTATTACCCGGCAGTGCTGTACCCGGCCGCGCCGGCGACGGAGGTCTGCCAGGTCGAGCAGTTCGGCCCGGTCGTGCCCGTGCTGCCCTACGTCGATGAGCAGGAAGTGATCGACTGGACCATCCGCTCCCCGGCCGGGCAACAGGCGGCGCTGTTCGGCCGCGACCCGCGGCGGCTCAGCCGCCTGATCGACCCGCTGGTGAACCAGGTCTGCCGCGTGAACATCAACAGCCAGTGCCAGCGCGGGCCGGACAAGTTCCCGTTCACCGGCCGTAAGGACTCGGCGGAGGGCACGCTGTCGGTCTCGGACGCTCTGCGCGTCTTCTCGATTCGCAGTCTTGTGGCGGCGAAGACCACCGAGGCCAACGAGCAAGTGGTGTCGCAGATCGTCTCCGGCCGGCACTCGAAGTTTCTGTCGACGGACTTCATCTTCTAACCCGCACATCTCATGAGTGTTGAGCAACTCGCTGCGCGGGCACGGGGAGTGCTGCGCAGCGCGGCGTGCCGGCTCACTTGCGGCGTCGTGCTTTGAGGCCGGGACGCAATGCTGCGATCCGGCATTGCGCCCCGTGTGGTGCGACCGCGCCGAAATTCGCCCGTTACTTCGGCCGCGGAGGCGGTGCCCGGAGTGCGGCGAAACCCAACTCCTGGACGTCACGCGGGAGGAACTCGCGCCTGCCGTCGCAGTGCTTGTGGATCAGACCCGCGAGCCCGCCCCCCGCGGCCCGCAGCACAGCACCCCCTGCACGCCGGCGAGCGCGCCCACCGCGCCCACGAATTCGTCCGACGGATCGACGCCGACGTTGTCTCGCGATTTAACCAGCGCGGTCCAGCCCGCCGGCGAGGCCACCTCCAAGTACACCGGGCAGTTGCCGCGGTGCGTGCGGCAGAGTTGCCGCAGCGCCGGCAGGACCTCCATCGTACCCGGTGCACTGCACAGCTTGATGACCACCTCGCGCGCGTATTCCTGTCGCGCCCGCTCGATCGGCACCACGCGGGCCGTACGGATGCTCGGCTCCTCGCGCCGGCGATCGACCGCCCCCTCTGTGAAGACGACCGCATCGGGCTTGAGCACGGGCAGGACGTCCGGCTGCTGGCCGGGAAACACGATCACGTCGGTCGAGCCGGCGAAGTCCTCGATCGTCGCGATGTACAGCTTCTTGCCGGCCGAGCGGCCGGTGCGAATGGCCACGCTGCGCACGCGGGCCACCAGCCCGCCCAGCACGACCTGTTGCCCGTCCGACAGCCGTTCCAGCCCGGCCGTGTCGCTGGTGCTGAACCGGCGAATCAGCTCCTCGTACTGTGTCAGCGGATGCTTGGTGATGTAGAAGCCCAGCGTGGCCTTCTCGTACGCGAGCATCTCTGCGTCGGTCCATTCGTCGTGCCCGATCGGCGGCGGAGGCGCCGGGGCCGCGGCGGCGAATCCGCCGAACATGCTGAGCTGTCCCGCCCGCTGGTCGCGCTGCGCCTCCTGGCCGAGCTCGATGGCGTTGTCGAGCACGTTGATGAGCGCGCGGCGCATGGCGCCCGTGCAATCGAAGGCCCCGGACTTGATGAGCGCCTCGATGACCGCCTTGTTGACGCAGGTCAGGTCGACGCGCTCGCAGAAGTCGTAGAGGTCGCGGAACGGCCCGCCCGCGCGCCTGGCCTCCAGGATGGCCTGCACCGCCTTGTGCCCCACTCCGCTGATCGCGGCCAGGCCGAAGCAGATGAAGCCGGAGGGGCCGAGGGGCCGAGGGGCCGAGGGGCCGAGGGAACCGCCGTCCGCCCGACCCTTGGCCCCTTGGCCCCTCGGCCCCTTGGCCCCTTCGTATACGACGGTAAACGCCTCCTCGCTCTCATTCACGTTCGGCGGGTGAATGGGGATGCTCATCCGCCGGCATTCGTCGATGTACTCGGCCACCTTGTCGGTGCTGCCGCTCTCGTACGTGAGCAGCGCCGCCATGAACTCGACCGGGTAATACGTCTTCAGGTACGCCGTCTGGAAGGCGACGAGCGCATAGCCGGTGGAATGTGCCTTGTTGAACGCGTAGCCGCCGAACTTGAGCACATCCTGAAAGATCTGCTCGGCGACCTCGCGCGTCACGCCGTTGGCCAGCGCCCCCTCGAGGAACGGCGCGTGCTCCGCCTCGATCATGGCCTCCTTCTTCTTGGAGATGGCCTTCGCCAGGCGGAATGCGCGGCGCAGCGGCACGTTGCCCAGCCGGTTCACCAGCCGCGACACCTGCTCCTGGTAGACCATGATCCCGTACGTCTCGGCGAGCACCTCGGTCATGATCGGGTGCGGCGTGGTCCAGGACTTGCGGCCGTGCTTCCGCGCGACGTACTCGTCGATGTACTCCATGGGGCCGGGGCGGAAGAGGGCATTGGCGGCGATCAGGTCCTCGATGCGGTTCGGCCTCATCTTCATGAGCACGTCGCGCATCCCGCCCGACTCGAACTGGAACACGCCCCGCGTCTGCCCGCTGGCCAGCAGCTCGTAGACGCGCGGGTCGGCGAGATCGAGCTTGTCCAGGTCGATCGTCACGCCGTGGTGTTTCTTGACAAGCTGGCACGTCAGGTGAATCTGCGACAGGGTGCGCAGGCCGAGGAAGTCCATCTTCAGCAGGCCGACCTTCTCGACCGTGGGACCTTCGAACTGCGTGGTCGTTTCCTTGGAATCGGCGGGCTTGTGCAGCGGGATGAGCGTGTCCAGCGGGACGTCCGCGATGACCACGCCCGCCGCGTGCACCGAGGGATGCCGCGCCAGACCTTCGAGCCGCCGGCCGATGTCGAGTACCCGGCGGATCGTGGGGTCCTGGTCCCGGAGCCGCCGCAACTCCGGCTCGCGCTCCAGGGCCTTCTCGATCGTCATCTTGAGCTCTTCGGGCACGAGCTTGGCGATCCGGTCGGCCTCCGCCAGCGGCACCTCGAGCGCCCGGCAGATGTCGCGAATCGCGGCCCGGGCCTTCAGCCGCCCGAACGTGATGATCTGGGCGACGTGACCGTACTTCTCGCGGACGTAGTTGATCACGTCGGCCCGCCGGTCCTGGCAGATGTCGATGTCGATGTCGGGCATCTCGTCGCGCTCCGGGTCCATGAAGCGCTCGAAGTACAGCCCGTACCGCAGCGGATCGACCCCGCTCACACCCAGGCAGTATCCCACCACCGTGCTGCACCCGCTGCCGCGCGCGACCGCCGGAATGTCGTGCTTGCGGGCGAACTCGACGAAGTCCCACACGATCAGGAAGTAGCTGCTGAAGCCTTTCGACTTGATTACGTCCAGCTCGTAGTCGATGCGCTCCCGCAGCTCGTCGGTGAGTTCCGCATAGCGCCGCCGTGCGCCCGCATAGACCAGCTCCCGCAGGTAGTCGTCGGCCGACCGGCCGCCGGGGGGCGTGAACTTCGGCGCGAAACGCTTCGTGAAATCGAACTCGACGTTGCACAGGTCCGCGATCCGCAGCGTGTTCTCCAGTGCCTCGGGATACGCCCCCAGGGCGGTCGCCATTTCCGCCGGCGACTTCAGGTAGAACTGATCGGCGTCGAACTTGAACCGCTTGGGGTCGCTGAGCCGTGCACGCGTCGCGATGCAGCACAAGACCTCGTGGGCCTCAACGTCGTCATGACTCAGGTAGTGCACATCGTTGGTGGCGACCATGCCCACGCCCAACCGGCGGGCCAGCCCCGCCAGCTCCGGATTGATCTCGCGCTGCTCGGGCAGCCCGTGGTCCTGAAGCTCGATGAAGAAACGATCCGGGCCGAAGATGCTCAGGTACTCCTCGGCCAACTGCTTGGCCGCGGCCAGGTTCCGCTTGCACAGCGCCTGCGGGATCTCGCCCCCCAGGCACGTGCTCGTGCAGATCAGGCCATCGGATAGCTCGCGCAGCACCACCTTGTCGATCCGCGGCTTGTAGTAGAAGCCCTCCAGGTAGCCGATACTTGCCAGCTTGATGAGGTTACGGTAGCCGGCGAGGTTCTGTGCCAAGAGCAGCAGGTGATAACTTGCTTCGCTGAGGCCGCGCGCCTCGCGGTCACGCCGGTCGCCCGGCGCCATGTAAACCTCGCAGCCGATGATCGGCTTGATGCCCGCGGCCTGCGCGGCGGAGTAGAAGTCGATCGCCCCGAACAGGTTCCCGTGATCGGTTACGGCCACCGCAGGCATCTGCAAACGCTTGCAGGCCGCCACGAGATCCTTGATCCGGCACGCCCCGTCCAGCAACGAATACTCGGTGTGCACGTGCAGGTGTACGAAGGGCGGCGACTTGGAGAGCGTATCGGGCACGGCGTCAGGCGTTCCACGAGCGAGCACAACCGGGTCCGCCCGATGCTACGCCAGACGCCACCCGTTGGCAAACCACTGTTGCTGGCCGCGGCATTGCGGGTGCCAAGGACGCTCCATCTTCGGATATCTTCACGGGCAGCTTGTCGCGCCGCCGTGCCACTGGCAGCTTGCTGCGGCGGCGTGCCAGCGACAGTCACGGCAGGGCAGGTGGAATCCGCCGCGGCGGATGCAACCTGCCACGGCTCGCTTGCGTGCTATGCGTCCTCCGCCCGTTCCAGCCACATCGCCTCGGCCGCCCCCAGATCGCCGGCAGGTTTCGGCCGTGGTGCGGCCTCCACCTGCCTTACGTGCTGCACACGGGAAGGGATTCCCGCCCAAGTGGGTGCGAGAAGGGATTCTCGCACCAGTCGCGGTAGGGCAGGTGGAATCCGCCGCGGCGGATGCAACCTGCCACGGTTCGCCTGCGTGCTATGCGTCCTCCGCCCGTTCCAGCCACATCGCCTCGGCCGCCGCGAGTTCCTCCCGCAGCGCGTCGTACTCGGCCCGCAGCTCGTTCACCGCAGCCACGTCGCGGTAGAGCCGCGGGTCGCCGAAACGCTCCTGCACCTTCGCCAGGCGCCCCTCACGTTCGGCGATGTACGCCTCCAGCTCGGCCAGCGTCAGCTTGAGCAGCGGCGAGCGCGGGCCGCCGGGCTTGGGCGGCTTACGTTTGCCGCGCGCGGCTGCCCCGGCGCCGCGGGCTGCGGCCGCCTTGGAATCGCGAGCTGCGGCGCGGGCGGCCTCCTCCTCGGCCCGCACCCGTTCCACCTGCTCGATGTAGTACGAGTAGTTGCCGTGGTAGAGCTGCACGCCCTCGGTCCGCATGACGAGCAGCTTGTCCACGACACGATCGAGGAAGTAGCGGTCGTGGCTGACCGTGACGACCGTGCCGGCGAACTCGAGCAGCGCCTGCTCCAGCGCCTCGCGCGACGGGATGTCCAGGTGGTTCGTCGGCTCATCCAGGATCAGGACGTCCGGCGCCGTGAGAATCAACTTCATGAACCGCACCCGCGACTGCTCGCCGCCGGACAGTTGCCCGATCTTCTTGAACGGGTCTTCGTCCGTGAAGAGAAACCGCGCGGCGTAGTTGCGGGCGTCGCGTTCGAGGAAGTCCGGCCGCAGCTCGCAGATTGCGTCCACGATGGTCTGGCCGGGGTCCAGCTCGGCCGGCTCCTGGGCGAAGTAGCCGATGCGCGCCGTCGGGGCGACGTACACGCTCCCCGCCTCGGACCTGACCTCGCCCAGGATGATCCGAAGCAAGGTGGTCTTGCCGGTCCCGTTCGGCCCGGTGATCCCGAGCCGCTCGCCCGCGTGAACGATCAGCTCGAGGTCGTCGAAGAGGACTTTGTCGCCGTACTGTTTGCGGAGTCCCGCCAGTCGCACCAGTTCCTTGCCGCGCTGGACCTTCCGGGTCGCTTCCGCAAAGCGAAGCCTGAAGGTCTGCTGCTCCGCGGGCCGCTCCGTCGCCAGCTCGCCGGCCCCCAGGCGCCGTTCCAGCCGCGTGCGCCGGCCCTTGGCGACCTCGGTGCGCTTCGAGGCGATGTGCCGGGCGATGAAGGCCTGCTCCTTGGCGATCAGCGCCTGGTCGTGCTCGTATTGCCGGAGCGCGGTGACGTGGCGCAGCGCGCGTGCCTGGACGTAGGCCGAGTAATTGCCGAGGCAGGAGTGAACTTGCGCGCCCCGGCCGGCGGCCGGCGGCACGATCTCGATCGTGCGTTCCGCGAGCCGGTCCAGCAGGTAGCGGTCGTGCGACACGATCACCGCTCCGCCGTGATGCCCCGCCAGGAATTTCTCCAGCCACTGCACTGCGTCGATGTCCAGGTGATTGGTGGGCTCGTCCAACAGCAGAAAGGGCGGGCCGCCGACGCCGCCGAACGCAACGCGCAGCAGCAGCTTGGCCAGCGCCGCCCGGCACTTCTGGCCGCCGGACAGGACGGCGATCGGCAAGTCGTAGTCCGCGGGCTCAAAGCCGAGCCCGCCGAGAACTTCGTTGATGCGCTGCTCGACCTGGTATCCGCCGGCCGCCTCGAAGCGTGCCCGCTGCCGGTCATACTGGGCCATCAGGTCTTGCACGCGCTCGGCGTCGCGTTCGGCGGCAATGCTCTCCGCCAGCGCGGCCAGCTTGTGTTCAAGGCTGAGCACGTCCGCCACGGCCTCAGCGACCGCGTCGTGCAAGGTTGCCCCCGCGGCGATGTCGGGCTCCTGGGGCAGGTACCCCACTTCCAGCCCGCGGGTCCGCGTGACCGTGCCCGCATCGGGCGCCAGCTCGCCCGTGATCAGCCGGAACAGCGTGGTCTTGCCGACGCCGTTCGCCCCGACCAGGGCGGCGATCTGGCCGGTGTGCAATTCGAGCGAGACGTCCGCGAGCACGACCCGCGGGCCGAACTGCTTTCCGGCGTTCTGGAGGCGAATCGTACCCATGGAGCCATCCTAACATGGCCGCGGGCCGGCACGAAACCCGCGGCGCAAGGGCGCAGAAGTTGCCCTTGGCGCGCGGGCGTGCGCTTCCGATCTGAACGATTGGAGACTTATGACCGGCCTGTTCCGCGCGCCCGCTGTATCACCTTCAGCGCTCGCGGCCCTGGCGCTGTGCGCCTGCGCCGTCCCGAGCGTACCCCTCGCCCTTGCGCTGCAACCGGACCCCGACGACCGCGCCGCCTCCGGCCAGGTGGTCAAGCTGTTTGACTTCGACGAACGCCCGCGCGGCAACTTCGAAGACACGCCGATGTACTGGCAGCGGCTCGCCGGCGAAGGGCTCCCCGTCTACTCCAGCGGGCAGTTCGACGAGCAAGTCGGTCACAACGCGCCGCCCTCGTTCCGGTTCACGCTGCGCGGCGGGAACATCGGGTACGAGTACGTGCGCGATGACCTGGAGGTCGCGGCGGGTACCGAATATCGGCTCACCGGATACGTGCGCACCGAGGGACTCCGCTGCGCACGGGCGTTCATCGCGTCGTACCTGGTGGACGGTGGCGGAGAGCGCATCGCCGGCAGCGAGCGCGTCAGCCAACTCGCCGGCCCATCCGGCGCATCCGGTTCCACGGGGGCGGTGCTGTGGCAGCGCGTCGAGATTCCGGTGCGCGTCGAAGTACCCGAAGCCGTCGGACTTCGTCTGCAACTCTGGGTACTCCAGGCATACGTCTTCGCTGGGCCGCAGACGGCGGCTGACCCGATCACCTCGCAGGACGTGAACGCCCGCGTCTGGTTTGACGACATCGCGCTGGTCCGCCTGCCGCGCATCGCGGTGTCGTTGTCCTACCCGGGCGGCCTCGTCATGCCCGATGTGGAGGAGGCGCTGCTGGTCGATGTCCAGAACACGGCCCCCGCACCGCTGCTCGCCGAGCTCGTGGTCATCGACGATGCCGGCAGGGAGCATCTCCGCACTGCATTGCAGACAGCGCCCCACGCGACGGAGCAATTCCGGGTGCCGCTGCCGACGCTGCCACCGGCCGCCTATCAGGCGCAGGTCCACACCGACGCCCCCGACGGGCGTATAGGCGACGCAGAGAGTGCCCCGTTCGTACAGCGTGCGTTTCGCTTCGCCGTCCTGCCCGACCTCGGCACCTACGGGGCGGGCGGTACCGACTTCGGCGTGGACCTCGGGGCGTGGCCGGCGCAGGCTGCCGCCGGGCTCTCGGAGCTGCTTGCCGGCCTGGGCTGCGGCGGCGTCAAGGTCGGCCTGCCGATAGTCGACCCCGCATTCGACCCGGCAACGACCGAGCGGCTGCGCCGCGCCCGCGATTTCGCGCAAGAAATGGCGCTTCGTGGCATTGAGGCGACGGGCGTGATTCTCCCTCCGCCGGCCAATTCGGCCACCCACCGTGCCACCACCTATCGGACATTGACCGCCGACGTGACGTGGGAGGAACAGCTTGGGCCGTTGCTGGCTTCGTTCGGCGGCCATCTCGGCTCGTGGCAGCTCGGGGCCGAGGCGGTCGATCTGCGCGAGTCGCCGGCGTGGGATGAGGCCACACTGCGGCAGTTCCGTGGCCGGCTCGAGCGGTTTACGACCGTCCCGCGATTAGTCGTACCGCGCGCCGTACTCGACGTTGCCGCGACGCCGGGCCTGCTCGACTCGACGCTGGGCACGGACCGCGGGCCGACGCACGACGAGACCGCGGCTCCTGCGGGCGTCGCCCGCGGCGCAGGACTCCACTCAATCTGGGTGCCGGCGGAACTCCCCACCCCCAGCCTCCCCTGGCACCTCGCCGGCTGGCTCAGGCCCGCGGCCGACACTCACTTCGGCGGTAGTTCAGGACCGGCAGCCCCCGGCCCCGTTGACTGGATCAGCCTCGAAGGCGACGACGACCGCCGCACGGACCCGCGCGATCGACGGACCGACCTGGCCCGGCGCGTCGTGCTGGCCAAAGCGGCCAACGCCGCGCGCGTCTACGTGCCCGCCCCCTTCGAGCTGAACACATCCGGCGGGCACGCGACGTGGCAGCCGACTGATCAGTACATTCCCCTGCGTACGCTGTTCCGCGCGCTCTCCGGGGCGCGCGCCGTCAGCACGCTGACCTGTGCGGACGACGCGGTCATTCTGCTCTTCCAACGCGGTCACGAGTACCTGCTGGTCGCCTGGACGTGGCGGGACACGCCGGACCAGGCGGCCGTCGAGCTGTTCGTGGGGCCGGCCGCGTCGGCGATCACACTGTCGGGCGCGACCAGCCCGCTTGGACTGGACGGCCCGCGCGCCCGCGTGCCGCTCAGCCCCGAGCCCATCATCATCCGCGAGGTGGACGGTGCCCTGCTGCGTCTCCAGGACAGCTTCGCCGTCGAGCCGGCTTTCGTCCAGTTGCACGATCCCGAGCCCCCGCCGGTGCTGACGCTCTGCAACCCGTATGATCAGGCGCTGACCGGGACGATCGAGCTGGAGGTGCCGGCCGCGTGGCAAGTCACGCCGAATCCGATCCGAATACAGTTGGGTCCCGGCGAATTCCTGAGCGAGGCGCTGCGCTTCGAGTTCCCGCCCCGGCAGATCGCGTCCCAGGAGACGCTTGTCGCGACCGTAAGCGTGCAGAGTCCACACCGGCTGGAAATGCGCTTCGAGGTCCCCCTTGAGATCGGGCTGCGCGACATTGCGACGGAGGTCACGCCGTGGTGGGAAGGCGACGACCTGCTGGTCCGGCAAGTGGTTCACAACACGTCCGACCAGGCGGTCAGCTTCGACGGATTTTGCCAGCCCCCCGAGCGCGCGCCGCTCGAGAGCCTGTTTCTGAGAATCGGGCCTGGCGAATCGGCGATACGCACCTACCGTCTGCCGGAGGCCCGCGCGCTGGCCGGGAGCCGGCTGTGGCTCGGAATACGGGAAATCGGGGGCCCGCGCGCGCTCGACCTCCTTGTCGCCATTCCCCCTTAGTGCCACAATACGCGCGTACGTATCAGGGATACAATGAGTTACCGCGGGCGCGCCCCGGTGGCCGGGGAAGGCGGCTGTCTTGTGATCGATCTGTCGTCCAACAACAACCCCGAAGCGCCAGACACTGCGGCCGGCAGCACGGGGGAAACCGAGAACCAGCCGGTGCGACAGGCGCGCGTCGTGCGCTACGGTGCTATGGGCTATCTGGGGGAATTCACCGCCAAGTCCGGCTTCGCCTGCCGCGCGGGCGCGAAGCTCGTCGTCCAGACGGAACGGGGCATCGAGCTGGGTGAGCCCGTGGGCGTACCCCGCCCCGGCTGCGGGTGCGACCTGGCGGTGCCGCAGACACGGCTTCAAACGTACGTCAAGAACTGCGGCATCGAGTTCTGCCGCCCCCGGGCAGGCCGCATCCTGCGCATTGCCAGCGAACAAGACGTCAACGAGCACAGCCACCTGAACGCCCACGTGCGCCAGGACGTGGATTACTGCGCCGAGCGCGCTCACCACCTGGGCCTGGACGTCAAGATCGTCACGGCCGAGCATCTGTTGGGCGGCGAACGGATCGTGTTCTACTTCTCCGCGCCCACCCGGGTGGATTTCCGGCAGTTGGTGAAGGAGCTGGCCCAACGCTATCGCACGCGCATCGAGATGCGCCAGGTCGGAGCGCGCGACGAGGCGCGGCTCGTGGCGGACTACGAGGTGTGCGGGCGCGAGTGCTGCTGCAGGAACTTCCTGAAGAAGCTGCGGCCGGTCAATATGAAAATGGCCAAGCTCCAGAAATCCACGCTCGACCCCAGCAAGGTCTCCGGCCGCTGCGGGCGGCTGCGCTGCTGCCTGCGGTACGAACACGAAGGCTACGAGGAACTCGCGCGGCGGCTGCCGCGGATGGGGAGCCGCGTCGATACGGAGTTCGGCCCCGCCACGGTCCAGGATCGGCAGGTCCTGACACAACTGCTCATGGTCCGGACCGACGATGATCGGGTATTCGCGATTCCGCTCGAGGAAATCAAGGCGTTCGACCTGCCCCCCCCGCCCCCGCGGCAGGAACCCGCCGTCCGCTCCGGAACCTCGGCCGGGCCGGCCGACCGACCGGAGCGGTCGCGCCCCTCGCGCCGGCCTCCGCGCGGCTCACGCGCAGCGGCAGGCGACGTTGCCCGCCCTGCCGCGCGCGAGACGCCGCCGGTGGTCGAACGAGAGTCCAAGTTCGTCCCCGAGCGCGCCGCCGCGGACTCCGAAACGCTGTCGCCGCCCGAACCGGGCGAGGCCGGTCCTGCCGCCGGCGCTGGTGCGCCGGGCGAGCCGGCCGCAGCAGGTCCCGAATCCCCAGCGCGTCGCCGCCGGCGTCGTCGTCGCCGGCGGGTCCAGCGCGACGGGCCGCCGCCCTCGGGGGAGGGCGCGCCGGGCGCGTGAGCCAGGAGTCAACCGCCGCCATGGACACGAACATTCTCGAGCGCATCGAGCGTGCCATCCGCGAGGACGGCCGGTACGCGCCCGAGGCATTCAACTTCCTCCAGGAAGGGCTCGACCTGGCGGCGCGCCTGAAGTACGGCCCGCAGCCGGGCAAGCCGCGGCGGCACGTCACCGGCCAGGAGCTCTGCGAGGCGTTGCGCTCGCTCGCCCTTAAGAACTGGGGGCCGCTGGCCGGCGAGGTGCTCCGCCGCTGGAACATCCGCCGCACCCGCGATTTCGGCGAGATGGTCTACCTGATGATCAATGTGGGCGTCATGGGCCGGCAGGAGTCGGACGACATCGGCGACTTCGACGACGTCTACGACTTCGGCAGCGCGTTCAGCACGTACCAGATTCCACTCGATGCCGAGGACGAGCAGGGCCCGACCGGCTGATGCAAGAGTACCTCCCACGACTCTCGGAAGGCGCGCGGCGCTGGGCGCGTTTCGGCGTGCTGCTGCTGGTGCTCGGGCTGCTGTGTTGGGGGGCTTACCGCCTGCGCGGGGTATTCACGCCGCTGATTGCGGCCGCCGCGCTCGCCTACGTGCTGAATCCGCTGGTCACGTGGTTCGAGCGGCGCCGTCGCATACCGCGGCTGGCGACGGTGATCATCGCGTTCGTGTTGACGGGCGTGCTCGTGATTGGCGCCGGGGTCTTCACGGTCGCTCAGATCATCGCCGAGGTCGCCGATTTTCAGCAGCGCCTGCCCGCGTACGTGCAAACCGTCAGCGGCTGGATGGCGGGACTCCACGCGCGCGTCCAACCGCCCGGCGTCAGCACCGCGCCGGCGTCGCAGCCGCTCGCCGCGTCGCAAGACACGTGGTCGTGGGCCGCCGCGCTGCTCGCGCAGCACGGGGCGACCTTGGCCGCGGCGGCGCGCGACTACCTCGGAGCGGCGTTCGCCAACCTCGCCAACCTGATCTCCGTCCTGGTGCTGATCCCGGTGTTCACGTTCTACTTCCTGTGGCGCTTCAATGAGCTGTTTGCCGCGGTGGACCGCCACTTACCCGCCGCCTACCGCGACCAGATCGTCCTGGTCGTCCGGACCATCGACGCCGCCGTCGCGAGCTTCTTTCGCGGTCGGCTCATCGTGTGCCTGGTCGTCGGAGCGTCGATGGCGTTTGGGTGGACGCTGGTCGGCGTGCCGTACGCTCTGCTCCTCGGTGCACTCACGGCGGTCCTGAATCTCGTTCCGTACCTGTCGCTGCTGGCCTTACCGCCGGCCCTCGGTCTCACCTTCCTCGCGGCCACCCAGGCGGACCAGCCCTGGCTCTGGCCGGTCGTGCTCACGATGGGCGTGTATATGGGCGTCCAGGCCGCGGAGTCGTTCGTGCTGAGCCCCGCCGTCGAGGGCCGCGCGTCCGGCCTGCATCCCTTGCTCATCGTCGTTGCGCTGCTCATCGGCGGGCACCTCGCCGGCCTGCTGGGCATGTTGCTCGCCGTCCCGGTCGCCAGTACCCTGAAAGCACTCGGCGCCCGGTGGCTCTTGCCGGAGATTCGCCGGTTGGCCAGCCCGACGGCCGCACCCGGTGACAGCGGCCCGAGACCATAGTGGTGCGGCAGTGCGTGCTCTTCCGGCTCGGCGGCTGCACCAGGCGTACGGAACTGCGGAGCATCGACCGTGTCAACTTCGCTCAAGGAAACGCCGCCTGACGCCCCTTATGGCACGCACCCGCGCCGATCCAACGCACCACTGATCGTGCTACTCGCCGTATTCACGCTGTGGTTCGGGTTTCTCATCTGGCTCGCGATCCGCTTTCCGGCCCGGTAGCTCCCGGCGCCCGCCGACCCTGCAAGATCCATGAACGCCTCAACCGCCCCATGCCTCGCACAGCTCGATGCCCTGCACTTGGCCACGCTCCCGCCGGAAACCTGGTCGGCCAACCTCGCCGCCCTGGCCGTGGAGCAACCGGCGCTGGCCGAGGAAGTGAAGCAGACGGCGTTGCCCGAGAGCTGGCGGGCCGCAGTCGCTCTGGATGGCTTCGTCACCTACCGCACGGAACAGCCGGGCGAGCCCGCCGCCTGGCTCGGAGGGACGGCCGCCCCCCTGACCCGTGCCCGCAGCCGGCTCGCGAAGTTCGACCACGGAGGCAAGAACCCGGCGTTGCCGACGTGCGGCGCCGGTGCCGAACTCGACTTTCTCCTGACCCGGCTTCCCGCTCAGGTTGCCGTCTTCGTGTTCGAAGCGGACATCCGCGTCCTGGCGGCAGTGCTGCGGGCGCATGACTGGTCGAGTGCGATTGCCGACGGCCGCTGCGTGCTGGTGCCGCCCGGTCGCGAGAAGGCCTACTTCGCCGAGCTGATGGAGTCCCAGCCCGGGTTGTTGCCGCCAGGCGAGATTCTGCTGCCGGACCTCGTGTCGGCGAGCCGGCTCGCCGAGCTGCGCGAGATCGGCGAACACCTCCACCGCCGGACCAGCCAACAGCGGACCGCCGCCATCGCCGAGCTCCGGTCTCAAGGCGTCCTGCTGGCCCCGCAATCCCGCGCGTCTTCGCCCCGCGCGGAGCCGCTGATTGCACCGCCCCGTGCAGCCGTTTTGGTGCTCAAGCCGCACGCGACGTCGTTCCGCACCGCGGAGTGCCTGGTGCGGGCCGCCGCGGACCTCGGCTGGCCGGTCCTGCACAGCGCCACGGCCGACCCGCGCCACGTGCATCCGCTGTCGCACTGCCGCGCCCTCGCCGACTTCCGCCCGACGCTCACGGTCTCCGTCGGCGGGCCGCACGTGCGCCTGCCGTTGATGCCGGCCGGCGCCAATTGCGTATGGGTGCTGGAGGAACTGGAAGGCGACACGGCGCCGCCGTCCGACGGAACGCTGTACCTTGCCGCTTCGCCCTTGATCGCCGCCGGCCTGCGTTCGCTCGGCGTCCCCGAGGAGTCAGTGCGGAACTGGTACTGGGCATGCGAGGAGGAGGCCGGCGTGGACGACGCCGTCGAATCGAAGCCGCCGATCCTCGTGCTGGGCGACCTGCCCGACGTGCGACCAGAGACCTACGGCATCCAGCAGCCGCTGCATCGCAAGCTCTGGTCGCGGCTGACCACGATCGTGGCAGAGACGTGGGAAACGCCCCGGATACTGGAGCCGCAGAAGCTGCTGGTGCTCGCGGAGCGGCAGTCCGGAGTCGAGGTGCGCGACCCTGTTCTGCGTGCTTCGCTGGTGCGCGTGTTGGAGCGTGCGCTGATTCCCGCCGTCATCCTGGAGCACATTGCGCAAGTGCTGGCCGCCTCGCCGCTCCCGGTGCTGACAATCGGGCGCGGATGGGAGCGCGTGCGGGGTTCATGTCTGAAGCCGTACGCGAGCAACGTGTTTGACATCGCTGCTGCGGACTGCGAGGTTTCCCCGGCCGCCTGCATTTGCGCGGGCCAACACGACCCGCTGACGCCGGCGTTGCTCCGGGCCGCTGCACGCGGCTGGCCGCTGTGGATTCACGCGCGCGGAGACCGCGCCGTCGTCACGGCCCTGGGCGATGCCCTGCGACCCACGCAACACTTTGAGCCGTTCGGCGACCGGCGCGACCTGCGCCGTTGCCTGGAAGCACTCCGCGCCGATCCGCACGCGCACCGAACGATGGGCACGCGAGCAAGGCGCCACGTGGCGGAGCACCACACGTACAAGAAACGCTGGCTGGAGTTGCTCGAGCTGCTTGGCCCGTCAAACCGCGGCGGCTGTCGCCGGTAGCGCGCGCGGCGCAGGGAAAGGGCGGCCCCAGAACGGCGTCTACAGGAGGGGGGTTGGGTTTCGAGCGAGGGGGCCATCAAGCACGGAGCAGTCGTTGGTGCCGATCCTGTTGATGGCTGAAAGACGCCGGTTCTGCGCCGCCCAATCACACTCGCCGGGTTACGTCCCGGCATCGCTAACATCGCCCCGGCGGGGTTTCCGTACCCCGCCGACGCGTTTCGGTCGCGTGGAGCCCGTCCGTGAGCCGCCCTGCCGACCGGGATCCGCTTCGCTTGTCAATGACCGAAAGAATACGACAGACACGATTGGTACTACATCAACGTCGTTTAACTCTGTGACCTCGCACATGGTAACACAGATTATTGGCCCGCAAGTGTGTAACAACCGCCAATTTTAACTGCGCTCGAGAACACGCCGTGGCGACTCCAGCCGCGCTGCGGCTAGCATACTATATATTGTATGAGAGCCGGAATATCATGGCTCATATCGGCTGCCATCTTGTAGATATGGCCAGAATGTACTTTGCCCATTTTTACACGGAATCTTCCGACATCACCCGCGCACGAACCCGCCGCGGTGACTCACCGGCCACCCGACCCCGCTCATCGCGCCACGCTTCTTGTGACTTGCTCCGCTACGGCCCCACGTTGCCGTGCCCGACCCGCCGCAGGATTTTCCGCAGAATCAAGTAGTTGCGGTCTTTGTACCGGGTCACTTCCGCGGTGATGATAAACTCTGCGAAGCCCGCCTGCTCCTCTCGCTCCATCGCCTCCAGAAGCTGGCTCGGAACGATTTCCAAGGTGCGGGGCGCGGGGCTGTCAACATCGGCGTGCAGCACGAACTTCGCGCGCCCCTCCTCGTGAACCAGCCGCCCACGGCGCTCCACGATCATCGTGCCTTCGAGAATCAGCGGCTGACCGTCGGCGCCACGAGCCGGTCCTTGCGGTTGGCCTGGGCCGACCTCGACGGGGCGGATCGGCGTAGGGCGCTCCGCCTGCCGAAGAAGGCCCCGCAGGATGTCGGCCTGTGCGGGCTTGCGCAGCGTACCAGCGGCCTCCGCCGGCTGGGTCGTCGGCTGGCTTTCCACCTGCTGCGCGCCAGCCTGTTGCCGTCCCCCCTCTTGCCCGGCGGGCATCAGCATGCACAAACCTGCCAGAATCCAGGAGAACATGGCCAAACTCCCACTGTGTGCGGCGGCGGGCAGCCCTGCCCGCCTGGGCAGCCGCTTGGGCGCACATACTACCAGATTCGGGCCGCGCGTGTACCCGCACCGGCCGCGAACCGATGAGATGAGTAAGTACAGGCGGAATCGCCGCATGGAAGACGTCGTCATCTACGGCGCGGGCGGTCTCGGCTGCCTCGTGCAGGACATTCTCCGTCAGGAGGGGCGCTATCGTCCGGTCGCTTACCTCGACTCAAACCCAAGCCTGCACGGCCGCGTCGTAGCCGAACTGCCCGTCCGCGGCGGACTCGACCAGGTCGCAGACCTCCTGCGTTCAGGCATCTGCCGCGCGATCGTCGCGGTCGGCGACAACGCGGCGCGCGTCGCACTCGCGGGGGAGTTGCAGGCCCGCCACATGCAACTGATCTCGGCCATTCACCCGCTGGCCAGCCTGTCACCCTCGGCGATCGTTTCCGAGCACGTCATCATCGGGCCGCGGGCCACGGTCTGCGTGCACGCCCGGATCGGGCCGCATTCGATCCTCTCGGCGGGCGCGATCGCGGAGCACGACAACTTCATCGGCAAGGGGGCGTTTCTGGAGCCCGCGGTTCGGCTCGCGGGAAACGTGACGGTCGAGGACTTCGCGGCAATCGGCATCGGGGCCTCAGTAATCCCCGGCCGGCGCGTCGGACGCGGTGCGCGGGTCGCGCCCGGTGCCGTGGTCATCCGCGACGTGCCGCCGTCGTCGATCGTGGGCGGTGTACCGGCGACTCTTCAGGTTCAATCGCCTTCGCGCTTCGTTCCCGCGTCGTAGGTAATGGGGGACCAACCGAAGCAATTGCCAAGAACTCAACCGCGCCTGGAAGCACCGGCGGGTGCTGCCCATTGCTGCGCCGACCTGAAGTAGACGCATCCCGGCGCACGGGGACTACGAATCGTCCCCGTTGCGTCGATCTGGTTTGACAAACGGAACTAATATGGTACTATTTGGGAGACCACCATGCGCGTCAGTTCGGGCCGGCTTGTAGTGGTGCACGGCGTCGTGGCCGTCAACGAACCGTACGCAGACGCGGAGAAGTGTGGACCGGAACTTACAGGAGACCCCGATGAGAATTTTGATCGTTTCGCTAGCGCTTATGCTCGTCGCAAGTTTCACTTCCACGGCGACCGCCCAAGGGTGTGCCAGCAAGTCGAAGAGCAAGGAGACCGTCGCGAAGGCGGATGCCAGTGCTTGCTGTCACAAGGATCGCGCTGGATGCACGAAGAAGGCGGGCGACAGCGACTGTAACAGCAAGGTGCTGCTCGCGTGCGGCGCGCCCACGATGAAGTACAAGGTCGGGGAGAAGCTGACCAACTGTCCCATCCAGGCCAACGAGTGGCGGGGCGAGTGTGACGCCTCGGTCTGCTACGTGGTAAGCGGCGCAGAGTACGCTGACAAGGCGGAGGCCATGAAGGCGTACGAAACCGCGCTCGAGCACTACCTGGCGAGCATGACCTCCGTGCGCTACGTGGTCGGGGACATGTGCGTGGCGTGCCCCAGCGCCGCCGCGGAGTTGGCCAAGGAGAATGGCGGCACGGTCCAGTACCGGGTCGCGTCCTTCACGCTCGCGGACAAGGAGCGGGCCCAGAAAGCCGCTGACGCGGCGCGCTCCGCCTCCGAGAAGGTAACGATGACCTACGTCGTGGATGGGAAGGAGTACACGTGCAGTAAGGGTGATGGTGAGGCCAAGCAGGCGCAGCAGTCGTCGGACACCGTGCAGAAGTGCGAGTACAAGGTCGGCGACAAGAAGACATGTTGCGAAGTCACGGCCAAGGTCGAGCTGGCCACGGCGCGGATCATCGCCGCCTACCGGGCGCTCGAGGAACTTGGCGCGACGGCCAGCGCCGGCCGAGACGCCGTTTCCGGCACCTAGAGCGCTTTCTCGTATGCTTCGGCGGGTGCCACTGGCAGCTTGCTGCCAGTGAGACGGAGTTAGTGCACGCGCGGACAAGCCGCTGGTGGCACCCGACCGAAAGTGAAGCTGCTGCAAGCTCCGACTGACGTTCGCGGCTTGCTGTCAGAAACCGGGGGGGCGGTTCTATACCACAGGCGACGGGTGTTCGGGTTCAGGGCGGTCCGCCGGCGTGCGGAAGAACGAGGTTGTGTAACCTCGGCGGCCGGCGGCGTCCCCCCGCCATACCGCCACACTACGGAGCCTGAAGATGCAACCGCGACATTCCATCCTGATATTGCTCGCAACGTGCGTTCTGTGCGCCTCTCCGAGCCTGGCTGCGCAGAAGACCTGGACCGGCAACGGGGGCGACGGCAAGTGGGAATCGGGGGCGAACTGGAACCCCCCGGGCGCTCCCGGCCCCGATGACGACGTCCTGATTCCGCCCGATTCCGGCACCATCAAGGTGGACGGAAAGGGATGCAAGAAAGTCAAGTCGCTGACGGCCGAAGCCTCCGAGGGCGGCGTCGGGACCAAGATCCAGGCGGATGACCCCGGTGAGTCGGTGTGCTTCGAGGCCAAGGAAGACGTGCACATCGGCGAGGGCGTCGAGGTGCGCGGCAACACCGGGAACGACGGCCAGAACGGCGGCGACGTCAAAATCAAGGCCGGCGGGACCATCACGAACGACGGCAAACTGGTCGGTGGCGACGGCGGCACGGGCGCGAAGCCCGGAAACGGCGGCAGCGTTGTGGTGGACGGCAAACACGTCAACAACAACGGCGAGGAGAACGGCGGCGCCGGCGGCTCACGCACCAGCGGCTCCGGCAAGGGCAAGGATGGCGGCGGCGTGACCAACAACGCTGAAGAAACCGTCCGGGTCGGCAAGAAGAGCGGCGGAGCCGGCGGAGAGGGGCCGGCGGGCAAGGGCAAGAACGGGCGCGTCGGCGGCAGCGCCGGACAAACGCTCGCCATGCTGCCCGGCGACCAGATGCACGGCGACGCCGCGCTGTTGAGCGTCCACGCGGGACAGATGCTGCTGCTGGGCTTGCCCGCGGAGTCGATCGTCGCCGACGCGGAGATCTACGTGGATGCCGGCGGGCCGACGGCACCCGTCCATCTCCACGGCATCCCGGCGGGGCAAGACGTGATGGTGGCGGGCGAGAGCATCTGTTTCCGCGGCGCTCCGCTGCTGGACGACGGAGTGACGCTGGCCGACATCACGGAGCCCGACGCGATCCCGTCGATCGACCCATGCCGGAGCTGCATTCCCAATGTGCCCTGGCACGAGAACTTCGACGTTTGGGCCGATGGCTACTGGCTGGACCACGTCGGCGGCTGGAAGGGCTGGGATGGTGACCCCGCCCTCGCCGCCTCGACCAGCGCCGAGCTCGCCCTCAGCCTGGAGAACTCCGTGGTCGCAGTCGGGCCGACGGACCTCGTCCACGAGTTCTGCGGTGCCGAGGAAGACATCTGGATTGTTCGGCTGTGGCAGTTTGTGCCGGTTTCGTTCGAGTCCGGCGGCGTGGAGCCCTTCCGCGGCTCGTACATCGTGCTGCTGAACACCTACGCCGACCTGGGCCCCTACCACTGGTCGGCCCAACTGCACGTCGATTCCGACACCCAGTCGTTCATCCGCGACGGGATCGAGACGGTCTCCGCACCGCTGCTGGTCGACGCCTGGGTCGAGGTTCGCATCGTGGTTAACTTTGCGACCGACACGTACCGTGTCTTCTACGGCGGCGTCGAGGTCGGCGGACCCGCTTCGTGGTCGGACGGCGTCTTTGGCCAGAGCGGCGGGGCCCTGGAACTCGCGGCGCTCGACCTCTTCGCCAACGGTTCGTCGCCGGTCTACTACGACGAGCTCGAAATCGTGCGGCCGGCGGTCGGCGACATGAACTGCGACGGGGCTGTGGGCTTTGGCGACATCAACCCGTTCGTGACGGCGCTGACCAACCCGGCGCTCTACGAAGTGACCTTCCCCGGTTGCTCGATCTACAACGCGGACATCAACCGGGACGGCCTGGTGGGCTTCGGCGACATCAATCCGTTCGTGGCACTCCTCAGCGGCGGCGGGAGCTAGGCGCCCCGCAAGTCCGGAGCGGGCGCGTGGGTCGCCACGCGACCTCGTGGCAGGTTGAGCGGGTAAATCGTTCAGGCCGGGTCGTCTGACCCGGCCTGTTCGCCATCAAGGAACTTGTAACGGAACAGCCCGTGCGTGCCGGTCGCGGTCACCGGCCCGCGGCGCGGCGTGCCACGCCGGCGGCGGGCGCGCGGCGCCGTGGAGATTGACGCTTGCCACGGCGAGCGGACAGTTGTGCTCGCGCGTACGCTTCGAGGTGTTCGGGGCTCGTGAAGTGCTGCTGCCACCCGTAGTCGCCCGAGTGATAGTCGCACTCCTCGGTGGAGTACGCGCGGCACACCTTCGGGCGGGTCGCGTAGATCGCGCACCGCTGGTCTGGCTGGAGATGGCGGCACTTCGTCTCAAAGGCGATATACCAGTCGCCGTCCTCCACGAACACGCTTACGCCGGCGTGCAGCAGGAACCAGCGGATGTCTTCGTAGTCCGCCGCCGACTCAGGGTTGTCGAGCGGCAGAGCGATGTAGCGGCAGCAGACGGCCGTGCAATGCTCACACAAGATTCCAGGCACGCAGGCACTCCTTCCGATGGCAACGCGACCGGCCGGCCCGCCACAGGGAATGCGTCACGAGCAACCGTAGCCCCCCGCACCGCGACAGTAACCCGTTCGCACGAATTCAAGAACGGCGTACTTGCCGAGCCAATTGGCCGCGTTCAGCGCTTCTCCGAGAATCAGATTATGCGCGCGAGCCACGAACAGCAAGGGCGGCCGGTCCCCCCAACCGGCCGCCGTAAACGCCTTCCGTGTGCCCCGCGCTAATCAGATGGAACAGGGCCTGCACCCTGGCAGTCCGTTGAAAAAAGGGTAGGGGCACCGCGAAAGATCCATGCAGCGCTGCCGCGAACGCCCGCCGGCGCGGAGCCAGTCTCCCTTTTCAACGGACACCTAACGCCGCGTTCACGCCGCGCGGCCGGCCGTGCTATACGGGGAGCGAGCGTCAGTTCGGTGGCGTGTTGCCGAGGGCTTCTGGCACTGCCGCAGGGGCTGGTGTGTCCGGGGGCGGCTGGGCCTGGCCTGGCAAGTCACTGTCCACGTGTCTGACGCTCGCTCCCCGCAGAGCACGCGCCCGGCCGGAGGCTCCCAAGCCGGTCGGTGCGCGGCGCTTCGGGCTACTGGCGGATGTAATCGTCCCAGGCGTCGTTGACCGAGTCATAGACATCCTGCCGATAGTCGATCACGCTTTGGATGGTGTCGGTCGGATCGTACAGAGTCGTCGTCGGGTACGTCGTGCCGGTCGGGTACGTCGGGTAGGTCGGATAGGTTGGGTAGGTCGGATACGTCACCGGCGTCGTCGTACTCGGGGTCCCGCCTCCGCCGAGCAGGTTTTCCAGACCACTGCCGCCGCCCAGGAGGCTGCTGATGAGGCTGTAATCGTAGCAGCCGCACAGGGCGGTCAGGGTGACCAGCAAGGTTGCCGCGGCCACCATCCGTCGTGCGTTTGACTTGCGAAACATCGGGTCGTCTCCTTCTGAAGTCCAAAGCGTTGTGACCATCACAAGCGCTTCACCCGGTCTTAGCCGGAGACGTCGACGTATCTGAAAAAATCCGGTGGAGCGCCCCAATGCACCGCACGCCTGTGCCCCGCCCCCGGCGCTCGCGCGCCCTCCGCGCGCAGCTCAAGATCACCGGCCGGCGCCCCCGTTCAGTCGCCCATGCACGTGCCCACCGAGCGGGCCATCGCGATCAGCGGGTCGTCCGGCGGTACGGTACGCTGCTGGCCGGCGACGGACTCGATCGGCACGGCCTCCGTCCGCCCCTGGCGCAGTACGACCATCTGATTCCACTGCTGCTCAGCAATGAGCTGAATCGCCTTGAAGCCGAAGCTCGTCGCCAGCACCCGGTCGAACGCCACGGGGGTGCCGCCGCGCTGGACGTGCCCGAGGATGGTCGCCCGCGTCTCGAGGTGCGTCCGGTTCGCGATCTGCTCGGCCAGGACCGCGCTGACGCCGCCCAGGCGGATAGGATCGGGGCTGTCGTGCACGATCTTCTCGACTACCTGTTTCCCGCCCAGCGGCGCGGCGCCCTCCGACACGGCGATCAGCGTGAAGCGCTTTCCGAGTTGGCCGCGGCGCGTGCACTCGTCGCAGACCTTCTCCAGGTCGAACGGGATTTCCGGGATCAGGATCACGTCGGAACCACTGGCCAGGCCCGAGTGCAGGGTCAACCAGCCCGCGTTGCGGCCCATCAGCTCGACCAACATGACGCGGTGGTGGCTCGAGGCGGTCGAGTGAATCCGGTCCAGGCACTCCGTGGCCGTCTGCACCGCGGTCGTGAACCCGAACGTCAGGTCGGTGGACATCAAGTCGTTGTCGATGGTCTTGGGCACGCCGACGCAGCGTACGCCGCGGCGTACCAGGTTGGCGGCCCCGGTCATGGTGCCGTCGCCGCCGATGAAGACGATGGCGTCGAGCTGTCGTTCGGCGATGTGCTCGAGCACGCGATTGGTGACATCCTTGAAGAGGGGCTGGCCGTGCTCGTCCTGGCCGACGGCGAAGCGCGCCGGGTCGGCTTTGTTCGTCGTGCCCAGGATTGTGCCCCCGCTCGTGAGGATATTCGACACGTCCTGCCAGTCCAGCGGCCGCATCCGATTGCGGATCAGCCCGAGGAAGCCGTCTTCGATGCCCAGGACCTCGGCCCCGAGCTGCGTGATCGCGGCCTTGGTAACCACGCGTATGACGGCGTTGAGTCCGGGGCAATCGCCGCCGCCCGTCATGACACCGATCCGCGCGACCTTTTTTGCCGCAGCCATCTGCCACTCCGCTCGTTGAGCTACCGACACCACCTCCGATCGAGTCCGTCGTGGACATTATCGGTCGGGTTGGCCGGCGGATACAGTAGCCCAGCGGGGAGCGATCCGCGAGAGGTGCCGCGCACGGAGGCCGCTCCGGAAGCGGCGGCCGACGTGTCTGCGACGCGCTGGCAACCCATGCTGCCCGGCGTGTGGTGTCCGTTGAAAAAGGCATTGGCTCCGCGCCGACATGCACCGCATACGAAGGCCTTCGCGCTGCGCACCTCGTCGGACCGGGGCCGAGCTCTCGGCTGGCTTCCCACGATCATCAGACCGCGACCGCCCGTCCCGGTGCGGACGTCAGAACGTATTCCTCGATCCACAGCAGGCTGCCGCGTCGCCACAGACCCGAGAACGCTGGGAAGAAAGGGGACGGCGCCGACCGCCTGAGGCCGACGCCGTCCGGCACTTGGACACTTGGCTCGTTGTGAATCAGAAGTCCTGTAGGTTTGCCTCGCTGGTGGTTTGAGAGGACGCGGCCGTTGACTCAGCCTTGGCGCGCGCCGGTGAGGTCGACTCGTCCCGTGCGTGGTTCGCCCGTGCCCACTGCGAGGCGCGGCGGAGCTTCTTCGCTGGCGCGGCGCCCGTGACCGGCCCCGCCGCATCGCCGCCGCGCGCGCCGTTGACCATCGCTACCAGTTCCCCGACCATAACCTTGACGGTTTCGGACTGGGAACTGAGCTGTTCGGCGGCGCTGGCAGCCTCCTCGGCCCCGGCGGCGTTCTGTTGCGTCACCTTATCCATTTGCGACACTGCGGTGTTGATCTGCTCGACGCCCTGGGCCTGCTCGTCGGAGGCCTTGGTGATGCCGTGCAGCAATTCGGCCACGTGCCCGACGTCACCTACGATTGCCTGAAGGGCCTTGGCCGCGGTTTCGGCGACCGCGGTCCCTTCCCTGGCGCGATTGACCGAGCCCTCGATGAGGTTGGTCGTATCCTTCGCCGCTCCGGCGCAGCGCTGCGCGAGGTTGCGGACCTCTTCGGCCACTACCGCGAAGCCCTTACCGTGCTCGCCCGCGCGTGCCGCCTCGACGGCCGCGTTGAGGGCCAACAGGTTCGTCTGGAAGGCGATCTCCTCGATCACCTTGATGATCTTGCTGATCTGGCCGGACGACTCATTGATGGCCGTCATCGCCGTCCCGAGCTGTCCCATGGTGGCCTCACCCTGGTCGGCATTCTGGCGGGCATGCGTGGCCAGCTCGTTGGCCTTGCGGGAGTTCTCGGCGTTGGTGCGCGTCATGGCGGCCATCTGCTCGAGCGCGCTAGAGGTTTCTTCGAGCGACGAGGCCTGCTCGCTGGCACCCGCGGCGAGCTGTTGCGAGGCGGACGCCACCTGGGCGGCCGCGTCGTTCACCTGCTCAGCGCCGTCGCCGAGCTGCGTGGCGATGCGGGTGAGGTTGCGGTTGATGCCGCGGGTGATGAGTACGCCGAGAGTCATGGCGGCGACGACACCGATGATGGCGGCGGCCAGCGAAACGGTCTTGAGCACGCCGGCCTGGGTCTGGCTGTGTTCGACCCCATTGTGGGCGAGGTCGCGGTTGACCTGCACGATCTTGTCGAGGATTTCATTGGCGGCTTGCTGCGTTTGGGTCAGGGGCCCCAGCGCGTGCTCCTGCGAGGCGACCATCGTCGCGTTCGAATCGTTCGCCATGGTCAGCATGGCGTCGAATTGCTTGAACACCTCCTCCATGCTCGGGACCATCTCGTCTTGGTAGACCGTCCGGGCCTCGTCGGTCCGGCCTTCGTGCACCAGGCGTTTGATCTTGCCGATTGCCTCGTGGAACCGCTGGTGCGGGGCCTCGAAGTCGCGCAGCATCCCGGCCAACTGCACGTTGTCGGTCTTGAACGTAGGCATCCATTGACCGGCGTTGCATGCGCGGTGATCATCGCCGCCTTCGAACTCGGTCTTGTCCTCCAGCAAGTTGCGAACGCGCTGCACGGCAATGTAGTGGTCTTTGGTGAAGCGTTCGAGCTGGCGGGCCAGCTCCGTCGGGTTTGCGATTCCATTGTCGTCGAAGTGCTTGCACATCTCTACGAACTTGTTGTTCTCAGCGCGCCAGGCGTCCCAGGCAGGCACAAACTGCTTCCACAACACCGCCTCTTGCTCCGTGTGCGGCAACGACTCGTAGATCTTCCAGGCCGCTTCGTACGCCTCGCGGGCCGCGGCGAGGTTGTCGTACTGTCGGAGGCGCATCTCCTTCGGCAGACCTTCGATACCCAGGGTGCGCATCGAGCCGCGTATGTTTTCCGCGTTGTTCTTGATGACCAACAGGCTGTCCACGCTGGGCAACTGCACCTCGCCGATCTCGTCGATGGCCTTGGCGCCGCTGTTGACGGCGTAGTAACCAACTCCGCCGAGGATGGCTGTGATTACACTTACCAGCAGAAACGACGCCATCAGCTTCCGCCCGATCGTCCAATGGCCGGCCGTGTTCATCTGTCACTCCTTGTGCAAGCTGTTAACACTCGTGCAAACGCATTGGATTCAGTTTCCCGAGTATCGCGATCCCGTGTGCAATCGTGCCTCACGGGCCCAGCACCCGCGCGAGTGCCGCGGGTCGGTGCTCGTATCGGCAGGGCGCAGAGGCTGGGTAAGTTGTTTTTCGCTAAGGGGTTACGTCGTTCTCACGTCCGGACGCGATGACGGCGAGAGACGCGGGCGACCGGATGCCGCCGTGTCCGGACGCGCCCGGAGGGGGGCAGCGGCCGGCGCTGAATGCCGACACGGCGCTCCCGGCAAGCGATGGCAGTGGCGTGCGCGGCGCGGGGCGCGGCCCAGTCCGCGCGGCGCGGACCGAACAGCGTGCGCAGTCTCGTGCACGGGGCGTCTCAGTACCGGCCGCACGCAGCTCGTAACACGCCACGAACGGGCTGCGGGGGACTGGACAAGAGTGCTTGCCGTTGCAGTTGGTCAGCTCCCAGCACGGCGCGCGGCGGAACAGCTCGTGCAACGCCGCGATCGAGAACCCCACATCCTGGAGCAGGTGCCGCACCAAGGTCAGTTGTGCGATGTCTTGTTCGTCGAAGAGGCGGTCGCCGGTACGCGGTTCGCGAATCGGGTGAATCAGCCCGGCGCGCTCGTACTCAATGATCCGCCGAGTGGATACTCCCAGTTCGCGCGCGACTGTTCCAATCTTGCATGGCTGCATCGGCCAGCCCGCCGCAACTTGGCCTGCCGTCGCCCAGCGCTGACTCGAATCCCGGAGTCACAGAGCGCCGCGACGCCCTTGAGTTTGCGTGGGGTTCGCCCAACCGCCCTTGGCGCTTGGTCTCAACCACGCAATCCAACTCAGGCCCCTTTCGCCGCCCGCAAAGTGCCGCGGCCTCGGCGAGATGGGGGCCGCCAACGAATCCACTGCGAGCCGGCCAGACTGAGCTCGATCGCAATGCCCGTCAACTGCAAGACTGTATCAGACAAATCCCATATCGGCGTTCGTGAGCCGCGCGGATTAGAGCGTTTTCCCGATCATTCTGTAGGAGAAACCCCACGCGCGCCCACGAGAGCGCGAACGATCACCGGCACAATGCCGAGTGGCACCGCCGTCATCCACGGGGTTTACCCGGCGGGTCACAAGCGGTTATGCTGCCGGGGGCGTAGGACAGGCCACGGCGCGGAGACCGGCGACCATGAAGACGAGTACAAGCGCTACTGCTCAACGACAGGCGACGGTGCAGCCCGGCACGCGTCGCCCCCTGCGGCCGGTTGCCGACCGCTTGCTGATTATCGGGCTGGACGGGGCGACGTTCGTAACGCTCGATCCGCTGCTGGACGCCGGCCGTATGCCGAACCTGAAGCGTTTCATGGCCGAGGGCGTGCGGGGCGTGCTCGAATCGACGCAGCCGCCGATCACGCCCGCCGCGTGGACGACGTTCATGACCGGGAAGGGGCCGGGGCGGCACGGCATCCTGGACTTCGAGACCTACGACACGGCCACCCACACCCTGACGTTCAACAGCACCTACGAGATTCGCGAGAAGACACTCTGGCACTTGCTGAGCGAGAAGGGGCTGCGGGTCGGCAGCATCAACGTCCCCATGACCTACCCGCCGAAGCCGGTGAACGGGTTCATGATCAGCGGGTTCGAGACGCCCAGCGTCGACGCGCAGTTCACCTGGCCGCCCGAGCTGAAGGAGGAGATCTTCCGGCTGATCCCGAATTACGACTACCGGACCAACTGGCGGCGCACGGCGCTGGGGCGCCTGGAGCAGCTCAAGGACAACCTGGAGTACATCGCCAACAGCTTCGAGCAAGGGGCCCGGCTGACCCGCTACTGCGGCGACAAGTTCGGCTGGGACGTGCTGATGACGGTCTTCAAGCTCGTGGACAACCTTCAGCACAAAGCCTGGAAGTACCTGGACCCCCAGACCAGCCGCCGGTACCCGCACGAGGCGGAACTCGCCGCGCAGTGCTTCGGGCGCCTGGACGCCGTGTTGGGCGACATGTTCGCGTACGCGCAGGAGCGGGGGGCCACCGTGCTGATCATGTCGGACCACGGACACGGCAGCCTGGACGGGAAGGCCCAGCCGAACCTGCTGCTCGCCAAGTGGGGTTACCTGCACCTGAGCAGCCCGTGGGAGCAGGCCCGCACGCGGGCAGGACACTGGTGGCACCGCTTCACCAAGGGGCGGGCCACGAGATTTGAACAGGGCAGCCGCGGGATCGAGCGTGACCTGGCGGTCGATTGGACGAAGACGCGGGCCTGCGTCATGCACGCCGGCATCTACGGCTATCTCTACATCAACCTCAAGGGCCGCGGCCCGCTGGGCGTTGTGGACCCCGCAGACTACGAGCGGCTGCGCGACGAGTTGGCGGACCGTTTCCGTGCGGCCACTGTCCGCCAGCGCGACGGGAGCACGACGCCGGTCTTCGTCGAGGTGCATCGGGCCGAGGAGCTGTACGGTTGCAGCCGTGAGGAAAACCCCAATCTGCCCGACCTGATGCTGGTGCCGCACCCCGGCTTCGCGGTGGTCCGCAAGATTCGCGGGCGCAAGGCCGTGCGCTGGTGCGACCCGAAGCGGCTGGAGGGGACGCACCGCGTCGAGGGCATCCTGGCGCTCGGCGGCCCCAATGTCCGCCGCGGCGCACAGGTCGATGCGAACATCGTTGACATCACTCCGACGACGCTGGCGGCGTTGGGGCTGCGCGTGCCGGTGGACATGGAGGGGCGTGTCATACGCGAGGCCTTCGCGGTCGAGCCGGTGGTCGAGCAGGAACCGCCGGTCGAGAAGGTGCGCAAGGCCGAAGAGGAAGCCTACACCGAAGCCGACCGCCGCGTGCTGGAGCAGCGCTTGAGCGACCTCGGATACCTGGAGTAGCCCGCGGCGGTCTTGAGAACGCAGCGGCGAATCAGCCAGGGCGGCCGGCACCGGTCTGGCCCGGGAGTGCGGTGCGCGGGGTCCGTGCTCAGCCCGCCGTGAGAGTCGTGCTGCGTAGTGTAACGAATGTTGGGGAATCTTCTGGAGCGGGTGCTTCAAGAGGATAGGCTCACGACCTTTCCCGGGTATTGCGAAAGGAAGGTGAACCTATGGCGGATACCGAACTGACGGGATCGCATCCGACGGTGGTCACGGCAGCCCTGGAGGGGTTGGATTTCAACGGGGTCGTGGCGGCGATCGGCCAAGTGGCCGCGCAGCTTCACGAGCCCCTCACCTGTGGCGGCGTCCCAGACTCGGGCAGTACAGTCAGCAGACGCGGTCACGATCCGCGTGCCGTCGGGGCTGAAACGGGCAGACCTGACCATGGCCGTGTGGCCGCGCAACGTCGCCAGCTCACTGCCTGTGGCCGCATCCCAGATTCGGGCAGCGTAATCGTCACACGCCCCCACGCTCCGCCTGCCCTCGGGGCTAAGTGTGGCCGTGGAAAGCCAATCCATGGTCCAGGGGAGCGTCGCGGACTCGTTGCCTGAGGCCACGCTCCAGCGCAGGCAATCGCCGCCGCCCACCGTCCGGGTAGCAGCACACCGTCCCGGCCGGAACCCCTGGCCCGCGGTCGGGGGCACCGCTCGCGGCCCGGGCCGGCGCCCAGCCGCCATGAGCGGAGCCGCGGGCCCGGAAAACTCCCCCCAGACCCCCCTCGTGGGGGAACCGGCTTCGCAGGTTCCCCCACACCCCCTCCTGGAGCTTCTTCCCCTCCACCGAAACCCCCGGACGTCTTCCGCGGCCTGGAACTTCAACCTCTATCCTGAACCCATCAGCGCTGCACTTTCCACCCGCCAGGCACCGCACTTTTCAACCGCCATTCACAGCTAGGGCTAAACCGCAAAAATCTCAAGAAATCTTGCAGACGGGTGAAGTGTTACGCAAGGACACAGCACATGGTCTGGCGAATCTCAGAATCGTCAGGGGCATCGTCGCCTGGATGCAGGCCAACTCCGGCAAGATCAAGGGTATCGACACAGCCAGACCCCTGTTGCCGCAATTCGATCTGCTGACCGATGAGCAAATGCGAGAAGCCATGCGCTCCATGGACCCGCTGGCGACCGGCCCCGGTTGATCCACGTTAGCGAGGCCCGTTGGTGCCTGTGTGCCTCGGCCCGGCCCAGCCCTGCCAGGGCCGTTGAGCAAGCGTCAGCACATAACGGCTATTTGTTCACGACGACCGGTGAGCGCAAGTCGGGCAGGGCGCCGACAGACGACGCCGGGGGCTTCTGGAACTCGAACGTTGGAATCGTCGGCTGCGCTGCTTCGGCACGCGAGAGTCCGCGGTATAATCCCGGCTTGCCGACGGCGCATGGCGGCGCTGAATGTCAGGTGAAATGTGGTACGGCGAGGCGGCGAAATGTGGCGTAAGATGGCGTTGACCGCGCAGAAAACGCGGAAGAGCAACGGCCCAAGTAGTTGTGGCTGAACCACTTGAAGCTAGGATTGTGGTTAGTCCTGAGTTCGCGAGAGTGTCGTTCGCCTAACTGCCCTGCATAAACGGATTTATGAGAGACAATTGACGGCGCGAACGCGTTGAGGGTGTAGCTCAGCAGGTAGAGCAACGGCCTTTTAAGCCGTGGGTCCCGGGTTCGAGTCCCGGCACCCTCAGTTGACCAGCGATTGACAGCGATACGCAAGCATCGTCCGCGGCGTCACTTGTCGCCGTCGTGGCTCGCCGCGCACTGCCGGCCGGTTTGTCCACGGTGACGTGCCGCGCAACAGATTTGTCGGCCGGAGAACAAGCCGGCGAACAAACCGGACCACAAACCGCGAACCGGGCATCGGTGTCCGATTTTCCGTCGGTCCCCGTCGCGGCGTGCGGCTCGGCGTCGGCCGGCCGCGACTTCGTGGCGATGCCGGGAACGTCTGCTCACACGAGCCCGGGATCATCGTGCACGCACGTCCACCATGTTCGTTGGGCCGCAGCCGGCGCCGAGTTGCGGCGCCGTGCGAATCGCGGCCGTGACGAACGCTTTGGCCGCCTGCACCGCCGCCGTCAGCTCTTCGCCGCGGGCCAGCCGGGCCGTAATCGCCGCCGAGTAGACGCATCCCGTCCCGTGCGTGTGCGGGGTGTCGATGCGCGGCGCGGCGAAGCGGTGCAGGTCGCCGTCGCAGTACAGCACATCGACGGCGTGGTCTTTCAGCCGCCCGCCCTTGACGAGCACGTTCGGCACGCCGCGCAGCGCGATCCGCGCCGCGGCCTTCTCCATGGCGGGCAAGTCGTTGACCTCCATCTCGGCCAGGGCGGCGGCCTCGTACATGTTTGGCGTGACCAGCCGGGCACGCGGGAGCAGGCGGTCGCGCAACACCGCAGCGGCATCGCGGTCGATCAGCGGGCCGCCGTGCTTGCTGATCATCACCGGGTCAACGATCAGCGGGAAGCCGAACATCGCGGCCCGCTCGGCCAACGCCTCGATGAGGGCAGCGGTGCCCAGGGCACCCGTCTTCGCCACCACGGGGGGGATATCCCGCAGCACGGCGTCAAGCTGCGCGAGGACGAAACGCGGCTCCAGGTAGTGGACGGCTTCCACGCCGCACGTGTTCTGCACGGTCAGCAGGGTGACGACGCTCGTGCCGTACACGCCGTGCTGGTGGAAGGTCTTCAGGTCCGCCTGGAGACCGGCCCCGCCCGAGGGGTCAGAGCCGGCAATGGTAAGCGCAACGGAGGTCATGTGCGATGTGTTCCCGATACGAGACCGGCCGTCAGCGGTTGTACGTCCCGACCAGCTCGCCCTCGGCCAGGATGTGCCCCTTCATGGCGTCGAGGAGCTGCTTCTTCGTGGCCCCCGCGCCCAGGCTCACCCCCTTGTCGAGCGCGTACAACTTGAAGTAATAGTGGTGGGTCCCGTGGCCCGGCGGCGGCATAGGCCCGCGATACCCGACCGTGTTCCACGAGTTCTGGCCTTGCAGCGCGCCGCCTGGGTCGCTCAGCATCTCGGAGCGCGGAATCGCCTCGCGGAGCGCCGTCGTGCCGGCGGGGAGCTTGTAGATCACCCAGTGCACCCAGGGTTCGGCGGTCGGAGCGTCGGGGTCGTCCACGATCAGGGCGAATTCGACGGTGCCCGCCGGTCCCGCGGTCCAGGTGAGCGGCGGCGATACGTCGGCCCCCTCGCCGGTGTGCTTCACGGGGATTCTCTCTCCCGCCTGAAACGCGGTGCTCGAGATCGTCAGCTTCATGGTTCGTTCTCCCTGAGGCGCGGCTGCCTCCGTCGCGGTTGGCCCCGGTGCCGCGGGCGGCGACTGCGAGCACGCCAGCCACATCGAGGCGGCGCTCACGCCCACCAGACTCCACAGGCTCCATCGACGCCGGCAGCGGCCTGACATGCCCAGTCTCCGTGTGATCGGCCGGACAACATGGTATTCTATCCGCGGCCGGCTGGGCAATTGCCGAGCCGCGCGACCGCGGAGCGCTTCCACCGATGAAGGCCATGGTGCTTAACGAGATCGCCCCGATCGAGGGCTCGCCGCTGCGACTGGTCGAGCGGGCGGTGCCCGAGCCCGCTGCCGGCGAAGTGCGTCTGAAGGTGCGCTGCTGCGCCATTTGTCGCACCGATCTGCACGTGATCGAGGGCGAGCTGCCCCGGCATACGCTGCCGATCGTCCCCGGCCACCAGGTCGTCGGCGTGATCGATGCGCTCGGTGCCGGGTGCCGGCGGCTCGCGGTCGGGCAGCGGGCGGGAGTGGCCTGGCTGCGGTACACCTGCGGCACGTGTCGTTTCTGCCGCGCCGGACGCGAGAACTTGTGCGAGCAGTCACGCTTCACCGGCTATCACGCCGACGGCGGGTATGCGGAGTACGCCGTCGTGCCCGAGGATTTCGCCTACGCGATTCCTGACGCCTTTGCCGACGTAGAAGCAGCGCCGCTGCTGTGTGCCGGGATCATCGGCTATCGCGCGCTGACGCGTTGCGAGTTGCCGCGCGGCGGGCGGCTGGCGTTGTACGGGTTCGGCTCGTCCGCGCACGTGGTGCTACAAATCGCGCGGCATCGCGGTTGCGAGGTGTACGTTGTGAGCCGGGCGCCGGCGCATCTGGAGTTGGCCCGCGCGCTGGGCGCGGCGTGGGCCGGCCACGATGCCCGCGAGATGCCCGCGCGGGCCCACAGCGCCATCATCTTCGCCCCGGCCGGTGAGCTCGTGCCGATCGCATTGGAGAAGCTGGAAAAGGGCGGCACGCTCGCCCTGGCCGGCATCTACATGTCGGCCGTCCCGACGCTCGACTACGAGAAACACCTCTTCTACGAGCGCAACGTGCATTCCGTGACGGCGAACACGCGCGCCGACGGACAGGAGTTGCTGGCGGAAGCCGCGGAGATCCCCATCCGGCCCCACGTGACAGCCTACCCACTGGAGGACGCCAACCGTGCACTCCAGGAGTTGAGGGCCGACCGGATCAGCGGGACCGGCGTGCTGCTCGTGGCCTGACACAGCACCAATTCCGGAATCGCGGCAGCCACCTCACTGACCAATGGCGGCCAACATCTGCTTCACGGTGCTCACGAGGAACGCCTCGCCGCCGAAGCGCATGCCCAGCGCACGGAGCTTGTCGGTCACGATCTCGTGCTTCGGCCGCCGTTGCTCGCCGGCGATGTGCGACGAACTCCCGGTAAGCCGCTTCGCCAGCGTGGCCACGTCGTACTCGGAGATGTAGCGGTCGTAGCAGTTGTACGCCTCGCCGGCGATGCCGTCCGCGTGCAGCAGGAGCTCGACGGCCCGCGCGACATCCAGGGCGTGCACCTCCTTGCCGCCGCCGGTGCAACTCACGTCCTCGCCCGCCGCCACCGCGCGCACCAGGTCGAACCAGCGGCTGTCCTCCGGCGGGTGCGCCAGCCCGTAGATGCCGGTGGGCCGCAGGGAGCAGATGTCGTAGCCCTCGCCGAGGCCATAGCTGTGCACGAACTTTTCGATGGCGGCCTTGTGTGCCCCGTAGTGGCTGGTGGGCCAGAGGGGATGGGCTTCGTCCAGCGGCCGGTCGTCGCGGATCACCTCGTGCACCGCGCAGGTGGAGATGAACACGAAGCGCGGGACGTGCGCCGCCCGCGCGGCCTCGATAAGCTGCAACGTCCCCACGATGTTCGTCTGGGCGAAGCCGACCAGGTCCCCCTCGCCGCCACGGAAGCGCCCTGCGTGATGATGGAGCGCGGCGTGGACCACAGCCTCGCAGCCCGTCACCAGGGCGCGCGCCGCCGCCGGATCGCCCAGCTCGCCGCACACCCACTGCAGTTGCCCGTTGGGGGCGTGTATGCCGCCGCGGTCGCTCGTGCGACGATGCCAGCAGCGGCAAGCGTGGCCCTGTTGCATCAGATGAGCGGTGAGGTAACGCCCGAGGAAGCCCGTCGCGCCCGTAATCGCAATGTGCATAACGCCCTGTTCAGCGCCTCAGCCGCGTGCGGGCGCCAGCAGGGCCAGAATCTCGGCGTCCTCGGGAAAACGGCCGGTTTCGTGCTTGCTGTAGATCAACCGGCCGTCCGCCTTGACGTCGAAGATCCCGCCGGCACCCTCGATGAGCTTCACCTCGACGCCGCATGCCTTCTTGATCGTGGCCGCCAAACTGGCGGCGCGTGGAAGGTAGTTTCACTGACCACAGTAGGTTATGGCGATCTTCATGCCGCAGCTCCGTTCTCCGCAGTGTGTCCCTTGACGTTTCCCCGATAATAGGCGTGAGCCGACATGCGGGCAACCGGAAGCCGCGCGCCCGGCGCATGGGGCGTCCGTTGGCACGCGCGGGCCAGCGCAGTAAGCTGTCCACGGCAAAGAACTTGGCGGACGCAGCTCATTGACGAGGAGCAAGGCCATGCCGACGTCTCTCCGAATCCTCGCGTGGTTACTCGTAGGCGGCCTCACCGCGGCGGCCCTGGCCCAGGGCGGCGGCCGGCAAGGCGGGCGCCCGGCAAGAGGTCAGGAAGACAAGGAAGAGGATACGACGGGGCCGCGGACCGTTGCCATCGGGGAGCTGACGCCGGAGCTTTCTGCCGGCGGCTGGGTCAATCACGCGGACACTCCGAGGTTGGAACGGTTCCGCGGACGCGTGGTCGTGCTGTTCTTCTTCCGCACCGACGGCGCGAGTCTCGACTTCATCGCCCCACTGAACGACCTCCACAAGAAGTTCAGCCGTCAAGGCGTGGTCATCGTCGGCCTGACCCCGCAGAAGAAGGAATTGGCGGAGCGCCTGATAAAGGACAAAGAGATCAAGTTCGTCGTTGGGTACGGCGCGGACGTGACCGACCGGTACGAGGTGTCCGCGTTTCCGAGGGTGTACTTGTTGGATACGGTCGGTCGCCTGGCGTCCCGCTTTCATCCGGCGGACGAGCTGGAAACACGGCTTCGCACGCAACTGCGCAGAACGCCGCCGAGCGGCGCCGATTCCTCTGCGCTGACGCGCCGGCTGGAGCAGGCCAGGACGGCGTTGCGCGACAACAAGTATGGGGTGGCGTACACGCTGGCCCAGGACGTGACCAAGCTCGCGGAACGAGACAGTGAGCCGGCCAAGGCCGCGACCGAGCTGCTGAAGAAGATCGAGGACGCGGCCCGGAAGTGGCTGGACGAAGCAAAGACGGCCGCCCGGGAGGCCGGCGACCCTGGGATAAGGGACGCCGACAAGGAGTCCAGGTACGATCGCGCCAGCGCGATCCTCGCCGAGTTGAGCGTGCGTCTCGCCGGCACTGACCTGGGCCAGCAAGCGGACGACGAGATCGGCCGGTTGATGGGCGATGCACGGCTCAAGACCAGGCTGCGCACGGCCCTCAGCAACGCGCGCGGGCAGTTGCTCCTGGGCGTCGCGGCCGAGGAGGAAGCCGGGGGTCACTACCTTGAGGCGCTGCGGCTCTACCGCGGAGTGACCGAGGAGTTCCCCGATACCGAGGCTGCCCAGGCCGCCGGCCAGGCCCTCGAGCGGCTGCGGACTGACCCCAAGCTGCGCGAGAGCATCAAGGACGCGCGGGCCGACGACGAAGCCGAACGCTGGCTCGACCTGGCCGATGGCTTTGCTAAGCTCGAAGTGTACGGCAAGGCGCGCGAACTCTACGAGCGCGTCGTCAGCCAGCACGGCGGGACGCCGGCTGCGACCAGGGCTCGGGAGCGCCTGGTAAGGCTGCCGGAAGAAGAAGTTGAAGAGGTGCCGCCCGACCTGCCGGATGACGACGAATTGCCGGCGACCGACGAAGAAGATTGAGCGGCCGACAGCCAACAGTCGGGCGTTGGGCGTCAGACGCCCGCCGGGCTCGCGCGCAAGGGGCACCGTCGAGGGGTCCGATTCATTATTGCTTGACACGGCCCGGGACGCGGCTAACGATCATGGCAAGACGACTGCCCGATATTCCGATATTATCCCGTCGGCGCTGCCCTCCGACGTGTGGGCTGACCGAATCGGCCTGATTTGGTAAGCGTCTGACAGGAAAGCACTTAGGTCAAGATACATGCGAAAGCAGAAGACCGACGGCAAGAAGCTCGTGATCGTCGAGTCGCCGGCAAAGGCCCGGACGATCAACAAGTACCTGGGGCCGGAATACGTCGTGAAGGCCTCGCTGGGACACGTCCGCGACCTGCCTCCCAAGGAGTTCGGGATCGACGTAAGTAACGACTTCGCACCGACTTATGAGGTCGTGAAGGGGCGCGGGAAGGTCGTTGCGGAGCTCAAGCGCCTGGCCGCGGATGCCAGCGAGGTTGTTCTTGCGACAGACCTCGACCGTGAGGGCGAAGCCATCGCCTGGCACCTCGTCGAGGCGCTGAACCTGCCGACCGCGAAGGTCCGGCGCGTAATCTTCAACGCCATCACCAAGGCGGCGATCCACGACGCATTTGCGCATCCGCATGAGATCGATCTGGGCCGCGTTAATGCCCAGCAGGCCCGTCGCATCCTGGACCGCATCGTCGGCTACGAGTTGAGCCCGCTGTTGTGGAAGAAGATCGCCAAGGGGCTCTCGGCCGGCCGCGTGCAGTCGGTTGCGGTTCGACTGATCGTGGAGCGGGAGCGCGAGATTCGCGCCTTCGTTCCCGAGGAGAGCTGGAAACTGGTGGCTTTCCTCGCCGGACGCGAACAGGACGTCGCCGCCCGCCGCAGCGCTTGGGAGGATTTCAATCGCACCGGCCAGCGCACCCAGAAGGAGGTCCAAGCGTGGCTGGGCGGACATGGCTGCCTGCGCGTGGAGTTGGCACAGTGGGACGGGAAGTCCGCGGACACGCTTACCCTGGATGAGATACGTGCGGCCGCCGAAGCCCTGGGTTTCGTCGTTGACCGCATCGACCGACGGGCGTGGGCGGAATACCAGCGTCTGAACCTGGAGCAAGTGGAGATTGCGGGGCACGTCGAAGACCCGCGTGTCCCCCGGCTGACTGTCGCGGACCTGACGACCAAGCGCACCACGACGCGGCCGCCCGCGCCGTTCACTACTGCGACTCTCCAACAGCAGGCCAGCACCGTGCTGCGGTTCTCCGCCTCGCGCACGATGCGTACTGCCCAGGCGCTGTACGAAGGCATCGACATCAACGGCGAGGGTCCGGTCGGTCTGATCACGTACATGCGGACCGACTCGACCAACATCGCCGCCGAGGCCGCACAGGCGGTGCGCACGTTCATCGCCCAGCAATACGGTGCCGCCTATCTCCCCGATCGTCCGAACCACTTTGGCAAACGCCACGAGCGGGCGCAGGAGGCCCACGAAGCCATCCGTCCGACGGACGCCGCGCGGACCCCGGAAGACCTGCGCCGTGCTCTCACGACCGAGCAGTACAAGCTGTATGAGCTGATCTGGAAGCGCTTCGTGGCATGCCAGATGACACCTGCGCAGTGGGATTCCACCTCGGTAACGGTCTCTGGCCAGACGCCGCGCGGCGTCGCGCGCTTCACCGGTAGCGGTCGCCGACTGGCATTCGACGGCTTCCTGAAGGTGGCCGGCGTATCCAGTGAGGACCAGATCCTCCCGGCCCTCGAGCCGGGCCAGGCGCTCGGCCTGCTCGCGCTCGAACCGAAACAGCAGTTCACGTCTCCGCCCCCGCGCTACAACGAAGCGTCGCTTGTGAAGACGCTCGAGGCAGAGGGGATCGGGCGCCCGAGCACGTACGCGGCCATCATCGATACGATTCAGAGCCGCGGCTACGTCGAGCAGGTGGACCGCCGGTTCCTGCCGACGGCCCTGGGCGAGCTGGTCACGGACAAGCTGATCCAGCATTTCCCGAAAATCATGGACGTGAAGTTCACGTCGTACATGGAAGACGAGCTGGACAAGATCGAGGAGGCGCACCTGGATTGGGTGCGCGTGCTGCACGAGTTCTACGATCCGTTCCGCGAGCTGCTGACGAAGGCCCGGGACGAGATGGGCACGGCCCGCGGCCTGCCCAGCGAGCACGCCTGCCCGCTGTGCGAGTCGCCGATGGTCTATCGCTGGAGCCGCACCGGCCGGTTCCTGGCCTGCACGCGCTATCCCAAGTGCAAAGGCACGTTCAACGTCGATCGCGACGGGGCCCCCGTGCGCCCGCAGACCTCCGACCAGAACTGCGAGCTGTGCGCACGCCCGATGGTCGTGCGACAATCCCGCTCCGCCTACTTCCTCGGCTGCACCGGCTTCCCCGAGTGCCGCCACACCATCCCCTGCGACCCGGACGGCAACCCCCTCCGTCTGGTCAAGGAGGACGAGGTGCAGCGGCCGTGCGAGGCGTGCGGCGAGGGCACGCTGGTCGTCAAGCGGCGCGGGCAACGTCCGTTCCTGGCCTGCAACCGCTATCCACAATGCAAGAACACCGCTCCGCTGCCGCCGGACGTGCGCCTGGAGAAGAAACCCGCCCCGCCGCCCGAGCTCGCGGGCGTCAACTGCCCGAAGTGCGGCCGGCCGATGATCATCCGCTCGGGACGGCGTGGGCGGTTCGTGGCCTGCCCCGGCTTCCCGCGCTGCCGCGAGACGATGCCCGTCGAGAAGCTCGAGGCCGCGCGCGCCGCCGCGAGCTCGCCCGGCCAGTCGCCCGCATCGTCGGACCCGGCGGCACCGACTGAGCCGCGCCCGGCAGCCAACGGCGTCGTTGCTCCCGAGCGGCCCTGGCAACCCGGAGATGACCCGCCGCCGGGCTTCGCGCTGACGCGCACCGGGCGGCCCGTGGTCGAGGTGCTGCCGCCGCCCGACACGCTGCGGTGTCCGATGTGCGGCGGTACGATGGAGCTTAAGCGCGGGCGGTTCGGCCCCTTCTTCTCATGTCGCAGCTTTCCCCAATGCAAGTTCAACGCGAACCTGCGCGGTGCGGCGAAGAAGGAGGCCGAGGAGTTGCTGCCGGCCCCCGTCCGGCCGAAGCCGATCGCGACAGACATCGCCTGCGACGAATGCGGCCAGCCGATGCTGATCCGCTCGGGACGGCGCGGCCGGTTCCTCGGTTGCAGCGGCTACCCGGCGTGCAAGGGCACGAAAGAGCTGCCGCGCGGCTACGGGGTCAAGGCGGAGGCGGTCGGAGCGCGCCAGTAGCCGGAGACCACCAGTCGCTGCCCCGCCCGGGCACGGCCCGCATTACGTATCCCACGGCGCCACGGAGTTGTAGTTCCCCAGGTACGTGTCGTTGTCCGGGAACAACAGCAGGGCCGACTTGAAGTCGGCCGCCGCCTTCTTGTACTGCTGCTCCTCCCTGTAGCTCAAGCCGCGGGCGTTGTACGCGTCGGCGAGCTTTCGCTTCGTGTCCCAGTTGGTCGCGTCGATGCGGAAGGCCCGCCGGTATGCGTCGATCGCATCCGCGTAACTCAGGTTGTACAGCCGGTCGTCCCCGTAGGCGACAAACGCCTGGATCGTGTTGTCCCGGTACGTCCGGTCGTGTGCGAACAACTCATGGGCGCGGGCGTACGCATGCGCAGCTTCCTTGAACTTGCCAGAGCTGAACAGCTCATCGCCGATCGCGTTGCGCGTGTCCGCGAGCTTGCGCTTGTACGTCAGGTTCCCCGGGTCCAGGTCGTACGCCGCCTGAAAGGCCAGGGCCTCACCGTCGATTTCGTCACCGGCGGCGAGGCGGGCACGCTCGAGGGCGCGACCGGTCGCGTACGCCCCCGCCGCCGCCTGCTGGCGCAGTTCCTTGTCTCCCCGGCCGACCAGCATCGAGGCGGCGGAAGCGTAGTCCGCGGCGGCGGCGGAGTACCTGCCGCGCTGCGCGTGCTGCTGGGCGCGGGCCAGGTAGCCCTCGCCAAGCGCGAGCTTGGTGGCGCGCCCCGTCGGATCGAGGGTCCGGGCCTGCTCGAACTTCTGCAATGCCCCGGAGACATCGCCGCGCCCCAGGAGTTGGCGTCCAACCCCGATGTGGGCTTCCGCCAGCGCCTCGTGGTACCCGATCGGGCTCTCGGCCATCTGGCTGGCCCGTGTCAGCGTCTGGACGGCCCGGTCGTACTGACCCTGCCGTAGCTGCGCTCTGCCGATCAGTTGCTGGATGAACGCCACGCCGGGGTTGGCCTTGGCAAGCTGCGTCAGCCGGGCTTCAACCTGTCCCAGCACCGCGTTGTCCGCCGTGCGGATCGCGGCGCTGTATTGCAGCAAGCCGTCGGCGGCCTCGCCGGCCTGGAACAACGCGTCGCCCAGCAGCACGTGCGCGGCCGCGTTGTCGGGACTTCGCTGCGTAAGCGTGATCAGGACGCGGATGCCCTCGTCGCGCTGGCCGCTCGACGCCACCATCGCCCGAGCGCGCGACAACACGGACCGGTCATCGCCCTGTAGGATCCGTGCATTGCGCGCGTCGTTGTCATAGCCCACGCTCGGGCTCAGCGCATGTGCTTTGAGGAACTTCTGCTCGGCCGCCTCATACTTCCCCTCGCAAACATCCGCGTACCCCAGCGCATGCACGGCCGCCGCGTTCGTCTTGTTCCCGGACAGCACGCCGTTCATCATCGCCCGGGCAGCGTCGTACTGGCCCTCGTTGATGTAGTCGAAGGCCTGCTGGACCGCCTCCGCTTCGGCCTTCTGCTGTTCCGGCGAGCGGGCGACTTCGGGCGCCCCCGTGGCCGTCGGATTCAGGACGGTCGTCAGGTCGAACTGCCAGAGGCCGGACGTGCCGAGCGCTGTGTAATCGCGAAAGCCGGTAACGGTGGGGGTGCTTGCGTTAATCGAGACTTGGGCGGGAGGTCCGAAAAGAGATTGGCTCGCGGCGGCGGCACTCCCCGTGGTTGATGTTGTCGTGCGCAACCACGACCCGCCCCACGACGGCGTACTGTAGTCTGTGCCGACCAGCATGGTCCTTGTCCGTCCGCGCGCAATCTCCTATGTTTGACACTGTTCAATTTGATTTGCAGGCGTGTCAAGCGCCGGCCAGGCGGGCGTGATCAGGCCCGGTAATGCACACTCGGGCAGGCCGCCGGCGACGTGGGCGACGCCCTTACTCGCGCGGCGGTCGCGACGTGCCGCGCCCGACGCCTGCGTCCTCGTGGGCAATCCCCAGGATCAGTGCGACTCCCACGCCGAGCACGGCCACGATCGTCTCTTCGCTGACGGCCAATCCCACCTGCATCGCGTACGCGGCGGCCACGGTCGCGACCGCCACCTGCACCTTGCGGCTGCGCAGCGGCCACAGCCAACGCCGCCAGTCCGTCGGTGTCGAGCTCATGTTCACCTCCTGTAACGCACGCGGCGGCCAGCCCCGGCGCAGTGCCCGCGGCAGTGCCCGTCGGCCGGCCGGTCCGGTGCGGCGTCCCTCAGTCTTCGCCCGCGGCGACCCCGGCCGCGGCGTGCGCGATGAGCCCTTGCCGGGCCCGTTCCACGCGGGTCTCGATGGCCTTCCACAACAGGTCCACGATGGACTGGTCGCTGAACAACTTGGCATCCACGCCCGCGAGTCGCAGGAACCTGGCCCGCTCGTTCTGGACGCTCCAGAATTCGAGCAGGTCGCGGTCGTTCCAGACATCGCAGAGCGCTTCCCGTTGCGCCGGCGACAAACCGCATTCGGCCGAATCCAGACGGTGGAGCAGGTCGCGGTGCAGGAGCACACAGAGCGCCTCGTGCTGTCGCTCGAACACGGCCTGCTGAACCTCATCGGCCCGGCGCTGCGCCTCGATTGCCACGCGCGTCGACTCGCGCGTACAGGCACCTGCGAAGAGCAGGCCCGCCGCGCACAGCGCTGCGCCGGGCCGGCGCCAGCGCTGTCCGCCGCTGCCCGCCGGCCTCATGGCAGCGCTCCCAACAGCGCCAGCGCCTTCAGCGTCATCACGACGCCGTCCGTCCACTTCTCGGCGGCGATCGCTTCCGACATCCGCCGCACCGTCTCGCGCAATTCGGCGTGCCCCAGCCATCCGCCGGGTGGTTCGGCCCGTGAGAGCGCGCCGGTGTGGTAGTCGCGCGGGGCGGGGCTCCGGGTCTGTTGCCGGCGGTCCGCCTCGATCAACAGCGCGTCGATGACGTGCCGCGCGGCGGTCACAAAGGCGCGAGCCGTCTCGCGGTCGATACTCCCGATCAGGTCCTGCCAGTTCATAAGCTCCTCCATCTCGGCGTCGCAGCGTGGGCGCTGTCAGCTTGCCGCCTCGTACCAGACCGCGATGCTGTACTCTGCGCCGGTGAGCTGGAACGAGGCCGTGAACCCCAGAGCCTTGCCGCGTGCGGTCGTCAGCGCGTAGCCGCGCCCGAATTGCAGGCACAGGCCGGACGTGCTGACGTGCAGGGGCGGAGCGATGATCGTATGCTCCCCCGCAGGGTCGGAAAGCAGCATTACTTTCAAACTTGCCCAGGTCGTGGCGACCAGCCTGGCCACGCGGATGATCTTGCCGGGCTGCGCCGGCACAATCACCGTATTGACCTGCACCGTGTTGTACGTTCCATGCGCCAGGGTCATGCCATCCTACTCCTCAATAAGCAACCTTCGCCGCAGTCGTGCGCCGCTCCCGGCGCCGCGGCACCGCCGGCCCGCAAGGCCGCCGCCCGCCGACTACAGCCCGTCCAGCTCGCCCGCGGTAAACGCGCGCGGGCTGGCCGCATAGCGCGGCCCCTCGTCCTCCGCCGTACGCGAGTGCGGCGGCGACGCCGCCGGCAACGTCAGCCGCCCGCGCGCCACATCCTCGAACCACCGCAGCGCATCGACCTGCAGCCGGCTGATGCGCTGCGGCGGGTCGCTCACAAAGGGCGTGCTTTTCCAGGCAATCCATTCGGCCAGGTCCAGCACACGCGCCTCCAGAACGTGCGCCAGCTCAGGATGGTCCGCCAGACTCACCGGCGTTCGGTACCGACGGGCCAGGTAGCTGTCGGCTTCGGCCTCCGCTTCATTGACGATCTGCTGGGCAACGTCCGCACTGGCGGTGGTCCCGTTCACGCGGTCCGTCAGCCGCGCATAGAGGGTCGCTCCCAGCCGCTCGCTGAGCTTTGCGATCGTGATGTACGCCATCCCGCAGCTCCTTCAACTGCTACTGCCACGCCCCGCGCGGCCGGACTCCTACGTGAACGTCACCAGGCAGGCGTCCTGCCAGAAGCCGTAGCCAGCCTCGTGGATCGCCTTCACGCCGTACTGATGCTGGTTCTCGTTCACCTCCAGCTCGCTGCCCTCGGCGAGCACCTGGATTTGGACGGGCAGCTCCTCCTGGAAGATGAAGGGCCGCGTGCTGCCGTCGGTTCGGAAGAGCGCGAACCGGTCGTTCCACGTCAGACGCGGGTTGGCCACCCACGCCACGCGGAACGGCTCACGCGCGGCCAGCGGGTTGCTCGACCCCTCCACCGTCTGACTCGCCAGGGCCACCAGCGTCGCGGACAGGAAGCTCATCGGCACCATCACCAGGAACTCGCGGGCCGACTCGTTCATCGGCTCGCCCTGGTCGTCCTGGAAGCTCATGAGCTGCGCCACGCCCTGGACGATGGCCTCGTACATCTCGGTGTCGGTGGGCGCGGTCGGCGTCGCGGCGTCGTGCGAGATGTCGTTGCTCTGGGTTCCCGAGTTGCCCTCGCTGTGGTCGGCGTCAAAGAAGGGCCGCCCGTCGTAGCAGATGCTCGTCTTTCCGTTGACCATCAGCTCCGTCAACAGCTTGTTCGGGTGCGTGGCCACCCGCCGCGCCAGCTCGTTGATCCGCACCATCATCTGGCCGGTCTTGTCCCGGCGTTGCTCGTCGGCGTCGACGCGGATCGTCGCTTCCCAGGTCTTGTTGACGATCGTCAGACCCTTGCTGCGCAGCGGCCGGACCCGCCGGCCCCCGACCCACTCCCGCACTTGCGGCACCATGCCGAGCCAGCGGTAGGTCTCCGACTCCTGGTTGCTGGCGAAGTGCAGCGCCAAGCGCGTCCACCAGGCCGCCTGCGCGAATTCCTCCAGCCGCCGATAGAAACGCCCGATGACCGCCCGCGACGTCAGCCCCGTATCGACTACCACGCTCATGGAGATCTCCTCTTACCTGTTCCCTTGCCCCCTTGGTCCCTTGATCCCTCGATCCCTTGATCCCTCAATCAAGCAATGTCCCGACTGAGAATGATCCACTCGCTTCCCGTGCATAGCAGCAGCGCGACGTCGTACTGGGCATCGATTGCCGCGTACGTGGCCGCACCGTCGATCGTCTCGGCCGCGTGGCCGTCCAACGTCACCGCCGCCGCAGCCGCTGAAGTCTTCACCACCCGCACCCAGCCTCCGGCGCGAACAGTGGCGGCCGGCGGCAGCGTCAGCGTGCGCGCGACGGTGTTCGCCATCAGCAGCGTGCGGTTCATGTGGTCCAGGGTCAGCGTCGCGCTTGCGTCGGCCAGACTGATCACGGGGGCGTTCTCGAGCGCGCCGCTCACGCCGGCGATCGGCCCGCAACGCACCCGCGCCGTGTCCGTCGCCTCCACCGCCACGATGCGACCGACGCGGCTGTTGCCCGCGGGCGCCAACGTCAGCGTGTCGTCGGCGCTGGCATACACGTCCTTGCCGATGTCCGCGTTGGTCACGCCGGCCAGCGCATGAACGACGTCGATCACCTGGTGCAGACGCACGCTGGCACCGCCCGCGCTGTGCCCGGCCCCCGTGTTGTCACCCTGGCGGTACGCGACCCCGAGGAAGTCGTCGCCGGCCACGAGCGGACGTGCGTAGCCGGTGGCGCGGTTGCGTCCGACGAGCGCCCCCTTGTAGACCTTGACGTTGTCATCGACAGGAAGGTCGATGAGTTCCTGCGACGCATAGAAATCCAGACTCCGGTCAGCGGTCAGCGCCATCGCTTCTTCTCCTCTTTCCAGTTCCTGTGGGTCAGGCGCGGCGCGCGGTCTTCAGCGCCCGGCGCTCCGCCCGACTACCGTTCCTGTGTAGACCTTCGAAGTATCAATGCTGAATGCCCAGAACGCGGCCGGCCGCCACGGCCCGCTCGAACGCCGCCCAGTCCTCCGCCCCGATTTCCCACTCGCGCGCCGTCGTCGGTCCGCCCTCGGCAGTCCCCAGCGGCAACCGCGCGACCTCTCCGCGACGGTCCAGGGCGATCACGCGACCGGGCGGCCGGAGCACCGGGGCCCGCGCCAGCCGCTGCTCCGTCTCCTCCGGATCGCGCAGGAAGTCCGCCCGCCAGTCCATGCTCGTGCTGTCCACGATCTTCCCCAGCCGCAATCCACGCTCGACAAAGGCATCCGCTTCCTGGGCTGCCAGTTGTCTTCGCAGCAGCGCAATTTCGTCGCGCGCTGCCTCCAACTGGCCGCGCACGGCCTCCTCGGATTCCGCGGCCGCCTCGTCGGGTTCGGCCACCGACCGCCGCGCCGCCGCCAGCGGCCGCACGCCGTGCATCGCCGGATCATTCGTCAAGGCCACCGGCCCCAGCGCGGTCACGTCCGCGTGGTCCTCGTCGGTCCAGAAGATGACCGGCGAGAAGTACCGGTACTCGCCGCTGCGCAACAGTTCCGCCGCCCGCTCGGTCCAGCTCACGTTCACCGCCCACAGGCCGTCGTCCCGCACCTCCAGTCCGCCGATCCACCCCGCCGCGGGCCGCAGCCCGTCGCTGCGCGTGTTGCAGCGGTCGAAGCTCTGGTGCTCGTAATCAATCGCCAGCTTGCGACCCATCTGCTCGAACCAGCGCCGCGCCGTCTCCGCGTGCGCGCGGGTGAAGACGAAGCTCTCCCCGGCGATCGGCCGCTCCACCACCACCTCTCCGAACGGAATCAGCAGGAACTCGGTGACCGGCTCGCCGCGCGCGGTGGATAGCGCGGCGCACCGCAGCCGGGAGGACGGCTGCGCCGGATGCTCCCGCGCGGTGGCCTGCGCCAGTTCGATGCCGTCGACGCGTTCGGCCACCTCCCGGACCAGCTCGCGAAAGCGGTCCAACTCTCCGGAGAGATTCTCGGTTGCGAGCTCCAACGCCTCGTGCAGGCGCGTCAGAATCTGCTGGCGTACAAACGGGCCGATGGCTGTGGGCATTGGTGAAACCGTGCTGACAGATGTGGAGTTCAAGGCACTTACCTCCCTGGATTGCCGGTCGGCAATCGCATGGTCTCGATGGTTCCCTTCTTTTCGTCGCGCCCCGCCGGCGCGAAACCCAGTGCCCGGTAGAAGCCCCGGGGGTCCCCCGCACTTGCGTTCACCTTGACGCGCACTTCCGTCGCGCCGCTGTGCTGCACCAGCGCGCGCCCGATCCCCAGCCCCCGATACGCCGGATGAACCAGGGCATTCACCAGGCGCGTCCCCTTCGTGGTGACCGCGGCGCCCACCAACACCGTGTCAATCTCGGCGACGAAGACCCGGTGGTATGGACTGCGCAGCATGTCCGCCAGTTGCCCGCGCCGCAGAAAGTAGTCCTTGCGCAGCATCGCATCGAAGAAGAAGCTCAGCGGGACGACATCGCCGGCCGTGGCTGGACGGACGGTAAGCGCCGCCGGCGGCGGGCTCGCCCCGTTGCCGCGCGCGGGCCCGCGTTTCCCATTGCGGCCGTTCGGTGACTTCATGCCTCCCTCCTGGCTGACAGGACCGGCTCGTCCCCCTGCGCCTGCGGAATCCCCAGCGCCTGGTGAACCCACTCCCGCGACACGTCCAGCCCAAGCTGGTTCACCGCCACCGCCAGCGTTTCGGCGAGCGACTTCGTGTCCACCGACTGTACCAGCGACCGCCGGAAGTGCGGCACCGGCACCCCGTCGCCAAACCGGCTTTGCACCAGCGGCGCGAGCACGTCGCGCCGGATGGTCCGCCCTTCCTCCGCAATGTCGCTGACCAGCAGGTCCTCCCGCACGCGGTCATGGATCTCCGCCGCCGCCCGCGACCCCGTGCTCCGAACATCGGTGGTCAGATGTTGCCCGAGCCAGAGAATCGTGATCTCAGTGTTGCAGTAATCCTGGAGCGGCTGATAGGGCCGCTCCCCGCCGCGGCTCGGCTCGACGAACTTCAGGTCGACGTTCTTGCTGAGCACGGCGACGGCGTCCGTGCCGAGCGACTCGAGCATCTTCAGCAGGCGTTGCTGGTCCGCCTCGGGGGTGCCCGGCTCGAATTGGGCCACCCGCACCGGCATGCCCGAGATCTGCGAGAAGATCAGCCAGTCTTTGAAGCTCAACGTCTGGGCGAGATAGAGCAGCGCGGAGGCGCGGAGGAGCCCGCCCTCGAAGTGCTGCCCCAGGACGGCGCGCGGACGATGGACAATCCACTTGGCCGGATACTCGTCCAGCGCCACGCCGAGGGCCGGCTCCTCTTCGGTCAGGACGCGCAAGCGCCAAGGTTCGTGAGGGTCCGCCACCAGCCGACTCGCCGGCACCGGAACAAGATCGACGAGCCGCCCGTCTTCCCACACGAGTTCCGCCACCGCGATCCCGCAGCCGATGGCCTGCGCCAGGTGATCCAGCACTTCGCGCAGACGCTCCAGCCGCAGCAATGTTTGCCGGCAGAAGTTCGCGGCCCGCATCGCGGCGTCCGCCTCGGACGCCTGCGTCGGAGCGTGGGCCGGGACAAGCTCCCAATCCAACCCCGTCAGTGCCAGACGACGCGTGTTCTCGACCGCCGTCAGACGCGGCCACTTCTGGAGCATTTCGGCGAACAACTCGAACTGGAGTTGGGGCCGTCCGGCGTCCGCGGCTTGCAGGAACGCCCGCAGCCGTGACGGCGTGAGCCCGGTGCCGGGGTAAGCGTGCAGGCTGTCCTCGCGCCACGGGCGAACCAGGCGGGACGCGTCGCGCCGCCGGTCCGCGCCGCGCGGAAGCAGCGACCCGAGGACGCGGAGGGCGGCGGCGACGCGCTGAGTGGTGGCATGCAGCAAGGTAGGCTCTCCTCGCGGCCGGCTCGGCCGCACCAGTGTCCGCAGGGAGCATAACCGGAAATGATAGAAAGTCTAGAACACCCCGCGCCACGACCGCCGCCCGGCGGATTCCGGTACCTGCTGGCGGACTCTGGAGACTGGCCCAAGACTCCCCGCCCTCTCAGGGACGGTAGGTGTCCGTTGAAAAAGGGGACTGGCTCCGCGCCGGCGGGCATTCGCGATGGCGCTGCGTGGTTCTCTCGCGGTGCCTGTACCCTTTTTCAACGGACTGTTGGAGGAGGGTCAAATTCGCCGACGTTTCGCCTCTCCCGGCCCTTTCCCCAGAACGGAGATGGGCCTCCGGATAGGTCCTGGCCATCACCGCGGCTCAGAAGTACACCCACCACGGCGGCTCCAGCGACTTCGGCAGCCACCACTTCGCCAGCGCCACGCAGCCCAGCGCCCACGCAGCCACCAGCCCCAGGCCGGCCAACAAGCGCCCCCTGGCCCGACTCCTGCCGCGGACCGGCCGCCGCGCGAACGCGCCGATCGCGGGCACGCCGCTCAGCAGCGGCCACGCCCCGCCCACCTCGAAGACGACGTCCGGGACCGCCAGCAGGCCGAGGATGAGTGGCACCAGCGCCCACGCCGCGCTCGCGGGCACCCAATACCCCAGCAGCCGCAGGTGCTGGCGCCACCCAGCCCGAGGCACGCGCGGAATTCCGATTACCGCGATCATGGCCCAGACGAGCACCGCCGACGTGAATGCCACCGCTACTACGGCCGGCACCCAGCTCAGAACAACGTACCGGAGCGCCGCCGCGGGACTTGCGCCCGTGTGGACGACGGTCGCCGCCGCCAGCCCGGCCGCCGCCAGTCCCCCAAGCCATGCCATGCCGCACGCGAGCATGAGGACCGCGCGTCGCACACGCCCGTTGAGATCGAGCTTGCGGAGCAGCCGGCCTGGGTGCAGTGCCCCGCGCAGCAGCTCGTAGAGGCTACGGATCAGCACTTGGTGCGGCTGCCACGGATCGCAGCGGTCGAGCCAGGTCGGCACGTGCTCCCGCAAGACACCCGACTCCCATTGTTCGGCCGGAAACGTCAGCCCGCACTCGGGACACCGGGCGGCGGTCAGCCCGCGCAGGTTGTATCCGCACCGCGGACAGAAGGCGTCTTGTGTGCAATCATGATCCACGCACCGCACGTTAAGCGATCGGATTCCGAAAGGAGAGACCTTGACACTGGGCTCGCGGGTTTTTACGCTCAGTTGGTGTGTGTTCGCGTTTGGTGCGCGGGCACCATCGCCGGGTTCTTGCTGCCCGCTTGAATGCACTTCGTGTGTGACCTGTTTCTGAGGAGGGCGCGCAGTGTACAAGTTGTTAGCCCTGGCGCCGCTGTCGGTGGCCCTTTCGGCGGGAGTGCTCGGGATGACGCCGGCGAGCGATCAGCAACTCGCCACGGTGTTTGGGCAGGGTTGGCTGAACTCGTGCTGCGTTCGATACTCCGGCCCGATGTGCAGTTGGACGCCACCCGGCGGCACGACGAATTGCGTTAGCCCACTCAATCCGCTGTTGTGCAACCCCGGCGCAGCCGGAAGTCCCTGTTACCGCGTCAATGTCGGCCCCAGCACCAGCGACGCATGCTGGCTGAGTCACCTTCTTGAGGATAGTTGCAGCACGGCGACCGACGGCTGGTGCGTTACCTATCAGGAGGGAACATGCCGCCAGGACTGGGACGGTTACGGGAACCCGATGAATTGCCACTGCCTATTCGGCGACCCGATCACGATGGGGTCGCGCATCTATTGCACCGCGGGCAGCACCGAGTGCGCCGGAACAGGCACGCCCCCGGGGCACCAACCATGACGACCCACTGAGGCAGCGGCCGGCGACGCACGCTCGGGGCTGAGCCCCCGCGGGCGCAGCGGCCGGAGTCGTCGGCGCAACGTTCCGAGCGGAGGCACCACAAGGGGACGTAGTCGTGTCAGACGGCGTTGCCATCTCAATCGTCACCTTATCCATCCTGCTATCGATGGGTGCAACTGACGACTCCGCCGAGCGTATGCCCGATCTCCTGACTATCGCCAGTGCTGTGCGCGCCCAGGAGGGACTGCTTCTGAATCTCCAAGTTGCAGTCCACCGGGACTGGGAGCGATGGAGCGACGATGCAGGGGAATGGACCTACGCCGGCGAAGCAGACTTACGGGCCTGGTTGACCGGCGAGTCGAACTCGAAGGTGCGCATAGATTGCGAGCGTGAGGTCATCCAGTGGGTCGACGGCCCGGCGCCCTTCAGCGAGAACAGCTACCGTGTCAGTTTCAATGGCCAAGCCACGAAGCGCCTCCAGACGCGCACGGGCGTGGCCGGGTCACCCTCGGATGTTCTCACCGGCGAGTTAACGGCCGGCCCCGCCCCGGACATGGAGGACAACGGCGGCGCGCAAACTGGATGGCAGTTCACCCCCCTCGGGGTGCGCAGAAACGAGCCACTTTCCGACTACCTCACAGCGCTGGCAGATGGGCGACTCTCCGTGCAGGTCCTGCGAGGTGAAGTTGGCCGAGGCCCATCCGTTGCCGTGCGCGTGCACGAGCCCGACGGACAGCAAAGGACATTCCACTTCGATCCTGAGAGCGGTTATGCCCTCGTTGGCGCCGAGTTTCGGTTCCCCAACGGCGCGCTGGGGGAACGGTGGACTGCGCACGAATTGGGGTATCTGGCACCTGGTTTCTACTATCCGACCGTAGTGGTGCGCGAGCTGTTTACAGGCGAGGGTTCTCCGCGCGAGCGCTCGACATTCTACGCCAGCGAGATCGTGGCCAACGATCCCGCCTGGACCGACGACGTGTTTGACCCCGAGTGGCCGCCCGGCACCGTCGTGAACGACAAGATCGCTGGCACGGTTTACCAAGTCGGGCCGTCCCCCCAGCAACTCCAGGCCGCGGTGGACGAGCAAATCGGCAGCTTGCTCGCGGAAATGCGCCCCCAGCGACCCACTCCTAGCCACCCCGACCAGATCCAAGCCACGATCGCCGCGCAAGAGCCGGCGTCGCCACCCCCGGCCTCGCGGCCCGCTCCCCCCGCACCAGCCACCAAGCCGGTCGCGCGTCCGAGCACGCGGCCGACCACACAGTCTGCGAGGGACGAGGGGCTCTACGCCGTGAAGAGCCCAAAGCCAGCCCACGACGACCGCGACACGCTGGTGTCGGCGCCGCAGACGCCCAGCGACTCCCCACCCCCGCGCAGCCAGTATCCTGAGCTTCTGATCGTATTGCTCGGCGCGGGGGCGCTGGCCGTGGTGGCGGTAGTGCTGGCCAAAGGCAAACGTGCTGGACCGCTCGTCCTGCTGATTTGCGCCGGGCTACCGCGCTCCGCCGCAGGGGACGACCGGCTGCTGCCGCTGAGTCTTCCGCAGCTCGGCCACCAGAAGCTGAATAACTGCGGGCTCAACGCGGCAGTGTTTGTCTGTCGGCACTTCCAAGTGCCGTCCGCTGTCGACGCGCTGGCTGCGGAACTGGGCGTCGGCAATTACTATCAACGCCCGGCCAGCCTCTTGGGGTTGAAGCAGGTCTTCACGGCCAGGGGCCTGTCGGTTGAAGCATACCGAGACGCTCGCTTCGAGGAAGTCGCCAACGCCCTGGACGGTACGGCTCTTTGGCTCCTCCACGTCAATAAGTCGCCGGAGTCATTGGGGCACTTCTACATCCTCGCTGGCCAGGACCCGAGCCGCATCTGTTGGATCGACCCCGTCAGGACATGCGAGTGGACCAGTTCCACAAACCTGACAGTGGAGCTTGAGGGGAAGTTCCAGGGCTGGTGCTTGCGGATCGCGCCGCCGGAGCCAGGTGCGTGTGCTCTGCGCTTGGTCAATGACACCTCGGGCGTGGCTTGGTTCCCGGACCGTGTCAACCTGGGAGTCGTGACGCCGGAGCAGGTGTCGCGGGCCACCGTGACGATCGCATTTGTGGTTGCCGATCGTGCCGCAGTGTGCTTGACCGCCTGCACCGACGGGCTCGAGCTCGCGCGCGAGTGCATCGAACGGGAATCACGCTGCGGCACGGAGTTCTCGGAGACAAGAACGTACTCATTCCGACTCCGCGAGCGCGGTGTCGGGCCGATTGACGAGGCGCTCACGTTTCGGTCAACTCCGCGTGACCAGTCGCCCATCGTCATACCGGTTCGAGGCCGCGTACGCGTGCCGCCGGTTGAATCCGTGCCTGTTCCCAGATAGGCTCGCGGTCAGGAACCGAGGCTCGCGGGCACGTTTGTTGGGAGGGCGGGGGCGCCGTGCCTGCCGACGCCGGCAGATGACGGCCACGGAGGGCCGCGCCCCGGAGTCACCTGTGTTCGTAGCCCGCACCCGTGCGGGCTCGACCCGCGCCGTGCCATTGCTGCCCAGGCTCGTGGGGGTACACTGCGCATGGCTGGGGGCGGTCCGCCGCGGCGGACATGAAATTCGGGCACGGTCGGCCCGGAGACCCCTCGAACCTGATCAGCGCCTGGAGGCGGCTCGGCGGGCGCGGGCCGCCTTCGGCTGCGGAGGGATAGCGGCACGCCCCCGGATACGTGGCCCACGGAATCACGTTCGTGTTTGGTATCGAGACCATCCGCGAGTGCCTCCGGCACAACGACTGGGCTTGCGAGCGGGTCTTCTCGCTTGCTGCGGGCCTTACTGATGCGCAGTTTGGCCGACCCTTCCCAATGGGCCCCGGCTCGTTGCGTGCCACGCTTCAGCACCTCTATGCGACCGAACGCACTTGGTTTGTCCGCTGGCAGGGCACCGAGTTGCCGCAGTTCCCCCATTCCCGCGACGTGCCGGCGCTGGCCGGTCTGCACAACGCGCGGCGCGCCCTGGCCAGCGCGCGAGACCTTCGCCTGTCCGCGCTTGCGCCCGGCGACCTCGACCGCGCCATCACCTACGCCGCCCAAGATGGACAGGTATACGCCAGCAAGCTCGGCGACATCCTGCTGCATGTCTGCAACCACGGCGTGCACCATCGCGCACAAGCACTGAACATGCTACGCCACCTCGGCCGCAAGTCCATCGGCCAGGACTACCTGTTCATGCAGTGTGAACAGCCCACTACGCCCATTCCGCTGGACATGCAGGAGAAACTGACCGCGTTTGGCTTTCCGCCCGCCACACCCGTTCGCCCGTCGCCCGCCCTCGACCTGGTGACGATGCGGGCCTGGTTTCGCTATGGCGATTGGGCGCAACGCCGCGTGCTGGCGCTCACCGCGGGTTTGTCAGACATGCAGCTCGACCAGCCCTTTGAGCTTGGCCTGCGCACCGCGCGGCGTACGCTGCTGCACATCCGCGATGCGGAGCAATGGTGGTACGAGAATTGGACCGGGCCGCCGCCGGCCGAGTTCCCCAAGCTGGCGGAGAGTACCTCTCTGGCGGAGCTGCATAAGCTGTTCGACGCGACCGTGACCGCGCGCGACGCCTATTTCGACAGCTTGCGCGACGCCGACTTGCAGCGCGTCGTCGGGGCAAATGTTACCACGGGCCTGCGACTCGAGTTTCGCCTCGGTGAGACCATGCTGCAGCTCTGCGCGCACGGCACGCACCACCGCGCGCAGCTCGTGAACATGCTTCGTCGGCTGGAAGTATCATTGCCTGCGCTCGACTATATCAGGATGACCCGCGAGCCAGGGCAGCCTTAAGTGTCCGTCGAAAGAGGGAACCGGCTCCGTGCCGGTGGGCTTTCACGGTAGCACCGCGTGGGTCTCTCGCGGTGCCTGTACACTCTTTCAATGGACGTTAACCCCGCGCCTTGACTCGCCGCCGGAAGGAGCGGACTGAGTGACTTTTCAGCGCACGTATTCGGGTGCTCCTGGGAGGGCAAGGTCGCCTACTGCCGCACGCTGCGCACCGACAACAGGGTCGGCCGACCCGACCTACGTACCGCGAACTCGCCGCCCGGTCGATTGTGCGTTCCATTGTGTGGCGGCCGGGGCCTTCGAGTTACCGGATCGACCGAATAAATGCGGCTCAGACCACCCGTGAACCAGTGGGCCGCCGGGCCTGCTTTGACCGCCTCTGCGGACGGGCATATGAATTGGTGCAGGATGAATGCGGCGCTCGCGTGAGGCACCGTCGCAGGTAAGCGGATCGCGGACCTCGCATCGCCTGCTGCAAGGCCCAGGCCTTGCAGGCCCTTGGAGGCGGAAGGAATGTTCTTCGTCTGGACCCCACAACGAATCCGCATCGTCGTCTACTTCTTCGCGGCGTATCTCGCCCTCTGCTAGTCGCCGATTGAAGCCGGAACGCAGCACCGCTCATTCCACAGCGCACGGTCAGCCCAACTTTCGCCGATCGGCGCGTGGAACCGCATCGGCGGGGTCGCGCGGGTCGATGCGGCCCAAGCTGCGCCTGCCCGAATCCCCCAGCCGCGATCGTCCCCCCCCTCAGCGTGCGACGAATATCTGGTTCGTCAGGGCTGTCGCCGCGCTTAGAATTCGCTGGACTGCTGACCGGTGTGTCCCCATGCGATTGTCCGAGCTTCAATACGAGCTGCCGCCGGAGCTGATTGCACAGCACCCGGTTGTCCCGCGGGACGCCTCGCGGCTGCTCGTGTTGGACCGCCGCCGCGGGAGCATCGAACACCGCACGTTTCGCGACCTCGGCGACTACCTGGTGCCCGGCGACTGCCTGGTGTTGAACGACACGCGGGTCATTCCCGCGCGTTTCTTCGGTCGCCGTGCTACGGGCGGCCGCGTGGAAGGGCTGTTTCTGCGCACGGATGGGGACGGCTGGCGGGTCATGCTCAAGGGCAGCGCGCGGCTCAAGGTCGGCGAGCGAATTGCCTGCGACCGAAGTCCGGTGCAGTTGACGGTCGAGCGGCGGCTGGAGCGCGGCGAGTGGCTGGTTCGACCTGAACCGGCCGTCGGACCGCTCGAATGGCTCGTGCAGGTCGGCCACACGCCCTTGCCGCCCTACATCCACCGCGGCGCTTCCACCCACGGCCTGCCGGGGCCGGAGGACGCGGAGCGCTACCAGACGGTGTATGCCCAGCGGCCGGGGGCTGTCGCGGCTCCGACCGCCGGTCTGCATTTCACCGCCGAGCTGCTGGACCAGTTGCGCGGTCGCGGCGTGCGGCAGGTGGACGTGACGTTGCACGTTGGACCGGGCACGTTTGTGCCGATCGAGGTCGACGACCTGTCCGAGCACCGCATGCACGCCGAGTGGTTCGAGGTCACCCCGGCGGCGCTCGTCGGGCTACGAGCAGCGCGGACCGCGGGCCGCCGGGTCGTCGCGGTCGGCACGACCTCGGCGCGAGTGCTGGAATCGCTGTCGGCGGGAGAGCTTGATCGCCCGGCCGCTACGACCGCAGCACCTGGCGACGACTCGGCCGTTCCCCGACTCCTCCCAGGAAAGAAAGGGGATTCGGAGACCGCCGCCTTGTCGGGCTGGACCGACATCTTCATCCATCCGCCGTACCGCTTTCGCCACGTCGATCGCCTGCTCACGAACTTCCACCTTCCGGGCAGCACGTTGCTGGCCCTGGTGATGGCGTTCGCTTCGCCGGAGCTGATCCGCGCGGCCTATCGCGAGGCCGTCGAGCGCCGTTACCGGTTCTACAGCTACGGGGACGCGATGTTGATCCTCTGACGCCACGCGGGCACTTATAATGGGCGGCGGCAATGCCCGTCCTGGTTCAGAAATTCGGCGGTACGAGCGTGGCGGACGCGTCGCGGATTCATCTCGCGGCGCGGCGAGCGGTGCGTGCCCTGCTGGAGGGAGACCAGGTGGTGATGGTCGTGTCCGCGATGGGTGACACGACCGACCGGCTCGTGCGCCTCGCGCAGCAGGTGTCGCGCCGGCCGTCGAAACGCGAACTGGACATGCTGTTGGCGACCGGCGAGCAGGTCAGCATCGCCCTGGTCGCGATGGCCATTGAGGAAGCGGGGTACCAGGCCATCAGCCTGACCGGCGCCCAGGTCGGCCTGCTGACGGACAGCGCGCACACGGCGGCACGCATCCAGTCCATCGACGTGGCCCGGATCAGGCGATTGCTCGACCAGGGGCTGATTGTGATCGTGGCCGGCTTTCAGGGCGTGGACCGGGATTTCAACATCACGACGCTCGGCCGGGGCGGGAGCGATACGACGGCCGTTGCGCTGGCCGCGGCGCTGCGGGCGCGGGCCTGCGAGGTCTACACCGACGTCGATGGCGTCTACACCGCCGATCCCCGGCTCGTGCCCACGGCCTGCAAGCTGCCGGCGATCGGCTACGATGAGATGCTGGAGTTGGCCGGCCGCGGTGCGCAGGTGATGCACGCCCGCTCGATCGAGCTGGGCAAGAAGTTTGGTGTGCCCATTCACGTACAGAGCAGCCTGACCGACAGCCCGGGAACGATCATCATGGACCCGACGCCTGGAATGGAAGACGTAGTCGTGCGCGGGGTCAGCCTGGAACGGGGCCTCGCCCGCGTCACCTTGCATGGACTCCGCAACGAACCGGGCCTGGTGGCCGCGGTGCTCGACGAGATTGCCCGACGCGCGATCCCCGTCGACGACATTGCGCAGACCGTCGCCGCCGACGGCAGCCTGGTGACGCTCAGCTTCACGGTCCAGGGGCGCGAGGAGGGCGAGTTGCGCGCCGTCGCGGAGCTTCTGACACACCGCTTTCACGCCGGCCACCTGGACCTCAGCACCGATCTGGCCCGCGTGAGCGCGGTCGGCGCAGGCATGCGCACGCATCACGGCGTCGCAGCCCGCATGTTCGGCGCACTGGCCGCGGAGAAGATTCGCATCGACCATATCGCCACGAGCGAGATCGTCATCAGTGTGCTCGTTCCGGCGGCGGACGCCGAAGGAGCGTTGCAGGCCGTGCACCAGGCGTTTGGCTTGGACCGTGCGGGGGACGCGGCGTAGCCTGGCCCGCGAAGCGGAACTTCACCTTACGTCGCGAGTGTGGATCGCCCCGCCGGCGGCTACCGCAGGTATTGGAGTGCCATCAGGGTCAGATCGTCGGCGTTCTTGCCAGAGTCGAGGTGGCTCCGGACCAGCGCCAGCAGCGTCTTGAGCACTTCGTCGGCGCTGCGGTCGGAGAGCGCGGCGAGCGCATCGGCAACTGGCCCGACGCTCAGGAGGCGGCCGCTGGGGTCGGGGGCCTCGATGAGCCCGTCGGTGTAGAACAGGGCCCCTTCCAGATCGCGGCCCGGCTCGATCCGCTGCACTTCGTACTGCTCATCGAGCTCGATGCCCAACGGGAGGGCCAGGCCGTCCACCTCGGGCTGGACGTGTCCGCGCCGCAGCAGCAGGGGGCCGGGGTGCCCGGCGTTGACGTACTCCATTGCGCCGGTCGTCGTGTCCACCCGGCCCACCACCGCCGTAATGAACACGTTTGAGCGCGTGCTGCTGTACATCATGCGGTTCAGGCGCGTTGCCACGTCGCGCAACGGGACATCGGCCGTGAGCGCGACGCGCAAGGCGCCCTTCAGGTGCGCCATGACGAGCGCCGCCGGCAGGCCGTGCCCGGTGACGTCGGCGATGATGAGCCCCACCCGGCCGCCGCCGAGATCGAAGTAGTCGTAGTAGTCGCCGCCGACGGCTTCGGACGGCTCGTTGTGACCGGCCAGGGCGACCCTTCCGGCCGTGAGCTTCCCGGCGGGAAACAAGTCCTGCTGGATCGCGCGGGCCTGCCGAAGCGCGGTCTTCAGCTTCTCGGTTTCCAGGTACGCGTGAAAGAGGCGCACGGTCTCCAGCCCGACGCCGACCTGCTGGGCGATCGCCGCCAGGAAATCGACATCCTCGCGCGTGTAGGTCGCGGCGCGGGTGACGCGGTCGCCGTAGATGACCCCCAGAATCTTGTCGCGGTGCATGATCGGCACGCAGAGCGCCGAGCAGATCGGAAACCGGACCAGGCTCTCGCTCAGGTTGTCCACCAGGTCCACCGCCGGGTTGTTCACCACCGCGCGCTGCCCCTCGACGAGCGCGCGGTTGATCAGCGTGCGGCTCACGCGGTACGCGCCGCTCTCGTCGCGGGGGAGGTTGCGAGTGACGGGCAGCTCGGGCTCGCCGCGCGGCGTCTTGAGCGCGATGAGGCCGCGCTCGAAGCCCAGTGCCTCGCAGCACGCGTCGAGGGCCTGTTGCAGAAGCTGGTTGGGCTCGAACGTGCCCCCGATGCGCTCCGTCAGGCTCATGAGCAACGCCAGCCGCTGCTGGTTCAGATCGAGGTTCCGGGTGGAGGGGAAGAAGCGCGTGTTGTCCGTTTCGCCGGGCGTTTCCGGCTGAAACTGGACCTGGCTCTCGTGCAGGACGTAGGGCTGGGCTCCGACGATCTCCAGTTCGTAGTCGCCGATGCGGATCAGGCGCTGCGCCGGACGCACCGTGTTGTGGAACGGCTCCCCGGAATCAACCCGCGTGCCGTTCTTCGAGTCCTTGTCGGCGACGAGGATCCGCCCGCCGGCGTCCACCCAGACCGTGGCATGTTCGCGTGAGACCTCCGCGTCGTGCGGTAGGACCACGTCGCACGAATCGGCCCGTCCCAGCGTGATGGGCCGTCCCGAGAGCGGCACGGTCCGGCACGAGCCGTCTTGCGAGCGAATAACCAGGGCCGGCGTCATGTCATCCGCGGGCCAAGCGCACCAAGAGGTCCAGCAGGCCGGCCACCGCGCTGTAGGGGGCCACCCCGATGTTCCCGGCCGCCTGCGGCGACAGCAGAATGTCGAGGTTCCGTTCGAAGGCGGCCATGCAGTTGCTCACGAAGAGCAGTCCCGCAGAGGGGACGAGCCAGTAGAGTCGGCGATAGGTTCGTAAGCGGTACATCCGTTCTCCCTGTTGGGCGGTCGGCCGATCACGACGAGGGCGGCCGACCCGGCCCGCACGACCATACGTGCTCCATCAGCCCGAACATTATACGCGCTCGCGCACGGAGGTTGTAGGCGGGCATGACCGGGCAGAAACGCATTCGTTCTCGTAAGCCCATGCGCGTGCAGGACGTCCGACGCCACATCTCTACGGCGACCGGCGGCCGCGGCGATACTCGAAAGTCCTGGCCGTGTGACGCGGACCGGGTACCCGACAGGGACACCTGGCGCGCTGTTGGAGTTACTTGAGCTTCATCAACGCCGAGACGATGCTGACGCCGATACCGGCGACGGGCAGAATGACCGCCACCCACCCCAGAATTAGCCCGACCAAGGCGCGCCGCGCGCCCCGCCAGTGACCCGGCTCGGTTCGGATGCGCCGCCGCGCTCCGATCGACACCACGATCGCCAGTATGGCCAGCACCAGCGCCGCCGTCACCGCCAGACAGGCCCCCAGGCCGCCGATCATAAACGGCAGCGGCGGCATCTGCGGCTTGCCCGGGCCGAAGCTCTGCATGTCCATCGGGCCATACACGCGCTGCAAGACGAGCTGCGCGACGATCGCGGCCACCCAGAGTGCCACCGCGAGCAGCCCGCAGACCAGTCCGGCCGTCGCACCCCGCATCAGGCGCGCGGTCAACACCCGCGGACCGATGGGCTCGGCCGGCTTCGCCTCCGCCACGCCCGGCGCTGCGTCGGTCGTCCATTTCCGCGGCCGGCCGTCGCCCTCCTCGGCCGCCACTTCCGCCGCCGGCCGATCGGAGACGATCTTGCCGTCCAGCATCTGGACGATCCGCTGCGCTTGCCGGGCAATGTCCGGCTCGTGGGTCACCATGACGATCGTCACGCCCTGCTCGTTGAGGCGGCGGAAGATGTCCATGATCTGGGCGCCGGTCCGCGAGTCGAGATTGCCGGTCGGCTCGTCGGCCAGCAGCAGGGCCGGATCGTTCACGATCGCGCGGGCGATGGCCACGCGCTGCCGTTCGCCGCCGGAGAGCTCGTTGGGGTTGTGGTGAGATCGCGGCACGAGCCCGACCCGCTCCAGGGCCCGCAGCGCGGCCGCGCGGGTGTTGGCCTTCCGCGCGTAGAACAGCGGCACGGCGACGTTTTCCGCCGCGGAGGTCCGGTTGATCAGGTTGAACGTCTGGAAGACGAACCCCACCCGCTTGTTGCGCACGCGCGCCAGATCGCGGTCCGACAGATCTCCCACCGCCCGGCCGTCGAGGAGATACGTTCCGCCGGTCGGACGATCCAGGCAGCCCAGGAGGTGCATCATGGTGCTCTTGCCGCTGCCGGAGGGACCGGTGATGGCCACGAACTCGCCGCGCTCGATGGTCAGGTCCACGCCGTCCAGCGCATGGACCACGGTATTCCCCATGCGATAGAGCTTGGTCAGCCCGCGGACCTCGATGAGTGCCACTCTAGTCCGCGCCTCCGCTGACGTCCTGCGGCAGCTTCGTGTAGACCTCGGCGCCTTCCTTCAGCTCGCCGCCCCCCAGCACCTCGATCACCTGGGTATGCTCGCCGTCGCTGATTCCGAACCGGCACACGACGAACCGCTTGCCGAACTCGTCCCGCGAGCCGCGTTCCGGGGGCACCTTAAGCCACACGCCCCGCTGCTCCTCGAACGACTTGACTGCTTCGGCCGGTACGAGCAGCACGTTGGTCGCGCTCTCGACCGTAAACTCGACCTGGGCCTGGGCGCCCAGCGGCAGCTTGGGGGACTTCTCGTCTTCGATCAAGACGTGCACGTCGAACTGGATAATGGAGGAGCCGACATTGAGCTTGCCCTGCGGCTCGACGCGCTCGATCCGGCCCTCGAATTCGTCGTCCGGGAAGGCATCGACCGTGATCCGCACCCGCCCGCTGCGCTGCTCGAGTTGCGCGGCGTCCTGCTCGGCGATCTCGCGCAGGCCGGGCATTTCCGGCAGGGCGCTGATGGGCGAGATCGCCAGCACGCGCCCGTAATCCGCCTCGTCCAGCCGGGCCACCACCTTCTTCTTCGAAACGTCGGCCAGCGCCATCAGAAGCGTGCCGCCCGTGAAACCCTGCGTCGCCGACTGCACGAGCATCCCGGGCCGCACGTACACCTCGGTCACGACTGCATCCTGCGGCGCGATCACCGTCGTCTCGCTGTGGCGCTTCTGCGCGTCTTCCAGCGTCTTCCGCGTCGCGTGCACCAGAGCTTCCTGCGACCGCACGGCAGCCTCGGCGTCCTGCTTCGTGAGCTCGGCGGTCGTGATCGCGATGCGGGCGGATTCCTGGGCCGCGAGACTCATGCGGTGTTGCGCCCGCGCATCGTTCAGGTCCTGGGCGCTGACCTCGCCGCCCCGCGCCAGACTCTCCACCTTCTGCAACTGGAACGCCGTGATTTCGCCTTGGGCCTTGATCTCCTCGTACCGCGCCTTGGCGGCGTCGATCGACACCTGGGCCCGCTCGACCGCAACCTGGGCTTGCGTCAGCATCGCGTCGGCCCGGTCGAAATCGGCCCGCGCACGCTCGACCGCCCGCTGCTCATCGTCGGGATCGAGCAACACGACCGGCGTGTCGGCGTGCACGAAGGAGCCCTCCACGACCCTGACCTCCATGATCCGCCCGGACGCCTCGGACTTGACCTCGATCACCTGGTCCGGCCGAATCAGCCCGGCGGCGGTGATCGGCACCATGATGTTCCCCCGGCTCACCTGTCCGATCTTCGGTTGGGCCCACAGCGGGACCATGACCTGCCGGCGGGCCACGTACCAGCCCACGCCGAGCACCAGCAGACCGATCAGCACAACCAGCCACTTCTTCATCGCGCTACCCTCGGCGCGCACCCTGTACCCGGCGCGCCGCACAGCGCCGGCGCTCTCGGGGCGGGCCTCCTCAAACTCAAGCGCGCAATTAGACTACTTCAGGACCAGCGGTTCAAACCGCAATCCGAACGCTTCCGCCACCGGCTGGTTCGTAATCTTGCCGAACGCCATGTTGACCCCGGCCGCCAACCCCGGATCGGCCGCGCACGCCTTCTCCCAACCAAGGCTGGCCAGCTTCACCAGGTACGGAATCGTCGCGTTCGTCAGGCCGAACGTGCTCGTACGCCCCACCGCGCCGGGCATGTTGGCCACGCCGTAGTGGACCACATTCTCCACCACGTACGTCGGGTCGCCGTGCGTCGTCGGCCGCGTGGTCTCGCAGCAACCACCTTGGTCAACTCCCACGTCGACGATCACCGCTCCGGGCGGCATAAGCTTCAGGTTCTCCCGCCGAATCAGCATCGGACACCGTGCCCCAGGAATCAGCACCGCTCCGATCACGAGGTCCGCCGTCTGCAAGTGCCGGCGAATGGCCTCCGGTGTGCTGTAGACGGTAGTCACGTTGGCCGGCATCACGTCGGCCAGGTAACGCAGCCGGTAGAGATCGATGTCCATGATCGTAACGGCGGCCCCCAGCCCCGCGGCCATCCGCGCCGCAGCCGTCCCCACGATTCCGCCGCCCAGAACCAGTACATTGGCCGGCTCGACACCCGGGATGCCGCCCAGCAGAATCCCGCGGCCCATCATCGGCCGTTCCAGGTACTTGGCGCCCTCCTGGATGCTCATCTTGCCGGCGACTTCGCTCATCGGCGCCAGCAACGGCAGGCGCCCCTGCTCATCCACGATCGTTTCGTACGCGATGGCAACGCAACCAGAATCCCGCACGCCCTCGGTCAGCTCGCGGCTCGCGGCGAAGTGCAGATACGTGAATAGAACCTGCTTGGGGCGAATGTGGGGGAACTCCTCCGCGAGGGGTTCCTTGACCTTGCAAATCAGCTCCGCCCGCTCCCAAACCTCCGCGGCCGAGGACACCATCTCGGCTCCGTAGGCCTCATAATCCGCGTCCGCGATCCCCGAACCGACGCCTGCCCCCCGCTCGATCAGGACCCGGTGTCCCGCGCGCTTCAATTGCTCGACTCCGCCGGGCACCACGGCAACACGATACTCGTCGGACTTAATCTCCTTCGGAACGCCGATGATCATACGGGGAACTCCTGGACGGGCGTGAACTGGCCGATACTCACCGCTAGACAACCCACATACACGGTCGAATCGTGAGCTTAAGGATTGCGTTGAGCCTTTGCAAGCACGCGGGAAGCACCGGCCCCCGCCGGCCCGCCGGCCGGCTCCTCGGACTGCTGTTGACCGCGTGGTTGCCGGCATGCACCGGCGGCCCGGCCGCGGTCACCGTCACCCTGGAGGACCTCGAAGCCGCGGTTCCGGTCGCGATCACCGACTCGCGCCGTGTCTACGTCTCCGACCCGGCGGTGCTCCACGACTTGTGCACTCCGCTCGGGCGCCGGCTCGGGTTGCTACAGATTCGCCGCGCCGCCGACTGGGAGCGGCTCTCCGCGGCGGCCCCCGAGCTCGGCCCGTGCCCAGACCTTCGTAGCGGCAGTGTCATCGGCCTGGCGTGCTGGGCGGGAACGCCGGTCAGCGGCGATTGGCCCATCCGCATCGATACCGTCCACTTGCACCGGGGCGCCGGGCTGCTCGAGGCACGATTCGTAGGGGGCACCTACCTGCCAGACGGGGCCGCAGTGCTCGAAACCGCTCACGTGCGCGGACTTCACACCCTGTTGGTTGCCAACATAAACGGCTCGCTGTTCTGCCCGGCCCAGGAACAGGACGAACGCGGCAGATTCCCGGCCGCCAGACGGTTCGGGCCCGCGACCCTTCCGCCGGGCGCGGCCGGCACTGAGGCGGCTCCATAGCATGTTCGCCGTTGACAACTCCAGCAAATCGCGCATCATGTTGATTCTGGGCATCATTAACCGTAGTCGAAAACCATCGTGAATTGCAGCTTTGACGCGCTTCGTTAGACGGGAGGCGGCGTGGTTGCCCAAGGACCAATCGAAGGTTCAACCCCAGCGGATAGCCCGCCCGAATCGCGCTCCGCCACGCGCATCCTCGTGGTCGACGACGAGCCGGCCGTGCGCGAGACGCTGGAGAAGTTCCTGATCGCGGACGGCCACGAGGTGGTCGCGGCGGGCTCGGCCGGCGAAGCCCTGGTTGAGCTTGAGCGGTCCACGTTCGACGTCATGGTGGCCGACCTCATCCTGCGCGACGGCAATGGTGTGGACCTGCTGCGCACCGTGCGGGACCGCTGGCCGGACTTGCTCGTCGTCGCGATGAGCGGCTACGGCACGGTCCAGTCCGCCGTCGAAGCGATGAAGGCCGGCGCCTTCGAGTTTCTCCAGAAGCCCGTGCGGATGGACGAGATTCGTCAAGTCGCACGCCGGGCGGTCGAGCAACAGACCCTGTTGCGGGCCAGCCGTTCGCTGCGCCGCGTGCTGGACGCGCCGTTCAACCTCGACGCCGTGATCGGGCGTACCTATCAAATGCGGCGGGTGTTCGACTTGATCGAGGCGGTCGCGGACTCGAAGACGCCGGTCTTGATCCGCGGCGAGACGGGAACGGGCAAGTCCGTGGTGGCGCGCGCCATCCATCAGCGGAGCCAACGGCGGTTGCGACCATTGGTCGAGATCAGTTGTGGGGCCATCCCAGAGACGCTTCTGGCGTCCGAGCTGTTCGGTCACGTTAAGGGCGCGTTCACCGGGGCGCTGGCGGACAAGGAGGGCAAGTTCCAGGCGGCGGAGGGCGGCACCATCTTCCTGGATGAAGTCGCGCGCCTGTCGCCCAGCTTGCAGGGGAAGCTGCTGCGTGTGCTGCAGGACCGGCAGTACGAGCCGCTGGGCTCGAGCCGCACGTACGCGGTGGATGTCCGCGTGATCCTCGGCACCAACGCAGACCTGGCGCGCGAAGTGGACGCGGGGCGCTTCCGAGGCGATTTGTATAGCCGCATCAGCGCCGTCCACATCGACCTGCCGCCGCTGCGGGAGCGGCTGACGGACATCCCGCTGCTGGCGGAGCATTTCCTGCGGAAGTACGCGCACCAATGTGGGAAGACCCGGCTGAGCTTCGCGGAAGGCGCGTTGCAGTGCTTGCAGCGCTATGGTTGGCCCGGAAACGTGCGCGAGCTGGCGAACTGCGTCGAACGAGCGGTTGTGCTGTGCCGCGGCGACACGATCCACGAGCGCGACCTGCCGCCGGCCGTGGTGCGCTCCGTCGAGGACGATGCGCTGTTGTTCTCTCCCGCCCGCGGCCGGCCGATGACACTCAAGGAGGCGCTGGAAGAGCCGGAGAAGCGCATCATCAAGGCCGCGCTGGAGGCCCACGGCTGGAACCGCCAGAAGACCGCCGCCATCCTCGACATCAACCGCACCACGCTCTACAAGAAGATGAAGCGCTACGGGCTGGAAGAGCCCGGCGCACGCGCGAACGCATAGCAGAAGCCGGGGGCGCTCCGTCGCTCGCGGCGAGTTTCCGTCCGGGGCTCATCCGAGTACACTAATGGACTTGGCGCGCAGCGCGCCGGACAGGTGCGGCGGTGACGCCGCCCGGTTACCTGCCGACGCACCCCCCCCGGCACGCCGGGGTCGGCATGGCAGCCCCGGTGCGGGACCGCCTGGGGAGACGGAGCGTGGAGCCGAAGTACATCCGGATCACCGGAGCGCGGCAACATAACCTCCAGAACGTCGACGTGGAGATTCCGCGCGATCGGCTGGTGGTCATCACGGGCCTCAGCGGTTCGGGCAAGAGCAGCCTGGCGTTCGACACGATCTACGCGGAGGGGCAGCGCAAGTACGTCGAGTCCCTCAGCGTACACGCCCGCCACTTCCTGGAGCAGATCGGCAAACCCGACGTGGAGCGCATCGACGGCCTGCCGCCGACCCTGGCCATCGAACAGCGGGCCGCCGCCGCCAACCCCAGGTCGACCGTCGCCACCACGACGGAGATCTACGACTTCCTGCGGGTCCTGTTCGCCCGGGTGGGCAATCCGCACTGCCCGAACTGCGGCCAGCCGATCTACCGGCGTACCGTCGATCAGATCGTCGACATCGTCCTGGGGTACGAGCAGCGCGAGCCCCCCGACACCCCGGGCGCGCCGCTCCGCGTCATGGTGCTGGCACCGCTCGCACGCGGCCAGACCGGCGAGTTGCAGCCGATCCTGCGGCGGATTCAACGTGAGGGCTTCGTGCGGGTCCGGGTGAACGGACAGTTGCGGGACCTGAAGGAACTGTCCGATGAACGGGGCCTGGTGGGCAAGGGACCCAGAGGGACGGGGGTGGACATGGACGTCGTCATCGACCGGCTCGTGCTGCGGCCCGATGTCCGGGCCCGGCTGGCCGACGCCGTTGAGCTTTCGCTGGCCATCGGCGACGGCACCGTCATCGTCAGCCGCACCAACGGCAGCCGCCCCAGGCCGGGCACGGTTCCGGCGACCAGTGGCCCAACGGCGGGGACGAGCGCCGCGGCGCCGTTCAACCAGGCCGGCCGGGACTCGGAGCCCGGTGCTGCGAAGCCGGAGCTGGGCGTTGCGGACGAGGTGTGGGTCGATGAGGTGTTCAGCGAGCGGCACACGTGTACCGCGTGCGGAATCAGCCTGCCCGAGTTGGCCCCGCGCGCGTTCAGTTTCAACTCACCGTATGGGGCGTGCGAGCACTGCGGCGGCCTGGGCACCACGCCCCGCTTCGACCCGCAGCTTGTCGCGCCCGACGAGAACGTGTCCCTGATCGGCGGCGCCATCGCCCCGTGGTCGGCCGGCAAGAAGCACCTCGCCGCGGCGCATCTGAAGATGCTCCGCACGCTGTGCCAGGCCCTCGGCGTGAAGCCGGAAACGCCGTTCAAGAACATCCCCGACCGGCTGCGCCGGATCATCCTCTTCGGCAGCACGCCGGAGGACACGGAACAGATCGGCGTCAGTTTCGAGGGCGTGATCCCGAACCTCCAGCGGCGCTACCGGGCGGCGGGCAGCGATGGCGGCCGGAGCCGGCTGGCGAACTATCAATCGGACTACGTGTGCGAGCACTGCCACGGGGCGCGGCTGCGCCGGACGTCGCTGGCCGTGCGCGTCGCCGGCCGCAACATCCATGAAATCACGCGCCTCTCGATCGCCGAGGCGACGCGGCTGTTCGAGGAGCTCCACGACAGCACGCTGCGAAGCCCGTCCGGGACAGAGCGGCGACGAGAGGCCACTCGCAAGGCGGAGCTTGACACTACCCCGCTCGAAGGCGAGGCGGCCCAGATTGCCGAGCCGATCCTCCGCGAGATTCGCCAGCGGCTGCGCTTCATGTACGACGTCGGCCTGGGCTACCTGACGCTGGACCGGACCAGCGCGACGCTCTCCGGCGGCGAGGCCCAACGAATTCGTTTGGCGACGCAACTGGGCAGCGGGCTGGTCGGCGTCTGCTACGTCCTCGACGAGCCGACAATCGGCCTGCACCAGCGCGACAACGCGCGCCTGCTGGCCTCCATCCGCCGGCTGGTCGACATCGGCAACTCCGTCATCGTCGTCGAGCACGACGAGGACGTGATTCGCGCCGCCGACCACCTGATCGACATGGGACCCGGGGCCGGACTCCACGGCGGACGCGTCGTCGCACAGGGGCCCGCGGCCGATGCGCTGGCGGACCCGGCGTCGATCACCGGCAAGTACCTGCGCGGGGAGTACGGCATCCCATTGCCCGATGAGCGCCGGCAGCCGCGACGGTCCGATTTCATCCAGGTACTCAAGGCGGCCGAGAACAATCTGAAGGACATCGACGTCAACTTCCCGCTGGGCGTGCTCTGCGCGGTTACAGGCGTCAGCGGCAGCGGCAAAAGCACGTTGGTCTCGCAGATTCTCCTGCCCGCCCTGCGGCGCCGGCTGTACAAGTCGCGGGAGCGCCCCGGCCGGCACGAACGGATCGTCGGCGCCAACAAGGTCGACAAGGTGATCGAGATCGACCAGACGCCCATCGGCCGCACGCCGCGCAGCAACCCGGCCACCTACACCGGCGTCTTCGACGAGATCCGACGCCTGTACGCCAAGACCAAGGAGGCCCGTATCCGCGGCTACAACGCCAGCCGCTTCAGCTTCAACGCCAAGGGCGGGCGGTGCGAGGCATGCCAGGGACAGGGTACGCGGCGGATCGAGATGCACTTTCTTCCGGACGTGTTCGTGGAGTGCCAGGAATGCAAGGGCTCGCGCTACAGCCGCGAGACGCTGGAGATTCGCTACCGCGGCAAGTCCATCGCCGGCGTGCTGGAGATGCGCGTCGAGGAAGCGCTGCGCTTCTTCGACAGCTTCCCGAAGATCAAGCAGGGACTCCAGGCCCTTTCCGACGTCGGACTCGGGTACGTGCGCCTCGGGCAGCCGTCCAACACGCTCTCCGGCGGCGAGGCCCAGCGCGTGAAACTGGCGGGAGAGCTGGCCCGCGGCGTAACCCGCCCCGTCACGCCCAACGGACCGCCCAGTGCGTCAGCGACCGAACGCGCCAAGCTTGCCAGCCACACCCTGTACGTGCTCGACGAGCCGACGACCGGCCTGCACTTCGCGGACATTCAGACACTGCTGGCGGTCATCAATCGCCTGGTCGACATGGGCAACACGGTCCTCGTGGTCGAGCACAACTTGGACGTGGTCAAGTCCGCCGACTGGGTCATCGACCTGGGCCCTGAAGGGGGCGAGGCGGGCGGGCGTATCGTCGCCGAGGGTCCGCCGGAGGCCATCGCGGCTTGCCCCGCCAGCCACACCGGACACTACCTGCGTGCCAAGCTGGCCGTGTAGCAGCCGGCCCGGCGGACAAGCGCCGCTCAGCGTTCGCGCCGCGCCTGGAGGGTAACGGTCCACAGGAACGGCCAATCCACGTCGAGACGCAGCCCTTCGACGTGCACCCTTTCTCCCGGCCGGGTCTGCTCAAGGGCCAGCCCCACGTCGTTCAGCGCCATCACGGGCACACGGTCGATGCGCAGGATGAAATCACGCGGACGAATGCGCGCCCGGTCGGCCGGCCCGCCGGGCTCAACCCGCTCGACCACCAGCCCCGCGTTGTCCGGCAGGTCCAGTTGGCGGCGTTGTTCGCCGGTGACCTCCCGCAGCTCCAGCCCAAACAGGCGCGCGGCGAGGGCACGGCCGTCGGGCAGCGGAACCGCCTGAAGCGGAACGACCGCGTCGAGCAGCTCGGTCCCGCGCTCCACTGCCAGCCGCACACTGCTCTCGGGCTTCTGGCCCAACAAATGCACGTAGTAGTCGATCCCGTCGCGCAGCGGCACGCCGTTGAAGCGGACGATCCGGTCGCCCGGCTGTAGGCCGGCCGCGGCGGCGGGGCTGTCCTCGCGCACGGTCACGACGCGCGCATCGGTGCCGCTCACGTCCACGCCGAAGCGGACGCGCTCGCGGCGCTCGATGTCCAGCATCTTCGGCACCAGTTCCCACAGGCGATCGACCGGGATCGCGAAGCCGATGTTCTGGGCGTCGCCACGAATCGCGCTGTTGATTCCGATGAGCTCGCCGTTGAGGTTCAGCAGCGGGCCGCCGGAGTTGCCGCGGTTGATCGGCGCGTCCGTTTGGATCAGCCCCTGGTAGACGACGTCGTTGCTGAACTGAAGGTCCCGGTCGAGTGCGCTGACGATCCCGGTCGTGACGGTATGCTGCAAGCCGAGCGGGTTGCCGATGGCGACGACCGTCTCGCCGATCATGATGTCGTTGCTGCGTCCGAGCTTCTGCGCCTGGAGCCGGGCGGGCGGCGCCACGCGCAGCACAGCGAGGTCGTGCTCGGGATCGACCGCGAGGACGCTGGCCGGCAGCGTCTGCTTGTCGGCAAACGTAACCTGCACGTCCGTGGCCTGGGAAACCACGTGCGCGTTGGTGACGATGAAGCCGTTTTCATGCACGACGACGCCCGAGCCCACGCTCTGAATCCGCCGGTCACGCGCCCGCGGGGGACCGAAATCGAAAATGTCGTCCAGCGGCGACCCGAACAACGAGCGCATCCGCACGATCCGCGTCGTGCTGATGTTGACCACCGCGTCGCGGCACTGCTCGAATACCTCCACCACCGGCGTCCGGCGCCGGTCGCGCTGCGACTCGTCCGCCGCAAACGCGGCACTGATCGTTACCAGCCCGGCCAGGCCAACCACGATCCACAGACGGGGGCTCATGAGTTACTCCCCGCGGCACCCCCTCCCGGCGACTCGCCGATCACCTCCGCGGTGAAGAGCAGCACCTCGGTCTTCGGATCCTTCCATGCATCCGGGGGCAGGCCCGCTTTCTCGGTGCAGCAGCGGGCAAGAAACGTCTCTTTGTCCAGCTTGTGCTCAACCGCGACCTGAGGCAGAAACAGTCCGCGTTGCGCGCCGCGGCGGACAAGGATTCCGTGTCGCCCGATCTCTAGTTCCGCCAAGTCCGCCATTGGTCGAGGCTCGGAGAGGATCGAGACCTCGATCCGCAACTCGGGCAGTTCATGCGGCTCAACCGGCGAGAACCGCGGATCTTCGGCCGCCGCGCAGACCGCAGCCTGCCGGACGGCCTCGCCCAGGGGCATCTGGGCATCGAGGGTGCCCATGCACCCGCGCAGCCGCTGTCGCAGGTGAAGCGTCACGAACACACCCCCGTGCGGGCGGTCGGCAGCGGGCAGGGACCCTGCCGTACCAGGGTCGGAACCGCGCACAACACATTCGATCACCCGCCGGGCGAAATCAGACCAGTTGACGGGCGTGCTCGGCAGCGTGGTCATGAACTGCTGGCCTCCGTGCCCCGCAGGCCAGTAAGGAACGTCGTCGCCACGCGAGGCGATCGGGCGCCGCGGAAGGCGAGGTTCAGCAGGACGGGAAGACGCGCCTCATTCCTGCTGTTTCTTCTTTACGACCCAGAGCACGATGACGATCACCAGCAGTACAATGATGACGATCCAGTTCCACGTCTGCAAACCGAGAAATGCGCCGAGAGTCATCGCTGAGTCCTCTGTAATCTGAGAGATCAGAGATAACGGATCCAAAACGTCCGCGCGCCAGCGCAGTTTGATAACCGTGGCCGCCGCAGGTGTCAACCGGCGCATCCGGTTCCTGCCCGCCCCATGAGCCCGGCTCATGGGCGTCCCTGGCTCGGGCGTGGCCGGTCGGACTGCGACCGAAGACGCTGGATCCCAGCCCTCGTAGTCCGTTGAAAAAGGGGACTGGCTCCGCGCCGGTGGGCTTTCGCGGTAGCGCTGCGTGGGCTCCCGCGGTGTCTATACCCTCTCTTTCAGCGGACTCTTAATGGGTTCTTCACGGAACTGCGGGAAACCTCCCACCGTTCGCGGGAGGGCGAAGCTCCTGCTGAGCCGAATGAATCCGGCGCAGATGCGGCTCGGCGGGAGCCTCGCCCTCCCGCCCCGCGAATCCGTGAAGAACCTCTTAATGGCGGACACGCCGGGACCGGAGCGGGGCCGGGCGTGGGCTTTCCGCGTCTCGACCGGCCGGTCGCGCGCCGGCCTGCGTCATGTCACAAAAAAACCCCGCCGGCGATCGCGGCGCCGGCGGAGTCGGTCGTGAGAGAGAGAGGAGGGACCAGTGAAAGTTCGTTATGAGCCCAAGAGCCGGTCGGCGTCGGCCTCAAATCCGCCGCGCAGCTTCAGCAGCGCTCGGGCTTCCAGTTGTCGCACACGTTCCTTTGACACGCCGAATCGGCGGCCGATCTGCTCCAGGGTCTGCGGATCGCCGTCGCCCTCGAGCCCATACCGCTGTTGCAGGATGGCCCGCTCCCGCACGTCGAGCGTCGCCAACATGCGGTGCACCGAGCCGCGCAGCGCGGCGGACTGCTCGGTTTCCACTTCGTCGAGGGGACTCGCGCCGACCATGTCGAACAAGGTCTCCCAGCCGGTCTGGTAGCGTTCTACCTGGCGGCGCTGCTCGGGAATCGAGCGGGCGAAGTTCTTCATCAAGGCCCACGAGGCGTACGTGCTGAACTTGTACCCGCGCGTGTAGTCGAACTTATCGACCGCCCGCATCAACGACAGGTTTCCGTCGCTCACCAGCTCGAAGAGGTCCTGGCCGCGGCGGACATGCCGCTTGGCTACGCTGACCACCAACCGGAGGTTGGCCAGCACGATTTCGTTCTTCACGCGGGCGGAGGCTTCGAGCAGCGCCTCGACCCGGTCCAGCTCTGCGGCCCGCACGGTCTCCGGATCAAACCGGCGAACGAGCTCGTGGGCCTTGAACTTCAGGTAGTTCATCTTCCGGAACAGCACCTGCTCCCCCTCCGCGGTCAGCAGCGGGATGCGGAAGAGCTGGGCCAGGTATGGCGGCAAGTCGGCCGGCACCCGACGAGGCGCGGCCGGCAGAGGTTGTCGAAGCGGGCCGGAAAGCACCGGATTAAGAATGCGTTCGTCCGCGTCCGGTGCCTCGAATTCCGGGCTCCCTACGAATTCGATTCTCCGGGCCCGCATGTCTCGGGCGCGCATCTGTGTGATGGCGCGATAGGTCCATAGCACGCTGCGGCCGAAACGCCTTGCAAGCCCTTCGACCGTGGCTCCGTCCAGGTAGGCCTCCCAGACGGCCAGACGTTCATCCGTGGCCTCGACCTGGAGCGGCGATCGGTTGAAGATCCCGCTGCCAGGACGGGCCTCGTCGTGGTGTTTCAGAATGAGCCGTATGGTCTCGACCGCCCGGCCTGTTTCCGCGGCGATGACTCGCGCCACCGCGTTCACAGTGCGCGGCTCCTGCTGCACTAGCTCGCTTGCCCGCACGATGACCCTCTGGCGCTCGGCCTTGGTTAGTTGTGAGAAATTGCTTCCGCGCGTCACCAATTCCGCGTGCCGCGCGACAAAACGACGTACACTCCGCTCGGGAAACAGCAAACGCGTCCGCTGATCGGCGAAGCGGTACCGCCACCCTGCCAGACCCCGCCGCCGCCAACGGAAAATCGTCTTGGTGCTGACGTCGAATCGCGCCGCCAGCTCCGCGGCCGAGTGCGCCGGCTCCGGCCACGCACCCGCGGGCAGCCCGGCGTCTTCGCTCAGGTCCTCGGCCAGGGCGACCAGGTCACTCACCAGCGTCTCGCCGCGCACCGCGCGGCCGTTGCCTGCCGGCGGCCGGAACCCGGTCAGCGCGTGGCAAACGAACTCGGGCGGGTAGCTCTTGTCAGGTTCGATGACCGACAAGAGAAACTCAACGCCGAGAAGTTGGCGCAGAACTAGGCGCTTAGGGCCGCGCTTGAGTTGCGGCGCAAGGGCAGCCACAAATTGGAGCGAGTACTTGGCCATCTGGATGCTCTTTGTCGGGCACTAACGCGGGCAATACTTATCACCCGCAGCTCCGCTCGGTCGTAATGATCCAGATGGATGAGATGAGCTAGCGAACGATTTATAATCGTTCGACCGACCGCAGTTGCTTATCGAACTCTCTTCAGTTTTTTCCAGGCTCCAGGCACAACCTCACCCGAAGCCATCGATGATCCACTTATATTGTCTTCCATCGGCTGTGTTTCGTCAACTAGGTTCTGAAAAAGTATCTCAGATTCTTACCGTGCGCGATCACGGACGAAAACGTAATACAGGGCGCCCTCCGACCCTGTTCGCCCGGCTACGGCCTCCGCCTCCGGCCCGATGCCCATGTATATATCGGACCTTCCAGCAGCGCGGATCGCGCCGCCGGTGTCTTGGTCCAGCGCAAACGTAGCGTATGGCCGCTGGACCACACTTTCGCCTGAAACCACTGGTAAATCAGAGGTTAAGAACGCCAGGCACGCACGCGGGAAGACCTGCTTGTCGGTGGCGATGGACCGAAAGCGGGTCACTGGCACGTTCAGGCTTCCGAACGGACCACCCGGGGATTCCTGGAAGAAGACGTAGCGGTCATTCTTCCAGCAATAGTGGTACGTTTGCTCGGGGTGCGCCCGGAAGTAACGCAGCAGCGTCTGCAAGGAAATCTCGTCACGTCTGATAACCTTGTCGTTGACCATCGCCAGGGCGACCGGCGTGTAGTTGTGTCCGTTGTTCCCGGCGTAGCCCAGCTCGAAGATTGCCCCGTCCGCCAAGCGGAGCTTGGCCGAGCCCTGCACCGTCACCACGTACGCCTCGAAAGCCGTCTTCAGGTACGCAATCTCGAGCCCATCGAGAAGCCGGCCCTGCTCGATCTCCCGCCGCGTCGGATATCGCGGGTCAAGCCCGCCGTCCGGCTGGCGCCGTCCGAGGCACTGCCCCTCTTCATCCTTCACGAGGTCCGGCGGGAGCGCATAGAGCGGGTAGCGGAAGGCGCCCTCGCGCTGCCTGCGCCCCTCGAAGATCGGCGTGTAGTAGCCGGTGAAGTAGACCGTGCCACGGTCATCGTAGCCGACCGATTGGTACACGTCGAACTCGTCACGAATCGCTTGGTTGAGCGCCTCGCCAGTGCTCGCGGTGCGCAGCACCTCCAGGAAGCGCTCGAGCGACCGTACCGCGCGGTCATGCGAGATGTCGCCGTAGGGGAAGTACCGCTGACTGGACGGCTTGGCCAGGTAGGCGAGGCTGTGCCGAACGGCCTGCTCGAGCCCCTCGCGATTCTGGAAACCGCGGCCGAAGTCGGGGTAGTCCTTGGGGTCGATCTTCCGCAGCGCCAAGGCTCCGGGCGGCAGGGGTTTGCCGTAGTCCTTCGCCTCGGGCTTGAACGGTTCCATCTTGTCCGCTGGCTTCGCACAACCCCACAGGCTGACTACCGCCAGGCCGATTACCCCCGCCAATGCGCCACGCCACATATGAGACTCCTTGCACCGGACCGCACTACCGGCGGACCACGCCGGGGCCAATTCTGCCACGGGACGGCGCGAAAGACAACTATTGGCCGGGAATCCCCAGGCGTGGCGCTCGGCAGTGTCGATACTTGTCGGCGTGTCCGCGATCGGCAGCACCCGCGGGTATCATGGGGTTCAGTCAGAGGCCCCTCGGGAGTTTCGACGTGGAACACGACCAGCCCGCGCAGTCTGCCCCGTCGTTAACCGATGCGGCCGGCGAGCCGGTTTCGATGATCCCCGTCGCGCCCGGCGAGCGCATTCTCGCGGTGGACGTAATCCGCGGGTTCGCGCTGTTCGGCATCCTGCTGGTGAACATGGCGTTCTTCAGTGCGCCGTTCGACGCGATCCTGATGAACACGCCGTGGTGGCCGGCCCTGCCCGACCGGATCGTCACTTTCGCGGTGCACGCGCTGGCCGAGGGCAAGTTCTACATTCTGTTTTCGTTATTGTTCGGCCTGGGCATGGCCATTCAGATGGAACGGGCGGCCGCGCGCGGGCGGAGTTTCGCGGGCTACTACGTCCGACGCCTGCTGGTGCTGCTGCCGATCGGCCTGGCCCACGCACTGCTGCTCTGGTATGGGGACATCCTCACGGCGTACGCGGTGACGGGCTTCCTACTTCTGGCCTTCCGGCGGCGCCGGGACAGGACGATCCTCATTTGGACTGCGGTGATCTATGTCCTGCCCATCGTGATCCTGGGGCTGCTCACCGGGCTGCTGGAAGTGGCCCGTCACATTCCCGACGCCGCCGCGAAGATGCAGCAGCAATTCGCGGCTCAGCAGGAGATCTTCCGGCAGCGCGCGGCTGAGGCGGTGGAGAATTACGCGCACGGCTCATGGGGGGCGATGTTCCAGCAACGATTGAACGACCTCGGTAGTGTCGCACTCGGCTACCTGTACATTGCGCCGATGGTCGCGACGATGTTCCTGCTGGGGTTGTATGTCGGTCGCCGGCGCATCCTGCACGAGCCCGAGGCGCACCTGCCCCTTCTACGTCGGCTGGCGTACTGGGGCCTGCCGCTGGGGCTGCTATGCAATCTGGGCTATGCGGGGGGGATCGCGGCCACGAGCCGGGCGGAACCTACCATGATCTTCTACCTGGCCTTCGTGCTCCAGTGCATTGGCGCGCCGGCCCTTGGTTTCGGGTACGCGGCGGTGCTCGTGCTTCTGCTGCGTCATGAGCGTTGGCGGCAGCGCCTGCTGCCGTTGGCCGCCGTGGGCCGCATGGCGCTGACGAATTACCTGCTTCAGACGCTCATCTGCACGAGCATCTTCTACAGCTTCGGGCTCGGCCTGTTCAACCGGATCGGCCCGGCCTACGGCCTCTTGCTGGCGCTCACGATCTACGCGGCACAAGTTCCGCTGAGCACCTGGTGGCTGGGCCGCTTTCGCTTTGGACCGATGGAGTGGCTCTGGCGGACGCTCACGTACGGCAAGCCTCAGCCGATGCGCCTCCGCTCTTCGTAGGGGTGCATGCCGCGACGCGCGCGAAGCGTTCGCGCTTGGCCGTCACTTGTCCTCGGCCGGGGGCGCGGCGGATTCGGCCGCAACGAGCAGCGCGTGCAGCAAGTTGCCGCCGACGACCGTGGCGCGCTCGCCGCGCACGCGCACGACGATGCAAGCGTCATGCGTCAGCCAGCCCGGCGCGGGCGTGTCAGGCGCAGGCCGCAGGATGACGGCGGAATCGTGCGGCAGCATCCAGGTGGCCACCGCCGGGAATTCGGCCGCCAGGGCGGCACGCGTAACCAACTCAGCGCAGCCGGCCGGCAGCGCCCCGTGGTCCGCTTTGGGCAACGTTGGCAGCAGCTTCTCGATCGCGGGCAACAACAATGGCTTCTCGGGACGCTCAGGAAGTTCCCCAGTCCAGGGCAGAGCCTGGTAGCCGACCGGATCCAGCACGCTCCCAATCCGCCGGCCGTCGCCGGTCCCCACCGCCAGCACGAAATCGAACGCGGCCAAAAGGGCACGGTCGCTGTTCGTGCGATCCGCCGGCCGTAGGTGCGCAAGCCGCTGCCGTACGGCGGCGATGGTTTCAGTGGCCGGCCGGGTTGTCGGCTGCGCATCGGCCCCGGGAAGCCCGGACGCAACCGCGGCGCACGAAAACGCGACGGTGAGCCAACTCTGCCGTCGCGAATACCGCCCACGCACTGTGCCGCTTCGCATCGCTCGCGTTGACGCCGGCCGCTTCCCTGAAGCCTGGGCCGTCTGTTCGGAACCCTCACTCAGGCGTTGATCGCCGCGATCTCGACCTTCAGCATACCCTGCCGGTGTCCCCAGTGTTTGACGTAGCCCTTTCGCCGGCGGAACTTAACGCCGCGCACCTTCGGCGTCTTAAGCTGCTCAAGTACCTTGGCGGTAACGGTGGCACCCTCGACCCAGGGCGTACCGACGCGAGCATCCGTGCCGTCGCCGACCAGGAGCACCTTGTCGAAGGTGATTTCCGCTTGCTCTTGCGGCTGGTCCTTGAGCTCGATGAGCACCTTGTCGCCGGTGCTCACCTTGTACTGCTTTCCGCCGTCTTCGAATATCGCGTACACGACTGCTCCTCTGCGGTCTATCTCATGGTCAAGCCCTGTAGTGTAGGGCTGGGGGGCCGCCAAAGCAACCCGCCGCCAGGGCCCGCGGTGAGCGTTGCGGGTGGCGGACCCGGGGGCTAGCATCGAGGCCCGAATGGAGTCACCCGGACATGAGCCCCGCGGGCCGGGTCGAGCATTACGGCGACGTAATGGTCCGATAACTCGGGACTGTGACCCTCCGCGCAAGGCCGGCGTGGCCGGCTCCCGTGTGAACTGGCACAGGTGAGCGGCGTAGTAGAAATGAGTGCCGTGGACCACGCGAGCGACGAGCAGCTTCTGGCCGACCACTTGGCCGGAACGCCCGGTGCCTATGACGTGCTCGTTGCGCGGCACGCCGAGGACTTATTCAGCTTCTTTCACCGGTTCGTGGGCAATGCCTCGGCGGCTGAAGATCTGGTCCAGGAAACGCTCTTGCAGGTGCACCTTGCCGCCGGCTCGTTTGACCCCGCGCGGGCGTTCAAGCCGTGGCTGTACACGATCGCGGCCAACAAGGGTCGCGATTACCTGCGGGCCCGCGGGCGGCGGCCGGTGCAGTCGCTGGATGTGGGGGGAAGCGATGCGGAGAGCCCTTCCCCGGGCTCCCTGCTGGCTGCGAGCACGGTGCCCGCAGACGAAGAGCTGGATGCGGAGCGACGCGCAGAGTCGGTTCGTGCGGTCATTGCGAGTATGCCGGAATCACAGCGGCTGATGCTGGTGCTGGGCTATTACCAAAAGCTCCCTTATGCCGAGATTGCCGACATCCTGGGAATCCCGGTGGGGACGGTCAAGTCGCGTCTGCACGCGGCCGTCACCCAGTTTGCGAAGCAATGGCTGGCCCGCACACAGTCCGCAGCGCAGGAGTCCTGACCTGGAGGTCTGGCGGAATGTCCGAGAGTCCTGAGCGTGTGTTTGATCCCCGCTTGCTCGACCTGCACCTGGGGAACCTGTCGCAGGCCGAGCAGCAGGTGCTGCGCCAAGAGCTCGCCGCCGATCCGGTGTTGACTGCGCAGCACACCGCCCTGACACAGGTGTTTCAGGCGCTGGCGCTGGCATCGGCCGGGAGCATGCCGGGCGACCTGCCGGCGCGGACGATGGCACGGGTGCAGGCAGCCGGTCCGCCGCCGCGCGTCGTGCGCCCGCGGGACCGGCTCACGGCGGCGGTGGAGGCGCGCGGGGAGCGCGTCCTGCGGCTGGGCGGGAACCTGCGGGACGTGGTCGCCATCGCGGCGCTGATTGTGCTGGCCGTCGGCCTCGGCGTGCCGAGCATGTTGCACATGCGGGATCGGCAGCAGCGCCTGGGATGTTCCCTGAACCTCGCGCGGTTGGGCAGCGCCGTCCAGCAGTACGCCAGCGCGTTCGGCGGCAGTCTGCCCTTTGCCGGCTGGAGTCAGGGCAGCTCCTGGCAGCCCAGACCGGAGCCGGGCATTCAGACGGTGCCGAACCGTCGGCACGTGTACCCGTTGCTGCGCCTGGCTTTCATCCCCGACCCGCGGCTGCTGGTCTGTCCCTCGCAGCAGCACGTGCCGATGCCGCTCGACGAGGTCCGGCGGTGCGATGATTTTCTCGAAGCGCGCAACCTGAGCTATCCCTACCAGAATATGGCCGGGGTGCGGCCGTCGGCGAAGGATGACCCGCGGCTGCCGATCATGTCCGATGAGAATCCGCTGTTCGCGGACGGCGTGCCGCTGTTCGACGCGCGACGATTCGTGCGGACGAACCCGGCGGCGGCGAATTCCCTGGCGCACGGCGGCGCCGGGCAGAACATCCTGACGTTGCTGGGTGAGGTCAGATGGACGACGACGCCGCTGGTCGGTATCGACCGCGACAGCATCTGGACCTTGAGCGGCGTCACCGAATACAGGGGCTACGAAGGCCCTTCGTGCGCGACGGATTCGCACTTGTTGAAGTAGCGCGCACCGGCGTCGCGTGTGCGGTGCGGACACGAGTCCGGACTGTGCCCGCGACGGGCACGCGGGCGCTCCTCTGCCCCGCGGCCGTGTACAGAACCCGAAGGGTGCGAGTCGCACGCGCGCTCGCAGGCTCGTTGAATGGTCGGGCCGCCATTCCAGCGGCTGTCTTTCGCGCAGCCCTCACGCGGTGACGGTGCGCCCCAGGCAGCCGGGCGAAACGCAGGAGGCGGCCATGACGACCAACCCGGAACCACGGAACGAGAGCACGCCGCACGAGACCGGCAGCATCGCCATGCTCGGCGCCCGCTTGACGTGGGTCATCGTCGGCCCACTGGCCCTGCTGATGGTTACGCTGGGCATCGTGTCGCGCGGCGACGGTTGGCTCACGATCCTGGACGTGCTGTTCGGCGTGCTCGTGGGCGCCATGTTCTTGGGGCGGTGGATGGAACAGCGCTCGGGGACCGCGCTGACCATCGCCGGCCAGCCGGCCACGGTTGCGCAGTTCAAGCGCTACACGGCGCTGCTGCTGGTTTGCGGTAGCGCGGTGTGGGCGACCGCGAACCTGCTGGGCAACCATGTTTTGACGCGCGCCTAGTTGGCATGGGGCGCCGGGCGGGTACTCTAGGGGGGTCGCATCTTGTTGCGCGCACGCGGTCCGGACCACGAAGCGGATTTCCGCGCGCGGCGGGACGTGGGCCAGCCGGCTCGCGCCGGCACGGGACGGGCACAGGCAAACGGAGCACGACATGGACAAGCCAGTATTTTGCGTCCTGGGGGCCGGGCACGGCGGTCTGGCCATGGCCGGGCACCTGGCGCTCATGGGCTTCGACGTACGCCTTTACAACCGCTCGCCCGAGCGCCTGCTGCCCATCACCAGCATGGGGGGCATCTCGGTCGAGGGGGCGGTCGAGGGCTTCGGGCGGATCGCGGTGGCCACGAGCGATCCGGCGGAGGCGCTGCGCGGCGCACAGGTGCTAATGGTCGTCGTCCCGGCGACGGCGCACCGGGACATCGCCGAAGCGGTAGCCCCACACGTGGTCGACGGGCAGATCATCGTGCTGAATCCCGGGCGCACGTTCGGCGCGCTGGAGTTTCGCCAGGTCCTGACCGGGGCGGGCGTGACAGCGGATGTGGTGGTCGCCGAAGCCCAGACGCTGATCTATGCGTCGCGGGCCACGAACCCCGGGCAGGTGCACATCTTTCGTATCAAGAACTCCATTCCGCTGGCGTCGATCACGGCCTACCGCACACCGGCCGTCTTGCCGGTTGTGCGTCACGCCTACCCGCAATTCGTTCCGGGAGACAACGTCTTCAAGACCAGCTTCGACAACATCGGGGCGGTGTTTCACCCGGCCCTGGTCGTGCTCAACGCCGGCTGGATCGAGGACGTCTCGGAGTTCCAGTTCTACATCCAGGGTTGCACACCGTCCGTGGCACGCGTTCTGGAGCGTCTTGACGCGGAGCGCGTCGCGGTGGCCGAGGCCGTGGGGATCCGGGCCATGACGGCCCGCCAATGGCTGTACTTCGCCTACGAGGCTACCGGTCGCGGATTGCACGAGGCGATGCACGCCAACCCAGGCTACCGCGGGATCATGGCGCCCGCGGCGCTGCACATGCGTTACCTCCTCGAGGACGTGCCCATGAGCCTGGTGCCGATGGCCAGCCTGGGCGGGATGCTCGGCGTTCCGACTCCTACCATCAATGCAGTGATCGACATGGCCGAAGCCCTGCTCGGAATGGACTTCCGGTCGGAGGGCCGCACGGTCGAGCGGCTGGGGATCCAGGGCCTGTCGGTCCGCGAGCTGCGGCTGCTGGCGATCGGCGAGGAGGAGAAGAAATGAAGGGCCTCGTGCTCGGTGCGACTCTCGGGGACTGCGTTCACGCGGCAGGCTTGCTTGCGTTTCTGCGGCTCGCCGAGGCCGAGGGTTACACCACGCGCTTTCTCGGCATGCGGCGCACTCCAGGCGAGATCGCGCAGGAGACGGCGCGGCAGAAACCAGTCCTCGTCGCGCTCGGCTACCGCTTGACGCCTGACGCACTGCCGGGGCTGCTCGCTGAGCTCAAGACGGCTCTGCGCGGCACGGCGGCGGCGGACACACGTCTCGTCTTCGGCGGTACGCCGCCCGCCGCGGAAATCGCCGGGCAGAGCGGCCTGTTCGCACGGACCTTCTCGGGGGGCGAGAGCGTGGAAGAGGTGCGGGCTTTTCTGCGCGGCGATGCAGCCACCGCCGTGGCGCGCGTCCCGGCGCAGACGTTGCTGGAGCGTGTCGCCGAACGGGCGCCGTTCCCGCTGTTGCGGCACCACTTCGGCCGGCCGAGCGTGGCAGAGACGGTGGCCGGGGCGCGGGAGATCGCGCTCTCCGGTGCGCTGGACGTGCTCTCGATCGGCCCGGACCAGAACGCGCAGGAGCACTTCTTCCAGCCGGAGCACATGAACCCCGCGCAGGACGGTGCGGGGGGCGTGCCGCTACGGCGTGAAGCGGACCTGGCCGCAATCTACGAGGCCACGCGGTGCGGCAATCATCCGCTGGTGCGCTGCTACGCCGGTACGCGCGACCTGGAGCGCTGGGCCGAGATGAGCCTGCGCGCTATCCACAACGCCTGGGCCGCGATTCCGTTGACCTGGTACAGCCAACTCGACGGCCGCTCGACGCGCCCGCTGTGCGACGCCATCGCGGAGAACGTGGCGGTGATGGGCTGGTACGCGGCGCGCGGTGTACCCGTGGAGGTGAACGAAGCACACCATTGGAGCATGCGCGGCGCTGCGGACTCGACGGCCGTGGTGATGGCGTTTCTGGCGGCGTACAACGCGAAGCACGCCGGCGTGCGCCACTACGTGGCACAGTACATGTTCGATACGCCGACGGGGACGACCCCGCGGATGGACCTGGCCAAGATGCTCGCCAAGCAGGAGTTGATCGACGAGCTGGCGGGCGCCGACTTCACCGTCTTCCGCGAGGTGCGCGCTGGGCTAGGCAGCTTGTCGCCGCGGGCCAACCTCGCCAAGGGGCAGATGGCGGCGTCGGGGGTCGTGGCGATGGCGCTGCGGCCGCACATCTTGCACGTGGTTGGCTTCAGCGAGGGCGATCACGCCGCGACGGCGCCGGAGGTCATCGAGTCCTGCGAGATCGCGCAGGGCGCGGTCGGGCGCGTCCTCGACGGCTTGCCCGACGCCCTGGCTGATCCCGTCGTGCGCCGGCGGAAGGAAGAGCTGGTCGCGGAAGCCCGCAAGCTGTTGGAGGCGATCCGCCGGCTCGACCCGCGCAGCGCCGATCCCTGGGCGGCCCCGGCGGTGCTGACGCGCGCGGTGGAGCGCGGCCTGCTGGATGCACCGGCGCTGCGCGGCAACGTGCACGCACGCGGGCAGGTGGTGACGACACTCATCGACGGTGCGTGTCGGGCCGTCGATCCGGTGACGGGACGCGAGTTGAACGAAGCTGAGCGCATCGGGAGGTTGGAATAATGTCGGGCATCGCCGGAATGGCAGCGCCGCACGCTAAGACACGCGTGGAGGCCATGCTGGACAAGCTGGCGCACCGCAGTCGCGCGGGGCGCACCGTCACGGAGTACGAAGGGGCGACGGTCGGCGCCGTGTGGGGGGCAGCGCAGCCGCACTCCGCGCGTTGTGGCGGGCAGGAATGCGGAGTTGATGATGTGCTCGGCGGAGCCCGTCGGGCGCGGGCACGGCTGGTCGGCGACCGCCTGGTGCTGGAGCGCGACCCGTTCGGCGTCGCGCCCCTCTATTACGCGCATACCGCCGACGGTTGCCTGTGCTTCGCCTCCGAGGTCAAGGCACTGCTGGAACTGAGCCGCGTGGTCCACGAGCTGCCGCCCGGGAGCCGGTATGACGGGCAGGACCTCCGGCCTGATCTCGATTGGCAGGCGCCAACGACCGCCTGGGCAGCGCAAACTCCCTCTTCGCACACGGCGGCGACTCCGGTGGACCACCGGCCGGAAACCGCGGCCGCTCCGGTCATCGCGGCGGGACTTCTCGAGCGCCTGAACGCAGCCGTGACGAGCGGTCTGCAAAGCGGCGGCGGCGAGGTGGGCACGTGGCTCTCCGGCGGCCTGGACTCGAGCGCCATCACCGCCCTGGTGCGTCCGCATGTCCGGGAGCTTCACACCTTCGTGGCGGGTTTGGCGGGCGCCCCCGATCTGGAACATGCGCGGCTGGTGGCGGAGTACCTGAAGACGACGCACCACGAGGTAGTCGTCAGTCCCAGGGAACTGATCGCGGCGCTGCCCCGCGTGATCTACCACCTGGAGTCTTTCGATGCGCTGCTGGTGCGCTCCAGCATCACCAATTTCCTGGCCGCCGAACGGGCGGCAGAGTACGTCCCCGCCGTCTTTTCAGGCGAGGGCGGCGACGAGTTGTTTGCCGGTTACGAGTATCTGCGCTCGGTCCCGGCCGCGCAACTGGCCGCCGAGCTGCTGGACATCACCGGCCGGCTGCACAACACCGCGCTCCAGCGCGTGGACCGCTCCGCGGCGGCCCACGGCCTGGTGGCGCACGTCCCGTTCCTCGATCCGGCCGTGGCCGACTACGCACTTCGCATCCCGCCGGAGTACAAGCTGCACGACGGCGTGGAGAAGTGGATTCTGCGGCAGGCGGTGGAGCGGTTGTTGCCGGACGCGGTTCTGCGGCGCAGGAAGGCCAAGTTCTGGGAGGGCGCGGGCGTTGGAGAACAACTGGCCGATCATGCCGAAGCGAGTATCACGGATGACGACTTCCGGCGCGAGCGCCGGCTGCCGAACGGATGGGAACTGAACACGAAAGAGGAACTGCTGTACTGGCGCATCTTCCGGGAGCACTTCGGGCCGCTGGAGGAGCTGAGCTGGATGGGCCGCACCAAGGGTGCTCCGCAGGCCGCGTAGCCGCGCAACCGAGCGGTTGGTCCGACCTTACTTGCTCTCGTAGTACGCTTGCCCGTCCGCGTAGAGGGCCCGGCGGGACTGGTAGTCCTTGACCGCGTCGGGCTTGTTGGCGGCCTCGGCGCGTTCGATGGCCTCGGCGATTGCCTTCTGCGCATCGTCGAACCGGCCGGCAGCCGCATAGGCGGCGGCCAGCGTGTCCAACATCGCGTCGTCGTTGCGCTGCGTGATCTCGCAGGCCCGCTCCGCCCGCTGGACGGCTTCGGTGGCGTTCCGGAGACTCGGGTCGGCGCAGGTCGCCAGGTGCCACGCCAACGCGTTCGCCAGGTCCGCGGAATCCGGGACCAACTCCAAGCCCTCGCGCAGCAGCCGCTCCAGGCCGGCGTAGTCCTTTTCCCGAAGCAGCAGGTCGTGGAGGGCCAGCCGGGGCAGGGTGTAGTGCGGGTCGATGCGCAGCGCCTGGGTGAGCTGCTCGCGGGCGCCGGCCGCGTCCCCCGCGTAAAAGAGGAGGATGCCCAACTCATGGCGCGTCGTGGCTGATTCCGGGTCGAGCTCGCCCGCCCGGCGCAACGCGGCGCGCGCCTCGTCGGGCTTGCCCAACTGAAGGAACCACTCGCCGGCCCGCTGGTGCAACTCCGCGTTTTCGGGAGCTGCGGCCAAGGCCGCATTCAGCAGCGGCACGGCCTTGTCCGGAACCTGCTGCTGGAGGGCCAGCGCGCAGAACCGCCGGAGGGCATCCTCATCGTCGGGCGTCCGCTCGAGCACCTCGCGCAGGAGCTGCTCGGCGCGGTCGTAGTCTTTCAGAAGCATCAGGGCGAACGCGAGCTTGGTCTTGGCGGGCGCGTAATCCCTGGCGTCCGGCAGATTAAGGATACGCTCCAGCTCTTCCACGGCCTCCGTGATCTTCCCCTGCCGACCGAGGGTCTCTCCGAGCTCGGTGCGGGCCCGCACGCCCGATTCGTCAACCTCCACCGCCTGCCGCAGCAGTCTCTCAGCGGCGGCATATTGCTTGCGATCGGCCAGCGTCTTGGCACTGCTGAGGAGCGTTTCCAGGTCCAGGCCGCGTTGCAGCATCAGGTTCTCGAACTGGTCGGACAGGGGCCGCAAACGCATGTCGCCGAGGGCATATCGCCGATGCGCTTCAGCTTCCTCAGACTTGCCCTGCCGGTCGAGGAGAGCCGCCAGCCCGGCATGGGCCGGCCCGTACTTGGGCGCGGCCTTCAACGTCGCTCGGAAGTGGCGTGCCGCCTCGTCGAGCTGGCCCGCCGCCAAGGCGCGTTGGCCGAGGCCGGCGTGGGCAATCGGATCGTGGGGGTCCGTGGCCAGCGCGTCCTCGAACATCTTGAACGCCCGCGTTGGGTCCTTTTCCAGCAGCAATGCGGCCAAGCGCGTGCGGGCCAAGCGGGAGTCCTCCTTGAGCGCGAGCACCCGCTGATAGGCCGCGGCGGCCTGCTCGGGGTCCGCGGCCCGCTCGTACGCCAGGCCCAGACAGTACCACCACGTCAGCTCGGCGGGTTCCAGCCTGGTGGCGTGCTCGAAGCACGCGACGGCCCCCTGTGGCAGGCCGTGCGCGTAGCACAACGCGCCCAGGTCTACGGCCTTGTTCACGTCGGCCGGGTCGCCCAGCGCTTCGTGACGCGCTGCGCCGATCTTCGTTTCGAGCGCCGGCGGCAACCTGGTGAAGTCCATCTCGGGCAGAATGAGGTCGCTAACCCCCGAACTTGACGCTGTTGCAGGTGCGGAGTCGGTGGCGGTCGGAGCCTCGCCGCGCTTGCAGCCGCCCGGCAGGACGGGCAGGACCGCCAGCAAAGTCACCAGACAGAGTCGAATGCAACGTCGCTTGTTCATGGCCTTTCCCTGTATCTGCGGGGCGCGGACGCCCGGCGCTGCGACTGGGGTAGCCGACGGCGAGTGCCGGCCGCGGCAGGGGCGGCACCGCCCCGATCGGCCCAGCATACCGTCCGAAGCGAGCGCCGCCAACGTCGGCCCGGCGGATCCAGCCGCGGTCGCCTGGAGCCTTCCCGGTCCTCGCTCTGGAAGCGAGTCGGATTGTGGGATAGGTTCTACAAGAGACGCAGCGGAGAACGAGCATGAGCGTGCGCAACCTGGACTCGCTGTTCCGACCAACGTCCGTCGCAGTGATTGGGGCGTCCAACAGCCCGAACAGCATCGGCGGAGTGGTCATGCGCAATCTGCTCAAGGGCGGGTTCACGGGGCCGATCATGCCGGTGAACCCCAAGTACCCGGCCGTCGCCGGCGTACTCACGTACCCGGACGTCGCACACCTGCCGCTGACGCCCGACGTGGCCGTCATCTGTACGCCGCCGGCCACGATCCCCGGGCTCATCGAGCAGCTCGGGGAGCGCGGCACGCGGGCGGCCATCGTGATCACGGCGGGGCTCTCCAATCCCCTGCCCGACAACCGCGGCCGCACGATCCAGCAGGCGATGCTGGACGCGGCCCGGCCCCACCTGCTCCGTGTTCTCGGCCCCAATTGCGTCGGCCTGCTGGTGCCGGCGCTCGGGCTCAACGCGACTTTCGCGCATGCGGAGATCGGTCCCGGATCGCTCGCCTTCGTGTCGCAGTCGGGCGGGTTCTGCACGGCCACCCTCGACTGGGCCCGTGCACGCGGGATCGGCTTCTCGCACTTCGTGTCGCTGGGGAATGCGGCGGATGTCGATTTCGGCGACGTGCTCGACTACCTGGGCAGCACGCCGGAAACGACGGCCATCCTGCTGTACATGGAGTCCATCGGCAGCGACGAGGCCCGCAAGTTCATGTCCGCGGCACGCGCCGCCGCCCGCAACAAACCGGTGCTGGCCATCAAGGCCGGCCGGAACCCGGAGGGAGCCCGCGCGGCGGCGTCGCACACCGGCGCACTGGCCGGCTCCGACGGCGTGTATGACGCTGCCCTCCGCCGGGCAGGCATCCTGCGCGTGTTCACCCTCGACGAGTTGTTCGACGCGGTCGAGACCCTGGCCCGCGCGCGGCCGTTGCAGGGGGAGCGGCTGGCGATCCTGACCAACGGCGGCGGCCCCGGAGTCATCGCGACGGACGCGCTGATCGCGGACGGCGGGACGCTCGCCGAGTTCTCCGCCGATACGCTTCGCAAGCTCGATACGCTGCTGCCGTACACCTGGTCGCACGGAAACCCGGTCGACATGATCGGCGACTCCGATTACCGCACATACATCCAGGCGTTGGGCATCCTGTTGGAAGACCCGGGCGTCGATGCCATTCTCGTGATGAACGCTCCCAGCGCGCTCGCGCCGCCGGAAGAGACGGCCCGCGGCATCGTGAACGCGCTGCACGAGGCCAAGCTCCCCGTTCTCACGAGCTGGCTCGGCGGGGAGGCGGCCGGCCGCGCGCGGCAGATCTTCGCACAAGCCGGGATTCCCACGTACGACACGCCTGAGAGCGCTGTGCGCGCGTTCATGCACATGGTGCGCTACCGGCGTAACCAGGAAATTCTGACCCAGACGCCGCCTTCCGCTCCGACCGACTTCACGCCCACGCCGGGGGCGGCCCGGGCGGTGATCGAGACGGCGTTGTCCGAGGACCGTGAGCTGTTGACCGAGCCCGAGGCCAAGCAGGTGCTGGCGGCGTACGGCGTCCCGGTGGTCGAGACGCGCGTCGTCGCGGACCCCTACGAGGCTGCGAAGCTCTCGGAGGAGATCGGTTTTCCGGTCGCGCTGAAGATCCTCTCGCCGGACATCACGCACAAGTCGGACGTGGGCGGCGTGGCGCTGGCCCTGGACGCGTCGGACGACGTGTGGACGGCCGCCGTGACCATGCAGACCCGCATCGCAAAGCGGATGCCGGAGGCGCGCCTGACCGGCTTCACGGTGCAGAAGATGGTCCGCCGCCCACAGGCGCACGAACTCATCATCGGCGTCAGTACGGATTCGATCTTCGGTCCGGTGATTCTCTTCGGGCGGGGCGGGACCGCGGTCGAGGTGGTGGCGGACAGCACGACGGCGCTGCCGCCCATGAACATGAGTCTGGCGCGGCGCATGATCGGGCGGACGCAGGTGTACAAGCTGCTGAAGGGGTACCGGGACCGGCCGCCCGCAGACCTGGACGCGATTTGCCTGACTCTGATCCAGGTTTCGCAGCTTATCGTGGACCGCCCCGAGATCATCGAGCTCGACATCAACCCCCTGTTCGCGGATCACCAGGGCGTGCTCGCGCTGGACGCACGGATTCGTATTGCGCCGGCCGGGACGTCAGGAGCGCGGCGACTGGCAATCCGGCCGTACCCGCGCGAGCTGGAAGAGACCGTCCGGCTGCCGTCCGGGCGGGAAGTCTTCGTGCGGCCGATCCGGCCCGAGGATGCCCCGGCCCACAAGGCTTTCATCGCCCGTCTCACGCCCGAAGACCTGCGTTTTCGCTTCCTGGGCGTCATCCGCGACGTGCCGCCGAGCGAGATGGCACGCCTGACCCAGATCGACTATGACCGCGAGATGGCCTTCATCGCGATCGCGCCCGATGAGCAGGGAGAGATGGAGACGCTGGCCGTCGTTCGAACCGTGTCCAACCCGGACAACACCAAGGCCGACTTCGCCGTCATGGTGCGCTCGGACCTGAAGCGCTCCGGACTCGGCAGCGCGCTCATGGAGAAGATGATTCGCTATTGCCGCAGCCGCGGGACGCAGGAAATCGTCGGCGAAGTGCTGGCCGACAACCAGGCGATGCTGAACCTCACCGCCCGGCTCGGCTTCACGGTGCGCCCGCTGCCGGAAAAGGGGCGCTGCGAAGTGCGACTCACTCTGTAGGCATGAATCGGCGGCCCGGGTCTGGCCCCCGGCCGCGGAAGCTGCAATGCGCTGCCGCGGCCGGGGCTCAGCCCGCCCGCTTCGCTACTTGCCCGTCAGGAGCTGGACGAACGGGTTGATGTCGCCGAAGTCCACGCTGCCATCCTGGTTGATGTCGGCGTTCGTGATATTGCAGTGCGGGAACGCCGCCGCGTACGCCGCCGGATTGCTGAGCGCCAGGATGAACGGGTTGATGTCGCCGAAGTCGACCGCCAGGTCGCAATTCACGTCGCCCAGCGGGTACGGCGCCGGCAACAGCGCCCAGATTTCCACGTCGTCGATGTTCCAGCCGGGGTAGGTGATCGAGTGGTCGGTCGGCCCCATTACCCAGCGGATGTAGACCGCCGGCTGACCATCCGCGACGGCGGCAATGCTATACGTTCGGTGCGACCAGGCCGCCTCGTTGATCAACTGGCCGCCATTGGACCACACGGTTACCCAGCTCGTCCCATCGTTGGATGCCTCGATCCCGGCGTAGTCGGTCGCCTCCACGCCCAGCCAGCGCCAGAAGCGCAGTTCCACCGCGGCCAGGTCGGAGCAGTCGAGCGCGGAGGTCGTCAGGTACCGCGCCGGCATGTTGTTGGTGTAGTCGCCGTTCAGGTTGTAACCGTAGACGTTGAGGCCCGTGTAGCCGGCCTGGGGGTCCTTGTTGTGACTGCCGAGACCGGCCGGCTGGCCAAAGGCCCACGCCCCGGTCGTTGTCCAGCCGGGACTGACGTCCAGCGGGAAGCCGTACGCCAGCTCGGGCACGCCGATCACCGTGATCGAGACCGTGGCCACGTTTGAGTCGCCGCCGTCCGGCGGGGTGCCGCCGTCATTGGCCTTGAACTGGAAGCTGTCCGCGCCGATGTAGTGGCTCGCGGGCGTGTACTGCACGACTTTGCCGCCGCTGGCGAGCGTGTAGGGGGCGGCGGTGATGGCGCCGCCGTTGGGATCGGCCAAGGCGCCGTGCGCCGGGAGGGACACGATGATGTAGCTCAGCGCGCTGGGCGGATTGGGCAGGCCGTCGTCCGTGGCCAGGAGGGTGATGTTGGCCGGCGTGTTCTCGTCCACGTTGACGTTGCTGTTGTTGGCCGTCGGCGGGGTGGCCTGGCACGGCCCCATCGCCGACAGGTCCGACATGTAGAAGTCCGGCTGGACGCCGAGGCCGCGCGAGAGACCGGACAGGCCGTCCGTCGCCGCGAGCGCCAGGTAGCTGATCGTGATTTGCCCGTCGAAGTACAGCTCGACCTGCATGGTGTTCTGGTTGCCGGCGTTGTGTTCCGGCACGTTCATCCAGGTCACCGCCACGCGATCGGCGGTCTGCTTCCAGCTCACGTTGCCGCCTTGCGCGGGGTTCAGGTCGTCGAAGAGGGCGCTGATCCGCGGCTGGTTGAAGTGTGCGGCGAGGGACTCGGTGGCCGTGCTGTCGCCGGCGTTGAAGGTGAGGTAGCCGTTGCTGCCGACGAAGAAGCGGGTGTAGCTCGTGCCGTAGAGCGGCACCGTAGCTCCGCCGCCGAGATTGACCTGGGCGAAGCTGTCGTTGGAGAGCGACAGCGTCGTTCCGCCCAAGGGGTTCGTGGGCAACTGGGAAATGCTCTCGCTGCAACCGAAGTAGAAATCGTCCGATCCGTTGGGAAGAAACGTCAGGCTCAGGTAGTCCAGATCGTTGTCGGTCGTGAAGAGCTCGGCGTAGTAGTTCGGAACGTCGGGCGTCGTGAGCGTGTAGCAGGTGCCGCCGTTGTCGTCCGTCGCGACGTTCCCGGCCTCATCTTCGGCCTCGACCACAAAGTAGTAGGTGGTGTCGTCGTTCAGACCGCTCAGGTTGACCACAGGCCACGGGGTGAGGACGGTGGACGTGGCGGTGTAGGTCGGCGCGCCGCAGCTCAAGCCGTAACGGACCGTGCCGCGCACTGCCTCATTCGCGTTAAACGCGACCTTGGCCGAGTGCGGGGCCAGGTCGGTCACCTGGACGTTGGAGATGACCGGCGGCGTGCAGTCCACCAGGGCCCCGACCGTGACGATCACGTTCTGGTGGCCTGCCCCGTCGTCCGCGTCGATGTACGTCACGGTCACGGTCTCGCCCGGCGCCACAAGGAGCACGCCCGGGGCGTTCGTCTCGCTGAGCACGACCGAGCCCGCGAAGAGCGCCGTGGCCGCGCCGGTCTCCGTCAGCACCACCGTCTCGCCCGCGGGCTCGGAGGGCGACGCAATGGTCACGGTGGCGGTCTCGACGAGGGAGCTGTTGGCGTTCAAGCCGCAATCGCTGACGGCAATCTGCACCGTGCTCTCGCAGCCGTAGTTCGCCTGGTCCAACTCCACGAGACCCGCGTCGGGACACAGCGGGTCGCCGATGCGCATGAAGTACACGTCCTCCTCGTTGTTAAACGTGGCGGCGTAGGCCAGGCTCACGCCGCGGTCGTCGGAGATCATGTGGTAGTAGTCGCCGATCTTCTGCTGCTGGGGCCAGCCGACATGCGGATTCCAGGCCGGCGTCAGTTGCTCGTTGGGCGACCAGGTCAGGCCGCCGTCCGTGGAGTAGGAGTAGTACAGTTCCGTCAGGTAGGTGCCCGGGTGGTTGCGCGTGTCGTTCCAGACTGCATCGATGCGGCCGTTCGGGGCCACCGACAGCGTGCCGAACCACTGCCACGCATTGTTGCCCACCGGGTCATCATTGATCCGCACCGCGGCGCTCCAGCTTTGGCCGCCGTTGGTGCTGCGCGAGAACATCAGGTCCATCGGGTCGGCGCCCGCCGGGTCGATGGAGGCCAGCACGTAGAGGTTGTTGTGGGTCGGTCCGCCGGACCGGTCCACCGCCAACCAGGCCTGTCCAAGCAGGCCGCCCGGGTTGGGGCCGACGCCGTACACCAGGCTGCCGCCCAGGCTGAGCGTGGTGTTGAATTGCCAGGCGGCGGCCTGGTTGGGGTCTTTCATGGTCGTCGATTTCGCGAAGGTGAAGCCGTCGCCGCACAGGTACAGCGTGCCGTCGCTCCCGACGTCCAGCACGCCCCAGTAGGGCGAGCCGGGGATGTAGGTGCACGGGCGGTACGTGTTGCCGCCGTCATAGGAGCGGGTGAACTGGCCGTTGCAGATGCTGTACCACTCGGTCCAGTACGAGTAGATGTTGCCGCGGCCGATGCCCTCGGTCAGATCGATGACCATCCACTCCTTGTCGCCGCCGTAGGCCTCGATGCCGGCGTCCCACGACACGCCGCCGTTGAAGGACCGGAACATCTTGCAGTGATAGCCCGTGCCGTCGGAAGTCAGGCTGTCGTAGAAGAAGACGCCGTCCGGGTTGCACGCCAGCACGGGGTCCGACCGGAACACCCCGGGCTCGATGTTCCCCGGGAACGTCCAGGTCTGCCCGGCGTCGAAGGTATACGCCCAGCCGGCCTGCCGGAAATCGCTGCTGATCGTGTCGAACTGCCGCCAGCCGATGACCATGTTGTGCGGGTTGAGCGGGTTGACCGCGATGGAGGGCTCATTGGCGGCGTCGCCCACGATGTTGTTGCCGTTGGCATTGACATTGACCTGGACGCTCACGTAGCGTCCCTGTCGCACCCGCATTGCGGGCGTGGTGAGCTGCTCTTCCGGCGATACCGGCACGTACGCATCGCGCGGGACCTCCAGATGCCCCTGGGCAACCTGGGCAGCCGGCGAGCGATCGGCCGGCGGCGCTTGGGCGAGGCTCAGCGGAACAACGAGGGCGCAGACCGTCAACAACGAGAGCATGGTTCGGGGAATCACGTTGACCCTCCTGGTGGGTGGATTGTGCAGGCGATGCAGCACACGAGACCGCCACGTTATCGGCCAGTCCCCCGCGGCGCGGTTGCACGCCACTTGCCGATCGACACAGTTATCGTAATCAAGTGCTATCGGCATTACAAGGACAGGTGCAGTGAACAACGTCCTAATCTTCGTCGGCTGGCGCTGAGTCGGGGTGCGGCGCTTGCGGATCGAACTGCCGCCGTATCTTGATCTCGCCCTTTGCATCCCACACGGTCCACGTGCCGGTCGGCTGATCGTCGGCAAAGTGCTCCTCTTTGCGCAGCACGCCGTTGTCGTCCCAGGAGTAACGCGGCCCGTGTCGCCGGCCGCCGCGGAAATGCTGCTCCGTGGCCTTCAGCCCGTTGCGGTGCCAGGTGGCCACGACCCCGTCGACCTCACCCTGGACGAACGTCCCCTCGTACTCTCTGCCGCCGTGGTCGTACCAGGTCGTGTACACCCCGTGTTCCACGACGCGGCCATCCGGACGGCGCAGCATCTCCTTGTGCAGCCGCAGCTTGCCGTTGGGCCAGCGCTCCTCAACCACTTCCCGCTGCCCGGCGGCCGGCGGCACAGACGCCGCCCGCTGCGTCGAATGACACCCGCTCAGAAGAAACACGGCCGCGCTCGCGGTCACGACGGGCAGGACCACACGGCGTAAGTCGATCATGGTGTTACTCCACCGGCGAATGCGTGACGGTCACGCGTACCGTTGGGGGCGCAGCGAGCGTCCGTGCCGCGAACTCGCCGCGTCTACCCCCCGCTCAACAAGGCGACGAACGGGTTGATGTCTCCAAAGTTGACGGAGCCGTCAATGTTGATGTCGCCGTTGACGTCCGGGCAGTGCGGATAGACGGCGGCGTACTGGGCCGGATTGCTGAGCCGCAGGACAAAGGCGTTGATGTCGCCGAAGCCCACGTCCCCATCGCAATTCAAGTCGCCGGTCAGACTGCTGATGACCTGCAAGTAGAAATGCTCCTCTCCGTAGAAGAGGGCCGTGTCGTCGTTGAACTTGCCGGCCACGGCCAGCACCAGGTCGTAGTAGTCCAGGGCCGCGTCGGGACCGACCTCGAGCTCGTATTGGAAACTCGTCGGCCCCACCGGCCAGCGGAAGGAAACGGCCGGATTCGTGTAGTAGTTGGGCGGCTCGCCCCACTCCGGCCAGTCGCAATCGGCGCCGTACTGGAGTTGGCCGCCGCTGACGACCCCCGGAAAACGCAGCCGCCGGACCTGCACCGCGTACGTGTCGTCCGGCACGAGCGCCTGCACCTGGGCGGTCAGGCTCTTGACCATCCCGCGATAGGTGCGGAAGACCCTCAGCGGGCCGCGATCCGGGGCCCCGGTGGCACTCTCATCCGGGTCGGCGATGGTGTTCTCGCCGAAGACCTGAATCACATTGGCCGGCAGCAAACCGTGGCAACTGAGGCAGTTGCCGCCCCAGGCCGGCTCGGCGACGGCCGCCGGGACGCTGAGCCCCAGCAGCACCAACGACAGCAAGACGAGACGCTTCATAGGGTGCCTTCCATCTGCGGCGCAGGTGCAAAGTGACACTTTGCACTCCCCGGTGTTCGCGAAACTCCGTACTCCCGCACTCCCGCGGAACTTTGCGCTGCCCCGGTGTTGGTGACAGGGAGCTCGGCCAAGACCAGATCCACGATTCTCGGCACCAAGGCCGCCAGCGTTGGTGAGAGCTCGAGCCCGCACGACACCTGACAGGGTTGCACGCCGATGACGATCACCTCGTGCGGCGCGACCCCCAGTTGTCGGGCGGCGCCCAGCGCTTCTGCCAGCCCCACCTCGTGCAGCGAGCACGGCGGGGCCGAGGGCGCGGCCAGATCGTCACCGTTCAGCCGCACGACGGTGCCGGGCGCGCAGTCGGCCGCGATGGCGTCCACGACGATGACCTTGCGGCGGTCGGCCAGGATTTCGACCAGGGCGAAGCCCGCGGTGCCGCCGTCGACGACTTCCACGTCGGGCGGCAGATCAAGTCGCCCGAGGGCTTGTATGACATGCACGCCGACCCCCTCGTCGCGCAGGAGGATGTTGCCCACGCCGAGGATGAGCGTGGGGCACCGCGCGGTCTGCGAACGAGCGAATTGTCCGAGCGTCTGCACGTCCATCAAGCCACGTCCATCGGCCGGGACGAAGCCCGGCCGCTACAGCCCCCGGCCGACGCGGAGGTCGGCCGCTACGCAATGCCCGGCCGGATCAGCACCTCGGCGCGGGGTGCGCGATCGCCGGGCCGCAGCATGTGTACGGCGCAGGCCATGCACGGATCGACCGAATGCACGACGCGGAGCACCTCGACCGGCTGGTCGATGTCGGTCACCGGCACGCCCACGAGGGCGGCTTCCAGCGGGCCAGCCTGCCCCTGGTCGTTCCGGGGGGCGCCGTTCCAGTTCGTCGGCGTCACCACCTGGTACCGGCTGATCACCGAGTTCGTCACGTCGAGCCAATGCCCGAGCGCACCGCGCGGGGCCTCGGTCAGCCCCGCCGCCGTTGCCTGTTCCGGAATCGAGCTCGGCGTATACACCGGTCCGCCCGGCACAAGCTCGTCGAGCCAACCGTCCATGGCGTCCGCAATCTTCTTCGTTTCCAGCGCGCGGGCCACGATCCGGTCCATCGTCGAGATGCCGTTGTTGTACTCGTTGTTGACCCACATCCGCGCCAGCGGACCCAGCTCGTGCGGCTTGCCGTCATAGCTCGGCGCCTTGCACCAGGTATAGGCGCCGGGCTTGTCGGGGTAAGGTTCGGTCAGGCCCTGGGCCGGGTGTTTGTTGCCGCTCGCCTCGGTGTACCAGGCGTAAGTCACCTGCTCGGTGATCTGGCCGGGATCGACTGCTCCGCCGGCGCCCTCGGTGTAGCGACCGGGCCCGAGCAGCTTGTTCGTCCCGCTCGCGTTGAGATCGAACACCCCGAACGCGAGCAGGTTGCCGTAGCCCTGCCCAAGCTGGTAATAGCTCGGGAACTGGCCCGCGAGCAAGTTCGCGTCGGGCAAGTACACGTTGTTGATGAAGTCGCGCAGTTCGGTCAGCAGGCTGCGGAACGCGGCGATCTTCTCCGCCGTAACCGTGTCGGTACACCCGCCCACGACAAACGACCCGACGTGCGGAAGCCGGCCGCCGAACAACGCCCCCATCTGGTGTGCTTTTCGCCGCATCGCGAAGGCGGTCACATAGTGGCTCACCAGCGTCGCAGCCGTCGCGCCGGTCACCATGTCCGGGAAGTTGTACCGGGGAATCCACGGCGCCCGATCCAGCAGGCCCGCCGTGTTCACGTAATCCAGGACCGACAGGTGGTAGAAATGCAGCAGGTGCGAGTCAAGGAAGTTCGCCCCGGCCACAAGGTTCCGCAGGATGCGGCCGTTGTCCGGCGGAGCAACGCCGAACGCCTGGTCCAGCGCCAGGCACGCCGCCAACGCGTGCGGCACTGGGCACACGCCGCAGATCCGCTGCGTGTAGGGGGCGGCGTCGCGCGGGTCGCGTCCGATGAGGATCACCTCGAAGCCGCGAAACATCGTGCCCGCGCTGCGCGCGCTGACGACCTGCGGCTGGCCGCCGACCGTATCGACGGTAATCTCGACGGAGAGGTGCCCTTCGATGCGGGTGACCGGGTCAATCGTGATCGTGGTCGGCATGCACGCCTCCTACTGACTCTGGGCCGAGACCGACGCGCCCGAACCCGTCCCCGAAATCAACCGCCCGCGCCGCCCGCGCCGCCGACGCGGCGCGGAGCCCGGCTGCGTTCCCCCGTGGCCGTCGCGTTGCTCCGAGCGTTCCTGCGTCGGGGAGTACACGTAGAACGGGGACATGCCGTCAGGGAACGTCGGCTCGCAGCATCCCAGGCACGGGCTGTGCGCCCCCACGCACCAGTTTACGCCGTACTGCCCGGACGCCCCGGCGTTCCACTTGCGCATGGGACAGTCGGAATAAGTCTTCTTGCCCTTGCAGCCGAGAAACTCCAGGCAGCCTTCGTCGCTCAGCTTGTCCGCCAGGGGCAGCTCGCCGCACAGCTTGTGGCGCTTGAAACAGTTGTCGTGGACGCGCTGGCCGTAGAACTGCAACGGGCGGCGGTGTGCGTCCAGCGGCGGGAGGCGGCCTTCGTTAATCAGGAAAACCAATGTGCCCACGAGCCGGTCGGGGTGGGCCGGGCAACCGGGGACATTGACGAGCCGCGAGTCGTTACCCAGCAATTGGCCCACGCCCTGTGCCTGCGTTGGGTTCGGTGCCCCGCCGGACACTCCGCCGTACGATGCACACGTGCCCAGCGCCACGATGTACGCCGCGTTGGCGGCGTAGGATTGCAGGCCCGCAGCCATCGTCACACCCGGCCAGAGCCAGCAGTAGTGCCCGGCGGCGCCGGTGGGGATCGCGCCCTCGATGACGAGGATGTAGCCCGGCTCCGCCCCCGCGGCCTGTGCCGCGGAGACCGCCAGGTCGCCGGCCGCTGTCATCACGTTGTTCTGGAACTTAACGTCGAGCGTGCTGAGCAGCAGCTCGTCGACGCTGGCGTAGTGGATGCTGTTCAGGAATGAGATCGCGCAGCCGTCGCACCCGGCGCCTTGCAGCCAGATGACCCGCGGCGCGTTCCGGCTCCGCATCGTCTCGTACAGCCGCGCGAGCGCCGCGGGCGCCAGCTTGCCGGCCGCCACCGCAGCCGCCGCGAGCTTTAGGAAGTCACGCCGCCCGATTCTCATCGTCTCACCTCAGAAAATAGGGACAGCCACCTATTTTCGCTCTCCGAAAATTGGGGACACTCACCATTCTTCGCTTCACGCGCGGCACCGTCGGGCCGTCGATCGGTGGAAACAGGTGGCTGTCCCTATTCTCGATCCTCATTGTTGCACCTCGCCGTGCGCGCCGTCCATCTCACGCGTGGCCGCGTCCGGCAACCGCTCGTACCAAGGGAGCGGTCGCCGCATCTTCCATGGCGGGATACCGAAGAAGGTCTCGGCCTCGCCCAGCAGCACCCGCGCATAGCCCGAGGCGTGCGACCCGTACGACTTATCGTAAACCACCATCTCATAATCGAACTTGGCCCGCAGATACTGCGGGAGCTGCTCCGGCGAGAGCGTCCCTGGATCGACGTACAGCGGGTCCTCGGGGTCGAAACGGCGTCCGATCTCGCCCAGCCGCGCGTCAACCTCCTCCCACATCATCTGCACCAGCAGCGTCGCCGCCGTCTCGGAGTGGCACGGCAGGCAGGCCCGCATGTTGGCCAGGAACGTATGGCCGGCGTTGGCCGGCTGGCCGGGCCCGGGGGAGGGTTCCATGAAAACGTGGCAGGTCACGCACTCGTCGGAGATGCCCCACCAATGCATGCTGTAGGGACCGTTCAACGGTGCGCCGTTCAGCTTATAGCCGCCGGTCGCGTGCAGCATCTCCGCCTGCGGCTGGCTCGGCTTCTCGCCGGGCACCGCGCCGTTCATCGTGTGGCAGTCGGCGCATAACTGCCAGGCCGGCATTCGAAGCTGGCCGGCGTTCACACTGCTCATCGGATCGTGGCACGCCACGCATTCGATGCTGTACATCACGCCCCACAGGCCGGGCTTCTGGTCCGGCGGCGCGAGCCGATACTCGGTGGAATGGCATTGCAGACAGGAATCGTCGGCGTCCGGGCTCATCCACAACGTCCACAGCGAGCGCGAGTGCTTCGAGGTCGACCACTGCTCGAATTGCGGGTGATGGTTCTCCCCACATAGCCCGTGACACGACACGTGGCAGAGGCCGCACTGCGCCGACTCCAAGCGGCGCTCGAGCGGTGCAGCGAGCGGATCCTTCAAGTGGTTACTGCCTGCGCCGTGGCAGACCTCGCACTGGACGTTGGCGAGGTGCGGCGTGGCCTCCAGGCTTACAAAGCCGCTGGCCGCGCCGTAACCCACGGCGTGGCAGGGGAAGCACAACTCGTTGCTGCCGTGGCCGCCGGCGATCAGTGTGTCAAACGCCGTGGCGTGAATGGTCCCACTCCACGTCGCATGAGTGTCCGGATGGCAGTCCACACACGTCGCGGCGCCGACGTACACGGCCGCACTGGGGATCAACCCGGTGTAGTTCAACTGCACGATCGCGAAATCGGCCAGGTCCACGTCGCCGTCGCCGGTCACGTCCGCCCGTCCGAAATTCGCCGGGTCGCACTCCGGTACCGCAGAGACGTTAGGGCCGCCCAGGCAGCCCACGAAGAGCATGACGTCCGCCATGTCAACGGCGCAATCCACGTCGATGCAGCCCAGCGACCGGCCTTGCGCATCCACGCCGCCGGCGGCGGGCACGTCCGGGCACCAGTCGCAGGGGTTGCCGAGGCCGTCGTCGTCGTCATCGGCCTGGTCGGGACTGTGCAGCACGGGGCAGTTGTCGCACACATCACCGAAGCGGTCCTGGTCGCCGTCGGCCTGGTCCGGGTTGAAGACGAAGGGGCAGTTGTCGCACGCGTCGCCGATACCGTCGCCGTCCGTGTCCGCCTGGTCCGGGTTGTAGCGCTGCGGGCAGTTGTCGAGCTCGTCGGCGATACCGTCGCCATCCGCATCGCCGGGCTCAAAGACCAGCGGCCACAACAGCGTCGCGGCCTGGTACACATGGGCCGGGAATCCGCCCGGCGTCTGCGCCCATGCGACGAACTTGATGTTCAGCGGATCCGCCCAACTGTCCGCGTCGAACGTGAAGTCCTCGACGATTACCTGCGACTGGTTCGGCGCGAGGCTGACGTCATAGTACGGCGCGGCCTGTTTGAATGCGTTGCGGTGATAGGGACGATCTTCGGGCCAGTGGTCCAAAACCTGCACCACGAAGACGCGCAGCGGCTTGGCTGTGCCGCCGGCGTCGATGCCGACCTCCGCGGAAACCCGGTAGGCTTGCCCTCCGAGGTGGATCGCGGAAAGGGCGAGCGTCACGTCGGTCGGCGTGGCGGACTCCGGCAGGAAGTAGATTGTCCGATAAATGGCGTACTGCTGGAACTCGTTCGGCACGGCCCCCGATGCCTTGCTCACCCCGTCGAACACGGCGATGGGCGTGTATTGCCCGCCGTAGTACGCGAACCTGTCCTCCGCCCACGTCGTCGTGTAGTCATCGTTCACGTGGTATTGCACGAACGCGAACGAATCCGGGTAGATGTCGAGCAGCAGGCTGAGGGCTGGCCCGGCGAAGGAACACCCATAGCACCAGACGTCGGTGAATTCCTCGCAGAGCACGACCCGCTCCGCGCCTGACGCGATCCCCGCGTTGCTGAGGAACAGCACCAATCCCAGCACCCACAGCACGCGCCATGAGCTTATTGCGGATTTGTTCATCAACAAGACCTCGGCTTGCGCAGTGAATCGGAACGCACGCTGCTTCTTTCCGCAGACAAAATGCGCGGGACCCGGGCGTCGGGTGCGCTGGAACACCGCCATTAGACTCAGATTCGGACTTGCGAGTCAAGAAGATAGTTAATTTGCGCGGGGTCGCATAAAAACGGGGATCCTATGTCCGAAAACGAGTGTTCTGCGCCCCACTGGGGCGGCGTGACGGCGAACTTCGCGCTACACCCCGCTTCCACCAATTCGGTGGGGTGGGCGTCTCGCCGGGTGGGGTGGGCGTCCCGCCCGCCAATCACGCCGGTTACCCGCGACGTCGGGCAGGTCGCTACAGGCGACTCGCTGCGGCGAGCTCCGCCCCGGCGCTACAGGGTGGGGTGGGTGTCTCGCCCGCCTCGGCGCTGGCGTCCCGGAGTTGCCGCTCCCCATACCCCGTGTGACGCGCTGCAAGGGATTCGAACCCCTAACCTTCGGCTCCGTAGGCCGACGCTCTATCCAGTTGAGCTAGCAGCGCAAGGGCCGCGCCATCACGGTCGCGGCTCGCATCGGTGGGCGCCGGCTGGATGACGGCCGCGCCGGCGCAGGCACCGACTCATGCCCGGAACTGGATTCGAACCAGCACGAGGTTGCCCTCACCAGGCCCTCAACCTGGCGCGTCTGCCAATTCCGCCATCCGGGCCACGCAAGCGGGGACGGCGCCCACACTTGGCAACCGCGCACAGTAGGCGGGGACCGCCCCGGCGTCAAGGCGTTTCCCGGTGCGCTGCGCCACGGCGGGTCTACCGCCAGAAGTTAGCGATCAGGCTGCGTCGGTCCTCCCGAAGGCCTCCCATTCGTCGCTGTAGAGCAGGCAGCAGAGGGCCGCCACGTTCGCCACGCGCGGCACCGGCCAGCGGGCTCCGCCGTGCTTGAGACGCCGGCCCACGATCGTCTTGCACGCCCCCTCGATCAGCCCGCTCCCGATCCGCCGCCCCTGCGCCAGGCGGTCTCGGTACCACAGCCCGTCCACGTTCGGCCGCAGGTAACGAATCAATGCCGCCAACGCCCGCCGCCGCGCCCGGCTCCGCTGCCCACGCCGTTCCCGGCCCAACTCGGCCAGCAGCCGCATCGGCCCCGCCGCCAACAGCAGGTTCAGCCGCTCCTCCGCCCAGGCCCGCGCCGCTGGCGTGTGCTCGCCGTGCAGGCTGCGACCGCGCGTGCAGATGTTCGCTCACGTGGTAAACATCCACCACGCATTCGCCCCGCGGCAGATGCTCAGCCACCTGCCGCCAGATCCACTTCGCCCCGTCAGCCAGCGCCGTGATCGCCGTGCTTTGCGGATCCACCCCCAACGGCCGGGCCCGCGCCGCCCATTGCGGCCCGCACCGTTCCGCCGGCTGAATGCCCGCGAAGGCCACCCGCGCGGCCGGTTCCGGAAACTTGCGCGTGGCCCATTCCGCCGGCGTGGCCGCTGGCCCGGCCACCCGTTTCGCGAAGACCGCCAGCCGCATCTCACGCCACCCGCCCCGCGTGTTCACGCACGTCCCGTCGGTGTAGAACTCGACCGCCCCCGCCGCCGCGCGGAAGTCCACCCCCGAGTCGCGATGCCGCGCCTGCCAACGCTGCGCGCGCTGCCCTGCGGCGTTGGTCACCATCCGGACCACGTTCGCGCTGATCCGCACCCGGCACAGCTCGGCCAGGTGGGCGCTGGCGCAGTCGAAGGACCAACTGCTGCCGGCCAGCACCGCCATGCGCCGGGCCTGCGGCGAGAGATGATCCGCCCCCAACCCCGCCCACCTGTCCCAGGGCGTCGCGGTCGTCCCGCAGTGCCCACAGCGGTAGTACCGGCGCGTGATCCGCACGTCGCCCGCCGCGGTCGTCAGCGTCTTGGGCGAGTAGGTCTTGAAACGCGTCTTTTCGCCGCAGTCACACGGTTCGGAGCAGAGCCCCCTTGTTGCGCCCCCGGCTGGGCGCTGAGCGTCTGCTGGAGCAGATTCCGCAGGAACTCCTGACCGCCTTGCATCACCGCCGCCTCGGTCACCGCCAAGCCCTGCCCCCAGGGCGCCGCCTGCATCGCCGCAAGCACTTCCCGGTGCAGGGCGACCGCCTGCTCCGCCACCAACCGTTCCGCCGCCGTCCATTGCGTCCGTGCCATCGCGGTTCCTCCTGTGTACGGGACGACGGCAGTATGAGCCAAGTACCGAACTCGCGCCATACCAGACATCCACCTATTAGTCCGGGCATGGTATAGGTGACATTCTTTGTGTCTTGGGTTATACTGTATGTATGAAGATCGCCGATGCACGGACGCTTTCGCCGGCGGCGCAGGAAGACCTGCGTCGCAAGGCGATTCTGGCGTGGCGCGAGGGGAAATCCAAATCGGAGGTGGCCCGGCTGTTCGGGGTGAGCCGCGAGGCGGTTCACCAGTAGATTCGCCGCTACGAGCAGGGCGGGGCGGCCGGCAGCCGACAAGCGCAGGACGCTGCGCGGCATCTTCTGGATGCTCGACAACGGCGCGAAATGGAAGGACCTTCCAGCGGAGTTCAGGTCCAAGAGCACGGTGCATCGCTGGTTTGCGCGGTGGGTCGCCGACGGCGTCTTTGAACGCCTGTTGCAGTCCGCCGGCCGGCTGGTCGAGACGCGCGGCGGCTACCGGCTCTACGAGTGCTTCATCGATGCGACCTTCTCGAAGGCCAAGGGCGGTGGCGACGGCGTGGGCGCCACACGCGTCGGAAAAGGCGTGAAAATCATGGTTCTGGTCGATGCCCGCGGTTTGCCGGTCGCCGTTGACACCGCCCCCGCCGGCCCGCACGAGAGCAAACTGGTCCAGCGGTTGTTCAACTTCATGCTGACCCAGCAGGCGCCGCCGCGCGTGATCGGCGACAAGGCGTATGACTGCGACGAGCTGGATGCGGAACTGGCGGAGCAGGGCGTGGAACTGATCGCGCCGCATCGCGCGAATCGTAAGCCGGAGAACGTGACGCAGGATCGGCGTCCCCTGCAACGCTATCGCCGACGTTGGACGGCGGAACGCAGCATTGCGTGGATCCAGAACTTCCGCCGGCTGTGCATCCGGTGGGAGAAGTCGACCAAGCTGTTCCAGGGCTGCCTTCAACTCGCTTGCACGTTTCTGTTGCTCAGACCGGTTTTTGGATTAGCCTCTAGTAAGTACGCCGTCGGGGACTGAAGGCGACCAAGGCGGGAGCCTGAAGGGGCTCCGCGGGCGCGCAACCCGAGCTCCCCGAGGGTGGCCAAACGGCAGAGGCTCCGGGCCGGCGTCCGCTGGAGTCAGCCCGTCCTCCTGCGCCTAGTGCCGGTGGCCTTCCAAGCGTCAAGCGCATCCTTCGACAACGAAGGACGTCCGCTCGTTCACAAACACGTCGTGAGCCACCCAACCTGAAATACTCCAACATCGGGTTACGCTATCGTCGTGCTGGACGGCCGGAGTTTCCCTTGACGCCACGCGGTGCGCGGCGCTACACTGCCCGCGTTCGTTGGTCGAGGTTCTAGGTAACGGAGGTGCTCTCATGGGGTCTCGGCGCACAAGCTGGTTTGCCTTTGTTCCACTCGCGTTGTTCGGCCTGCTGCTGGGCGGATGCCCGACGGAACCGACGGGGCCGGGCGACGGCGACACGAACGGTGACGGTACGGCAACGACCGGGGGGGTCGATACCAGCCGCTTCACCGTCGTCAAGCTGGACATTCCCGTCGTCTACGACGCGAGCCTGGAATGCGGTACCGACTTGATCGTCTTCGGCACCGGCACACGGCTTGGCGTGTCCTACGTCGTTCCGTCGACCAATCCGACCGCGGCCACGCCCATTCCCGGCGACAACCGCAGCCAGGGGTTCGCCGTGGCAGACAAGAAGGTGCTGCTCTTCAATGACGAGGGCCGCCTGCTGATCTACGACACGGAAACGGAGGCGCCCACCGTAATCCCGCAGGACGACGTGACGCTGGAGAGCCTTCCGACCGGCGACGACGAGGACATTCTGAGCCCCGTCGTGGCCGATGGGCAGTGGGCCGTAACGCGGAACCGGGCGGACGCCGTCGCCGACGGCCGGGTGTTGAAGGTGCTCGACTTGAGCGTCGATCCGCCGCAGATCACGCCCCTGCAAAACCCGCCCGCGGGAGTGCTTCAGGTCGTGATCGACAGCGCGGACCAGGTGGTCGTGACGTTCAGCGGCGAGCGGTTCCTGGTGTACGACATCACCACGCCGGAGACCGCCCCGCGCCAGATCGACCTTGCGAACCAGGGTGGAATCGCCGGCCCGTTTGCGTACGACAATGGTTTCATCCTGTACCTGGCGGACGCGTTTCCCAATAACGTGCGGTTGCTCAACATCGCCGACGGCGTTTCACGTGAGCTGGGTACGGCGCCGGCCCACCGGTTGCTCTCGCTGGCGATCAAAGGCGGGAAATACGCTTACTTCCTGGACCGTGACGCCAACGACACGTACGCCGTCGTGTACCGCGCGGCGGTCGGCACCGTTCCGAACCTGACAGCGGTGGCCGGCGGCGTTCCCGGTGCGCCCGATGCGCACACGCCGCCGTGGGACGGGTTCGGAAACGACCTGACGATCACGCCGGACGGAAGCTGGGTCTTCATCTCGGGCGACCAGGTCATCCTGGAAAGCGCGGAGTTCCTCCAGGTCAGCGCGGGCGGCGCGTTCGGGCGGTTCGTGGACGGCGCCGGATTCCTCAACGCGAGCGACGTGGCGTCCAGTGCGGACGTGGTCGCGTTCAAGATCGGCCGGAACCAGAACACGAGGCTGGGGTACATCGTGCTGACGGAGTAGCGCGGCGTCGCAGTCAGAGCATATGAGCTTACCTGCGTACGGCGTCGTAGATCTCGCCGACCGCGTCCCAGTTCACTACGTTCCACCACGCGGCAATGTAATCCGGGCGGCGATTCTGGTACTTCAGGTAGTACGCGTGTTCCCAGACGTCGAGCCCCAGGAGCGGTGTGTGGCCATGCAAGAGCGGCGAGTCCTGGTTGGCCGTGCTGGTGACGACGAGCTTGCCGCCTGAATCCAGCACGAGCCATGCCCAGCCGCTTCCGAAGCGGCCGGCCGCGGCCTTTGCAAACTCCTCCCTGAACGCATCGAAGCTGGCGAAGACCTTCTTGAGGTCCTCGGCCAGTTGGCCCCTGGGTTGCCCGCCCTTGTTCGGACCCATGAGCCGCCAGAAGAGGGCGTGGTTGGCGTGTCCGCCGCCGTGGTTGATGACGGTTTGCCGAACGTCCGCGGGCACCGTATCGATCGCGCGGAGCACCTGCTCAATTGGTTTGCCGGCCAGACCCGGGTGGCCCTCCAAGGCCTTGTTGACGTTGGTCACGTACGCGGCATGGTGCTTCGTGTGGTGAATTTCCATCGTCCGCGTGTCGATGTACGGCTCCAGCGCGTCGTATGGGTACCGAAGTGGGGGAAGCTCGTAAGCCATCGTATGCCTCCAGCGCAGCTATTTCGTCGTCATCCAGTCCAAATCAGTCGGTCAGCAGGCCCCGCGGCCGGCAGCCTGGACTGGCCTCGCTGTTGATGCTAGGCGGGCGGCGGAAATGGTCAACTTTTGGTCCGACTTGTACCCGCGCGACAGATCCGGGCTCCGTTCGCCGGGCACCTTGCCGGGCGCGGGCTGCCAGAGGATGCGGACATCGGGGTGCTGGGTCGCAGTGCCGTGGTCGTTTTCTCGCGGGGCGCGCGACGGCTCGGATGCGGCCGTCGGGTCCGAGCCGGCCGGTGCAAGTCGCCAGGTCGAGGGCCTACTCCCCTCGGTAGCAGAGGGCCTGGTGCGAGACCAATCGCGCGTGGCGCCGGCCGGCAGGGGGCGGACGCCGCGAACGGTCGCTAGTCTTCGCGCTTCGTGTCGCCGCGGGCGAAGATGCTGGCGACGTAGTTCAAGACGTCGGTGGCACTGGTCTCGTTGTAGCCGAAGAACTTGATCAGCCGCTGCTTGACCACGTCGATCTTGGCCTGGGTCTCGTCGTCGACTACGCCGGAGACCACGTTCTTGAGCTTAATGGTGTCGCGGCTGTCCTCGAACAGCTTGAGTTCCAGGGCCTTGTAGAGCCGGGCGTTCGTGTTGTACTCGAACTTCTTGCCGTCGAGGGCCAGGGCGCCGATGTAGTTCATGATCTCCTGGCGGAAATCGTCCTTGCGGCTGTCGGGGATGTCGATCTTTTCCTCGATGGAGCGCATCAGCCGCTCGTCGGGGGACTCGTCGCGGCCGGTGTACTTGTTGCGGACTTTCTCGTGCTGCGTGTAGGCCCGCACGTTCTCGATGTAGTTGGTGCACAGGCGCTGGATGGCGTCCTCGTCCGCGGAAATCGCCCGCTGGACCTCGGCCTTGAGGATGTCCTCGTATTCCTCACGCACGATGCTGAGCAGTTCCTTGTAGCGCTTCTTCTGCTCCTCGTCGGTGATCAGCGAGTGGTGGCTCAAACCGGACTCCAGCTCGTTCATCACCATGAACGGGTTGATGCAGCGGTCGGCCTGCGCCTGCTCGCTGACGAGCGTGTTCGAGATCTTGTCCTGGATGTAGCGCGGGCTGATGCCGACCATGCCCTCGCGGCGGGCCTCCTCCCGCAGTTCCTTCACCGAGTCCTCGGTGAAGCCCGGGATGCTCTTTCCGTCGTACAGCTTGAGCTTCTGGAGCAGCGTCAGGCCGGCCTTCTTGGGCTCCTCCAGCCGCGTCAGCACCGCCCACATCGCGGCGACCTCGATCGTGTGCGGCGCGATGTGGATGCCGCGCACGCGCTCCTTGCCGAAGTCCTTGTCGTAGATCTTGATCTCATCCGAAAGGCGGATGTTGTAGGGGATGTCGATCTTGATCGTGCGGTCCCGGAACGCCTCCATCAGCTCGTTCGACTGGAGCTTCTTGTACTCGGGCTCATTGGTATGCCCGATGATCACCTCGTCGATGTCGGTCTGCGCGAACTTCTTCGGCTTGATCGTGTGCTCCTGCGACGCCCCGAGCAGGTCGTACAGGAACGCCACGTCCAGCTTGAGCACCTCGATGAACTCGCACAGTCCGCGGTTGGAGATGTTCAGCTCGCCGTCGAAGTTGAACGCCCGCGGGTCGGAATCCGAGCCGTACAGGGCGATCTTGCGGTAGTTGATGTCGCCGGTCAGCTCGGTCGAGTCCTGGTTCTTCTCGTCCTTGGGCTGGAAGGTGCCGATCCCCAGGCGGTCCTTTTCGGACAACACGAGCCGGCGCACAACGACGTGCTCAAGCACCTTGCGCCAGTCGCCTTCGTACTTGACCAGCAGGTCCTCGAACGTCCGGCGACAGAACGGATCCAGCTCACCCTCCACGCGAATCTGCCGGTTCTCCGCCAGCTCCGCGTTGAGTTGGGCCAGGATCTCGCGGCGCGGCACGCGGGGGATCAGCTTGAGCGGCTCCTCGTTCATGGGGCAGGGGTGCAGCTCGATCTGGCCTTGCTCGTTCGGCAGCTTCCAACTGAAGGTGTAGAGCGCGCCCTCGTCCATCAGGGAGTAATACTCGAGCCCCTTCTTGAGCAGCCGCACGATGGTGCTCTTGCTGGAGCCCACCGGGCCGTGCAACAGCAGGATGCGCCGGTCGGTGCCATACCCTTGCGCCGCCGACTTGAACGTCTCGACCAGACGCATCAGCGAGGCATCGAGCCCGTAGACCGCGTCGGCCCCCTTGTCGAGCGGGTCGTCGAAGAACTTGTAGTGCACGTACTCCTGCTTCAGGTACGAGTACTTGGACGTGCCGAAGTGCAGGATCATGTCGTAGACGCGCTGGAACGCATTGCGCGCCAGCCGCGGATCCGCCGCGACCAACTTGACGTAATCGAAGAACGTCCCTTCCCAGTGCTGCTGGCGGAATCGCTCACTATCCAAGTGTCGGTCGATGACCGAGAGGATGCTGCTGGGATCGGACATGGAAGACCTCCAGGCCTAACCGGCACGCCTGCGACGCAACTCCCTGAGGGTAAGAGCCCGCGTCGCACAGCAGTTATCGGACTCCGCAAGCCCGTCACCCGGGCTCGTCCGCATGATGCTACGAACGCCGACAGCCCCCGTCAACGTGGGCCGCGGCGCACCAATGAAAGCATTATCGACCGTATTTGCCTTTAGCCCCAACCGCGGCCGCTTCCCGGCGAACCCTCCAGATTCCCCCGTCGATCGGGAAACCGCCCATGCGCGCCGGCGGTCATGGCTGCTCCGGGGCGACGTACTCCGACGGTGCCGCCGCGCCAACCTGTCGGCTCCCGCACTCTGGGCACTGGAGCTCGGCCGACCTTCCCGTCGGGACGAACCGGTATCCGCACTCGCGGCATTCCCACACCCGCTGGCAGGAACGCAGCCGGCACTTCGGACACTCGACCGGGAAGCGCATGTCCCGCGGCCGCAGCGACACGAAGCCCTCAAACCCGCATTGCGCGTCCACGCAACGCACCAGCACCGGCGAGGTGCGGCTCGTGGTTTCGGTGCGGCCCGGGCGCAGCAGCACATAGACCGCCGTTGCCGCAGCGATCAGGCACAGACCGGCGATGGCGAACAGGGCTTGCTTGCGGCGCTCGGTTCGGGCGCGCGCGCCGATCACCTTCTCGCCCTTGCCCTCCATCGCCGAGCGGTAGTCGCCGAACGTGCTCCGGCCGCTGCGCGGCATGGTCGTCAGCCTCCGTGCCGGTGATTATACTCCGGGGGCGCGTGGTTCGGGACTCGGCCCGGTCGGAGAGGTGCAATGAGCTGGCGCGTCGGCATCGGCTATGACGTGCATCGTCTGACGGACAAGCGCCCGCTCGTATTGGGCGGCGTGCGTGTGCCGCATGCGCAGGGCCTGCTCGGCCACAGCGATGCGGACGTCGTTCTACATGCGCTGTGCGATGCGCTGCTGGGCGCACTCGGCCAGCCGGACATCGGGGAGCTGTTTCCCGACACCGATCCGCAATGGCAGGATGCCGACAGCCGGCGTTTCGTGGTCGAAGCCCTCCGGCGGGTACTGGCCGCGGGATACCAGGTGGGCAATGTCGATCTGATTATCCACGCTCAGCAGCCCAAGCTCGGGGCCTTCAAGGAGCAAGTCCGCACATCGGTGGCCGATATGCTGGGGCTGACCGCCGACTGCGTGGGCGTCAAGGCCACGACCAACGAAGGCCTGGATGCGATCGGCCGCGGCGAGGCGATCGGCTGCTGGGCGGCAGTGCTGCTCGAAGGAGAGGGCGGTCGCCGCCCGTAGGCACGCCCTGCGCGGACGCACCAAACGGGGGCGCCCCGATCCGCGGGTCCGGTCAGTCTATTCCTCCAGGCACTGGATCAACCGGTTGGCCTTCTGCGCGTTGTACGGCGGTTCCACGTAGAGCCAGCACTCGCGCGGAATCGTCGGCAGGATCGGCCGCAGCAAGTCCGGTGACCACCACTCATCGCTGAAGAGCATGATCTGCTCGACTGGCCCGGGCGGGACCGACCAGAGCGCCTCCAGGGCCCGGTACTCCGCGCCGTAGGCGTGCTTCAGATAGGAGCCGTAGGACGCGACACTGGCACCCATCGCGTGAAAGTTGGGCAGGCAGCGGCGGGCCGCCTCAATCAACCGCGTGCGCCGTAGCACCGCGCGCATCCTGGACTCGTCGGTGATCCCCTCCCAATTCGGCGGATAGAAGTACACGTGCACATCGGGGATATAGGACGCGAAAGCCCGCAACCCCGTTTCGAGTTTGTCGAAGTCGAGCGGGATATCGCCGTAGATGTAGTCGTCCGCGTCCCACTCCAGGTCGAGGTTCAGACGCGGGACGCCGGTGCGGGCCACGCACCAAGCCGCGAGACTGCCCAACGCGTGCCACCCCTCGATGTCCTCCAAGCCGTTCAGCATCTCCGCCGTCGAGAGGCCCACGATCACTTCCGCCGGGTGCGGGATCGACAGCACGTACTCGAGATTGGTCTCCACGCGCGGCCGGAGCCCGATGAACACGACGCACATACTGCTGTAGTGCCCCACTAACAGCGGCACGAACGCGTTGATCTGTGCCGCATCCGTGTTCCAGTCCCAGAAGAAATACGCCGCACGCGCTGGGTCCGACGGGTACGCGGGTGGGTCAAGCGTTGGCTCGTCAGGCTCAGACGGAGCGTCCGGCGGCGGAGCGTCCCCCCCCCCCGCCGAGCCGTCGTCGTCTGCCGGCGGCGGCGCCGCGGCTACTGCCATCCACACGTCGATCTGCTCGTCCTGACCGTCCGCAGTCGCCACAGCCACGATACCCGCGTACGCCCCGCTGGGCAGCCCGGTCCGATCCACCTGCACAACGATCTCGTCCAACGTACCCTCGTTCGCGCCTCCGTCGGGATCGACGCTGATCCAGGGCTGATCGGCGGCGATCGTGTACTCCATCGTGCCGTCGCCGGCGTTGTAGATCTCAAACGAGAGTTGGGTCCCGGATTCCCCGAAGTTCAACGCTTGCACGCTGACCTGGAGTATTGGCGAGTCGCCGCGCTCTTCGGTTTCGCCGGCCACGACGGCCGGCCCACCCCCTGCTCCCGTGATCTCCACCTCGTCCCAATCGGGCGTGCCCGACGGGTCCGTGGTCCCATCGCCGCCCTCCGCGTCGTCGTCCTCCCCGCCGTCAGGCGGCACGCTACCGTTCCCGGACCAGATGTTGTAAGCGAGGGTTCCCAGAGGCGAGTCCGCCGACCCACAGCCGGTAATCACGCTTGCGAACGTAGCGATACCGACGACCAAACACCAAAGCCGGGGAATCGCGCGCAGACTGGGGGCACACATCTTTCCCATCCTCTCCGCTCATGATGCCCCCCAACCATTTCCGTACGCGTCATTCGCGCCCCCGGCTCGCGTGCAGGGCGTGGAGGAATAGTGCTAATCTGGGAAAGGGGAGTCAAGTCAAGCTGGGACGACCCGGCGTGCGGGCGAACGCGCCGCAGAGGGCTTCGGCCCGCCCATGGCGGCGCGACGAAGTTCGCCGGCGCCACTCTGACCGTCGCCGCCTACCGCAAAGCGCTCCCGCAGCTATTGAAAGCGGCCCGCGGAGCCGATAATCTAGGATTGCAGCGCTGGGAATCAGTACGGAAACGATTGCCGATCCGTTCTGCCCCTTCGCACGTTTGGAAGCGCGAGCCGAACTGCACGGGAAAGAGGCCACTGTCGCATCCAGTCGTCTCGCAATTGGCATCATCAAGAGAAGGAGCCCGCCGATGGCATGTCGCCGCCCAGAACTCGCATGGATACTCCTGACGCTCGTCGCGGCAATGCCCGCCGCAGCCCCCGCCGCCATCATCTACAAGGACGTCGCGGAATTGACCACGGAAGCGCAGCAGATCATCCTCGGCGACGTCATCGAAGTAACCAGCTTTTGGGACGACGATCGCGCGCTGATCAAGAGCCGGATCGTGGTGCAGACCAGCGCGTACCTGGTCGGCCAGGGGACCGGGTTGGAGGTGCTGGAGATGAGTGGCGGGACCGTGGACGACCTCACGTTGACCGTCTCGGTGCTGCCCAGATTCGAGGTGGGCGACCACGTCCTGCTGTTCCTCGGCCCCAGCGAGATTCGTCTGGTCGGCTCTTTCCAGGGCGCGTTCCTGACCGACGGCCAGCAGGTCGTGCAGATGGGCCCCGGTTGCGTGCGGACGATTCCGGAGACGACGCAGCCGCTCAGCATGTTGCTGGAGCAAGTCCAGCGCGCGCTGCCGGCCGGCGTGTCGCTGCCGGAGGTCTTGCCAGGCGGTACGAGCTTCACGCTGCCGCCGGCCGAACGGTACGCCTTCTGCGGGCCAAACTGGAACTACATGGCCTGCCCGATGGGCGAGAACTACGTGATCAACCCGAACTGCGTGGACGGCTCGGCAGGCGACGCTGCCTCTCAGATCACGCAGATTCAAAACGGGGTGGTGGCCTGGAACAACGCGGGGGCCGCCTATGAGTTCACCTACGGCGGCCAAAGCAGCCAGGCCGCGGTCCAGTACAACAACGTGAACCTGGTCTTCTTCTCCACGAGTCCGCCGGACGGCGGCGGTTACGTGGCGGCCACGTACTACTGGGCCAGCGGCAGCAACATGACCGAGATTGACCTGGTCTTCAACGATCTGAACTACACGTGGTGGAACGGCAGCGGTTCGTGCGGCGGCAACAAGATGGACATCTGGAACATCGCTACCCACGAGTTCGGCCACTGGCTGTGCCTGAACGATCTGTATGGCGGCGGGGACACCGAGAAGACGATGTACGGCTGGGTCGATTACTGCGAAACGAAGAAGCGCACGCTGCACTCCGACGACATCGCCGGCATCATCGCGCTGTACGGCACGCCCGACAGCACGGCGCCCACGCCCAACCCGATGACGTGGTCTTCACCGCCGGCCCCGACCAGCGTCGTGGCGATCGCCATGACCGCCACCACCGCGACGGATTCGCAGAATCCCCCGGTGCGCTATTTCTTCAACTTCGTCAGCGGCGGCAGCGGCGGCAACGACAGCACGTGGCAGACCGGGACTAGCTACACCGACACGGGGCTGACCGCGAACACGGCGTACACGTATCGGGTCAAGGCCCGGGACGACGCGTGCGTACCGAACGAGACCGCGTATTCCACCGAAGTTACCACGGCAACCTACATCCAGACTCCGACCGGCGTCACGTTCGGCACGGTGACGGACAACTCGATCGACCTCCAGGCCACCGGGACCCTGTCCAATCTGACCCTCGGTCAGTCCGGCGTGTACTTCGATTCGACGACGGTCGGCGGCGACGGCGGCATCAACGAATGGGTGCAGGTCAACACGGACACGGCCACCGGGCTGTTGCCGAACACGCAGTATGCGTTCCGCGCCAGGGCCCGTAATCAGAACGCGGTCGAGACGGGCTGGTGCCCCTCCGCCGGCAAGTACACCCTGGCCAGTGTCCCCGCGGCCCCGACGCTCAGCAACGTGACGGCGACCACGATGAACCTGGACGTCAACCCCAACGCCAACCCGGCCGCCACCGAATTCGCCGTCCAGTGTGCATCCACTTCGGACGGAACGTGGAACGGGATGTACGTCACCGCGGCGGGCAGCCCGAGCGCGACCCCCGTGTGGCAGACCGATGCTCTCTGGGGCAACGTCCTCGTCCAGGGTCTGAGCAGCGGCGTCCAGTACTGCTTCCACGTGCAGGCCCGCAACGCGGACCTGATCGAAACGGGGTTCTCGGCGCCGGCGTGTGCACAGACCACCTCGACGCTGACGTACGGCGATCTGAACTGTGACGGCAACGTCGATTTCAGCGATATCAACCCGTTCGTGCTCGCGCTGGCGAACCCTGCCCAGTACCAGCAGTCGTACCCAAGCTGCAACATCCTGAATGGAGACATCAACCAGGACGGTGCCGTGGACTTCGCGGACATCAACCCGTTCGTGAACTGCATTGTGACCGGGCAGTGTCCGTAGCGGGCTGTTTCAGGCAAGCGAGCGCTCAACGTCGCAAGTAGGCCACTCCCGCGCGATCGCCCAGCGTATCGTGCGGAGCACCGTCGGCAGGGTCCAGACGCCGCAGACGTTGCGGAGCGTCCTTGTCCGCCGACGCAACCGCGTGTGCCCGCTCGCGCAGCGCGCGGAGCCGGTCGCTGCCCAGCGCCGGCAGCGTGTCATCGATGTGCGCGAACATCTCGTACGCGATTGCCATCTGCTCCTCGTGCGCACTTCGCCAGATTTCGACCAGCCGCCCCTCCTGCGGTAGATCGAGCGTAGAGCACGTCTCGATTTCGATATAGCTCCCCCGGTTCCACACGCGGTTGCGGTGCGAATGCCCGCAGACGTGCAGCACGACGCACGGGTAAGCCTGGAGCAGCGCGCGGAACTCGGCGGGGGCGACCTCGTTCCCAGTGTGCGGCGCCAGCGCGGCACTCGGATGGTGCGAGGCCACGATGACGAGCTGGCCGAGCTCGGTTGCGTGCTCCAGCTCCTCACTTAGAAAAGCGAGCTGCGCGCGGGACATCGCGCCCATGTCGTAGAAATACCCGGGTATCTTGACCGCGCGGTCCGTCGTGTCCAGACCGATCAGCCGGACGCCCGGTGCCGGCGCCGCCGAGTACCAGGTTTCCGCAACAGACGGACCGAGAGAGCCGTGCCCGGGCGGCCCGGTGCTCGTCGCCCACAAGGCCTCGACGTACGCCGGCTTGTCGAAGAACGCCCGCTCCGCCCTGGGCTCCACGTAGCGCGCGGGCTCCAGCAGACGCGGCGGCCCGGGATCGGCCGGCGTCACACTGCCGTGTGCCACGCTCCCCACGGGATCCAGGCGTACCGGTAGCAGCAGCCCGGGCCGAAAGTCCAATGGCAGCGGTGCCGTCCGGCGGCCTGCCGCGTCTGCAAAGATCGCAAACACGCCGATTGCGTATACCTCGTGGTTGCCGAGCACGGCGTACCACGGAATCGACGGCAAGTCGCCGTGACGGCCGTGCTGGTAGAGGCCCTGGGCGTCGAATGCGGCGTACGGATCGAGGGTGGGGGCGGGGCGCGCGTCGGCGGGGCGATCATCGGGGCCGGAGAGCGGGTCGACCTGCCCGCCCTCGAGAATGTCGAGGAACCAGTCCAACTCGTTCGACTGCACGTTGTCGACCGCATCGCCCGTGTGCACCAGGAAGTCGACGGTGCGGCCGGACGCGTGAATCCGGTTCACCATGCGCACGATGCCGTCGAAGAGCTGCGTTGCGTATGCCTCATAGGGCCGCCACGCGCTGCGCGTGATCTGGTGCGCGCCGGCGAACCGGGCGGGAGAGAGTGTATCCACGATGTGCGTGTCCGTGACGTGCGCGAGCCGCAGCACCAGAGTGTAGCCGTCCAGCTCCGAGGCCGGGTTGTCGCGCGCCGGCAACAGCGTCCCGGGATCGGGATCGCGCGGGCAGCCCCCCAACCAAAGTACCAAGGTGAGCCCGAAGCCCAGCAGCCGCCGGCCGTCCATACCCTGCCTCCATGCGCTCGCAGGAGTATAGCGTCCCGGCAGCGTCGCGGACGTGTGCCGTACTGCGCGCGGGTGCCAGGCCGACGGCTGTTTGCCTCGGCCTGCAAACCGGCACTCCGACCGGGAACGTCAGCCTGCCAGTCTCGGCGACGCCGCGCCGGTCGGCGGCAGCGCCGCTCCCCCTTCGCTGGTTCCGAGGTAGGACCCGATCCAGCGTGTCATGGCTCCCACCAACGAGTCGAACTCGCGGCGCTCCGCGTCGAGCTTCTCAAGGCGCGCGTCGAGCTCGCGCTCCCGGCCGGCGAGCAGGTCGTCGCGTCGCTGGAGGGCACGTTCGCGCTCGTCCAGTTCCACGCTCCGCTGGGCGACGCCCTGGGCGCGCTGTTCGATTTGGGCCACATTCGCGGACATGGCCTCGCGCTCGCGGTCCAGTTCCGCCGCCCGCGCCTGCAAACGCTCGTCGTCCGCGCTGAGGGCCTGGAAGCGTTCCAGCAGCGTCTCGCGCTCGGCCTCCAGTTCGAGTAGCTGGCCCTCCAGGTCCCGGCGCCGGTCCTTCAACTTCCGCGCCGCACCCGCCAGCAAGCCGTGCCGCGCCTCCAGCTCGCGTGTCAGACGTTCCTGCGCCGCCTGCCGCCGATCCAGTTGGGCGGTCCGTTCGCGCAACTCCGCCTCATGGACCCGCAGCGCCTCACGGTGCTCCTGCTCGCGGGCTTCCAACTGTGCCTGCCGGGTGTCCAGGTTCTTTGCCCGCTCGCGCTGCTCGGCGCGCAGCCGCTCCAGGTCGTCGCCGAGCGCGGCGAGTTCCGCGCCGCGCGCCGCAGCTTCCGCCCGGCGCGTTTCAAGCTCCTCCGCGTGACGGTTCAGCTCTTCGGCCAGCTTGTCGAGCGCACCCTGTCGCTCGCGCAGCTCCTCCTCACGCGCCTCGGCGGCCGCCAGCCGTGCCTCCGCGCCGCGCCGCTCGTGCTCCGTGGCCTCGGTCAACTTCTGAAGGGCATGCTGACGTTGTTCCAGATGGGCAGCCTGTTGGGCCAGCGCTTCGCCGCGCGCCGTCATCTCGCCGGTGCGCGTCTCCAGCTCGAGCCCGCGCGCTTCCACGGCCGCGGCGCGCGCCGCCAACTCGCCGGCGCGACGTTCCAGGGACGCGGAGAGGTCGGACAGCTCTCGCGAGCGCTCGTCGAGCGCCGCCGCCCGCGCGGCCAACTCTTCGGCGCGGCGCTGCTGCTGCTCGGCCTCGGTCGCGAGCTCGACACGCTGTTTGTCCAACTCGGACGCACGCTGGGCCAGGTCGGCGCTGCCGTGCGCAAGGTCCGCCGCGAGCAGCTCGCTCCGGCGAAGCTGCGCCTCCAGGTCGGCTGCGCGTTTGTCCAGCTCCCGCGAGCGTGCTTCGAGCGCCGCCGCCTTGGGCTCGATCTCATCGCGCAGCCGGCGCAGGGATTCGGCGCGGGCCGTCAGGTCGTCGCAGAGCCGCCGCCACTTGGTGGCGCGCGTTCCGGGCGCCTGGGCGGTCCGCCGCAACGCCGTGCCGGGCGCGTCGGCCGTCAGGACCAGTCCCCCGTCCGTTTCTTGGTTCCGAATTGCGTGAGCTGTGATCGTGCTCATACCCTGCCTCGGGTTGTGCATCCGGCGCGGCGCAGTATCCACGGCGTCCGGCGCCGTAATACCGCCGCTGCTGAGCATTCATCGACGCGATTAGCGGGCGCGCTCAGCAGATTCCGATATCGCGGCTCTGCGCGTCTCCGCAGCGGGTAAGCGGCCGCGCCGATGTCCGATAACACCGGCGCGGCTTGCCACGGCAACGGCCGTGTCCTACCGTCATGGCATGTTTACCAGGCGGGAGCGGGTGCAATTCGCCGGGGCGCTAGGCAACCTGATTGCCGCGCGCCTGGACTCGCCGGCCGCCACACCGCGGGCGTACGCCCTCTTTGCGCACTGCTTCACCTGCACCAAGGACCTCAAGGGGGCGGCGTGGATCAGCCGCGAGCTGGTGGAACGGCGGATCGCGATGCTGCGGTTCGATTTTACCGGGCTGGGGGAAAGCGAGGGGGACTTCGCCGACACGAACTTCACGTCGAACCTGGACGACCTTGTCGCCGCGGCGGATTACCTGCGCGCGAGTTATCGGGCGCCGGAGATTCTGATCGGACACAGCCTGGGCGGGACGGCGGTCATCGCCGCGGCAAAGCGGATTCCGGAAACCCGGTGCGTCGCGGTCATCGCGGCCCCCAGCGACACCCGGCACACCGAGGCGTTTATCCGCCGGCAGGCGCCGGCACTGGCACCCGACGAGGCGGCAGTGATCGACGTGATGGGCCGCCCCACGCGGATCAAGGGTCAGCTTCTGGACGATCTTGCCCGGCACGACGTTCCGGCCGATGCCGCGGCCCTTGGTGTTCCACTGCTGGTCTTTCACTCGCCGCAGGACGAGGTGGTGAACGTCGGTCACGCCGAGCGGATATTCGCCGCCTCCCGCCATCCCAAGAGCTTCATCGCGCTGGATGGAGCGGATCATCTGCTGATCGCGCGGGAGGAGGATGCGCGGTATGTCGCGGAGGTGTTGGCGGCCTGGGCCGGCCGCTACTTGTCCCCTCAGGAAACAACCTGAGAGACTCGCCGTTCCCATCGTTCCCGCGGAGCCTTGTCGCGGCGTCGCCTGGCTGACCGTGGCGGTGCGCACTGCGCTCCCCCGGTTATAATTTACGGTGATGGGCACTACCCGTTGCGACTGCAAGCAACTCAGCTTCCTCGGTCTGCGCAGCTACGCCCGGCGGCACGGGATCACGGACATCGAGGAGCTGATCCGCCGAACCGGCTGCTGCACCGGCTGCGGTACCTGCCGGCAGCACCTGGAGGAGTTCCTCCGCACGGGGGAGGTTCGCTACGGCGACCAGGCAATCAAGCTGCCCGATTTGCCGGGGTAGTGGCCGACGGCCAGAGCACTCTGCATCCGCTACACGTCGGACACCCGCCACGGCGGGCAGGCTCAGGTCCGACGCTACGGGGTGGCACCGGCGTCTCGCCGGTGTTCGGCCGACCCGAAGGTCGGCCGCTACCACCCCACGATGTTGTACCCGCAATCGACGTAGTGGATTTCGCCGGTCACGCCGCTCGAAAGATCGCTGAGCAGGTACAGCCCGCTCGTGCCTACCTCGACGGCGCGGATGTTGCGGTGCAGCGGTGCCTTGCTCGGGTAGTGCCGGAGAATCTTGTCGAAGTCGGATACGCCGGCGGCGGAGAGCGTCTGCACCGGCCCGGCGGAGATGGCGTTGACGCGGATGTCCTTTTCGCGGCCCAGCTCGCCGGCCAGGTACCGCACGGTCGACTCGAGGGCCGACTTGCAGACGCCCATGACGTTGTAGCCGGGGATCATTTTCTGGGCGCCCAGGTAGGTCAGCGTGAGGACGCTGGCGCCCTCGTTGAGGTAGCGCAGGCCGTGCTGGCACAGCGCGATCAGCGAGTACACGCTGATGTCCATCGCCTGCGCGAAGTCCGCCCGGCTCGTTTTGTAGAAGGGATTGGCGAGCGCGGCGCGGCTCGCATAGGCGATCGAGTGCACCACGAAGTCCAACGGCCCGATCTGCCGGTTCGCCTCCTGGAACGCTCGCCGTACCTGCTCATCCTCGGTCACGTCGCAAGGGACGATGCACGTGGCCCCCAGCGGCTCGGCGAGCAGCCGCACCCGGCGCTCCATCTTCGGCGGCGGCAGGTGAGTGAAGGCCAGCTCGGCCCCCTCGGCGTGCAGCCGCTCCGCGATGTGCCAGGCCAGCGAACGGTCGTTCGCCACGCCGAAGATGATCCCCCGCTTGCCGTCCATGAGCCCCAGCGAAATGTCCTTCACGATGCTCTCCTCGACCCAGGTGCGTCTTCGTTTGGAAAAGCTTAGGCGGCCAACTGCCGAAAGCAAGCCGCTGGGCGTAGTGACGGTCATGAAGTTACGGGCAACTCGGCGGCGGCTGTGTCGACAGCAGCAGAACGAATGGATTGATGTCGCCGAAGGACGGATAGGCCTCATCGCAGTTGATATCACCGTTCTCGACTGGGCACCCGGGGTACGTGGCCTGCCACTGCGAGTAGTTGGCCAGGAAGCGCACGAACGGGCTGATATCCGCGAAGTCGATGAGCCCATCGCAATTCAGATCGCCGCGGCAAATGGTCGGCCCCGGCAGGCAGACGTGGTCGATGGTGCCCTGGACCGCGAAATTCAGGCCCTGCACGTCCACCGATACCCACCACGGACAGAATGGCAGCCGCGTCGTGAAGGCGTAGGTGCCCGGAAGCAGAATCGCCGGCTCGACCGGAATACGTACGACGAACGCATCATCGCTCGGCAGCGGCGGATTCAGCTCGTCGCCCCACTCCGGCGCCGCGTAGTTGAACGCCACCACGGGCGCAGGGCCGTGGAAACGGATGTCGAAGTCGATGGTCACCTCCTTCTCGCGGTTCAGGGCGAATTCATTCGGCCACCACTGGTTCCTCCAGACGCCCGGATACTGGTATCACTCCTCGTTATAGCCGTCGCCGCCTTGCTCCACAGGCACGCCATTCTCCACGCGCAACCAGTAGTTCGGCGCCGTTGTCGCGCACGGATTGGGCAGGCAATCCGTCCCGTCACCCTGGTACGTCCCCGAGGCAGTCGCGCAATCCTCGGGAGTCATGACCGCGCACTGCTCGCCGGCCAGACAGCACGCACCGGACGGCAGCATGTCCCAGCAGGGGCACGGCAGGAATCGCGGCCAATCGAGCGCGACGACAGGCGGCGGGCCCACAACGACCAGGTTGGGATCCGCCTGGAGCCACGCCTCATACGCCCACAGGGCCGCGGGGTCGAGCTTGCCGTAACTGTGCCCGAACCGCAAGTCACGCGCGTACAGCGTTGTGCCCTCGGCGCTCGGCTGCCCGCCATCAACCTGCCCTTCGTCGAGCGCTCACGCGGTGGCAGCATGAACAATGATGTGCGTCCGAGTGGAATACGAAGTGCCGATCATCTCCCCGAAGCGCCCGTCTATGATACTGCCCCTCGGCTACAAACTCGGATTGCGCCAGGTCCAGTTCACGGTTCCGGGCCCACCCAGACTGGAACGGATAGACTCTTGTAGTCGATCCCCCGGGCAGTATGGGTTTGCGATTGCCCCCTTCCGCCACAACAACTGCATGTGGCGTCTGGTATCCTACCACGTCCCCCACACACGCTACACGTCTCCTGCCCGTAGACTGGCTCGTAGGCAACGTTGCCTGAGAAATCAGTCATTGCAACCGTCCCCTATCTTTGACGCGCACCGCCATGTCCACTCCCATGGCACCAATGACAGCGCCCCTCCACGTGTCCTGCACCACCGCAGTGCGTGCAGATGCCCCACGCTTGTACAGTTGGATTCAATACTATATCCAGGACACTCATGAAGTTTTTTCGCGTCAACTGGTAGCGCTCCCTCCCGGCGCACCACTGACAATACGAGTTGTATATTTGCTCTATGTCGTTATTACCGGGAGCAGTAAACATTGAACAGATCTACCCTGCTGCCTAGCGGACGGATTCTGCGTAAAAGTAGCTCTTGACGATTGCGGGCTGGTGTTGCGTGCTGCGGAGCTACGAACGCACGCCAGCGATCATGTCGGCCCGTGTTGCCGGACGCTGGCGCCCCGGCGCGTTGCCCTTCACGTCCTGGTTGAGGAACTCGTCGGGGTTCAGGTCCGGGCTGTAGCCCGGCAGCAAGAACAGTTGCAGTCGTTTCGCGTGCCCTGCCAGCCAACGCTTGACCTCGGCGGACAGATGCACCGGGTGCCGGTCCACGATCAGCAGCACCTTGCGGCGTCGCAGACGCGGCAGCCGGCGGACGAACCGGATGAACACCGCGGCGTCGAAGTTTTGCTTGAAGACCATGAAGCTCAGTTCGCCGCGGTTAGTGATGGTCGACATCACGTTGCAGCGGAAACGCTGCCCCGTGCCCGGGATTACCGGCGTCTGCCCGCGACGGCCGTAGCTCGTGCCGGTCTGATGGTCGCTGCGCAGGCCCATCTGATCCCCCCAGTGAATTTCGGCTTTTTCGGCCTGGGCTTGCCGCTCGATCGCGGGGTACTCCTCGTCCAGCCAGCGCTGCACTGCGACCGGGTCGCGTTCGTAGGCCCGCCGCAACGGCTTCTGCGGCGTCAGGCCCCACTTCGCCAGGTAGCGCCCGACCGTCCAGACCGAGACCTCCAGCCTGAAACGCTCGGCCAGCAGCAGTTGCACCGCCTCCCGCGTCCACAGCGCGAACGGCAGCTTGAGTTGGTCGGGGCAACGGTCGGTAATCAGCCGCAGCGTCGTCGCTGCCTCGTGCGGCGCTAGCTGCGTGCCCTTCGGCCGGCCGCGCGGCTTGGATTTGAGCGAGGTGATGTTCCCGAGCTCGACGATCGCCAGCCAACGGTCGATCGAGGTGCGCGAAACGCCGAAGGCCCGGGCCGCCGCGCTCTTCTGCATCCCGCCGCGCAGCGCCTGCACCACACGGAATCGCAGGTCTTCCTGGGCGTCCGGCGAGAGGCAGCGTGTGTCGCGAGTCTTCATTCACGAAGTATAACACAAAATCAACAGAACACAACATATTTATTGCACTGGTTAGTAACGCGAATACCACAGCGCGGCGGTAATCGCCAGCAGCATCAGCGCCACGATGAGAATCCAGTGTGACGAGCCGCCGCGCAATTGAGCCAATTCGTCCGTCACGTCCGTCCACTCGAGCCGCGCGCGCCAGGCAGGGTCGCCTCGCAGGTACGCGAGGAAGGTCGCCTCGATCGCGTCCGGGTCCACCGGGTCTTGGACCGACCGGTAATGCCGCCCCTGCTCGCGGTACGCAACGATCCCCGCTGCCGTTTGGACGTACTCGTCCTCGGCACGCCCGAGGATTACGTAGCCAGGATCGCACTCCGCCGCTTCCCGCAGCGCGCGAGTCACGTCCAGGTCCTGGGCGTTGCGAATCTCACGGTCCCCACAGATGTCGAGCGCAAGCGTCTGAGGATCGTCCTGCTGCATTGGCGAGTTCGCACCAGGTCGCCGCAGCACCGAGGGCTGACGGCGCACAATGATACGAGCCGCGCGCGGCGCGGGTCAACGAGACTGCGAATGGTCAGGTACCATTACGCCCGCGCAGCGCAGCCGCCCGGCTCGCGCCGCAACGAATGGCAGCCCCCCGGATCAGCCCGTCTTCGGCGTCAGGGCGCGGCGCAGGCTGTCGAGCACCCGCGGCCAGGCCCTGCGGAAGTACGTCTCGACGTCGTTCCACTCCGCCACGTGGTCCGGATGGGCCGCGCGCATCTCGTCGAAACCAAGGTGCACGAGCCGCACGCGGGTGCCGCCGTCGTCCAGCGGCGTAAGCTGCAACACGATCCAGGTGTGCCTGCCGCGCGCGTAGGCGAACTTCGGCGGGGCGTTCCAGGAGAACGAGAGCATCTCGTTCGGCAGGTAGCTCAGGATCGTACAGCCTTCGGAGCCGCGCTGGCCTTCGGGGGCCGCCATGCTCATGTAGATCTCGAACGGACCGCCGACCGCCAGCTCGACGCGGCAGTCTTCGCCAAAGAACTCGTTCAATCCGGCGCGCGTCGTCCAGGCCTGCCAGACGCGGTCCGCGTTCGCCGGCACCACGGTTTGCAGATCGATCACGCCGGTCGCCTCCTGTGTGGTGGGCGTCGTCTGGCTGATCGCCAGGGCGGCCAGCAGGATGCATCCAAGACCCGCGCCCAACATCGTCATCTGTCTGTTCATTGTGTGGCCCTTTCGCAAACTCGTCGGTCCCGCCGGATTGGTTTCGAGAAGTCTGCGATATTCGCTTCGGTCTGAGCCGGCCCTGCGAACGCGCGCGGCGGTGCCGCTTCGGTGAATCGAGCTGCCGTCCGGTTCCCGCGCCACGCGGCCCGATCGACGCGCCCTCGCAGATCACCGACCTGGACATGGGGGGTCACGCGGCGCCATATGCCGTCAAGACCGCCACACTGGCCGACAGACCCAGCCGGTCGGCACCGGCTTCGAGCATAGCGAGCGCCGTGGCCAGGTCACGAATCCCCCCGGCGGCCTTGACCCGCAGCGGGGCCGCGTGTTTCTTCAGTAGCGCGACGTGCTCCACCGTCGCACCGCCGGCGGGATGAAAACCGGTGGACGTCTTCACGAAGTCGGCTTGGGCTTCGGCCGCGCAGGCGCAGCCCAGTGCAATTTGCTCATGGGTAAGCACGCGGGACTCGAGGATGACCTTGACCAGCGCGGCGGGGTCGGCGTGCTTCACCGACGCGACTACCTCGGCGATGTCGCGGGTGACCGCGGCCCGGTCGCCGGCGACCAGCGCACCCAGGTTGATCACCATGTCCACTTCGGCGGCCCCGTCGTCGACCGCGGTGAGCGCCTCATAAGCCTTGCTTTCCGTGGTGCTCGCCCCGAGCGGAAAGCCGGCCACGCCGGCGACCACGGTCTCGCTGTCCGCCAGGCGGGCCGCGCAATGCGCCACCCACACGGGGTTCACGCAGGCGGCGAAGAAGCGGTGCTCCAGGCATTCGTCACACAGGCGGTCGATCTGTGCTTGCGCTGCCTCGGGCTTGAGCAGCGTGTGGTCGATCAGACGCGCCAATTCGGCCCGCGTCGCGGGGATCATGCTTGGACTTCCTTCCCTTCGTGATTTGCGGGCGGGACGCCCACACCACCCGGCGGGACGCCGACACCATCCGGCGGGACGCCCACACCACCCGGCGGGATGCTCACATTACCGGGCGCAACTTCGGCGGCAGTCACGATGCACGCATCCTGGATCAGGCCTCCCAACTCGCGGGCCAGCGCCACCGGCCGCCCCGCGCGACCCGGCATCGACGCGTGCAACACAACCAGCCGATCGCGGTTCTCGTTCAGCGCGACAATCGCATCGTCGCACGCCCAGACGCGCCGGATGGGTGTCGTTGCCTCCATCAGCCGCACCGCCACACCGGCCTCCCCGTAGACGCCGCATACGCCGTCCGCGCCGGCGGGAATGACCAGCTCCACCAGCCCGCTCCAGCAGCGGGCCACGATCGATTCTAGTGCGCTGCCGGCGCGGTGCACGGCGGACCATACGTCGGCGTCGGCCAACCCAGGATGCCCGTGCGGGTTCTGGTTCCACACGCGGCCATCCGCCGTGCCAGCGTAAACCTCGTCCTGCACCGTCGCCAGGCAGGTGATCGTGGCCGTAACGGGGCTGGTGGCGCGCAGCGCCGCACCGGGCGCGTCGGCGAAGTAGACGCAATCGTCGGCAGCAAAGAGGACCTGGCCGCCGGCGCCGGCGGTTACGCCCCGCACCGCCTTGGGCTTCCCGTCGACCGGTCGCAGGATCGCAGCGGCGTCCGCCGGCGACGGCAGGGGCCAGCACCAGCAGCCGAGTTGCGAGTGAGTTGCCCAGAGGTGGTCGCCGGCGACGACCGCGGCGTTGAACCCCGTTCGTGGCTGGCCGGCGTCCGGCACCTCGTAGCGCCCGACCACCGCTCCGTCGTCCGCACTCAGCACCCACACTCCGCGCGCGGCGCCCACCAACAGCCAACCGCGCTCGCGGCAGAAGCCCACCGAGCGCAACCCGCCCAGCGAGGCCTCCAGCGTCATGCGCTGCACCACCCGCTCGGGACGAACCGGATCAAGCCAGCTACAGCCGTAGCCCGCGACCACCACGATTGCCCGGGCGGTGCACTGGTCCGGCGTGACGCGCCAGAGGTTCTCCAGCAGCCGGCCGCGCTCCACGGGCGTCAGTGCCGGAAGCAGTTCGCCCCACCGGCCGGTGTCATCGCCGGCGACCTGTTTGAGTTTGCTGAACAGCCCGGACATCTCGTCCAGTCGGCGGTACGTAGCGGCCGTGGCGGCTTGCTCCACCATATCGCGGGACTTGATCTCTTCGATTCGCCGGGCCGCTGCCCGCTGCAACGCGTCCTGTTGGGCGTAGCTCTCGCTTGAGAACTCCAGCCGGCCGATTCCTTCGAGGGTGAGGCCGGACGAGAACAGGAATCGCTGGAGGGCATCGCGCAGGATGTCGCCCAGCACTGCCCGCCAGTCCTCATGAAGGAGCTGGGCGGCCGTCAACGGGCGGATGAACTGCCTCAGGGCCGCTTCGGCACCGGCCCGCCGCACCGCGTCCGCCAGAGCCGCAACGGTCAGCTCGCCGCTCGTGAGCAAGGTGGCTTGAAAGGCAGCCAAGTCATGATCCCGCGCGGCACAGCGCAGCAGCAGCTCCACGGTGCCGCAAACCGGGTGATCGGTCGCCGGGCAGTCAACGACGCCCAGCGGCACGGCGAGCGCCTGGTTGCGCACGAGTACGAGCGTGTCGTCGGATGCGGGCCGCGGGTCCTCGCCGGCGGGGACCAGGCGCCGCCGGCCATCCCGGCGGATTACCAACCCCATCCACGGTGCGGGGATCGGCGTCGCAGACAGAAGGCTGCGCGGCCAAGCGTCGCCCTGGCAGCGCAGGGCAAGCACCTGTGCATCCCCCAGACGCTTCACAACGTCGCTCCCCATCGCGTTGTCCTCTCGGCTCCGTTCGGAGCGGTCGGCACCGTGCCGGCCGTGGGCAGCGACATTCAGGCTCGCTGGCCTGCGTGGTGCAGGCCGCTACGTCCGCGCTACGGCAACTGCCAACTGCCGACCGCCGCCAGTTCCCGGTTCTTACGCTCGACCATGCCACTCATCAAGAACAGGTCGATGAAGAGCCCGATTCCGAGGAGGCCCCACGTCAATAGCCAGATCGTGCCCGTGACGTACTTTCCCACGTAGAAGCGGTGAATGCCCGCCACGCCCACGAGGCACAGGGCCCACAAGCCGTACGCCAGGCCGACCGAGCGCATCGCATCGTCTCCTTCAGCACTGCTCCGCGGCCCAGCGGTCGAACTTCGCCACGTCCTTGGGGCCGACCGACGGCGGTACGTCCGCGATTACGGCGAGCACGTCCGCCATCGAGATACTGCGCGGCTCGGCACCGGCCACCGATTCGAGGAACGGCCGCGTGGCCGCCCGCTCGGCGATGGCCTTGATGTCCGCACCGCTGTAGCCATCGGTCGCCTCGACCAGTCTGGCGAAGTCCACGTCGTCCGCCAGGGGCCGCTTCCCAAGATAGATTTCGAACAATTTGAAGCGCGCTTCGGGATCCGGCAGCGGAACGTAGATTTTCGCGTCCAGCCGGCCCGGCCGCAGCATCGCCGGATCCAGGCTCCACGGCTCGTTGGTCGCCCCCAGGAACATGAGGGCCCGGTCGGCCTTGCGGTCGAAGCCCTCGATCTCCTGGAGAATCTGCGGCACAACCCGCTGCATGACCGTCGATTGCTGGTCGCGCCGCCGCGGGACCAGCGCTTCGACCTCGTCCATGAAGATCACGGACTTCTTCTCGTCCTTCGCCGCATCGAAGAGCTTCTTGACGTTCTGCTCGGCCTCACCGACCCACTTGCTCATGATCTGGGCCGGGCTGATGACGAACATGGTGGCGTCCAGCTCGCACGCGATCGCCTTGGCGATCATGGTCTTGCCGGTGCCCGGCGGCCCGAACAGGAGCACGCCGCCGCCCACGCTGATCCCGTAGCGCTGCGCCAGCTCGGGGTGTTGGAAGGGGTACAGCATCTTCAGGTTGATCTCGCCCTTCACGTCATCCAGGCCGGCGATGTCGGCGAACCGCACGTTGGGCTTCTCGCGGACGATCCAGTCCTGGGCCTTTGCGCCCGAGTCGCCGTCCTCGCGGACACGCTCGCCCCGCGGCCCGCCGCCCCCGCCGCCGCGCGCCTGCCGCCGATCGCAGTCCTTGGCCAGCTCGAGCAGCTCTCGGGCGTACGATTCCTGCTCGGCCCGCTGCCCGGGGTCCTTGCTTTCCTCGGCGATGTCGATCATGCACTCCGCGGCCTGGATGAGGTACGGCTTGGCGGCGACGTAATCGCCCTGCCGCACGGCCGCGAGGCCTTTGTCCTTGAGGCGTTTGAAGGTGGCAAATGTAGCCGCCATTTACGGATGAACCTCGCTGGGCAAGTGCTGGAGTACCAAGGCGAACAGCTTCTCGGCCGTGGCGCGCGCTTGCTCCGCATCCCGCCGGTCCGGTTCACGCGCCGCCGGGTACCGCACAGCCACCGCAGAGTACGATAGCGCCAACACGTCCGGACGCACGGAATCAAAGGCAGACTGCATCGGCTGACACAAATCGAGCAGCGCGCCCAGCGCAAGGATCTTGGACGTTGCCACGCCGTGCCACTGCAAGAACGCCTTCAGAGCCTTTTCCGCCGCCTGCTGACAATGGAAACACGTGGCATCCAGCACCGGCGGGTCGGCACCAAAGGTGAGATGAGCGGCGCGCAGGTCGTTGCGCGCCTTCATCAACCACTCGCGGACGGCCTGGACCTCAGGTGGCATACAGCAATTTCCCCTTGGCGCGAACCTCCGCCTCGAAGTTGCCATGCAACCCGCTGAAGCGGTCAAACCGATCCTGCCACGTGAAGTGCACTTCGACGGGCAACTTCATACCATCAAGGGCACCGTAGCCCCGCTTCGCCACGTCCCAGGTCGAGAAGTCGTCCCCGGGCAGTACCACGAGCACATCCACGACGCTCGTGGCATGGGGCTGTCCGCTGGCGTGCGACCCAAACAGGTAAATGGCGCGCGGCGCGAGGGCCGCGACCAGCCGGCGGACGATCTCCGCCAGAAGCTCCTCGGTCAACCGGGCTGCCCCTGCGGGCTGAGTCGCCATGGTTACCTCGGCGGCGTCCCCGGCGCAGCGGCCGCGTCGGACGACTGGTACAACTCGTACTGGATCGACCCGGCGCTGTACGGCAGTTGCGAGGCGATGCGCCCGTACTGCGGGTCATCCCGTTCGGCGGTACACTCCAACTCCCAGTCATGCACCTCCCGGTAGCGGAAGATCATCAGCACGGTGTTCATCGGCCCCGCCAGTCCGTACAACACCTCCGGGATGGCCCAGCCCCGCTGCCGGCGATGGGCGACAAACGTCTCCACGGCCTGCGAGAAGTCGTGCAGCCGGCCATAGGCGATGATGCCTTTGACGAGTAACACTGCTGCCATTTGCGCTCCTTTCCAGCCGGCGGCGCCTAGTCCGGCGGCGGCTGGTCGTGTATCTCGGGGTTGTAACCGTCTTCCTCGACTTTCTGGTCGTAGCACTGCGCGTAGGCGGATCGTATGACCGGCGCAAGTTGTTCCGCAAAAGTCTCATCGAGATTGTGTATGCGGATCAGCTCGACGACGTCGCCCCAGTCCTTGTACCGCCAGGTGGCCAGCTTCAACTCGATGAGCCACGCGAGACTTGGCACGGGCGTCTCGCGTACGGTGTGTGCTTCGCCGGCGACGGGAAAGCGCACCTGCCGCTGCTTGCGTGCGTTGCCAGCGATCTCGCCTGCCACGAGGATGTCAAACGTCACCTGGGTCTGCGGATCGAAGAACTTGCGCGGTCGCCCCGCCACCTGCTGGTAGACAGTGCCAACGAACAGCTTGCGGAAGCGCTCCAGGTCCTCGGCGCGCATGCACAAATCGACGCCTTCCGAAGCCCGACGGTAATCGTGAGCATTCAGGGCCACGGCTCCCATGAAGATGTGCGGCAACCCCGCAAGCCGCTCGCGCAACTTGCGGAACGCCTCTGTCACGGGTCCTTGCTCGTCGAAGAACATGCGCACGTCCTCCACGGGCGACAGTGGGCGCCCGCGCCATAGGCGCTCACGCGGCGAACGCTGGCCATGCCAATCCATGGACGGGAGCGACATCGCTTACTTCGTCTCTTTCTGCCCCTGCTCCTTCAGCGCGTTCAGCTCCGCCCGCAGGGCGCTCATCTGCTGGGCCTCGCGGGCGACTTCGACCTGTTCCTCGGCCGCGATCATGCGGTCGATCTCCTCGTCCGTGATTGCCTCGGCCGGGGCCTGTGCGACGTCCGCCGCCGCCCCGCTCTCGATGCTCTCCAGGAACATCGTCATCCGCTCTTCCATCGACTGCGACTGCATCATCGCCCGTTCCCAGTCCATCTGCGTCTTGGCCAGGTCCGTGTCGCCGTAGAGCCGGCTCACCTCGCCGGCCATGGTCTTCATGGCGCCGGCGAAGTCCGCCGCCGCCTCCGCCTGCCGCTTGATGAGCAGCGCGTTCTTGACCGCCAGGAGCTGGCGTTCGAGCAGCTTTTTGATGGTCGCGGTCTTCTTCAGCGAGTTGCGGATGAACTGGTAGCTCGCCATGTCGCCGATCTGCTTGGCCTGGCGGGCGTTCTTGACGAACTCGTCGGTGAACTTGTTCTGCTCGGCGATGGACTTCTCGATCCGGCGGATGCCCTGGCGGATCCTGATGTCGCGCTCGATGCGGCGTTCTTCCTTGGACTTGAACAGGGCCATGGCTACCTCGTGGGAACGTGGGAAGGTGGGAACGTGGGAACGACCAGGTCGGTCATGCCTTCTCCTTGGCTGAAGCCCCGGCGCCTCCGTGCGCCGCCGAGGCGAACTTCGTTCCGCGAATCCGCTCTTGAGATCGCTGCAAGTGCTGGACGTAATTCGCGAGCTGCCGGGAGCACTTGTCACAGCGGTCCAGAAGCCAATCGAAAGCCTGCTGCCTCAGCAAGTCGGAATCGTGTGCCAGAATCAACTGGCTTCGCAATTCGCCGGCCGAGCCCTTCGCCAGGTAACAGAATTCGATCTGCTGCTTTCGCGTGCCGCGCTCGTAGCCCTCCGCGATGTTACTCGAAATACTGACAACAGCGCGCAGCATCTGACTGCGAAGCACGGGCTCCCGCGCCAGCTTCTGAGTTCGCGCGGCACGATAGATGCCCTTGGCCAACTCGCGCGCGGTTTGCCAGACTTCCAGTTGCTCGAAGCGCTTTGCCGGGGCGGCCCGTTGCCCCGTTCCCACGTTCCCACCTTCCCACGTTCCCACGTTCAGGCCTCCGCCCCCCGCTCCCGCACCCGCCGCTCCGCCTCGTCGAAGGCCTCCGCCGTGTCCTTGATCAGACCGGCGTCCAGGTCGCTCCAGATCCGCATCAGCTCCTGGCTGGCCGGCGACAGCCCGGCAGCGGCCGCGTCGGCCTCGTGCCCGAGGGCCAAAATCTCGTTCAGCCGCTCGTTGTACATCTCGCCCGTAATCTGGTCGTTTTCGATCAGCCGGGCGATCAGCGCCAGGTCGGACTCGCGAATGCCGACCGCGCCCAGGCCGCCCAGCCGGCCCGCGGGGGCGTTCTCGCGCAGCATGCGCAGCCGCGATACCGTCAGCCGTTCCTTGGTCCGGATGTTGAGCTGTCGGGCGACCATCATCTGCTCGGTGTGCAGCAGGTCAAACTGCTGGGCGAACGTCCGCCGCATCTCCGGGGTCTTCTCTTTGGCGCCCTGCTCGACCACCTTCTGCTTGTCGGTCACCAGCTTCCGGACCTTGGCCTGCATGCGGTTGCAGTCGTTCTCCAGCAGCATCTCCTGGGCGCGCAGCTCGGCCGCGCTCATCGTTGCCAGCGTCTTGCGCCGCGTCGTCAGCCATTCGAAGAAGTTCATGTGGAGCCTTGCTCCTGAGGGCTCAAGGGGCCAAGGGACGAAGGGACCAGGGATGTCCGGGCATCGTTACTGTCCCACACGCCCACCTTCTCACCCCATCTCCGGCCGGGCCTTGCTCTTCTCGGCCGTCGGGGGAGCCGGGGCCCGTTCGCCGGCGGCCGGCGCGGGCGCCTTCTGTGCGGCCGTGGACGCCGACTGGGCGGCGACCTGCTTGAACTCCTCCATGATCGCCGCCTCTTCTTCGGCCATCAGCGGCGACTGGGCACCGACCTCGATGCCCGCCGCGAGATCGGCATTCGCCGCCAGCTCGGCCATCATCTGCTCCGCTTCGGCCGCCTGTTGCGTGAGCTCCTCGGCGCGCGGCAGCTCCACCCGCTTTCCCTCCTCGGCGAGCGTCAGGTGGTGGATGTGCGTGCCGAGGATGTCGATCTGCTGCGTGTAGACGTTGGCCTGGGCGCGCACGCGCCGCAAGTCGCGCCGCACGCGCATGAGCCGGCCGGCGAGCTGCTTGCGTTCGGCGTCGCTCTTGGCGGCGGCCCCCTGCTCGACGGACTCGCGCTCCTCGGATTCCAGCGCAGTCAGCCGTTGATCCACCTCATGCCGCTGCTGTTCCAGCCGCACGCGCTGCGCCGTGAGCGCCCGCACCTGCTCGCCGATCGTCGGTTTGAGCCGCAACAGTTTTCGGACCCAGCTTCGCAGACTCATCGCGTTGCTCTCTTCTGCCAAAGGGCTGCGACAGACGTGAATCGTGCCCTCGTGGACGACCGTCAGCAAGCGCGAATCCTGGCGGCACGCCTGCCGGACCAGCCCCTCGGCCTCCTCGCGCGGCACGCCCAGGCGCTCGGCCAGCTCAGGCACGGACAGGCCGCGCGACTCAAGCTGATTGGCGTGCTTTTCCAGATGATACAGCAACCGCTTGAGGCGCTCGTCCTGGGTTTCCAGCTCGAAGAGCTTGGCCCACGTGCTCCCCTTCACGCTCGCCGGCAACTCCACGTCCCACCCGCCGTCCGCGCGCCCGCCCATCAGGATCAAGGTCGGCCGCCCGCCCCGATGCACCAGCGCCCGGGCCTCCGGCGTGAAGCCGGTCGCGCTGGCGAACACGGCGGCCGCGGGGCGGTCACGCTGCGGCAGCAGGTCGTAGCGCGCCAGGGCGTCGAGCACCGCATCGCGGCCGACCGGCTCAGCGGGTACGTCCGCCACAAGCTGTTCGATCGGCGCCAGCGTTTGCGCCCGCAGCCGCGAGACCGTCTTGTAGAACGGCCCAAAGACCCGGCGCTGGAACCGCAGTTCCACCGCGCGCGTGCCGGGAAGCTGTTCGAGCAGGTTGCGGTCGTACCTTTCCAGGCGGGTCAGCGTCGCGCGAACGCCGTCGATCCCGTCGGGCAGCGTCTCGAGCTGGAACTGGTCGGCGGGAATGCCGCGGCGCAGCAGGGCCTGTGCCCGGGCCCGCAGTTGCCGCAGGAACTGGTCCTCGAACTGCCGGTGACGACTGCGCTCATCCATGGCGATTCACGACTTCCAGCGGCTTCAGCGACGTTCCGCACCGCGCACAATACCGCGCGGCGTCCCGGTTAAGGTACCCGCAGCGCGGCTGTCCGCATACGCGCGGGGGGGCCGCGGCGTGCAGCGGCTCCAGCGGCTGCCGGCGGCGCCCGCAGCCCAGCAGCGCGCGAAGCACCCGCAGTAGCCCGCGCACGATCATCCACGGCACAATCACGATCGCGCCGGCCAGGCCGACCAGCAGCGCCCCGCCGATCCAGATGACAGTCACGCCGCCGTCGGCAAGCATCATGGCGACCTACTCCTGGGACGGTGTCAGCGTGGCCCCGCAGAAGATGCAGAAATTGTCGAGCCGGCCCGGGTAGCCTCCGCAAGATGCGCAGCGCCGCACACGCGGCACCAGTTGCGCGCCGCAACTCGTGCAGAACTGATCGTCCGGCTCGGTGAGCCGGTGGCAATGCGGACAAGTCGGCAAGACCCCGGACGGCGGGGGCGGCGGCGGCGGCGCCGCGCTGTGCCGTGCGGCGCGCGGCGGGGCAAGCCGGGCGTCGAGATCGTGCAGCACGGCGTGCGCCGTCTCGTATCGGTTCTCGTAGCGCGTGTACAGCCGCCGAAAGACCTCCTCCAGCGCGACCGGAACATCCGGCCGCACGGTCGTGGGCAACTCCGCCCCGGCCGGCCGCGCGCCGGTCAACAACTCGAACAGGATGACGCCGATGGCGTACAGGTCGCTGCGCGGGCTGGACGGCTGCGCCCCGTCGCGCACCTCCGGCGCCATGTATGCCAGCGTGCCCGAGATCGTCGCCCCGGCTGCCTCGCGCTCGATGGAGACCGATTGCTCGACCATCGAGCGGAGCACGTCGGCGTCGCCCACGCCGAGGCCGAAATCTCCCACCTTGATGTCGTCCACGACCAGTGCGGCGAGCGGCCGGCCGTCCAGGTGCAACATCACGTTGCCGGGCTTCAGGTCGCGGTGAATGACATTGCCGTCGTGGGCCGCGGCCATCGCCCGCAACACGCCGCGCAGCACGATCGTGGCGGTCGCGAGCGGCAGCCCCGTGGGGTGTTGCGCGAGGACATCACGCAGCGACGGCCCTTTGACGAGCTCCATGATGAGGTACGGCGTGTCCGCGTACGGGTCCATACCCAGCACACGAACGATGTTCGGGTGCCGCAAGCCGTGCACGACGATCCCTTCCCGCTGGAGGAAACGCACGTACTCGGGCTCGGTCGGCAGCTTGACCGCGACCTGCTCGGACTCCCAGACGTGGTGCCGGGCCTGCCAGACCTCGCCGAACGTGCCCGCCCCCAGGCACTGCTCGAGGATGTACTCGCTGACGCGTGCGCCGGGCTGGTATTTCGTCGTCATGTTGCGTTCACCGAAGGCCCACACCGTAAGAGATACAGGACGACGGATGAGCGGTGCCCGCGCGCTCGCGGGCAGCGGTTGGCCATCCCTTACCCGTTATCCCTTATCGCTCATCCTCTACCCGCCGGCCTGCTGTGCCAGGTACTCCGTCACCAGATAATTATACAAACCGGCGACAGCGAGGGCCGTGAGCGCTGCCGTCCAGCCCCAGCCGCCGCTGGGCCAGCCCTTCATCAGAATCAGGCCCGCCAGCAGGTCCACCAACGTAAACGCGGCGAGCAATATCACGCCGGCCCAGTTGGACCCGACTTCCAGGATGCGACTGACGAAGAACCGCGTCACCCACGGCAACGCCGTGGCAATCACCACCCACACGACGGTCCGCCAGATGCCTTCCCAGATCGCCTGGCGCGTCTGCGGCTCCATCCGATAAAGTGCGACGCCGCAGAGCACGACGAGTGCCAGCCCGATCAGACTGAGCACTTTTTCGGCTACTCGGCCCAGAATTCCGCCGCCGGGGCTTTCCATCATCCGTAAGTGTAATCCATGCAACGGTTAGGGGAATTAGAAAAACGCGCCTTTCGCCGAATGCTGGCGGATCGCCGCCGCGACCCGTGCTCGCCAATGGAATTCGTGTCGGCGTCTCCTTCATTTCAGCCCGGCGGCCCCTTGCAGCGTGGCCAACCGGGCCCGCTTGCAGTCCGGTTCATTTGGGCTTATCAGGGGCCTATGGCCAAGCGCGGTTCGCACGGTCTGGAGACGTTCCCGAACCCCAACCCACAGCGGGATTACGTCATCCGCCACGTCGCCCCGGAGTTCACCAGCCGCTGCCCCATGACCGGCCAGCCCGACTTCGGCTCGGTCATGATCGAGTACGTGCCCGACCGCCTCTGCGTCGAGCTCAAGAGCCTGAAGCTGTATCTGCAAGCGTTTCGCGACGAAGGCATCTTCTACGAAGCCGTCACCAACCGCATCCTCGACGAGTTGGTCGCCGTCCTGCGGCCACGCTGGATGAAGGTCGAAACCCGCTGGAACCCGCGCGGCGGGATGCACTCGGTGGTTACGGCCGAGCACCGCCAGGCGGCCCGGGGGCGCACGCGCCAGGTGTCCGTCGAAAGAGAAAACCGGCTCCGCGCCGGCGGGCCTTCGCGGTAGCGCTGCCTGGTTCTCTGGCGGTGCCTGTCCCCCGTTTCAACGAACTGCTCTGCCCAATGCGTCTCCGGGGGCCCCCGCCATCGGGGCCGAGGTCAATCCCCCTGTTGGGGGTCGTGATCGCGCGGCGACTGCGCGAGCCGCCACTGGGCCAGATCGTACTCGCTCATGGGCTCGCTGAGGTAATTGGGGTCGAAGACGACACCGGTCTGGACGCAGCGCTCAAAGCACTCGCGCGCCCGGTGCGGCACGCCGCGCAACCGAAAGACCTCGCCCGCGTAGTAGTAGGCTTCGCAGAGCCGCGCCCGCTCCTTCTTCTCCAGCGCGTCGGCGATCAGCTCGTCCGCCGTAAGCTCGCCGGCCAGGCAGCGGAAGATCGCCTTCAGCCATAGGTCGTCGCTGGCACTCTCGGCGATTGCCCGCCGAAGGACATCCGCCGCCTCCTCAGCGCGCCCCTGCTGCCGGAGCATCAGGTAAAGCCGCGCATCGGCGAAGGTCGGCCGCCCCGACAGGGGACGAAGGGCGTAGCAGTCTTCGATGGCACGCTCCGTCTCTCCCAGCATCCACCGCACGACGGCGCGGTGGTAACGGCTCCAGATCGTGAACGACTCGGTGCCGTGCAACGGCGGCGCCATTCGCCCCGGCTTCCCGGCTACCGCCTGCGAGCGGTCCGCTGCGGCTGGCGTCTTCAAATCAATCGCGGTCGTGTAGTCCGCGACCGCCGCAGCGTAGTCCCCCATGCGACGGCGAGCATGCCCGAGCAGCACATGGGGACTCTGGGCCCAATCCCCATTGCGGATCAGGAATTCGAACTCCGCGATCGCCTGCTCGTGACGTCCACATCGCAAGTGGACACTGCCGCGCGTCCTGCGCCACTCGGCAGCGCGCTGGCCGAACGCAATCAAACGCGTCGCCCCGCGCAAGACTTCGTCCCAATCCTCTTTCAGTTCACAGAGACGCGTGTAGCGCTCCCACGCGAGGGGCCCCGCATCGGCGCAGCCCACGGCGCACCGTGCGAAATCGAACGCCCGATCAACGTCCAACGTCGCGAGGGACGCCAAGTACCATGCATCCGCAGTGTCCGGCCTGGAACGCTCAGCCATCGCCTCCAGCGGTTCCGCGAGGTCCGGGCGACCGCCAATGCGGTAGTAATCGGCCAGCAGCGAGGCGAATTCCCAACGCTCCGGCTCGCGGCGAAGCCCTTGCACAAGACGGAAAATCGCGGTCTGGCGTGCAACACCGCCCGGCTCGCGGAACTCCGCCTGAGCCATAACAAGCCGCGCATCAGGCAAGTCGGGATAGTGTTCGAAAAGCTGCTCGGCGGTTCCGTACTCGAGCCGGTAGTTGCCGCGCTCAAGCCCGGCCTGGATGCCCAGAGCACTGAGCCGGGCGGCCGCCAAGGCACGGGCCTCCTCGCGCGCCAGCCGGTGGGCGCGCCACCCCAGCGCCCCGCCTGCGCTGAGCAGGCCGATCGCGGCCACGATGCCCGCCGCCGCTAACCCGCGCCGGTGCTTGAACAGCTTCTTCCGCAATACGTAGAGACCACTCGGCGGCCGCGCGCAGACCGGTTCGCCCGCCAGATAGCGGCGGACGTCCGCGGCCAGCTCACCCGCCGAGGGATAGCGCCAGCCGGGCTCCTTCTCCAACGCTTTCAGCACGATCGTTTCGAGGTCGCCGCGCAGCGTCCGCAGCAGGGTGCTCGGGCGGCGCGGCGGCTGCTCGCAGATGACGCGCAGCGCCTCGTGGGGCAGGATCTTGTGCAGGTCGTACGGGGGCTGGTCCGTGAGCAACTCGTAGAGAATCACACCCAGTGCGTAGACATCGCTCCGCCGGTCCACGTGGCCCGGATCGCCGCGGGCCTGCTCCGGGCTCATGTAGGCGACCGTGCCGACCACGCGGCCGACGTCGGCGAGAGTCACCGCGGTCGTCACGTCAACGCCGGTCAATCGCGCCAGGCCGAAGTCCAGAATCCGCGGATGGCCGCCGTCATCGACGAGGATGTTGGCGGGCTTCAAGTCACGATGAATCACGCCCTGCGAATGCGCGTACTCGACCGCGTCGCAGATGCGCGCGAACAAGTCCAGCCGCGCGGGGGGCGGCAGCTCCCGCTTGCGCACGAAGCTGTCCAACGGCACTCCGTCGACCAGCTCCATCGTGAAGAACTGCTGGCCGTCCCCCGTCTGCCCGGCCTCGAAGATCGTGGCGATCGCCTCATGCCGCAGGCGGGCGAGCGTCTGAATCTCGCGCCGGAACAGACGGCGGTGCTGCTCGTCGGCCTGGGGCCCGGCCAGCACCTTCAAGGCGACGCGCCGCCGTGGTCTCTCCTGCTCGGCTTCGTAAACGACTCCCATCCCGCCACGGGCGATCTCGCGAATGATGCGGTAGCTTCCGACCTGGGCGGAACTGACCAGGCCGGTAATCGGCACGGCGTGCTCGGCAAGCAGCGCCTGGAAAAGCGCGCCCACCTGTGCACCCTTCACCTCCCCCGAATCGACCAGGTGCTCAAGCTCCCCCGCATCCCCGCGCCAGAACGCCTGCAGCGCACTGTCCACGCGCTCCGCCAGGTCGGCCGGTACGCCTTGTTCAGTCGGCTCGGTCAAGTGTGGAACTCCACGCACTCGACGCGATGACGTTCCTGCGTAGCGTCTGCACCGCGCGGATCAGGAGTCTGGACACCGCCGCGGGCGACAAGCCCATGCGGGCGGCGATTTGTGCCACCGACAACTGATCGAAGAATGCCAGCGTCAGAATCTCGCGGTGGGACTCGTCCAGCCGACGAAACTCCTCCATCACCCTGTTGATGCGCTCGGCCTGGTCGACAGCGGTCAGCGGCGAGACGCCCGAAGCGGACAGGAATGCCCACAGGGGACCGACCTGCGACAAGTCCACGACCGTGGAGTCCAGCGAGCAAACCGCGGGCTGGATTGCCCCCGCACGGCCGTGGGTGCGGACGTAGTCGGCGACCTTGTGGGCCACGATGCCCGACAGGAAAGCCCTTACCCCGGCGATCGTCCGCTCTTCGAGCCGTGTCAGCCCGGCCGCCAGGCCCGCCAGCGCCTGCTCCGTGAGGTCTTCGATCACGTGGAACTGGGACGGCGTCGGGCCGAGGCGCGCAATCACCATCAGCCTTGCGCGGAGGCGGAAACCGGCCAGAATGCGGTCGCGCGCCACCTCCGACCCGTCGGCGGCCTCCTGGACCACCGCGTCCGTTAGCTGCATCACCCCGGTCATATACGTTTGAGTATAACAAATGGCGTCGCCCTGGGGAATCCGTGACTGCCCGCCGGCCCGCGCCGGCGGCGGGCGAGGCGCCGGAGGGATACCGCCAATAACTTCCCGGTCCGGCCGCGGCGCCCGCCGTCCGCTCGATATAATCGCGACAGGGTACTCCCCCGAGCGGCGGCGTGTGCAACAAGGAGCCAGTGTGAAGATAGTCAGCGTCTGCGGAGCACGGCCGAATTTTATGAAGATCGCGGCGCTGGCGCGGGCGTTCGCCGCCCGGCTGGAGTTCGAGGCCCGCCTGGTGCACACCGGCCAGCATTACGACGCCAGCATGAGCCAGTCGTTCTTCGACGACCTCGCTTTGCCGCGGCCGGACATCAACCTTGAGGTCGGCAGCGCGTCGCACGCTGTGCAAACCGCGCTGATCATGCAGCGCTTCGAGCCGGTCGTGCAGGAGGAGCGTCCAGACGCCGTGCTCGTGGTCGGCGACGTGAACTCGACCATCGCCTGCGGACTCGTGGCCGTGAAGCTCCAGGTGCCCCTGATCCACGTGGAAGCCGGCCTGCGGAGCTTCGACCGCACGATGCCGGAGGAGATCAACCGCCTCCTGACGGACGCCATTAGCGACCTGCTGTTCGTGACCGAGCCGTCCGGGATCGCCAATCTCCAGCGCGAGGGAATCCCCGCGGAGAAGATGCACCTGGTCGGCAACGTGATGATCGACACGCTCCTGGCCCATCGGGAGCTGGCGGCGCGTTCGGACATGGTCGGCCGGCTCGAGCTGACCCGCGGGGAGTATGCCGTCCTGACGCTGCATCGCCCGGCCAACGTGGATGACCCGGCTACGCTCGGACGCATCTGCTCGGCGCTGGAGGAGATTCAACGCACGACCCCCGTGGTCTTCCCCGTCCATCCGCGGACGCGCGGGAACCTCGAGCGGACCGGCTGGCTGGCCCGCCTTCAGCAGCTCCGCGGGATGCGCCTGACCGAGCCCATCGGCTACCTCGATTTCCTCAAGCTCATGAGCGAGGCCGGCGTCGTGCTGACCGACTCCGGCGGCATCCAGGAAGAGACCACGGTGCTCGGCGTGCCCTGCCTGACCCTGCGGGAAAACACCGAGCGGCCGATCACCATCGAACAGGGAACGAACCAACTGGTCGGGCTGGACCCGGCCCGGATTCTGGCCGGGTTCCAGCGGGCCCGCAGCGGACAGGTGCCGCGTCGCGTCCCGGAGTTGTGGGACGGTCACGCCGGCAGTCGGATCGCCGACATCATCGCCCGCTGGCACCGCGAGCGATCGGCGTAGCCGCCCGTGAGCGGTCACCGCCGGTGGAACTGCCGCTCCAGGTCGCGCAGGGAAAGCTGGAGGGTGGTCGGTCGGCCGTGCGGACAGTGACTGCTCCGCTCCGCCAGCTCACGCCGGGCCAGCAGCGCCTCGACTTCCTCGGCCGTAAGCGGGTCGCCGGCTTTCACCGCGGCCTTGCACGCCATCATGTCCAGCACGTCGTGCACGAGGGTGTCGGCGCTGGGTCGCGCGCCGTGCTCCGCGAGCAGGTCGAGCAGGTCGCGGACGAACGCCTCGTGGTCCACGCGGTCCAGAAGCAACGTCGGAAACGCGTGCAAGGCGACGCTCTGCGGACCGACCGCAGTCAGCTCGATCCCGAGCCGCGCGAGCGTGTCGCCGTGCGTCTCGAGCGCTTCCAGGCGGCTGGCGGGGATCCGCACGACCAGCGGCAGTAACAGACGCTGCGACTCCAGGTGCCGGTCGGTGATTCGGCGGCGCAGCTCCTCGTACAGGATGCGCTCGTGCAGTGCGTGCTGGTCAATGACCATCAGACCCTCGTCGGTCTGGACGACCAGGTAGCTGTTGTGGATTTGGATGGCGCGCGGGGTGGAGGCGATGGCCGAAGCGAGGGCGGTTCGGCCGGCCTCCACGGCCGGCGAGCCGTCCGCCGCGCCGTCCCGCTCTGGCGGTTGAGGACCGTGCGCGTGCATCACGGCCAAATCGGGTTCGGCGGGGCCCGTCGCTTGCGCTCGGGGCTCGGATCGGCCGGTACTGAGGCCGGCTGCCACGTCCCCTTCGTGGCTTCGCTGGTCCCGGCGCGCCGGGATGGCTTCGTGGCTCACAGCCTCTTCGTGGCTTACTCCCGGCCCCCGCGTGAAGAAATCCACCATCGCCCGGCGGACGCGCTCGCGGTATTCCTCGTCCTCTCTCGGTGTGCGTAACGGGTGATCCAGGTCGCTCGTGAGGAACTTCTCGCGCAGCGCGGCGAGGACCTGGCCGTGGATGTAGTTGGAGTCCTGCCAGCGGACCTCGATCTTCGTCGGGTGCACGTTGACATCCACCTGGGTCGGCTCGACCGTGATGAACACGAACGCAACCGGCGAGCGCGACGGATCGATCAGGCTGCGATAGGCCTCCTTGATCGCGTGCGAGACGAAACGGTCGCGCACGTACCGCCCGTTGACAAACACGTACTCCCACTTGCTGGAGCTGCGGCTCTCGGCCGGCGGGGCCACGAGCCCTTCGATCCGCACGCCTCCGCCCGCCCGGTGGATCGGCAACAGGACCGCGGCCAGCTCCGGTCCGTAGAAGTCGGCGATTCGCTGGCGACGATCGGCGGTCGGTTCGAGGCGCTGCGTCACACGGTCGCCGTGCTGAAGCGTGAACGCGACGGCGGGCTGGGCCAGGGCGACGCGGGCAAGCTGCTCGGTGATATGCCCCATCTCCGTCTGGTTGGTGCGCAGAAACTTGCGCCGGGCCGGCACGGGGTAGAACAAGTCACGCACCTCGACCGTCGTCCCGGGCGGGGCCGCGCACGGCCGCGGCCCGCGCACCTCGCCTCCGTCGACCTGAATCTCGTGGCCGATCTCGCTGTCGCGGTTGCGGGAGACGATGCGCACGCGGGCTACCGCGGCGATGCTCGCCAGGGCTTCACCCCGAAACCCGAGCGTGTGGATGCTGAACAAGTCCTCGTCGTCGTGAATCTTGCTCGTGGCGTGTTGCGTAACGCTCAGCGCCAGGTCGTCGGCATCCATGCCGCGGCCATCGTCCGCGACCTGGATCAGACCGCGACCCCCGTCCACCACGCGGATATCGATCCGCCCGCTGCCCGCGTCGAGGGCGTTCTCGACCAGCTCCTTCACGACGCTGGCGGGCCGCTCGATGCACTCGCCGGCGGCGATGCGGCTGATCAGGCCCGGCGGCAGAACGCGAATCTGACCCATCGACCGGAGTATAGCACGAATCGAAAACGCCGAATTGAGAATCAGCGGGGCCGCGCGCCCCCGACAGTCGTCGATAGGCGGCGTTGGCGTTTCTCGGTTCTTGATTCATAATTCGCAATTCGACCGGAGTGCGCCATGGATAACGTCCTTGCCTACCTTCGCGACCATCGCCGGGAGCACCTCGACTGGGCCATCGACCTCTGCCGCATTCCGAGCGTCAGCACCAAGCCGGAGCACAAGGAGGACTGCGCCGCCGCGGCCCGGTGGACGCGGGACCTGTGCGAGCGCATCGGTCTGAACGCAACCGTGCATGAGACCGGCAGCCATCCGCTCGTCTACGCCGAGTGGTGCCAGGCCGCCGGGGCGCCGACCTACCTCGTCTATGGGCACCTGGACGTGCAACCCGGGGGCGATCCGGCGTTGTGGGACAGCGGCCCGTTCGAGCCGCTTGTGAAGGAGGGCCGGCTCATCGGTCGCGGTGCCGCGGACAACAAGGGCCAGGTGCTCGTTCACCTGCGCGCCGCGGCCGCGTGGTTGGCCTGCGAGAGCCGCCTGCCGGTCAACCTCAAATTCCTTTTGGAGGGCGAGGAGGAGATCGGCTCGCCGCACCTCGGACCGTTCCTCGAGCAGAACCGGGACCTGCTGCGCTGCGACCATATCCTCATCTCGGACACGGGCATGTATATCGAGGGCTGGCCGACGATCACCTACGGCACCCGCGGCCTGCTCTACAAGGAAATCCGGATCAGCGGGCCGAAACAGGACTTGCACAGCGGCGCGTTCGGCGGGACCGTCGCGAACCCCGCGACCGTGCTGGCCCGGATCCTGGCGACCCTGCACTACGCCGACGGGCGGGTGAGCATCCCGGGCTTCTATGATGACGTAGTCCTCCCGAGCCCCGCCGAGCGCCAGCAACTCTCCCGGCTGCCGCTCGACAAGCAGAAGTACTTGGTCGAGACGGGCAGTCTGCAGGTCTGCGGCGAACGGGGCTTCACGACCAACGAGCGGCGTTGGATCCGGCCGACGCTGGACGTGAACGGTATCTGCGGCGGGTTCACGGGCGAGGGGGCAAGCACGATCATCCCGGCGTGGGCCAGGGCCAAGGTCAGCATGCGGCTCGTGCCGAACCAGAGCAGCGAGTGGCTCAGCCGCGTGTTCGACGAGACCATCCGCGCCCGCTGTCCGCAGACCGTGCGCCTGGAGATTCTGACCCACGGGTGGGCGGATGCCTATGTGGTCCCGGTGGACAGCCGGCCCGTGCGGTCGGCCTGGTGGGCACTGCAGGAGGCATTTGGGCGCGAGCCGGTGTTGGTGCGCGAAGGCGGCTCGCTGCCGATCCTGCCGATGTTCCGGAAGGTGTTGGAAGCCGACAGCCTGCTCATCGGGTTCGCCGGCCCGAGTTGCAACGCCCACGGCCCCAACGAGAACATTCGCCTGGACGACCTCGACCGCGGGGCCGAGGCGGTCGCCCGGCTGTACGCATACCTTGCCGGTTAAGTGTCTGTTGAGAAAGGGGACTGGCTCCGCGCCAGCGGGCCTTCGCGGCAGCGCAGCGTGGTGCTCTCGCGGTGCCTGTACCCTTCTTTGAACTGTTACCCGGGATTATTCACCAACCTACTCCGCGTAGGGTAACACAGCGGTACGGGAGGCTTCCAGGACAAGACAGGCGTCGGGAGGCCGGCGGAGGACGGTTGGGGGGCGGATCGGCCAAAACCGCCCCCTACCCCCACAGCCCGCACGGGGCCGGGGAAAACGCGTCGGGCCGGTTTGGCAGCCGGATCACTCCCGCAGCACCAAGCAGAGATGAGCAT